>CAZKBQ010000046.1:0-35524 GCA_964550855.1 uncultured Anaerolineae bacterium
GTCGGCGCGAGGGTGGGCGCGGGCGCGGCCGGCAGCGCGGGCAAGGCCGGGGCGGATGTTACTTGCGGCGCAGGCGCGGGCTGTTTGGGGGCCGGAGTCGGCGCAGCGGGCGCGCACGCGGCGAGCAAACCCAGAACGACGAGCAGGACAATCGGGCGGCGCATCTTCTTTCCTCCGTGTCTTCAGTATAAGCCGCCTGTCAATCGCCAGCAAGCGCGCGTTGCTGATTGTCTTGCTCCTCCCTTCTTCATAATTCTTGACACCCGGCACAGGCGCGGTTAGAATCCACCCATGAATATGAAAACCAGGCCAAGGTTCAATTACGGGGGACAGGCCGTCATCGAAGGTGTGATGATGCGCGGCTCCAAAGCGCTGGCAGTGGCCGTGCGCGACCCTCAGGGTAACATCGTCATTCACACCGAACCCGTCAACGCGCAGCTGTACGCGGGCACCATCTCGCGCGTGCCGTTTCTGCGCGGACTCAGCATGTTGTGGGACGCGCTGGGGTTGGGCATGCGCGCGCTGATGTACAGCGCCAACGTGGCGGCAGGCGAAGTGGGCGTGGAATTCAAAGGCCCGCTGGCCTGGGGCACCATGGGCGTGTCACTGGTGTTTGCGCTGGGCATTTTCCTGCTGGCGCCCAAATGGATCTCCACGCTGTTCGACGCGTCGCTGGGTCATCTGGGCGCGGCCTTCGTGGAAGGCCTGGTGCGGCTGCTGATCTTCATCGGCTATCTGGTGTTGATCGCGCGTCTGGAGGACATCCGCCGCGTGTTCGCCTATCACGGCGCGGAGCACAAAACCATCAACGCCTACGAGGCGGGCGACGAGCTGACGGTGGACAACGTACAGCGCCATTCGCTGCAGCATCCGCGCTGCGGCACCGCCTTCCTGCTGACGGTCGTCATCCTGTCCATCTTCCTGTTTGCACCGCTCAACCTGGCCGGTCTGCCCTTCGTAGCCAGCCTGGTGCTGCGGCTGCTGCTGCTGCCGGTGCTGGCCATGCTGGCTTACGAATTTATCCGTTTCTCCGCGCGCCACTCCGACAACCCCATCATGCGCGCCATCATCGCCCCCAACCTGGCCATGCAAAACCTGACCACGCGCCAGCCGGACGACTCGATGGTGCAGGTGGCGATCGAGGCGCTGCGCAAAGTACTGGACGCCGAACAGAACCGGCCCATCGATCCGGAGCGGATTATTCCCTGAGTCCTCGTCGGGCTTGAGATAGCGGTCTATCTCAAGCCCGATTGTTTGATCACGACGACAGCGGCGCGCCGGGCGGGGGCGTGGTTTGAAACGTTTCCCACCGCCTGCGCATCCAATCAAGGTGCAGCAGACTTCACCCCCACTTTCCCAAAAGGAGCGTATCATGCGAAACAAGATCAGCATCATCGGAGCCGGCAACGTCGGCGCATCGTGCGCGCTGTGGCTGGCGCAGGCCAACGTAGCAAACCTGGTGCTGGTGGACATTCCCCAGACCGAGACGATGCCCGTGGGCAAAGCGCTGGACCTGACACAGGCCGGCCCCATCATCGGCTACGATTCGCGCGTCGTGGGCACCGCCAACGGCTCGTATGACGGCACCGAAAACTCCGACATCCTCATCATCACCGGCGGCTTCCCGCGCAAACCCGGTATGAGCCGCGAAGACCTCGTCGGCGCCAACCAGGCCATCATCACCAACATCCTGGACAACGCGCTGCCCCGCTCGCCCAACGCCGTCGTCATCGTGGTGACCAACCCGCTGGACACCATGACCTACCTGGCTTACAAGCATTCCGGGCTGCCCAAGAACCGCATTATCGGGCAGGCCGGCATTCTGGACAGCGCGCGTTTTGCGGCCTTCGTCGCCGCCGAGCTCAATGTGTCCATCGAAAACGTCCACACCGTGGTGCTGGGCGGCCACGGCGATGAGATGGTGCCACTCACCCGCTACTCCACCGTCTTCGGCGTGCCGCTCACCGAATGGCTGCCCGCCGACAAGCTGCAAGCCATCGTCGATCGCACGCGCAAAGGCGGCGGCGAGATCGTGAACCTGCTCAAGACCAGCGCCTACTACGCGCCCGGTGCCGCCCTCGCCAAAATGGCGATCGCCGTGCTGACCGATCAAAAACTGATCGTGCCCGGCTCGGCCTACCTCGAAGGCGAATACGGCCTCAACGACATCTGCTTCGGCGTGCCGGTCAAGCTGGGCGCCAACGGCATCGAGCAGATCATCGAACTGAAGCTGACCGACGAAGAACAGGCCATGGCCAACAAATCGGTCGCCATCATCCGCGACACGATGAGCGCGTTGAAGTGAAAAGTGATGAGTGATGAGTAAAGAACAGTTACTCATTACTCATTAGCTGTTACGTTCATGGCACGGCCCGATTGGTCTCTGCCGCCCGATTGGACCTTCACGACGATTGAGCCACACTTCGCCGCGCCGATCGATCTGCAGCGCGAGATCGGCGCGGCGCTGGCGGCACCTGAACAATCGAAGCCGCTGCGCGCGCTGGCGCGGGCGGCTTCGCGCGTTGTCATCATCTTCACCGACGCCACCCGCGCCTGTCCCGATCACGCCATCGTGCCCGCGCTGCTGCGTGAGCTCGAAGCGGCGGGCGTGCCCGCTGATGGCATCACCTTGTTGTGCGCGGTGGGCATGCACCGACCCAGCACCCGCGCCGAGAAGATCGCCAAACTGGGCGCGGCCGTCGTGGAGCGTTATCGTGTGATCGATCATGATCCGGCGCAGTGCGTCGACGGCGTGACGGCGCGGCTGCAAGACGCCGATCTGATCATTGCCACAGGCGTGGTGGAGCCGCACCAGTACGCGGGCTATTCGGGCGGCGGCAAAACGGTCGTCATCGGCTGCGGCGACGCGGCCACCATCGAATACACGCACGGCTCGCACTTTCTCGATCATCCCGCTGTGCGCCTGGGCCGCGTGGCAGGCAATCCGTTTCAGGACTTCGTGCGCGAACGCGCACGGATGATCGGGCTGAAATTCGTGGTCAACGTGGTGTTGGACGCCGAGGGGCGCGTGGTGGCCGTGAAGGCCGGCGATCCGATTGCAGTGCATGAGGCGCTGATTCGCCTCGCGCGCGGCCTGTACGAAGTGCGTGTACCCCGCCAATACGCTGTGGTTGTGGCGAAGGTCGATCCGCCCAAGGACGTGAACCTGTATCAGGCCAGTCGCGCGGTGACGTATCTGGCGCTGAGCGCGGCGCCGCCGATCAAGCCGGGCGGAGTCATCATCGTCGAAGCGCGTTGCCCGGAAGGGGCGGGGCAGGGCGTGGGGGAGCAGAATTTCCATCGGGCGCTGGCGCAGGCGCATGATCTGGCGCAGCTGTTGAATGACCTGCGCGCCAACGGTTGTCGGCCCGGCGAGCAGCGCGCCTTCATGCTGGCGCAGGTGCTGCTCAGACACACCGTCATCGTCGCAGGCAGCGCCTGCCCCGACGTGATTGAGCAGTGCGGGATGGTCGCGGTTAATTCCATCGGTGAGGGGATCGATCGGGCGAGAAGATCGATCGGGCCGCGCACCGATCTGCTGTATGTGCCCCATCCCTTGCAGACGTTGCCTATCGTCACAAATGCTGATGCCGCCGATCTTACTCGTTAATCGTTACTTGTAGTCATCACTCACCGGGAGGAGCCATGAATCTTCAAAGCACTTACGGCCTCGACCAGCACGGCTTGCGGCCGCGCTGCGATGTGCACTGGAACCTGTCGCCCGCGGAATTGACGGAGTTTGCAGTGCGGCGCGGCGAAGGCCAGCTGACGAAGGACGGTCCGCTGGTCGCCATCACCAAACCGCACACCGGCCGCTCGCCCAACGACAAGTACGTGGTGCGTGAACCGTCGAGCGCGGCCGACATCTGGTGGGCGAAGAACGGCGAGTTGAGCGAGGCGCAGTTCGACGGCCTGCGGCGCAAGGCGATTGATTATCTTAACGGCCGCGAGCTGTTTGTGCGCGATCTGTTCGCGTGTGCGGACCCGGCCAATCGGCTGCGCGTACGACTGATCGACGAGATGGCGTGGACAAATCTGTTTGCCAACAACCTGTTCATCCGGCCCGCCTCCACCGATCTGCCTGATTTCCAGCCGGATTTTACGATTCTGCACGCGCCGGAGTGCAGAGCCGATCCGGCGACCGACGGCACGCGCAGCGAGACGGTGATTGCCCTCAACTTTGCGCAGCGGCTGATCGTGATCATGGGCACACGCTATGCGGGCGAGATCAAGAAATCGATCTTCACGGTGTTGAACTATCTGATGCCCGGCCGGAACGTGCTGCCCATGCACTGCTCGGCCAATGTGGGGCCGGACGGCGATACGGCGTTGTTCTTCGGGCTGTCGGGCACGGGCAAGACCACGCTTAGTGCCGACCCTGATCGCGGCCTGATCGGCGACGACGAGCACGGCTGGGGCGCCGACGGCGTGTTCAACTTCGAGGGCGGCTGCTACGCCAAAGTGATCAAACTGTCGGCCGAAGCCGAGCCTGAGATTTACGCGACGACGCGGCGCTTTGGCACGGTGCTGGAGAATGTGGTGGTCGATCCGGCCGATCGATCTTTGCTGCTCGATCTGGAGACGATCACGGAGAACACGCGCGCGGCCTATCCCATCGACTTCATCGCCAACGCGGTGATCCCCGGCGTGGGCGGGCATCCGCGCAACATCATGTTCCTCACCGCCGACGCTTTTGGCGTGCTGCCGCCCATCAGCAAGCTGACGCCTGAGCAGGCCATGTATCATTTTCTAAGTGGTTATACTGCTAAATTGGCGGGCACGGAGCGCGGCGTCACCGAGCCGCAGGCGACGTTTAGCACGTGCTTTGGCGCACCGTTTCTGCCGCTGCATCCCACGGTGTATGCGCGCCTGCTGGGCGAAAAACTGGCCAGGCACCAGGCGCAGGTGTGGCTGGTCAACACCGGCTGGAGCGGCGGGCCGTATGGCGTGGGCCAGCGCATGAAGATCGCCCACACGCGGGCGATGGTGCGGGCCGCCCTGAACGGCGATCTGGACGACGTGCCCACCGAAGTCGATCCGATCTTCGGGCTGGCGATGCCGGTGGCGTGTCCCACAGTGCCGAGCGAGGTGCTCAACCCGCGCAACACGTGGGCGGACAAAGCCGCGTACGACGCAAAGGCGCGCGAACTGGCGGCGCTGTTTGTGAAGAACTTCAAGACGTTTGAGACTCAGGCTGCGCCGGCCGTGATCGCGGCAGGGCCCACCGTGTGAGAGATTATGCCGTCGGCCGCCCGACTTCGAGGCAGCGGGCGAGTGGGCGTGCGTCATTGTTTTGCCGACCGACTTCTCCGGCGAATGAATTCGCGCCTGACGGGCGTGCGCCGACGAGACGCTGTTCGCCGGCCCTGAGCCACGCCGAACTTTGACGCGCACACGAGCGAGTGGCTTGATTGTGAAGCGCGCGCCCGGGCAGTATAATTAAAGCTGGTCTGCGCGTGGGCCGCCGGGGGAATGGAGACTCAGGAGATCCAAATGTGTTCCCGCTGGACACATGCACTCATTGCGGGCGGTGCGGTGTGACAATCCAGCGGCAAAAGTGACGGGCTGTCACCCGAAGGGGTCTTGAGCCTGAAAATTGGATCTACCAAGACTGATAAGCCAGATCGGGCGAGGGGGATCGCCCGAATCGATCTGCTTGGCAACAGCCCTTAATGCCGCTCCCGGTTGTAGCGCCTGGTGGTCTGATGCGCGGGCCGCATCGCTGCCGACCGGACTGGCATGACGTTAATCCTGCGATTAAGCCAACAGCCAAGACCGATTATCTTCGCCGCCAGCGTGAGCCTGGTGGCGCTGTTGGGCGTTCTCGATTTCGTCACCGGCGCCCAGGTCTCTTTCTCAGTGTTTTACCTGCTGCCGATTTCCCTGGTGACCTGGCTGCTGGATTGGCGGGCCGGCAGTCTGGTGGCGACGTTTGGCGTGGCCACGTGGTTGATCGCCGACCTGCTGTCGGGCGCCAGCTTTTCAGATGCCCTGACACCCTACTGGAATGCCGGGGTGCGCTTCACGTTCTTCATGGTGGTGATTTACCTGGAATCTGCCTTGAAGAATTTGCAGCACAACCTCGAAGCCCGGGTCGAGAATCGCACCGCCCGGCTGGTTGCAGAAATTGCTGAACGCCAACGGGCCGACCAGCGACTTCAGCAGTATGCCGAGCGGCTTGAGATTCTGCACGAAATCGATCAGGCGATACTCAATGCCCAGTCACTGGAGGCCAGCGCACAGCGGGTGGCGTTCAGCATCCTGAAGCTGCTGCCGTGCCAGTGCGCCAGTATCAGCCTGCTTGATTTTCAGGCCGGGCAAGTTTTGACCTTTGCCGCGGAAGTCGACGGACACGCCGGTGGGCACTCGACGGAAAGGCGGCTGCCGCTGGAGGTGTCTGGCGCAACCGCCCGGTTGCTGGATGCGTTGAAACGCGGCGAAGCGCAGCTGGTGGCAGATCTGCAGCAGCTGCCGCTCGACGTGGCGCTGACGTGCGCGCGGGCGGCAGGCGGCTTCCGTTCGGCGTTGAGCATGCCGATCGTTGCGCAGGACGAGCTCATCGGCGTTTTGCACCTGCTGGCGCACCAGCCGGACGCGTTTCGGTCGGAGCACGTGGAGATCGCGCGCGAAGTGGCCAATCAGCTGGGTGTCGCCATTCGAGACGCCCGCCTGTGGGATCAGCTGCAGAACAGCCGCGAGGAATTGCAGAGCCTGTCGCGGCGCTTGCTGGCCGTGCAGGAAGCCGAACGCCGTCAGGTGGCGCGCGAGTTGCACGATGAAATCGGCCAGGCATTAACCGGCCTAAGCCTGACGCTGGAGATGATTGGCCGGTTGCCCGGTCAGGCCGCGGCCCAGCCGCTTAGAGAGGCGCGGTTGATGGTCGTTGACCTGATGGATCGGGTGAGCAACTTGTCGCTTGATCTGCGGCCGGCGATGCTTGACGATCTGGGTCTGCTGCCGACGCTGCTGTGGCACATAAAACGCTATTCATCGCAAACCCGCGTGGCCGTCGCCTTTCAGCACTCGGGCCTGGAGAATCAGCGCTTTGCGCCGGAGTGCGAGACGACCGCTTACCGCATCATTCAAGAGGCCCTGACCAATATCGCCCGGCACGCCGGCGTGCTCGAAGCGCGAGTCACCCTGTGGGTTGATCAGGGCGTCCTTGGCCTTCAGGTTGAAGACAGGGGCGTTGGCTTCGATCCTGAAGCGATGCTGGCGGCGGGCAGTTCCAGCGGCCTGGCCAGCATGCGTGAACGGGCGCGCCTGCTGGGCGGCAAGCTGACGATTGAATCGGCGCCGGAATCGGGCACGCGCGTCATGGCCGATCTGCCGATTGGGCCGGCCACCACCTCGCTGGGGGTTCAGAGTGACAACGATCACACTGGCCGATGATCATCATGTCGTCCGGCAAAGCCTGCGCGTGCTGTTGGAGGCCGAGGCCGAGTTCCGCGTGGTGGGCGAAGCCGCGACCGGGCTGGAAGCCGTGGAGTTGGTGGCGCGCCTGCAGCCCAACGTGCTGGTGGCCGACATCATGATGCCGGAGTTGAGCGGCCTGGAGGTGACCCGTCAGATCAAGCGGCGCTGGCCCAAAACCGCGGTTGTCATCCTCTCCATGCACGAGAATGAAGCCTACGTGTTGGAAGCTTTGCGGGCAGGCGCCTCAGCCTATGTGCTGAAAAAGTCGAACGCCCAGGATTTGATTCAGGCCATCCGATTGAGCCTGGCCGGCCGCCTCTTTCTCAGCCCGCCATTGAATGAGCGCGCCATCGAAGTCTATGTGCAGAAAGCCCACGAAACCCCGCTGGACCCTTACGACACTCTGACGATCCGCGAGCAGGAAGTGCTGCATCTGGCCGCCGAAGGCCTGAACAACACCGAAATCGCCGCCCGCCTGTCCATCAGTCCCCGGACCGTTGAAATGCACCACGGCAATCTGATGCGCAAACTGCGGCTGCGCACCCAGTCCGACCTGATCCGCTACGCCCTGCGCCGGGGCATCCTGCCTCTCGAGACATAGCCCCCAACCATCAATTTCAATTTGATGCGCCGTTTTCCGCCGGAATACCGGGTATTTTCGCGCTAAATACCGTGACTGCCCGGATGGCATGACCGGCAGGTACTGCGTATACTGCTGTCCACTCTATCGGGCAGCGCAGCCGATCGTGCCTCACGGGAACAATGTACGGTCACGACTATCGCTCGTTTGGGCTCGCCTCACTTTTGTCTCTGACATGTCTGGCAGGCTTGCTGGCCAATGCCGGCTGCCAGCCACCACCTGCCGCCACCCCGTCCGCCACCGAAACGACGGGTCAGCTTCACTCGCCGGCCTCTCCGCAATCTCCGCCAGCCTTCAAGTACATCCTTCACAGCCAGGACGCTGAACTGACCACCCTGCAGGCCGGTCAGACGGCCATCATCCAGATCACCAGCGACAGCGGCATCGGCCGGGCCGATGTCGAGATCGTGAGTGGTGATTATCCCCGGCAGATCAGCCTGCAATTCCACCTGAGCGGTCTGGAACGGCTGCGCTTTACCTACGCTACCACCCTCATCGAACTCTCGCTGTCGGCCGGTGATGCCGCCCTGCCGCACGAGACGGTGACACATGACAACGGCTCCGCTCAGCGCATCGCAGCCGACAGCCCGTACTGGCTGAACGCGCGATCGATGCCGGCTGAACAACTCAGCGGAACGCTGGCCGGCTATATCGAAGTTGACCTTCCACCCGCTTTCTTGTCGGCGCAGACTCGCCGGTTCTCGATTGAGTGGATTGATTTCTTCCGATAGACAGGAGGCCGGCCCATTGCCAATCGCTTAACGACTCTGCTCACTTATCAAGGCGCGCCATGCGTCGGCGTCTTGCATCAAGCGGCCTGATCGACGCACCGTTCCGCCCGATCGCCGAGATCGATGCCACACCGCCGCACCCTTGACTGCAGCTGCGGGGAACACAGTCAAGCCTGGTGCGGGTATTCTAAGGAGGTGTCCTAACTGCCAACCGCTGCCGTCACGCTTCACCACTGTTGAGGTGTCCCACCCGTCAGATGCAGCTATCAGCAACATGGCGACAACCTAAACTGCCCCGGGAGGAAATGATGAACTTGCCTGTTACACCCGATCGTTCGATCCGCCCCCGCCAGTCTGCCCGCCGGGCCTGGCAGCTGACCACCCTGATGGTGCTGCTGGCGTTGATCGTGGCGCCGGCCGGCGCCATGCCCGTCCGGCTCGATCCGTCACCCAGTCTGTGCCCGGCGGCCACGCTGGATCCGGACACCGGCGAAGAATATCCCGCGCTGGTGGAATTCCGCCTGCCCAACCGCGCCGCCATCGACAATTTGCACGCCTATGGCGCTGATCTGGCCGAGTATGTCCGTGAGAACGGCGACGGCAGCGTGACCATCAACGCCTTTGTCACCGCCGACGAATGCGCCTATTTCGAAGCGCTCGGCTATCAGGCAGGCGCCACTGTCGAAGACTATTCGACGTGGCTGGCCGCGCGCGCCGAGCGTGAAGCTGCCCTCGCGGCTGAACAGCGCGCGCAGACCACCGCCGAAGAAGGCCAGACATCTGGCGGCAGCAACAGCCCACAGTCAGACGGCCTGGCCGGCCTGCTGCGCAACGGCGCCGCCCGGCTGCTCAACGCCGCCGGCTTCGATCCGGGTGGCGAGATCACCATCATGCGCGTTGACTATTTCACCAACTACGCCGGCCGCTTCCTGGCGGTGGCCGCGCGCACTTCGCTGGGCACCAACTCGGGCGGCCCCACCCTGGCGATGGCGTGGAAGCCCGCCGACGGCGATTATGGCTCGGCGTCGACGATGTCCAAATTCACCGATGCCAGCCAGTACATGTACCACCGCCTGCTCGTGCGAGTCGGCGCGGCCGGCTCGACGACGCCGGTACCGGCGACAGTCCGCGTGGCCTCCAGCACGGGCGCCTTTGCCGAAGCTCCGGTCAACACCTGGGTGGGCGGCGGTCTGCCGCCGCTGGCCGACGGCTATCAGAAAGGCTTCTTCACTCACTACATGGATCCAACCGAGGTCTATCAGCGCATCAACGACCTCGCCGTCGAGTTTCCAGATCTGGCGGAGATCATCGATCTGCCTTACAAGACCAACGGCTATCAGCGCAAGGCCATGGCCGTGATGGACTCCAACGCCAACGTGCTGGCGGCGCCCGGCAATACCGCACGAGCCGTTTACCTTGAATCCAAGGCCTGGGGGCACGAAGGCGGCAATCAGGTTCAAGCCGAATTTCTCAATCCCGGCGCGGCCAATCAGCCGTTGAGCGTCTCCGTGACGGGCAGCCGGATCACCGTTCGTCTTGGCACCAACTCAGCCGGCACGATCGTCAGCACGGCGGCTCAAGTGGCCGCCGCCATCAATGCCAGTCCGGCGGCCAGCGCGCTGGTCACAGCCTACACTTACGCGGGCAATGCCGGCGGCACCGCCGTGCTCGCCCACTCGCTGGCCAACCTGACCGATGGCCTGAGCGCGCCGCCCAGCGTGCAGCGCGGGCCATTCCAGCTGCAGGTGATCCGCATCGGCAAGCAGCGCGATGGTTCCAAGATCGGCGTCTTCTTCTTCTGCCAGCAGCACGCCCGCGAATGGGTGACCCCGCTGGTGTGCGTGGAGACTGCCGAACGATTGCTGCGCAACTACGCCATCGATCCGACGACGAAGGATTTCGTCGATAACCTCGACATCTTCATCCTGCCGTCGTACAACCCCGATGGTTCACACTACTCCATGTACGACTTCGCCAGCCAGCGCAAGAACCTGACGCGCTACTGCCCGTTGACCGCCACCAGCGGCATGCCGACCAATCGCAACACGTGGGGAGTGGACAACAACCGCAACAACTCCGTCGGCTCCATCTTCGACGGTTACGACGGCGCATCGACCGGCTGCACCAGCGAGGTCTACGCCGGGCCGTCGGAGTTCTCTGAACCCGAGAATCAGAACGACAAGTGGCTGGTGGATACCTTCACGAACATCAAGTTCTCGATGAATATCCACACCTACGGCGGATACTATATGTGGTCGCCCGGCGCCTACATCCTGTCCGGCCGCGTCACGCTGCCGGCGCCGAACATCGGCGTGGAAGCCTACTTCTTCGCGGGCGCCGACCTGGTGCTGAACCGGATCAAGGAAGAGCGCAACACCGTCATCCTGCCGGAGCGGACCGGCCCCATCGCCGACGTGCTCTATTCGGCCGCGGGCAACAGCGCCGACGACCACTGGTATCGCAAGGACATCATCGCCTACAGCTTTGAGGCCGGCGCCGATCGCTTCACCTCCACCTCAACCGGCACCTCGCAAAGCGCCGTTGGCTTCCAGCCCAACTATGCCACCGAAGGCCGGTTTGAGGCCATGGAGTTCGCCTCGGGCAACTACGGTCTGCTCGAGACGGCCCTCCACTACGCCTTCGATACCACGCCCCCCGAAGCGGCGATCGTGCCCAATGGCGGCGCGGCCCAGACCCCGCTCCGCGCGACATTCCAATACGTCAACGAGCCGGCCGTGATCTACTACACGCTCGATGGCTCCACGCCCACCCTCGCGTCCACCACCTGGGAGGCGCAGGGCCCGCGCCGACCCGGACAGGTCTTCCTGTTCGATGAGACCACCACCATCAAGTGGATTGCCAAGGACATCAAAGGCAATGTCTCTGGTGTCAGTTCCGCCTGCTTTGCGGTGGAGACGGTGGCACCAACCACCAGCGTCGATCTGTCACCGGCGGCTGTAAACGGCTGGTACAAGAATCCAACCGTCACACTGACCGGCGTGGATTCGGGCAGCTGCAGCACCGAGGTCAGCGCCATCCAGTACAGCCTCGACGGCGGCAGCTTCACCACCTATACCGGGCCGTTCCAGGTGACCGGCGACGGCGACCACACGCTTGAATACCGCTCCATCGACTATGCGGGAAATACCGAAGCAACCAAGTCGCTGACGTTCAAGATCGACGCGACGCCGCCGGTGCAGAACCCGACCGTTTCGCCCAATCCGGTGCTGTTGAATGGCAGCGCCGTCGCCAGCCCGAACGCGAGCGACAACCTGTCCGGTGTGGCCTCAGCCAGCTGTGGCGCAGTCAATACCGGCAGCGTGGGCGCCAGGACGGTCGTGTGCACCGCCACCGACAACGCCGGTAATTCCGCCACGGCCTCGGCCGCGTACCACGTCATCTACAACTTCACCGGCTTCTCGCAGCCGGTCGATAATCCGCCCTTGCTCAACTCGGCCAACTCCGGCCAGGCCATCCCCCTCAAATGGCGGATTACCGATGCCAACGGCAACCCGGTGACCAATCTGGCGAGCGTGAAAGTGACCGCGCTCAGTCTGGCCTGCCCGATCGGTGTGACCCCCGATCTGATCGAGGAGTATGCGACCGGCAACTCGGGCCTGCTCAATCAGGGCAACGGCTACTACCAGTTCAACTGGAAGACGCCGGCGAACTATGCCAGGTCTTGCAAGACCATGCTGTTGGACCTGGGTGAAGGTTCCGGCATGGAACGGATGGCGCTGTTCCAGTTCGCCAAGTAAGCGCCGGCCGGCGTAGTCCGGGCGCACTGTCAGCCGACAGTGCGCCTTTTTTTGTTGCGGGCCGGGCCGGCCGACGGGCAGGCTATGATACAATACCGGTCGTCAGCCGGCTGCGCCTGATCACACCCTGCGCCGGTCAGTCATCAACGCCCGACGGTCAACCAGCCTGATCCCATGTTCATCACCACCACGCTCAACGGTCTCTGTATTTCTCATGATTTTCGCGCGCTGCTCCTGACGGGCGAAGCCGCCGGAGTCGCGGCCGCGGCCGCCGCGGCCGGCTGGCGCGAACTGGCGCAGGGCGAAGTGCCCCTGACGCTGGGCGTGCGGCTGTTCGATCGGCCGTTTCTGTTTACGCCGGTCAAGATCATCACAGAGCGCAATCGTCCCATCGAGGGTGAAGCGATCTTCAACTGGCTGGCCGCGCGCGGCTACGCCATGCCGCGCTCCGAGGTGCTGGGGCTGGATGCGCGCGGCCGTGAGGCGCAGGTGTTTGTGCGCGACATCGACATTGAGCTGTCGCCCGTGGCGATCTTCAAGCACGGCGTGCTGATCGCCGCGCTCGTCGAAATCGATCCCGCGCACATTGGCGAACCCCGGCTGCTCGATCGGCCGGAGCTGCCCGATCGGTTCCGTGAGGCGTTGAAGATCTATCGGGCCGGGCCGGCCGCCGACCTGACCCGGCTGCTGGACTAGCAATTCGTATTGGCCCTGACCTCGTCGCCGGGGCCGCGCCGTCATGATCAAAGTCACGTATCGCGATGAACAATGGGAAGTGCCCGGTCAATGCACCGTGCGCGAGTTGATCGAGCGCCTGGGCCTCTCGCCCGCCACGGTGCTGGCCGTCCGCGGCCAGCAGCTGGTGTTCGATTCGGAACAGCTGGGCGACGACGATGAGCTGCGCCTGATTGCGGTGATCACGGGCGGATAAGGGCTTCCCCTAAGCCCGCCGGGGCGCCTGCCCCGGCTGACCGCCACCCGCGGTATCCGGTTGTCGCGGGTTGACATCCTGACGCACTGGTAGCACAATAGGTGCGCGCCGCTTCCCGGCGGCATCCCGCAAAGGCAGTCCAGCCTGCTGCCTTTGCTTCTTCACACGATCGGCAGTTAGAGAACAACCGTCAAACGGCCGTTGCGCTCGCGTTCCCCGACCGGCTTCCACAGGCCAGCCGTCTTTGCGCGCACTCAATCAGCAGGGCTTTTGCAAGGAGGTGATGTCGGCGCTGCCAGCATTCGCTCTGCATGGCTTATCGACTTTGCACCTTAGATTACACAGACAAGGAGAGACAAACCCATGCAACGCAAGACCCACGCGGTATTGAGTGGTTTAGCGATCGTGGCGCTGCTGCTGGCGTCGGTCGGCATCGCGCCGGCAGGCGCGGTGGACACCTCACGCGCGGCGGCTGCCGGACAGTCCACCGCCAGCCGATCGGTCAACGTTCCCAATAACGCTGACGATCAATGGCCGGCCCCGCCCCAGCGCAAGGAAACGGGCCTGACGGAAGAAGACGAGGATTTGCCCTTGGAACGCGCCGACGCGTTCTACTCGCGGCGTGTGACGCACGACCCCGATGTGCCATTCACCATGTACGACGCCAACCGGCTGCGCGCGCAGGCGGCCACGCAGTTCAGCAACGCTCTTAAGTCGAGGCCGGCCGCGCCGTCGGCGTATGGCGGCGCGTGGACCAACGTTGGCCCGGATCCGATGGTGCTGGTGGCGCGCGGTGACAACACCTTTGATGCCATGACCGGCCGCATCGGCGCACTGGCCATCCGCTCGTCGGCGCCTTACACCATGTATCTGGGCGGGGCGCAGGGCGGTGTGTGGACGCTGGCCTCGCCCTATACCGGCACCTGGACGGCCAAAACCGATCAGCTCAGCTCACTGGCCATTGGCGCGCTGGCGCTGGCCCCGTCCAACGAAAACATCGTGTATGTGGGCACGGGCGAAGGCGCCCTGTCCGGCGATAGCTACTTTGGCAACGGTGTGCTCAAGTCCGTTGATGCCGGTAACAGCTTCTTCAAAGTCAGCGCGGCCGGCTACTTCACCAATGTGTCCATCTCCAAGATCGTCGTCGATGCGAACGATCCCAACACGGTGTACGTCGGCACGCTACGCGGCCGCGGCGGCGCGCGCCGCACCTCGCCGCCCGATGCTTCGCCCTTCGGCGTGTGGAAGTCCACCGACGGCGGCGTCAACTGGACGATGGTGCTGACCGCGTCGGTGGATCCGCTGGAGTTTGCGGGCGTGACGGACATGGTGATGGACCCGCAGAACTCGCAGGTCATCTACGCATCGATGTTGGGCCGCGGCATTTCCAAGACAGTGGACGGCGGCGCCACCTGGACCACGGCCATGAACGGCCTGCCGGCCGGCGCCAACTATGCCGCTGGTCCCACGCGCTTTGCACTGGGTATCTCGCGGCCCACCGCGGCGGTGTCGGCCACGTTGTACACCGGCTTTGAATATTACATCGGCGCCGCGCGGCAAGCGTCGTCCGTCTGGAAATCGACCGACGACGGCCAGAACTGGAGTCAGACCAGCACCGCCGTCATTGGCGATTACTGCGGCTCGCAATGCTGGTACGACAACGTGATCGGCGTCGATCCCATTTCGCCGACGGTGGTGTACGCGCTGGGCCTGTACAACTACGCCACCGGCTCGGGCGGCATCTATCGCTCAATGGATGGCGGCGCCAGCTGGGTCGATCTGGGCTTCAACCTGCACCCCGACTATCACGCCATCGCCATCCGGGCCGATAATCCCGCCATCGTCGCCATCGGCAACGACGGCGGCGTGTGGTGGTCGCCCACGCGCGGCGGGCGCTTGAACACGGGCGATCCGCTCAACGCCACCGACTGGCGCAACCTCAACGGGTTGGTCAATCCCAACACCGCCGCCACTTTGTTCCGATCCAACCTGGTGCTGGGCCAGTTCACCAGCGTGGCCACCAATCCCACCGTGCCCGATCGGTTCTACGGCGGCACGCAGGATAACGGCACCTTCCGCAAAGCCACGGTCGGCAACACCTGGTTCGATCTGGCCAGCGGCGACGGCGGTCAGGTGCTGGTGGACCCGACCGATGCCAACTTCGTGTTCGGCACCTATTACGGCATCAGCCCGTACCGCTACACCGACGGCATGGCCAACTTCTTCACCAACTCGTCGATCAAGAACAACATCCCCAATGATCGCTCGGAATTCTACATTCCGTGGATCATGGATCCGGCCAACTCCAACCGACTGTATCTGGGCACCTATCGCGTGTTCCGCACCGACAACGCCAAGACGCCCAGCGCGGGCGATGTTTACTGGAACACCATCAGCGGCGATCTGACGTCGGGCTGCACCGGCGCCGCGTCCAACGGCGGGCGCGGCTGCACCATCAGCGCCCTCGGCAAATCGGCCGGCTCGCCCGCCCTGTACGTCGGCACTGAGGAAGGCTGGCTGTGGGTGACGCCCGACTCGACCGTCGCCAGCCCGGTCTGGCACCGCGTGGACATCAGCGGCACCACGCCGCTGCGCCCGGTCTCGGCCTTCGCCGTCGATCGCTCCAACTACCGGGTGGCTTACGTCGTCTTCAACGGCTTCTCGGCGGCCACGCCCAGCACGCCGGGGCACGTCTTCAAGACCAGCGATGGCGGCCAGACCTGGACGAACATCAGCAGCAACCTGCCCGACATCCCGGCCAACTCGATCATCCAGGATCCCAGCGATCCGAAGGTGCTGTACGTGGGCACCGATGTCGGCCCGTATGTCTCCACAGATGACGGCGCCACCTGGAACCCGATGGGCACCGGCTTCCCGATCGTGACGGTCTGGCAGCTGGCGCTGAACTCCTTCACGCGGCAAATCGTGGCCGGCACGCACGGTCGCGGCGCGTGGAAGATCACCGACGTCACCCCCACCACGCAGCCCGCCCTGCAGATCAGCAAATCGATTCCCGATGTTCCGGTGGGGCCGGGCAGCGTCATGCAGTACAACGTGACCGTCAGCAACTACGGCAACATCACCGCGACCAACGTCGTCATCACCGATCCGGTTCCGGCCAACACCACTTTTGTCGTGGCCGGCTCGGGCGGCACGTTTAACGGCAGCCAGGTCGTGTGGACGGTGCCGCAGATCGCCATGCCGCATCAAGTTGCCACCGGCGGGCCGCTGGGTGTGGGTCTGCAGCCGGGCACGGCCACCGTTACCTTCACCGTGCAGATCACCAGCACCGGCGTCGTCACCGCCGGCTCGGTCATCACCAATGACGGCTACCTGGCCGTGTCGGCCGAAGGGCCGAGTGCGGTGGGCAGCCCCTTCCTGGTGACGCTGTCGCCGGCCAACGTCGTGCAGGTTTCGCCGGCCAGCCAGCAGGATGGCACGCGCGCCGGGCAGTCCCTCACCTACACGGTGAAGATCGACAATCGCGGCTTCGCCGCCGATGACTATGACCTGTCGACGACCGGCAATGCCTGGCCGACCACGCTGTGGGACTCGACGTTCACCTCGCCCATCACCCAGACCGGCAACGTGGCGCCGGGCGCATCGGCCATCGTCGGCGTCAAAGTGACCGTGCCGCTGACGGCCACCGACGGCATGTCAGATACTGTCAGTGTCAAGGCCACCTCGCAGGCCAATGCGAGCGTCAACGGCACCGCGTCGATCAAGACTCTGGCCGTGGTGGCGCAGGTGCTGCTGGTCGATAATGACGGCGGCGCACCGAACGTGGAATCCTACTACAAGGCAGCCGTGGGCAGCAGCGGCTATACGTATAACTACTGGGACCTGTCGGTTGATCCGGCGCTGCCGTTGAACTACCTCAAGGCGCACAAGGCCGTGGTGTGGTTCGCGGGCGCGTCTTACCCCGGCCCCATTCTGCCGTACGAGGCCGAGCTGGCCGCGTTCCTGGACGGCGGCGGACGGCTGTTCATGTCCGGCCAGGACATCCTGGATCAGGCTGCCGGCACGACGGCGTTTGTGCACGACTACCTGCACATCAACTGGGACGGCACCGAGACTCAGAACGACACCGGCGTGCTGACCGTCACGGCTGTCATCACCAGCCCGGCGTTTGGCGGCCTGGGCGCCTACCCTATGAACTATAGTCTCTTCGGTGGGGTGGACTATAGCGATGAGATCACGCCGATCGCGCCGGCCGTACCGGCCTTCACCGACGACGTGGGCGAGCCGAACGCGCTCAGCGTGAACGACGGCGCTTACCGGGTCATCTTCCTGGCATGGCCGTTCGAATCGATGGGCACGGCCACCGATCGGAGCGTGGTCATGGGCCGCGCGCTGGCCTACCTGCTGGGACAGCTCAATCTGCCCATCGTCCGCCGCTAGGCGGCCCGGTTGCATCACCGGCAGTTGTGTGGTAATGAAGAAGCCATCCGGCCCGCCGGGTGGCTTCTTCCCTGAAAGCGAGACGGCTATGAAAGCCTATAAATACTATGATCTCATTATGGCGCTGTTCGTCACCGTGCTGCTGGTCAGCAACATCGCATCGTCGGCCAAAATTGTGGACTGGGGCGTGAACCTGTTCAACCTTGACTGGCTGCGTCTGTCCTTCGACGCGGGCACGCTGCTCTTTCCCATCTCGTACATCTTTGGCGATGTGCTGACAGAGGTGTACGGCTATCGGCGCTCGCGGCGGGTGATCTGGGCGGGCTTTGGCGCGCTGGCGCTGGCCGGCGCGGTTTTGTGGCTGGTGGGCCGCCTCCCCGGCGAAGCGAACTGGCAGGCGCGGGCCGGCGATCAAATGTATGACGCCATCCTGGGCGGCGTGTCCAACGGCGGCATCATCGTCGCCAGCCTGGCCGCGTATTTTGTGGGGGAGTTCTCCAACTCGATCGTGCTGGCCAAGATGAAGGTGGCCACGCGCGGCCGCTGGTTGTGGATGCGCACCATCGGCAGCACGCTGGTCGGCGAGGGCGTGGATTCCATCGTGTTTGTGACCATCGCCAGCGTCTTCGGCGTATTCGCGTGGGAGAGCGCGCTCAGTCTGATCGTGACCAACTACATCTTCAAAGTGGGCATCGAAGCGCTCATGACGCCGGTGACCTATCGCGTGGTGGCCTTCCTCAAACACGCCGAGCACGAAGACTATTATGATACCGCCACCGACTTCAACCCGTTTCGGATCGAGATCCGATCGGGCGTGTGATCCCCATCGATTTTCGTGTTGACACCACTTGTCGATTATGGCAGAATACCGCCTAGCCTCAGGCAAGCTTGTGACGTACGCCGAGCGACGGACAGCCTGACCGTGCGATGTAACGCGGACGCGCAGCCTTTATTGCCAACGCAGCCAGAAATTCCAATTCGTCCTTCTCTATTCCGGGAGTAATCAGTCGGCTCTGCCACAAGAGCGACTGCCGTGGATGCCCAGCTGATCGTCAAGACGGCTGGCTGCAAGCCATTTGGCTATTCTTATCCGGGAGGTGATGCCCACTCAGACCAACTCCATGAACCCCCCGTGTCGTGCATCGAGCGCCTGAAACACGCAGCCCATTTCACAACCTGCAAGGAGATCACAATGTATCGCAGTAAGCAGACAGTGTTGAATGTGGTGGTGGCCGTGGCTCTGCTGCTATCGCTCATCGGCGTGGGGCCGGTCGGCGCCATCCAGGTGGAGCCTTCGGCGCCAGCCGCACCGGCTGCCCGTCCGGCGGCCGCGGCGACCAAGCCCGCCTTTGTCGGCCAGGTCACCCGCGACGGCTTCAACGGTGGTCAGAGTACCAGCCGTCCATTGCAGGCAGCCAACGTGGAAGAAGACGAGTATGCCGCCCTGGGTGATGCCGAGGTGCTCATCATCGTGCGCCTCAGTGATCCCGACGTGGTCAACTACGCCGGCGGCATCAACGGTCTGGCGCCGACTGCTCCTGAAGAAACCGGCGCCAAGCAATTTGACGCGAATACTCCGGCCAGCAAGGCGTACATCAACTACCTGGCGCAGAAGCAGGCCGCTTTTGTGGCCGCCGTCCGGGAGATTAGCCCCGATGCCAAGGCCGTGGCCAATTACCAGGCCGCCATGAACGGCGTGGCGCTGCGATTGCCCGCTTCGGCCGTGGCCAAAGTGCGCGCGCTGCCCGGCGTCACAGCCATTTACAAGTCGGAAATTCAGCATATCGATACTGACCGCGGCCCGCAATGGATTGGCGCGCCCTCCGTCTGGGCCGCCCTGGGCGGGCAGGATGTGTCGGGCGAGGGTGTGGTCATCGGCGTGATCGACACGGGCATCTGGTCGCCCAATCCGTTGACGCCCACCCTGCAGTACACCATGACGCATCCTTCATTCGAGTCAGGGCCAAGCGCCTACGGCGGCGCTTACACCTTCCCGTTCACCAGCGTGACGGGCATCAACTACAGCCAGAAACTGGGCGTGTGCGCGCCCGTGCCCACGCAGTCCAGCGACGGCACCTTTGTCTGCAACGACAAGATCATCGGCGCGTACTGGTACAACGCGGTGAACATCGCCACCGCCACCGAGTTCAAGTCGCCGCTGGATAACGGCGGCCACGGCACGCACACCGCGTCCACGGCCGGCGGCAACCGCACCACGGCCACCGTCAGCGGTTCGCCCATCGTCAGCGGGGTGGCGCCGCGCGCGCGCATCATCGCCTACAAGGTCTGCTGGGAAGGCGATCCCAACAACTCGGCTGACGGCGGCTGCGGCAATGTGGACAGCCTGTCGGCGATCAATCAGGCCATCCTGGATGGCGTGAACGTTATCAACTTCTCGATCAGCGGCGGCAACAACCCGTTCGGCGATCCCGTTGAACTGGGCTTCTTGAACGCCCGCGCGGCTGGCATCTTTGTGTCGGCCTCGGCCGGCAACAGCGGCCCCACCGCCGGCACCGTGGCGCACCTCGGTCCGTGGACCAACACCTCGGCCGCCATGCAGCACGATCGGACGGTGCTGGCCGATGTGGTCGTGACCTCGACGTTTGGCACGCCGCCCACCGGCTTGCGGGGTGCTTCGGCCACTGGCGGCATCACCGGCAAAGCCGTGCTGGCTCCGCCGCAGTTCGCCGGTGACACCTATCCGGGGCAGTGCACCCAGCCCTTTACCGCCGGCACCTTCCAGGCCACCGATGTGGTGGTCTGCCGCCGTGGCATCAACGCCCGCATCGAGAAATCGCGCAACGTGATGCTGGGCGGCGCGGGCGGCTTCATCCTGGTGAATTCGGCCGATAACCAGGGCCTGTCGCTGGACGCGCACTGGATTCCGGGCGTGCACCTTGAGCGAAACGCCACCGCGCTCTCCACTGCCGGTGAGAATCTGGTTACCTACCTGCTGACGGCTGTGCCCACCAACGTGGTAACCATCACGCTGAGCGGCGGTTATCCCTTCACCCGCACCGGCGATGTGATGGCCTCGTTCAGCTCGCGCGGGCCCAGCGCCAACAACTGGAACCAGATCAAGCCCGATAACGCCGCGCCCGGCGTGGAAATCCTGGCGGGCGTGACGCCGCAGAACAGCGAGAACTGGACGCCCGACGGCAACCTGTACGAGTATTACAACGGCACGTCGATGTCCAGCCCGCACACCGCGGGCGCGGGCGCGCTGCTCAAGGCGCTGCACCCCGATTGGACGCCGTCGGAGATTCAGGCCGCGTTGATGACGGGCGCCGTGCCCATCCTCAAGGAAGATGCCGCCACTGCCGCCACGCCGTTCGATCAGGGCGCGGGCCGCATCAACCTGACCCACTCGATGGATCCCGGTCTGTTGTTCAACGTGCCCACCGCCGACTATCAGGCCTTTATCAGCGGCACCAAGACCCTCGAGTCGTTGAACATCCCCAGCTTCGCCCAGCGCAACTGTCTGCTGAGCTGCTCGTGGATGCGCACCGCCGAAAATGCCCTGACCACCACGGCCACCTATACGTGGACGGTCGTATCGGCCACGCCCAACTTCACCGTCACGCTTGATCAGGCCAGCTACACCTTCGCGCCGGGCGAGACCAAGAGCTTCACCGTGACGGCCAATGTGTCGGCGCTGCCCGACAACGGCCAGTTTGTGTTTGCGCGCGTCATCCTGCACGAGACGACCACCGGCCAGGAAGTGCAGATGCCGGTCGCCGTCATCAAGGTCGGCTCGGTGTTTGACTCGCCGCTCAACATCAACACGCATCGCAACTCCGGCGATCGAACCTTTAATGGCCTGGCGGGCAACAACTATGCGACGGTGACCACCACGCTCTACGGCCTGGCCGATCCGCAGGTGCGGCGCGGTTTTGCCAAGGGCGGCGACGATCAGGACGCGGCCACGCACCCGCTCGATCCCGCCTACGGTTGGGACCTGTACACCGACACACTGCCGTCGGGGCTGGGTCGCTACATCGTGACCACCGGCAACTCCACCGCGTCGGACATCGATCTGTACATCCTGTACGACTTCGGCGGCGACGGTTATGACTTCGCCGACGGTAATCCGGCCAATCCGAACAGTGACGTCATCGCGGCCAGCACCAGCGGCACGGCCAACGAGATGATCGAGCTGCTCGATCTGCAGGCGTGGGCGGGTGAGAAGTTCTTGATCGCCGTGTATAACTGGAGCGGCGAGACGGACGCTCACTACGATCTGACGCGCTGGCACGTCGTCAAGCCGACGGGCAGCCTGGCCGTGTCGGGTGTGCCCACCACGCTGACGGCCGGCGATACAATCACGCCGGTGCTGACCTACAACAAGTTCATGGAAGAAGGCAAGAAGTACTACGGCCTGCTGAACATCGGTACCACCGGCGATGAAACGGCCGTGACCCAGATTCCCATCAACGTCAGCCGGATCACCAGCGAGGTTGGCAAGTCGGTGTCGCCGACCGTGGCCAAGGCCGGGCAGACGGTGACCTATACCATCGTCGTCCAGAACTTCGACCCGGTGGCGCGCACCTTCAACATCACCGACGTGTTGCCGGCCGGTGTGACGTACATCTCGGGCACGCTGACCGGCCCAGCCACGTACGATTCGGGCACCAATGCCGTGCTCATCAGCACCACGCTGCCCGGCTTGATCCAGTCGCCCACCTACTACGTGGTTGAGGACAGCCTGACCAAGCCGTCCATCATCGCCGAGTCGCCGACGGGCGGCTTTGACGACTTCCGGCAGTACGCAGCGCCGGGGCCGCGCGGCGACAACCTGGCGTTTGCCTTCAACTCCATCGGCTGCGCCATGCTGAGCTTCTATGGCGATCCGACGGTGAGCGGCACCAATGCCGATGCGTTGGGTTACAACACCAACGGCGGCTTCTTCCCGCGGTCCAGCGCGAGCTCGGTGGTGTTGAGCGCCGGGCCGCACACCGCCCCGCTGCCCACGGCGGCGCTGCCCAACGGCTTCATCGCGGGCTTTGGCGGCGACCTGTCCATCACCAACACTGTCAACATCACAGATGCCGGGCGCATCGCGGTGAGCGGCGGCAGCTGCGGGGCTGGCAACTACCTGTTCGGTCTGCAGTTCGCCAGCCTGCACAAGAAGTCGGACGACTCGCAGAAGCTGGACGTGCAGTATATCTACGACCAGTCGCAGCCGGGCGTCCACTGGGTGCAGTTCGGCAACGTGTCGCCGTCGTTCAACACCAGCGGCGGTATCTCCGGCGCGGAGAACTTTGCGGGCACGGAGGCCACGGCCTATACCGGGCCGATCACCAGCGGGCTGGTGCTCAAGTTCTATCACCCGGCGGGGGTGCCGGCCTCGGTCACCGTGACCTTCAAGGCTACGGTCAACGGCGGGACCGCGCCGACCATCGTCAACACCGCGCACTACACGGTGACTGCGCCCAACACCACGCTCATGGATGTGCTGGCAGTGCTGGAGCGCTTCCTGTACAAGTTGTATGGTCCAGTGGTGCGGAGCTAAGTGCGGGTTCCCAGATCCGGCCAGCACCTGCGTAACGATGCGGGCGTGGCCGGGCGATGGACTGCCCGTCTGCGGGGCTGGAGACAGTCCGCCGCAGTAGCATAAGTAATGAGAAGCCGCCGGTGTCATCACCGGCGGCTTCTTTCGATCGGAGTGAGCGGCAGTCGCCCGGCATTGCGGAAATTGCAGAGTCTATTGGGCTGTGACGAATGCCTGCGATCCGGCGAAGCAGCACGTGCGCGTTACACCGGTGGTGATGTTCTGCTCGTAGATCGTGCCGATGTACACTGTGATCTGGCCGTTCTCTGCTTTCTTGACGCGCGTCCCGTTGCCATCGTAAAAATACTGCACGCTTTGACCGTTGCCGCTGACCGTGCTCAGGCGGTTTTCCACTGTCCAGGTCTAAGTGTAGGTGACGTCGTTCTCGACGCAGCGGGTCATATCTGCGTCTGTACGGGAAGATCAGACCCGCTCCGTCACATCGCCGCGCACTTCAGGATGACATAAACACCAGGCGCCATCCCATAGTGATCCTATACTGATCCTATACTCATCCTATAGTGATCCTATAGTGCTGCTATACCCCACCGACGGGCATCCCGTCCTTCTCAATTCTCACTCCTCTATCACTTATTTCAAGCCGATGGGCAGATACACCCAATGGCTGGGCAGCCACACCACCGCCCGCCGTTCCAGCGCCACGCCTGTGTCGGCCGTAATCGTGGCGATGTTATAGATCGGCAGGGCATCCAGTGTGGCGGTCACGGCGTAGGTCACCGCCGCCGCGCGCGCCGGATACGTGTACGTCTCCTGCGGCGGCAGATAAAGAATCGCCAGTTCGTCGGACAGCGCCGGCGTATTGTACGAATACTGCAGGCCATGGGTAAACGTATCCTGCAGACCGATGGTGGCGCTGGCCCCGAACCGCGTGGCCGCGTTGCCGGAGTCGGCGTCCTGATACTGCATCAGCACGGCGTTGTTGCGCTCAAACAGGATCAATTCAAAGCTGCCGGGCCGCGACAGCACGTTCTGCGGCGCCGTGACGGACACATCATGATATTCGATGACAACTTTTCGATCCGGCGCAGTGCCGATCACCTGGTAATACATGCGGCCCGGCGTCTTGTACAGGTCGTCCCAGTATGGCGCGATGACGCCCGTCACCCAGAAATCCAGCGGTCCGGGAATGGGCTGGTTGTTTGGCCCCATCACCCACCACGTCGAATCGGGACTGCCATACATGTACATCGTGCCGTCGATCTGCACGGCCGTGCGCGTGACCACGTTGCCGTAGAACTGCCACTCAAACGGGATGGGCACCGGATAGCAGCGATCGTTATCGGCGGGTGGATACCACGAGAAGCCGCGCCCCGTCTCACTGATCTCGATCCAGTCATACTGCACGCCCGGCACAGTGCCGCCGCCCCGGCTGTCGCCCCATTCGTAATCGCCGCTGGTGTTGGTGTAAGTCATCACCGTGGGGAAGGTGCCGTGCCAGATCACCGTGCTGCCGTCCAGTGTCACTTCGCCAAAGGTGGCCTGCAGGCTGTCGGTGATCAGCACCACGCCGGCGGGCAGCGGATCGGTCATCGTAATTGTGCCGGTCTGCGACGAGGTATCCTCGATGCGCACGGTGTACGTCACCCGCCCGTCGGCCGTCAACGCCGATTGATCGGCCACCTTCACCGATGAATCCAGATCGAAGAAGTCGAGGCGCGTCACCGCCTGCCGCATCGCCGCTCCGCCCAGCCCGTTATCCAGCCACAACGTGCCGGTCAGCCGCTGTCCCGATCGGACATCGCTGTCGATGACGGCTTCGTAAGTGACGGTGACGGGTGCGTGATAACTGTTCAGCAGGCCGTACCATTCCACCCGGTGCAGCGCCGGGTTGTAGCTGGCACCGATCGGGTTGGCCACAAACCCGTCGAAGACGGCGGCCGGCGGCAGGGTGTTGATCAAGCCGGCGGCGTTCAGCACTTCGATGCCGCTGTGCAGTTCGATGGTGTATCGCAGCCGACTGCCGGGCTGTGCCACCGCCTTGTCGACGCGCAGCGTGGACAGGCAGAAGTCGTCCAGGATGCGCAGCGATTCCACGCTCTGCGTGCTCATGTTGCGATAGTAATATGAGTACTCGGTGCCGCCGACGACGAACAATCGCCCGCGTGAATAGGCCACGCCGGTACCCACGCGATGGACATCGACAAAGTAGTTGGACAGGGTGTCCCAGCGTTTGGCAACCGGATCGTAGCGCAATGCCAGCGTCCCTTCTGAGCCGCGGCCGCCCAGCGCGTACAACTGGCCGTCGGGCGCGGGCGTCAATCCAAAGCCGTAAGCGCGCATGCTCAGCGGCGGCCCGGCCTGCCAGGTGTTCTGCTGCGGGTTGTACACAATCAGGGTGTTGGTAAAGCCGATGTATTCGTATGGATCGGTCAGCCGCCCGCCCGCCACGTAGATCAGGCCGTTATAGCTGGCTGCTGCGGCCAGCGAGCGTGTGCCGCTCAACATGGCGGTGCGCGTCAGCCAGACGTTGGTCTGCGGGTTGTACTCGTAGGTGGTGTCCAACTCGCCCGCACCCGGCCCGCGCGCGTCAAAGCCGCCGAAGGCGTACAACTTGCCATTGGCGGTCGCCAGCGCCGCGCCGCCCAGCGGTCGCGGCAGGTCCGCACGCCGTGTCCAGCTGTCCGTCCCGGGATCATACACATACGTCGAGGCGCGCACATCGTACGTGTCCGAGATGGCCGCCACGCCGCCCGCCACGTAGTAGCGCCCGTCGATCTCCACAGCAGAGACGTAGGCCAGCGCCTCCGGGAGAGGCGCCATCTCCGCCCATTCGCCGGAACAGGTGTCAAAGCGCTCGGTGCTGCTCAAGGGCTGCGTGTCGCTGATCAGGCCGCCGAACGCGAAGAGTGTGTGATCGCCCGGGCGCGCGGCCACCCCAAAATAACTGCGCGCTTGCGGGATCAGCGATTCGGCCTGCCAGATCGGCACAGTCACGGCATCGGTGGCCTGAGGTGTGCCCGGCGCGACCAGACAGGGCACGTTGGGATTGAGAGGATCATCGGGAGTGGTTGGCCCGCCTGCCGGGTCTGCCTTGCGCGACGGAACGAGCGGTTGAGAGTGAGTGGGCGGCGCTGAGGCCAGGACCATTACCAGAGCCAACATTGCCAGCGCCAGTAGAACGGCTCGAAGACTTCGCAGCATGTTTATCCTCCTCACGTCTCTTCCCGGCCATGATGGTTAGCACATAACCGCCCTCCGCGTCCCTAGCATACACCCATTTTTTGAATTTGGTTTGGGTAGGTTTCGATTTCCTGACAAACTCGCCATGCTCGACGCCGGCTGCCGCAATGCTTCGTCCGAGGACTGATGATTACGTTTCAAGGGCGTTTCACTGACCATTGGCCTGTGTCAACGTGACCACGTCCCTGCCGTGAACGATCGGCTGAAGATTTACAGACTCGAATCTGGCTGTCCAGCCCCGGGCAAACAACCAAATTGAGCAGTATCGCCTCGTTCGCCGCCCGCTTTAGCTGGCGTGATGAATGTCACATCGCCGGGTGACAACCTTCACTTCGTGTTTGTGAAATATAGTGCTAATATTTGGCTAATCTTTAATATATGTGGCAATGCGCATATATTAAATCGGGCGGCCGACATGACCATTTCACCTCTGCTCGTTCAAGAAGTCTCCAAGCTGGAAGCCAATCTGTGCTCGGCGCTGGCCGATCCCACCCGGTTGCTATTGCTCTATGCGCTGGGCGAGAGCCCGCACAATGTGACCGAGCTATCCAATGAGTTGGGCATCCCCCAGCCGACCACGTCGCGGCATCTGAAGATTCTGCGCGAGCGCGGTCTGGTCAATGCCACCCGCCAGGGCGTCAGCATTCAATATGAGCTGGCGGATTATCGGTTGATTCAGGCGCTCGATCTATTGCGCAGCGTGCTGCACGAGAGTCTGGCGCGTCGCGCCAACCTGATGGAAGAGATTCAAGCTGAATAATTGCCTCACCTGTGGAGGATGATCGTGAAGAAGAGACCGTGGTGGATTCTGGGCTTGATCGGGATTGTGCTGGTCATCACCGTGCCGATCCTGATCTTCGGGCCGCGCGCCACCGAAGCCGCGCAGGTCGATCCCCGATCGTTTCTGCCTGAGCGGCCGATACACGTTGATCACAAAGACATCATCAAAGGCCCGTTTGAAACGCCGCAGGATGTGACCCGCACCTGCCTGTCGTGCCATGCCGACGCGGCCAAAGACGTGATGATGACCACGCACTGGACGTGGGAGAGCAAACCATTCACGGTGACGTGGCGCAGCGAGCCGGTCACCGTCGGCAAGGCCAATCAGATCAACAACTTCTGCATCAGCGCGCAGGGCAACCAGAAGAGCTGCATGTCGTGTCACGCCGGTTACGGCTGGCAGGAAGGCGTGCCCGCTTACGACTTCAGTAAGGCCGAAAACGTGGACTGTCTGGTATGCCATGCCCAATCGGGTTATGCCAAAGGCTCCTACGGCAATCCGGCCGACGGCGTTGACTTGCTGGCCGCGGCCAAGACAGTGGCGGCGCCCACCCGCACCAACTGCGGCACGTGCCATTTCAACGGCGGCGGCGGCAACAACGTCAAGCACGGTGATCTGTCTGAGGCGCTCTATTATCCTTCGCCGGAGATGGACGTGCACATGGGGCAGAACAACTTCCTGTGCACCGACTGCCATCGCACGACCGATCACCAGATCAAGGGTCGGCTGGTTGCCGATAACATCACCGTCGATCCCAAAGAGCAGGTGGCCTGCACCGACTGCCACGCCGCCAAACCGCACACTGACGAACGCCTGAACACGCACACCGCCAGCGTCGCCTGCCAGACCTGCCACATTCCATACATGGCGACCAAGGACCCCACCAAGGTCACGTGGGACTGGAGTACATCCGGCCAGGACATCGGCGACAATCACTATACTTACCTGAAGATCAAGGGCACTTTCCAGTACGAGACCAACGTCGAACCGACCTACCTGTGGTTCAACGGCAACCTCGATTATCGCTACCTGCTGGGCGACAAGATTGACCCCGCCAAACCGACGATGATCGATCTGCCCTCGGGCAGCATCAAGGACCCCAACGCCAAGATCTTCCCGTTCAAAGTTCACAAGGCCAAGCAGCCGTATGACACCGGCACCAACACGCTGCTGGCGCCCATCACCGCCGGGCCGGGCGGCTACTGGACAACCTTTGATTGGGACAATGCCTTCAAGCTGACGCAGGAGCGCCTGGGCCTGCCCTATAGCGGCAGCTACGGTTTTGCGGAAACGTGGATGTACTGGCCCACCACGCACCTCGTCCAGCCGGCCGCCAACGCCCTGCAGTGTGCCGATTGCCACGGCGAAGGCACCCGGCTCGACTGGAAGGCGCTGGGCTATCCCGGCGATCCGTTGGAGTGGGGCGGGCGGTTTGACGCGAAATAGTTCGGTAGTGCGCTGGTGCGTCGGTCAAGTAGTCATTACGCCTGACGGATGACGCTCTGCGCTAAAACTGACACAAGTGATCAATCCATGAAGACACTTCTTTCGCAACACACAGGTGCTCGAAGATTCCTGATCGCCGCCATCGCCATGGTGTTGATCGCCGGCCTGGCTGTCGGCATTCAGCAGGCGTGGGCGCGCGGTCAGGCCCAGCCGGTCAAACAGGTCTCGCCGCTGCACCCGCGCTTCGCGTTGCTGGACGCCGACGGCGTCAACGTGCTGACCAGCGGTAAAGCCGTCTCGACGATGAAGACCTGCGGCGCGTGCCACGATACTGAGTTCATCACCTCGCACAGTTTCCATGCCGATCTGGGCCTGGCCGACTACAAGAAGGTGCAAGGCGCGCAGCCGTGGGACGCCGGCAACGGCTACTTTGGCCAGTGGGATGCACTGACCTATCGGTATCTGTCACAGGCCGGCGACGAGCGGCTTGATCTGGGCACTCCCGATTGGCTGATGCAGTTCGGCGACCGGGTGCCGGGCGGCGGCCCTGCCACCACCAGCCGCGAAGGTCAATCGCTGCTCACGCTGACGCCCGATGCCCGTAATCCTGAGACCAGCGTGCTCGATCCGAAGACGGGGCAGCCTGTCGCATGGGACTGGCAGAAGTCCGGCGTGCTGGAAATGAGCTGCTTCTTGTGCCACCTTGACAAGCCCGACACGGAAGCGCGCACCGCCGAAATTCGCAGCGGTAACTTCGGCTGGGCCAACACGGCCACGCTCAACAAACTGGGCATCGTCAGCAAGAGCGGCAGCGGCTGGACGTTTAACGCGGCCGCCTTCGACGCCGACGGCCTGTTGAAACAAGACTACGTGCAGCTGCAGGACCCCACCAACGCCAACTGCGCGGCCTGCCACGGCAAGGTGCACGTGGATCAGAAGACGCCGGTGACCTATACCGGCTGCTCGCTCGATCAACCGCAGACCGCCACAACCGGCCAGCTCATCGCCGCGCAGAAGATCTCGGCGTCGGGCATGAACATCGCCGGTAAAGATAATCTGAACTACGCCTGGGACATCCACGCCGAACGCGCGCTCAAATGCACCGATTGTCACTTCTCGCTGAACAATCCCGCGCAATCCCAGCGCGATCCGGCAGCCGGCATTTCCAATCTGCAATACGATCCGCGCCGCCTGACCATCGGCGAATACATTCAGAAGCCCGATCACAACTTTGCGCGCGGGCAAAGCGCCCAGTTCAACGTCGCGCCTGATCTCAAAGGCACGATGCGGCGCTGCGATTCGTGCCACGATGCGCAGGCCGCGCACGCCGACTGGCTGCCATACGTCGATCGGCACATGCAGGTGCTCGATTGCGAGACCTGCCACATCCCCGAGATGCACGCGCCCGCCATTCAGTCCTACGACTGGACGGTCATCACGCCGGCTGGCGAAGCCATCAGCCAGTGTCGCGGCGTGGAAGGCACGGGCGCCAGCCAGACCGATTTGATCACGGGTTTCAAGCCCATCTTCCTGCAGCGCACCAACGTCGATGGGCACACCTCGCTCTCTACGTACAACCTGATCTCGTCGTGGTTCTGGGTCTATGACGACGCCGACGGCCATGAGCGCCCCGTGCGCCAGATCGATCTGGAGGCCGCTTACCTGCAAAACGGCCAATACACGCCGGACGTGATCAAAACCTTTGACGCCAATGGCGACGGCGCCCTGCAGACGACAGAACTCCGCATCGACACGCCGGAGAAAGAACAGTTCGTGGCGGGCCGCCTCAGTGCGCTCGGGTTGAAGAATCCGCGCATCGTCGGCCAGGTGCAACCGTACAGCATCAACCACAACGTCGTGCGCGGCGAGACAGCCATCAGCAACTGCGCCACCTGCCACAGCGACAACTCGCGCGTGGGCGCGGCCATGACGCTGGCCGCCTATCTGCCCGGCGGCGTTACGCCGCAGTTCGTCACCGACACCAACGTCAAGACCACAGGCACCTTGAATAAGGACAACAGCGGCGCGTTGATGTACACACCGGCCACCACCGCCGACGGCATCTATGTCTTCGGCCACAATCGCGTCTTCTGGATCGATCTGCTGGGCGCGCTGGCCTTTGTGGGCGCGCTGGCGGGCGTGGCCGGTCACGCCACCCTGCGCTATCTGGGCAGCAAACGCCATCGCCAGAACCGGCCGCATACGCAGCCCGTCTATATGTACGCCGGTTACGAGCGCTTCTGGCACTGGCTGCAGACGGTGTCGATCATCCTGCTGCTGTTCACCGGCTTGATCATCCATCGGCCCGACATCTTTGGCCTGTTTGCCTTCCGCGGCGTGGTGACGCTGCACAACATCCTGGCCGTAATCCTGATCGTCAACGCGGCGCTGTCGCTGTTCTGGCATGTGACCAACGGCGAAATCCGACAGTACATCCCGCGCCCGATCGGCTTCTTCGACGACGCCATCGTGCAGGCCAAGTACTATCTGCGCGGCATCTTCAAGGGTGAGCCGCACCCGTTTGAGAAACGCCGTGACCGGAAGATGAATCCGCTGCAGCAGGCCACCTACTTCGGCTTGCTCAACGTGCTGCTGCCGCTGCAGATCATCACCGGTGCTTTGATGTGGGGCGCGCAGCAGTGGCCGCAACTGGCCAATATGCTCGGCGGGCTGCCGGTGCTGGCGCCGTTCCACAGTCTGGTGGCATGGCTGCTGGCGGCCTTTATCGTGGGGCACGTCTATCTCACCACCACCGGCGCGACGCCGCTCGAAGCGATGAAGGGCATGGTCACCGGCTGGGAGGACATCGAAGTCCATGGCGGTCACGGCGAACCTGCCGGTCAGCCGGCCGAAGTCCCGGCGGGCGCCCAGGCCGAAGCTCCGGCGGGCGCAGCGGCGGAATCGGCACCGTCGGCATAAACACGCGCTCTCGTCGGCGTCCTCGCCAACCACTTCCAGTGGGACGCCGGGGGAGCATCCTGTTCAAATGAGGAGATGAATCTATGGCAGTCGTGACGAAAGCCAAACCGAAGGGCCTCAAGGCGATCTTCAGCCGCCCGGAAAAGCCGTACATCCATCCGTATCTGGGCGGGCTGTTGCTGGGCCTGCTGCTCTTTGCCGCGTTCTTCTTCACCGGCAACGGGCTGGGCGCGTCGGGGGGCTTGAATCGCTTTGTCGTGCTGGTGCAGGACGCCATTTCACCGCAGCATGTTGATACCACGCCCTATCTGCTCAAGATGGCGGGCGGCGATAAAAACCCGCTCGACGACTGGGTGGTGATGGTCGTCATCGGCGCCGTCGTCGGCGGCTTCGTGTCCGGCTGGCTCAACGGCCGGCTGAAGCTGGAAACGAACAAAGGCCCGCGCATCTCGGCGCGCACCCGCTGGGCCATGGCCTTCGTCGGCGGGGCCATCATGGGCTTTGGCGCGCGCATGGCGCGCGGCTGCACTTCCGGGCTGGCGCTGTCGGGCGGCGCCACCCTGTCGGTGGGCGCGTGGGCGTTTATGATGTGCGTGTTCGGGGGCGCCTACATGCTGGCCTACTTCGTCCGCAAGCTGTGGATCTAGATCAGGAGGCGCGTCATGTATCCCTTTCCTTTGCCTGCCCTGCAAGCCACCAGCGCCGATAACCCGCTGACGTATATCGTCTTCCTCGTGATCGGCTTCTTCTTCGGCTACATTCTGGAGAGCGCCGGCTTTGGCAACTCCAAGAAGCTGGCCGCGCAGTTCTATTTCCGCGATCTGACCGTGCTCAAGGTCATGTTCGGCGCCATCGTCACGGCGATGGTGTTGCTGTTCACGATGATCGGTCTGGGCATCCTGGACTACAATCTGGTGTGGGTCAACCCCACCTATCTCAGTTCCGGCATCGTCGGCGGGCTGATCATGGGCGTGGGCTTCATCATCGGCGGTTTCTGCCCCGGCACGTCGCTGACCGCGATGGCGACCGGCAAGATCGACGGCATCTTCTTCGTGCTGGGCGGCCTGACCGGCATCTTCATCTTCGGCGAAGTCGAGAAGTTCTTCGACAACTGGTGGCAGACCAGCGGCTACCTGGGCCGCTTCACGCTGATGGACTGGCTGGGGCTGCCCGCGGGCGTCGTGGTGACCCTGATCGTGTTGATGGCCCTGTTCATGTTCTGGGGCGCGGAACAGCTGGAGAAGTACATCGGCAAGCGCGACCTCAAGAAGGAACCTAAGTGGCGCTACGGATTGGGCGCGGCGCTGCTGGCCGTGGCCGTCGCCACCATCGTCATCGGCACGCCCACCACCGATCAGAAATGGGAGAAGGTCGCGGCGGTCAAGCAACCCATGCTGGACAATCGCGAAGTGCAAATCTCACCGGCCGAGCTGTACACGACGATGTACGACAACAAACTCGTCACGGTGATGATCGATGTGCGATCGGAAGCCGACTATAACCTGTATCATATCAACGGCGCGGTCAATGTGCCGCAGTCGCAAGTTGAAAGCGTGGTGCCCAAACTGCTGGCGCAGTACAGCCCGCACACCGTGTACGTGGTGATGAGCAACGACGAGGCCGCCGCCACCGAGGCGTGGAAGAAACTGGTGGCCAACAGCGTGACCAACGTCTATATTCTTGAGGGCGGCCTCAACAACTGGATCGCGTTCTTCGGCAAAGTCGATCCGGAGATTCAGCCGGTCAGCAATCCGGTGGGCGTCGATCAACTGCGCTACACCTTCCCGGCCGTGCTCGGCGCGCGCTACAAATCGTGCTATCCTGATCCGCAGCAAAATGCCGAACTGGAATTCACCCCCAAGATCAAACTGGAGTTGAAGCGCGACAAAAGCGGCGGCGGCTGCGGCTAGTTTCCAGCCCGATTGTTCCGCACAGCCGACCGGCCAGGCAGCCCGCCTGGCCGGTCTTTTTATTTCGAATATTCGCCGGGGGCCGCTTACGCCGCGCTCGCCGCCTGCCTCTGCAGGGCATGTATCTGAAACGAAGTCGGCGAGTACCCGGCCATAAGCTGACGGGTCGGTCATTTTTGTAGATGACATTTGACAGGCGAGGAAGTGAAACTTCATAGAGTCAATTATGACATCTCGCACTCGCCAAAGCCATGCAAGAGCTTTATGCTAAGGTCGAAATGACAGTCGGCGCGGGCGCGGCCGAGGCGTTGGCCGCTCAGCTGCCGACACCCAATCGAGGAGGACGCATGGCCGCCAGGGGGCGAATTTCAATCGATGCCGAGTATTGCAAAGGGTGCGAATTATGCACCACCGTCTGCCCGCAGGATGTGATCAAAATGGCAGACTGGTTCAACGCCAAGGGCTACCGCCCGGCGCAGCTGGTCGATCCGCAGGGCGAGTGCACGGGCTGCGCGGTCTGCGCGGTGATCTGCCCGGATGCCGTCATCACCGTTTATCGGACAGTTACCCCTCGCGCGGCCGTTGCCGCAGCCGCCGCGTGACGTGGAGTCAAGCATGGCAAAAGAGTTGTTAAAGGGCAACGTGGCAATTGCAGAAGCGGCGGTGCGCGCCGGGCTGGAAGCGTACTTCGGTTATCCCATCACGCCGCAGACCGAGCTCCTGGAGCACATGTCCAAGCGCATGCCGGAGCTTGGCCGCGCTTTTGTGCAGGCCGAGAGCGAAGTGGCCGCCATCAACATGGTGTACGGCGCGGCATCCACCGGCAAGCGCGTCATGACCTCGTCGTCCAGCCCCGGCATCAGCCTGATGCAAGAGGGGTTGAGCTACATCGCCGGGTCCGAAGTGCCGTGCGTGATCGTGGACGTGATGCGCGGCGGGCCGGGGTTGGGCAACATCGCGCCCAGCCAGTCCGATTATTTTCAGATGGTCAAATCGGCCGGGCACGGCGACTACAAGCAGATCGTGCTGGCGCCGGCCACGGTGCAGGAAGCGATCGACCTGACGACGCTGGCTTTCGATCTGGCGGACAAATACCGCACGATCGTGACGGTGCTGCTCGACGGCAACATCGGCCAGTTGATGGAACCCGCCGAGCTGCCGCCCATGCAGCCGGTGCGCACCACCCTGCCTGACTGGGCAGTGACGGGGGCCAAAGACCGTGCCAAGAACGTCATCTCCTCGATCCATATTTTGTCGGAAGACCTGGAGCAGTTCAACCGCAAGCTGCAGGCCAAGCTGGCGACGATCAAAGCCAACGAGGTGCGCTACAAGGAATACATGCTGGAGGGCGCCGAGTTGATCGTGGTGGCGTTTGGCACGTCGGGGCGGGTGGCACAATCGGCGGTGAAGATGGCGCGCCAGCAGGGCATCCCGGTGGGGCTGCTGCGACCCATCACCCTGTGGCCGTTTCCCGAAGAGCGCCTGTCGCAGCTGGCCGATGAGGCGCGCGGCTTCCTGGTGGTGGAGATGAGCGCGGGGCAGATGTTGGACGACGTGAAGATTTCGGTGGCGGGGCAGTGCCCGGTGGAGTTCTACGGGCGCATGGGCGGCATGGTGCCGCTGCCCGACGAGGTGCTGGCGGCCATTGCCAAGCTCGATCAGGCGACGATTAAATCGATGAAGATGCCGCTGACGGATCGATAACAGGGGACGAGATCATGACAACCACTCCGACGGAACAACTGGTTTATTGCCGGCCGCAGGCGCTGAGCGACACGCACACGCACTATTGCCCGGGCTGCACGCACGGCGTGGCGCACCGCCTCATCGCCGAGGTGA
>CAZKBQ010000047.1:0-35277 GCA_964550855.1 uncultured Anaerolineae bacterium
GGCGCGGCGACCGGGGGCGCGGCGACCGGGGGCGTGGCGACTGGGGGCGCGGCGACCGCGCCCCTACGGGATTTGGCGAATGCGTTGTTGGATGCGATCGATCCCGATAAACCGATCGAGATGGTGGAGGCGGGTAACGCATCCACCGTGGAAGCCGCGCGGGCCGAGTTGATCGATCGGGCGGTGAAACCCTTTGATGATCCCAAATTGCGCAAGGTGCTGATCGAGATTCAATCCCGTAACGAGCAGACGATCGATCGGGTCAGCAGCGACGTGGTGCGCGAAGCGGGCTTCAGCGCCGCCGATACCGATCGGGCTCGGGCGACGATCGCATCGTTCCGGCTGTTCATCGAGCAGCACAAGGACGAGATCGCCGCGCTGCAATTGATCTACGCGCAGCCGTATCAGCGGCAGCCGTTGACGTTTGCGCAGGTGAAGGAGTTGGCCGAGGCGCTGCGTCAGCCGCCGCAGAGTTGGACGACGGAGACGTTGTGGCAGGCGTACGCGCAGTTGGAACGCGATAAGGTGCGGGGCGTGGGGGCGAAGCGCGTGCTGACCGATGTGGTGTCGTTGGTGCGGCACGCGGTGCAGTTGGACGACGAACTGCGCCCGTATCCCGAGCGGGTGCGGGCGCGCTACGACGATTGGCTGCAGGCGCAGGCCGCGGCAGGGCGCGCGTTCACCGCCGAGCAGCGCTGGTGGCTGGATCAGATCGTCGAGACGATGGGCGTGAATGTAAGCGTGAGCGAAGATGATTTGCTGGAGGGCGAGTTTTTCAAGCGCGGCGGTTTGGTGAAGGCGCGGCAGGTGTTTGGGGCGGAGTTGCCCGCGCTGCTGGATGAGTTGAATGTGGCGTTGGCATAGGGGCGCGGTTGCCGCGCCCTTTTGCACATGAACGGGTTCGGTGATGGGCGAGGAAACCTCGCCCCTACGGCGTAACACGAATTTGATGGGACGAATGCGATGACGAACGATATGAACGGTCGGCCCGCTCTGCCCGAGGGGTGGGTGTGGACGACGATTGGTGAAGTCGCGCAGACGACAAGCGGCGGAACGCCATCACGTAAACATCCTGAATACTTCGATGGCGACATTCCATGGGTCAAATCTGGCGAACTTAGAGATGGCTTGGTCAGTTTGGTTGAAGAGTGCATTACTGAAGAAGGCCTCAAGAACTCAAGCGCAAAGATTTTTCCGCGTGGCACAGCGCTGGTAGCACTCTATGGCGCAACGGTTGGCAGAACTGGCATACTCGGTATCGACGCCGCAACCAATCAAGCCGTGTGCGCAATTTTCCCAAGGGGAGATGCTTTCACAGCAGAATATATGACGTATTGGCTAAAGTGCCAACGCAGCGAGCTCGTCAACTTGAGTTCTGGTGGGGCGCAACCAAACATCAGTCAAGGAATCGTGCAAGCATTTCCATTTCCCCTCGCCCCTCTCCCCGAACAACACCGCATCGTCACCGAAATCGAGAAGCAATTCACGCGGCTCGAGGCGGGCGTCGCGGCGTTGAAGCGGGCGCAGGCCAACCTCAAGCGGTATAAGGCCGCCGTGCTCAAGGCCGCGTGCGAGGGGAAACTCGTCGAGCAGGATCCAAGCGATGAACCAGCCGCGGAGTTACTGAAGCGCATCCTCGCGGAACGGCGGGCGAAGTGGGAAGCGGACTTGCGCGCCAAGGGGAAAGATCCTCGGAAGGCGAAGTATGATGAGCCGAAGCTGCCCGACCTCGATGGGTTGCCGGAGTTGCCGAGGGGGTGGTGTTGGGCGAACATTGATCAATTGATTTCCATGCTTCAATATGGCACATCTGTTAAAGCAGATGCCGAAGCAGAAACTGGCGTACCTGTAATTCGTATGGGCAACATTCAAGAAGGGCGATTGGACTTCTCCGATCTGAAGTTTATCGATCCAAGCAAAGAGGATATTCCCAAGTACACATTAACTGAAGGTGACATCCTCATCAATCGGACGAACAGCGCAGAGCTTGTTGGAAAGGCTGGGCTTTTTGCACGCAGCGGAATCTTTGTGTTTGCATCTTATCTGATTCGGCTTCGTGTCGATTCAGATTTTGTCTTGCCGCAATACTTTGTTACGTGCATCAATTCCGAGATAGGTCGCCGCCATGTTGTGAAGGTAAAACATCAAGTAGCAGGGCAAGCAAACATCAATTCACAAGATATTCGAATGATGCCCATTCCCTTGCCGCCTCTCGCCGAACAACGCCGCATCGTGGCCGAAGTGGAACGACGGCTGTCGGTGGTGCAGGAATTGGAAGGGACGCTGACGGCCAATCTCGCCCGGGCGGAACGGCTGCGGCAGGCCATCCTCAAGCGGGCGTTTGAGGGGCGGTTGGTGTAGGGGCGCGGTTGCCGCGCCCGTGATGCCGGAATTGCGACATGGGATGGAGGGCGAGGCGACCTCGCCCCTACGGCACGCCGGGGCATGTTCGTTGTAGGGGCGCGGTTGCCGCGCCCAATGCCGGAATTGCGACATGGGGTGAAGGGCGAGGCGACCTCGCCCCTACGACACGCCGGGGCATGTTCGTTGTAGGGGCGCGGTTGCCGCGCCCGTGATGCCGGAGTTGCGACATGGGATGGAGGGCGAGGAGACCTCGCCCCTACGGCACGCCGGGGCATGTTCGTGGGGTAGGGGCGCGGTTGCCGCGCCCAATGCCGGAGTTGCGACATAGGGTGAAGGGCGAGGAGACCTCGCCCCTACGACACGCCGGGGCATGTTCGTGGTAGGGGCGCGGTTGCCGCGCCCTGATGCGGTTGCCGCGCACTGATGCGGTGCCGCGCCCAACATCGCCGCGCCCGTGCTGCCACATCCGATGGCGGGAATATGGGCCGGAAAAAATGGGCGAGGCGACCTCGCCCCTACGGCACATCGGGGTTATCATGTCGTAGGGGCGCGGTTACCGCGCCCAATGGTGCCACGCCCAGGATCGCCGCATCCAATTGGAGACGCCGATGACATACAATCCGCAAAAACATCATCGCCAATCGATTCGCCTGCGGCAATATGATTATGCGTGGCCGGGTGCGTATTTTGTCACCATTTGTGTACGCGAGAAGGAATGCGTGTTGGGCGAGATCGTCGATGGCGAAATGCAATTATCGGAATGGGGTCAAATCGTTCACGCATTTTGGGATGCGATCCCCGAACATTTCCCGAACGTATCCATCGATTGTCGTGCCACGATGCCCAATCACGGGCACGTCATCATCAAAATCAATTATGATCGTAGGGGCGCGGTCGCCGCGCCCAATGGTGCCGCGCCCGATGGTGCCGCGCCCAATATTGCCGCACCCATCGACGCCGCGCCTGATGTCGCCACATCCACCGTCGACGCGGTCGGGACACAGGGCGGGGAGACCCCGCCCCTACGACCGACGTTGGGGCAAATTGTGGCGTATTACAAATATCAAACGACCAAACGCATCAACGCCTTGCGCGGGACGCCGGGTATCCCGTTCTGGCAGCGCAACTATTGGGAGCATGTCGTCCGCGACGAGATCGATATGAATCGCATCCGGCACTACATCGAAAACAATCCATTGCGCTGGCACGAGGATCAACTCAACCCGATCGTGCCGCCGCGCCCGACGAAACGGTAATCATGTCCAATCAATCCTCCACCATCGTCCAACGCCTCTGGAACTACTGCAATGTCCTGCGCGACGACGGCGTGTCCTACGGTGACTACGTCGAGCAGTTGACGTACCTGCTCTTCCTCAAGATGGACGATGAGAACGTGCGTCTCTTGAGCAAGCGCCAGAGCAGCATCCCCGCCGATCTCAACTGGCAGAGTCTGCTGCGCCTCGACGGCGACGCGCTGGAAAGCCACTATCGTCACATCCTCACCAAACTGGGCGAAGGCTCCGGCCTCATCCCCGTCATCTTCCGCAAGGCGCAGAACAAGATTCAAGACCCGGCCAAGCTGCGGCGATTGATCGATCTGATCGACGGTGAAACGTGGACGGGTCTCGACCTCGACGTGAAGGGCGAAATCTACGAAGGGCTGCTGGAGAAGAACGCGCAGGACATCAAATCGGGCGCGGGGCAATACTTCACACCCCGACCGTTGATCAAAGCGATCGTGGACGTGATGGCGCCGCGGCCCGGTGAGACCATCGCCGATCCGGCCTGCGGCACGGGCGGCTTCCTCCTCGCCGCGCACGATTACGTGGTGGAACGCCACAAGCCGCTCGATCGCGAACAGTGGGATCATCTGCGGCACAAGGCCTTGCAGGGCTGGGAGATCGTCGATAGCGCCGCGCGGCTGTGCGTGATGAATCTGTATCTGCATGGCATCGGCGCGAATGGCGGCAGCAGTCCCATTCACGTGGCCGATAGTCTCGCCGCCGATCCGGGCAAGCGTTTCAACCTCGTGCTGACCAATCCGCCGTTCGGCAAAAAGAGCAGCGTCACCTTTGTCAGCGATGAAGGCGAAGTCAAGCGCGAAGCGCAGACCATCGTGCGCGACGACTTCTGGACTTCGACCAGCAACAAGCAGCTCAACTTCGTGCAGCACGTCAAGACGATTCTGGAGATGCAGGGCCGGGCCGCTGTCGTCGTGCCCGACAACGTGCTGTTTGAAGGCGGCGCGGGCGAAACCATCCGTCGCAAGTTACTGCACGAATGCGACGTTCACACCTTGCTGCGCCTGCCCACCGGCATCTTTTACGCGCAGGGCGTCAAGGCCAACGTGCTCTTCTTCGATCGCAAGCCGGCCAGCGAGACGCCGTGGACGAAGCAGTTGTGGATTTACGATCTGCGCACCAACGTTAACTTCACGTTGAAACAGAATCCCCTCAGCCGATCGGACCTCGACGATTTTGTGGCGTGCTACAAGCCCGCCAATCGCCACAAGCGCAAGCCTACGTGGTCGGCCGACAACCCGCTCGGACGGTGGCGGGCCTACAGTTACGATGAACTCGTCGCGCGCGACAAGGTCAACCTCGACATCTTCTGGCTGCGCGACGAATCGCTGGAAGACACAGCCAACCTGCCCGATCCCGATGCGCTGGCGCTGGAGATCGTCGAAGATTTGCAAGCCGCGCTGGAGCAGTTCGCGGCTATTGCCGATGACCTGAGCGAGTAGCCGTCCTCTACGCTTTCCCGGCCACTCTTCGCAGGCTCAACTCAAACGGCGGATAGGCGATGCCGTTCTCGGTGACGATGCCGGTCACGTACTTGTGCGGCGTCACGTCGAAGGCGGGATTGCCCACCTTCACCCCGACGGGCGCAAACCGCACCCCATCGATCTCCGTGACTTCGCGCTCGTCGCGTTCTTCGATGGGGATCAGATCGCCGTGGGGCAGGCTGAGATCAATCGTGGAAGTGGGCAGCACGGGATAGAACGGGATGCCGTTCTCTTTGGCCAGCACCGCCACTTTGTACGTGCCGATCTTGTTGGCGACATCGCCGTTGGCCGCCGTGCGATCCGAGCCGACGAGGCAGAGGTCGATCATCCCCTTGCGCATGTAATGCCCCGCCGCATTATCCGCAATCAGCGTCACGTCGATGCCCCAGCGCATCAACTCCCACGCGGTCAGGCGCGCGCCCTGCAAGCGCGGCCGAGTTTCGTCGGCAAAAACTTTGATACGCTTGCCTTGCTCGTGCGCGCGGCGAATCACGCCCAGCGCCGTGCCGTAATCGACCACGGCCAGCGCGCCGGTATTGCAGTGCGTGAGGATCGTGTCGCCATCTTTGATCAGCGCTGCGCCGTGCTCGGCCATGCGCTTGTTGATCTCCACGTCTTCGTCGGCAATCTTTTGCGCTTCGCGCACCAGCGCCGCGCGTACGTCGTCGGCCGAGTCGAGTGACTCATCCGTGGCGGTGCGCAGCATCCGATCGATGGCCCAGAACAGATTCACCGCCGTGGGCCGCGACTGACGCAGGACTTCGGCGGCCATCTCCAGATCGCGCAGTAGATCCGATCGGGTTTTGGCCGCGCTCTGCCGACCCGCCAGCGCCAGGCCAAAACCCGCCGCTGCGCCGATAGCCGGCGCGCCACGGATCACCATCGTGTGGATGGCGTCAGCCACGCCCTGATAATCAGTATAACTTTTGATTTCGTAGCGCAGCGGCAGCATGCGCTGATCGATCATCAGCACCGTGCCGTCATGCCATTCGATCGTGCGTTGGAGCTCGTTCATCTTCACCTCCAGGGTGGGGAGTGTAACAGACGGGCAGGGGTGTGTCAAACAGGGGATGCGGTTGACACGATCATCGCCCTTCGGGATAATGCCTCGCATGATCAAATTCGTGTGCGTGTTGCTCGTCTTGATGCTGATCGTGACGGCGTGCGGGGACCAACCCGCGCCGGCGCCAATCGTCACGTCCGCGTCACCCGCTCCGACGGCAGCGGCTGTCGCCAGCCCGATGGTTTCTCTCAGCCCGACGGCGCCCGCGGCGACCGCCACCCCCACGCCCGTGCCGCCGACGCCCACGCCCACACCGCTGCCGGCCGAGTGGCTGTCCAAAGCAAAACAGGCCGTCAACGACGGCGATTATGCCGCGGCCGCTGCGGACTATCAGGCCGTCATCGACGGCGCAGTGTCGCCCGATCAGGCCGAAGCCGCCGCCATCGAGCAGGCGATTACGTATCTGCGCGCCGCCGATTACGGCGCGGCCAGCGACGCGGCCGCGCGCTTTATCAAGCGTTTCCCGTCGTCGGCGCGCGCGGCCGATGCCTGGTTTGTGGCCGCCGAGGCGCGCTTCGCGCAGGGACAGTACACGCCCGCCGTCGAAGCCTACGGCAATTACCTGAAACAGCGCGAGGTGATCGCCGGCTACGTGAATGAGCGGTTGGGCGATGCCTACACGCAGTTGGGCGATCTGGCGAAGGCCGCCTCATCTTATGAGGCGGCCCTGAACACCGCCACCAGTGCTTCCGACGTGGCGAACCTGCGCGAGAAACTGGCGCTGACCGATCGGCAGTTGGGCAAGCCGACGGACGCGCTGGCCCAGTACGAGGCGATTTTGTCCTTCGCGCAGCAGCCCGCCTACCGCGCGTCGATCATGCTGCAGGCCGGACAGACGCAGATCGATGCGGGCAACGCCGAGGCGGGTTATCAGCGCTTTATCGATCTGATCAACACCTATCCCGCGCAGAACGCGGCCTATCAGGCGCTGGTGGCTTTGGTCAACGCGGGCGTGGCCGTCAACGAGTTCCAACGCGGTCTGGTGGACTACTATGCCAAACAGTACGATGCGGCCATCGCGGCCTTCAATCGTTTCATTGCCGCGCAGGCCGATCACGGCAACGCGCATTACTACATCGGCCTCAGTTACAAGGATGCGGGCAACCTGGCGGCGGCGATCAAGGCATTTGACGAGATCATCGATCAGCATCCCGAAGCGTCGCGCTGGGGCGACGCCTGGCTAATGAAGGCCGAGGCGCAGGCCGCGGGCGGCAATCTGGACGGCGCGCTGAAGACGCTGACGACGCTGGCCGAGAAGTACCCGGATTCGCCGCAGGCCCCGATCGGGTTGTGGACGGCCGCCGGTTATCTCGAACGTCAGGGCGAATACGAGCGCGCCATCGATCTGAATTTGCAGTTGCAGGTCAAGTATCCCAACGATCAAAATGCGTCCGAGGCGTTGTTTGATGCGGCGCTGGATGCCGTGCGCGTGGATCAGCCCACGGTCGCCATCAGCGCATGGCAGACGCTCAGCGAGACGTATCCGCTGAGCCAGTTGTACGCCGCGTCGGTGTTCTGGCAGGGCAAGACGCTGCTGGACGTGGACGCCGGGCGGGGCAGGGCCATCTTGCAGCAGCTCGCGGCCGGCGGCCTGAACTATTACAACTTGCGCGCCGCCGACGTGTTGAACAACAACGGCCGCCTGCCCTTCGTGTCCGCCGATCTCAGTATCGACCCTGATGAGGGCCGGGCCGAGGCCGAAGTGTGGCTGGGCAACTGGCTGGGCCTGGATCCGCAGCTGCTGCGCGCCCTGCCGGATCGCGTCACCTCGAATGCGCGCTTCCAACGCGGCGCCGAATTCTGGCGGCTGGGCAAAGTGGAAGAGGCCCGCGCCGAGTTTCTGGCGCTGCGGCAGGTCTTTAATGACGACGCGGCGGCGTTGTATCCGTTGGCTGTGTACTACCGTGACATCGGGCTGTACTATCCGTCGATTGTGGCGGCGGCGCGGTTGGTGGCATTGTCCCCGGCGGGCACGGCGGCGAATGCGCCGAAGTTTCTGGCGCGGCTCGTTTACCCGATCTACTATCGGCACCTCGTCGAGCCGGAAGCGGCCGCGCGGCAGATCGATCCGCTGGTGGTGTTCGCGCTGATGCGCGCCGAGAGCCTGTTCGACGGGTTGGTGACTTCGTCGGCGGCGGCGGGCGGGCTGATGCAGATCATTCCGCCGACGGGCGCGCAAATCGCCGGTGATCTCAACTGGCCCGGTTACACCCAGCGCGATCTCTACCGCCCGGTCGTCAACGTGAAGTTCGGGGTGTATTACCTGCGCCGCTACGGGCTGGACTATCTCGATCAAGATATGTTTGCGGCGTGGGCGGCCTATAACGGCGGGCCGGGCAATGCCCGTCGCTGGAAGGACGCCTCAAACGGCGATGTCGATCTCTTCGTGGAAAACATCTCGCTGGGCGAGACGCGGCTGTACATCGATCGCCTGCGCGAGAATCTGGCGATGTATCAGCGGTTGTACGGGACTAATGAGTAATGAGTAACGAGTAACGAGCAGGCTTTCCATAGTCGCCAGTTTGGCCGCGACGCAAAAACGCGGGCGATCTTGATCAACGATCGCCCGCGTCCGCTTTGATCCGTGTGTCCAAGTATATGTCCGTTGATCAGTCCGCTGCCTCGACGCACAGATTCACCACGATCGGCCGGCTGCCCGCAAAACGGCAATCGACGGCGCGGCCGGAATCGAACGTGCCGCGCAGGTAGAGCCAGCCGCCCAGATGTCGCCACAGCCGCACATCGCGCAGGGTGCCCAGGGAGGATCGTTCGCCGACCAGCCAGGCGCGCACGTCGCGATCGGCCTGAATTCCACAGTCGTTGCACGTCGGGTGGCCCACTGTCAGCAAGTCGGTCATGGCCTGGCTGAGTTCGTTGCCGGCGTCGCCGCAGAAGAACACCGATCCAAAGCCGAACGCGCAGCGCAGCAGCAGGCCGGACTCAAAAGTCACATCGACGGTGGCGGTGGTCAGATCGGCTGACAGCCCCACCAGATGCGTGACATACCCGGCCGACATCCGATCGCGATAGGGCTGCAGATAAGGCAATCGGGCCTGCGCCAGATCGACGGTGCGATCGACGCCCTGCGCGATCACTTGAGCGGTGGCCTCAATCGCGGTGCGGCTCGACGATTGAATTTGAAAATCGGCCATGAAGCCCAGCAGCACCACGGGCGGCACGCCCAGCAGCAGTACCGCGATGGAGCGCACGCTCAGCCGGTTGGCGCGCGTCGAATGTTCCCAGGCCCGCTCGGTGAGGAGCAGTGACAACAGACCCGTCAGCAGGCCGGCGCCGGCGCCGATCACCATGCTGATGCCCGTATACGCCTGCGCGGCCGGGGTGAAGGGATACATCACCTGTGCGCTCGGGTACGGATCGATCAGCCGCGCGGCCAGGCTGAGTCCGTCGAAGGCGACGCGGCCGCCCAGCCAGGCCAGCCCCACGCCGCCCAGCAGCCAGCCGCCGATGGACACCGCCGACCAGCGCGCACCCGCTGCCAGCCAGCCGATCAGGGCGCAGGCCGGCAGGCTGATCGCCGTGCCCAACGCCAGCTTGATCCACCAGCCCTCCGCTGAAGCCTGCCGCAAGATCAGCGCGTCGGGCAGCCAGAAGCTGGCCGCAAACCCCAGCGCAATGATCACTCCAAACACGATGCCGGCCCGGCGCAAAAACCCCTTGCGCACGTTTTCGCTGGCAATCAACGGCGTTTGCAATGCCGCAACCGTATAGCTCACCTGACAACTCCCGGACAAGACAAACGACGACCACTTTGCCTGAGCTGATCGTCGTCTGGCTCACTGCTGGACAACTGCGACAACTCAATCCAGTTCAACCCGCGCCCGATTGCGAAAGCTTAGCCGCAGCGGTGTGCCGGTAAACGGATAAACGGCGCGGATCTGGTTTTCCAGGTAACGTTCATACGAAAAGTGCACCAGGTTGGTGTCGTTGACAAAGAACACAATCGTCGGCGGATCAGTTCGCACCTGTGTGCCGTAAAAGATCTTGAGCCGCTGGCCGCCCTTGCTGGGCGGCGACTGGCGATCCATGGCTTCGCGCACGATGCGGTTGACCTCGCTGGTGGGCACGCGCGTCAGGCGTTCTTCCTGCACCAGCAGCGCCATGTCCATCACCTCGTTGACGCGCAGCCCCGTCCGCGCCGACACGAATAATACTGGCACGTAGTCCATAAAGTTCAGCGCGTGTCGCACGTGCATGCTGTATTCCTGCTCGCGCGGCGTCAATTTGCCGTCGTCGCGCGGCTGCAGCCCCGGCTGCACCAGATCCCACTTGTTCACCACAATTACCGCGCTCTTGTTCTCGTCCAGCACGTAGCCGGCCACGTGCGCGTCCTGGGCCGTGACGCCGTCCACAGCATCGATGACCAACAGCGCCACGTCGGCCCGCTCGATGGCGCGCAGCGCGCGCAACACGCTGTACTTTTCCACGCCGGGATCGATATGGCCGCGCCGCCGGATGCCGGCTGTATCGATGAGCGTTACGGGCAGGTCGCCATACATCAACGGCGTGTCGATGGCATCGCGCGTGGTGCCCGGCACCGGGCTGACGATGGCGCGCTCCTGCCCCAGAATCGCGTTCAGCAGCGAGCTCTTGCCCACGTTGGGCCGGCCCACGATGGCGATCTTGATCGATTCATCGACTTCTTCGGGTTCACTCGGCGGAAACGATTCGACTACGGCGTCCAGCAGATCGCCCGTGCCCTGGCCGTGCAGCGCCGAAATCGGAAAGACCTCGCCCAATCCCAGCTCATAGAATTCCAGCGCGGCGGTGCGCCGCTCGGCGTTATCGGCTTTATTGGCGGCGATGAGGATGGGCGGCCACGGCTGCCCGTCCCGCTCCGATTGGAACCGCCGCAGGATTTCGGCCACCTCCCGATCGGCATGGGTCAGCCCGTCGTCGCAATCGACCACCAGCACCACCACGTCGGCATCGCGGATGGCGGCTTCGGCCTGAGCACGGATCAACGGCACGAACTCCAGCGAAGCTTGCACGGTGGACGAGTGGGCGGACAACGTCCGATCGGCTTTGAACGTCCGATCGGGGATCACTTCGATCCCGCCGGTGTCCACCACCGTAAATGCGCGGCCGTTCCATGTTACATCGGCGTGCAGCCGATCGCGCGTGGTGCCGGCGGATTCGTCCACCACCGCCAGCCGTTCGCCGGCGAGGCGGTTGAAGAGCGTTGATTTGCCGACGTTGGGCCGGCCGACTAAGGCGACGAAAGGTTTGGTCATGGTGACACGCTACTCTTTGTTTGCCCGCCTCATCAAGGCCGTGGCGTGGGCGGTGGGCTGGTTATGACCGGCGAAATGGGCAGCGTGACCGTGATGGTGGGCGTAATCGGCTGATCGGTGATGACCACCTGCACGCTGGCCGGCAGCACGCTGACGACTTTCAGCCCGGACGGCACGTTGACTTCCGGCGTGATCTGATGTGTGCCGATGTCCAGCCCCAGCAGGTTCAACACCACCACCACGTCTTCAGGATTGAGCGTGTCCAGTTGCGGAATCGGCCCGCTGATGATGACGTCCACCAGCTCGGGCGATAGCCGCGCGTATAGATCGGGCTGCAAGCCCTGCGTCTGCGGCGTGCGCTGCAGGCGCAGGCTGCTTTCAATGGCGTCAATGGCTACGCCCACTTCTACAAACGGATCGCCCAGCATCGATACACCCGGCGGCAGGCTCAGCCGCACGCGTTCGTTGATGTCGCCGGTGGCATCAGTCACGGTGACCGGCTCGGTGGTGATGAAGCCGGGCTGCGCGTCCAGGATGGCGGGGCTGCCGAAGACGGTGACCACTTGCGGCCGCACGGTCACGTTGCCGATCAAGTAACCGGCGGCGACGTTGCCGCGCAGATCGACCTTGACGGCCAGATCGCGAAAGCCGCCCAGCTGCTCCACGCGCACAATGCCCAGCACGGCGGTGGGCGACAACGTCACATTGGGCACAATTTGTCCATCGGCGTTGCGCGGTGACAGAGTGACAGTTTGCGACACCGTGCCGCGTGCGTCCAGCACAGAGATCTGCCCGGCGGCGGTGGCGACCTGCTCCACCAGAGAGGCCGGCCCCCGCACCATCACGGAGGGAGGCGCCACCTCGATCGGGTCCGCGTTGTAGCCCAGGGCCGGACTCCCTATGGTGTTAACCGCCACCGTCACGGCTTTTTCAATCAGTGGTTCGTACTTCAGGCTGATGACGGCCGGCTCCACCCGCACCACGCGCGCGAAGCGATCGGCCACTGTCACGTTGACGGGCAGTTCCAGCGTGCCCGCCGTCTGCCCGGCCAGATCGACTGTGGCCGAGATGCGATCGGTTGTCATCACATCCCAGCTGGTCGATGGCGCGCTGAGGGTCACGCGCACCCGATCGCTGCTTCGGCCATAGACGATCATGTTGTCCGGTTTGTTCAACAAGCCGATCTCGATGCTGCCCTCTACAGTGCGGACGATGTTGGGGTTGGCTTCCTGCTCGGCCACCACCCAGACGAAGACGGCCAGGATGACAGCCAGCACCATGGTGCCCAGATTGTCCAGTATCCAGCGTATCATGACGTTACCTTCAACTCAGCCGGTCCGTCGATGGCGGTGACGCCGCGGGCGGTTTGGCCTCGGCGGGCGGGCGGATGCCCAGGGCACGCCGCAGCCAACGCGCGGCCGGCGACGGGCCACGGCGCCGATCGAGCTGATAGAACGCCCTCAGGACCGTTTCCAGCCGCTGGGCGTCGAGCCGGCGGATGATGCGGCCGTTGTGAGCGATGGAAATGGTGCCGTGCTCTTCGCTGACGACGACGGCCACGGCATCGGTGGCCTCGGTGATGCCAATGCCGGCGCGATGGCGCAACCCCATGCGGCGATCGCTCATGTAGCTGGTGGTCAGCGGCAGGATGCAGGCCGCGGCCAGGATGCGATTGTCGCGCACGATCACCGCGCCGTCGTGCAGCGGCGTATTGCGATAGAAGATCGTCTGCAGCAATTCCGACGTGACCACCGAATCGATGCGCACGCCCGTGTCGGCATAGCTTTGCAGGCCGGTGTTGCGCTCAAACACGATCAGCGCGCCCGTCTTGCGATCGGCCAGCCGCTGGCACGTCTGCGACACGATGTTGAGCGTCTGATCCAGCCCGCTGGCGTGCCGCCGGGCGGGCGGCGTCAGCAATTGTCCCGCGCGCCCCACACGCTCCAGGGCGCGCCGCAGCTCCGGCTGAAAGATCACGGGGATGGCGATGAGCAGAGCGGGCAGGGCGGTGCGAAACAGCCAGTTGAAGGCGGGCAGCGTCAACGTATTGCCCAGCACGGTGACGATGAGCACCAGGATCAGCAGGCCGCGCAGCAGCGGCACCGCCGGTGTGCCGCGCACCAGGTACAACACCACGAAGAAGATGGTGGCAACCAGCGCAATATCCAGCACGCTCAGCCAGTCGAGCCGCTGAAAGAGAGCCGTCAACTCGCTCACGGCTCAACCCCCGATCTTGGCGAGCAACCGCTGATAGGCCTGAACGTTGGGAGGATTGAGAGCGATGATGGCGCGCACGGTGGCCGCGGCCTGCTTGACCAGGCCGGCGTTGAGCTGCATCTCGCCCAGTTGATTGAGGTGGCCCAACCCTTCGGCGCGCAGGCCGGCTTCGATGCAGGCCTGCGCGGCTCGCGCCCGCAGCGCCATATCGGCCGGATGGGCGCGCACCTGATCTTCGAGGATGGGCACCAGCCGTCGGGTCTTGCCCGCGGCCCGATAGTCCTTCAACATCTCGTCAATTTCCTGAATGGCACGCTGCGGCTGCACTTTATAGTACAGCTCGATCAAGATCATGCGCGCCTTCTCATCCTGTGGATCGACCTTCTTGATTTGCTCGTAGGTTGAAATGGCGCGCTTCCAGTCGCCGCGCTGCGTGTCCATTTCGCCGATCTTGTGCATGATCTGATTGGACCACAGACGGCTGGTGGAGCCGCGCGGCGCCAGCGCCAGCGCCTCCTGATATTTGTCACGCGCCTGCTCGGTGGCCGCCAGCTGATAGTACGTATCGGCCAGCGCCAGATATTGCTCCAGCGCCCGATCGATCTGCCCGTACGACACCAGCAGCTCGATCAGCTTGGTGCGGACGTTCACGTCCATCGGGGCCAGGTGCAGCACGCGCTGATAGATGGCCATGGCCTGCCGCGCGTCACCGCGCGCATACAACGTGTTGGCAATGGTCAGAAACTTGGCAATCGCCACATCGGTCTGGCCGCTCTTCCAGATCATCTCGGCCAGCCGCAGGTGCAGCGGCAGATAGTCGGGCGCCTTTTCGATGGCGGCGTAGGCTTCTTCCAGCGCGCTGTAAAACTTGCCGCGCTTGGCCAGTTCCTGCATCAGCGACATGGCCTGCAGCACCGCCTCGGAATCGCGCACGCTCAGCACTTCGGCCAGGCTCATGGCCGGCGCGCCCTCTTCGCTCAGGCTGTCCAGGCGGCGGCGCGCCTGCGTGACCTTGTCTTCCCAGCCCTTGCTGCTGAGAAACTCCACCAGGGTGTTGACAAACGCCCCCGACTGCTGTGCTTCACCTTTGGCCGCAAACGTCTCGGCCAGACTTTCATACACCTGAATCAGGTCGTCGGCCTGCTCGCGCCGCACCGTCTGCAGGTCGATGATCTTCAGCGCTTCCAGAAAGTAACTCAGCGCCTCGTCCACCCGCCCTTTGGCGCGATACAGTTCGCCCAGCGCAAACAGGCTGCCCAGGCGGTACTCGGTGTGGTTGACGGCCTTGTTGAACTGCTCGATGGCTTCATCCAGCCGCACGGTCTCCTGGTAGAGCAGCCCCAGATTGAAGTGCACGGCCGGCATCTCCACACCCGCCGCCAGCATGTTGCGGTACGACTTGATGGCGCCCTCGATATCGCCGCGCGTCTGCTGATCGAGCGCGGTGCTGATCAGCGTGTCTACCTCCAGCTTGCTCAACTGCTTGGGCTGGGGGCGCTGCGGCACTTCCTCAAAGATCGATTCGGCCAGATCGGACAGTGCCTTTTCGCGCGTGATGTCGATGGGGCTGCCCCGGGTGTCGGCTTCGGCTTCGTCGGCGGCCTTCGCTTCCCCGATCGGCCCGGTTTGCACCCCGGCGGCCCGCAGCGCCTCGAGCGCCTCGGTCACCGCCGGGTTGAGGGGATCAATCGCCTGAGCGGCCTGGGCCGAGGCCAGCGCCTCGGACAGCAGCCCCTTCTCGCGATAGATCTGCGCCAGCGTCAGGTTCTCGCGCACGGCGGCTTTGATCTGGCCGCGCGAGCCGAAGTAGAAGGCCAGGTTCTTGTGCGGCTCGATCAACTCCGGGCTGAGGCGCGCCGCGCGCTCCCAGTAGTCCACCGCCTGATCTTGCACGCCCTGCCGCTGCCGAACGGCCGCAATCTGCAAATAGCACTGCGCGGCCGGCTCCGGCTGATTCAGGCGCTCGTACACGTCGGCCGTCTTCTCGACAATCTCCAGATCGTCGGGAAACTCCTTCAGCGCGTTTTGAAACTCGGCCAGCGCCTTGTCCCACGCCTTGGCGGCGTAGAATTGGTTGGCGCGGCGCACCGCGTGTTCAAAGAGTCGTCGATTTCCGGCCATAATCGGTGGCAAGTGATGAATTGCGAGTGACGGGCGTCGATCCGGTCAGCGCTTCTTTTTGGCCGCGGGTTTCCGGGCGGCGGGTTTGGCCGGCTTCCTGGCCGATTTGCCGGCGGCAGATTTTGCCGCGCGGGCCGCCGAAGCCGATCGGGAGGCGGGCCGGGCCGTGGTATATTCGCGCGCCGCTTCGGGCGTCAGCAGCTCCACCAGAATCGCTTTCTGCGCGTGCATCCGGTTTTCGGCCTGATCCCACAACGCCGAGTGCGGCCCGTCGGCCACTTCGTCGGTGATCTCCTGGCCGCGATGGGCGGGCAGACAGTGCAGCACGATGGCGGTGCGTTTGGCTTTGCTCACCAGCGCGGCGTTGATCTGATATTTGGGCGAGAAGACCTCCAGCCGCTTTTGGGTCTCGGCTTCCTGCCCCATCGAAGTCCACACGTCGGTGTAGATGGCGTCGGCGTCGCGCACGGCTTCCACCGGCTCGTGATAGAACGTGAGCTGGCTGCCGGTCTTGGCGGCGATGGCCCGCGCCTTGGCGACGACCTCGCCGCTGATCTCGTAGCCGGGCGGCGAAGCGATGGCAAAATGCGCGCCGCTGAGCGCGCAGCCAAAGATCAGGGAATTGGCCACGTTGTTGCCGTCGCCCACGTAGGCGAGTTTGACGCCCTGCAGCGTGCCGAATTTCTCGTACACGGTGAGCAGATCGCCCAGGCCCTGGCAGGGATGCGTATAGTCGCTCAGGCCGTTGATGACGGGCACGCGCGAGTATTGCGCCAGTTCCACCACGTCGCGGTGGGCAAAGACGCGCGCCATGATGGCGTCCACGTAGCGGCTGAGCACGCGCGCCACATCGGCCACGCTCTCGCGCTGGCCCAGCGAAATCTCATTCGGCGACAGGTAGAGCGCATGGCCGCCCAGGTGCAGCATGGCCATATCGAACGATACGCGCGTGCGCAGGCTGGGTTTGGTGAAGACCATGCCCAGCGTCTTGCCCTTGAACAGGGGCGGATTGCCGCCCGTTTGCCACTCTCGCTTCAGGTTGACGGCCAATTCGATGAGGCCCATGAATTGCTCGGACGTCAGGTCGGCCAGCGACAGATAGTGTTTCACGACCAATCCTCCATGGAAGATAGTGAGCGCACGGGCTAGTATAGCACAACTGGTAAGGCGCGGGTAGGGAATGGCACGGTCGTTGCACATTCAGCCTGTCCGGGCGATAATCGCAGGCATGAACGGCCGTTTTGTGACGCGCGGGACGCTGCTGGCATTGATTGTCGTACTGTTGATGGTGCCGGCGGCGCTGGTGCTGCGCGGCGCCGATTGGTTTTCGCCCCCAATCGAGGTTCCGCCGCCGCCTGTCATTGCCGCGCCGCGCGGCCCGCTGCCGGTCGGCGCAGTCGGGCTGGTGGAGCAGGTGCAGTACGGCTCGGGCGCCTATGCCAGCGTGGGACGCGGTTTCATCCTAAGGTTAAGCGACGGTCGCCTGATTGGCGTCACAACGGCGCATAGCGTATCGTTCGGCGCGCAGCCGCCGTTGAAGCGGGTGGCATTGGTGGAGCCGGCGCAGTCAGTGCCGATCTTGACGGCCGACCGGCTGCACGGTGAGCCGGGTACGGCCCGATCGGGTGGGGATATGACCGTGGACTACGTGCTGCTGGTCGTCCCGCCCGATGCGGCGATCGATCCGGCGTTAATCGTCCAGCCTGATCTGCGCAGTTTGCCTCAGCCCGGCGAGCGGGTGACGCTGTACACCCGGCTGAGCGGGCAGCCGCGCACCTTTGAAGGATCGATCATTTCGGCGGAGGCACACGCGGTTTGGGCGGTGATGGACGACGACTTTGAGCCGGGCGGCCTGAGCGGTTCACCGTTCATCAGCCAGCATACCGGCGGGGTGGTGGGCATGTTGATTGCGGCGACGCGGCGCGGCGGCCGGTTGCTGTTGGGCCTGCACCCGATCGGTTCGCTGGTGCAGCGAGCGGAAGCGGCGGAGGTTTTTCCGAAAATCGAGGCCTACCGGCGTAGATAATCTGCTCCTGAGGACCTGGCCAAAGCCTGTAGTCACAGGCGGTTGTTAAAGGTCTTGTTGCCAGGACAAAATTGCAGTTATTTCCTGTGGCGGCTGTAAGCCAAACACCTCCCGAAGCACCCAGACTGAATCCACACCTTCATTTCGGTCGGTCGCAGTATATTTATTGTACTGGTCCGAGTACTCTCTGTATCGAAAAGTCGACACAATTTCGCGTTTATTGCCAGACTGTTGGCTTGGGATGGTCTCTCTTCCCCACGACAGTGCCAGATTCATAGTTCGGGTTCTGAATCCCACGGAAACAGCGATTTGAGAACGTAGACGCCCGTGATCAAGGAACGTTTCTTTGCGTTTTCTCTTCACTTTCGTACAGCAGCGTCATGTCATACACACGGCTCAGGTATAGACGGAAATGCCTTGAAGCCATATGGTTCTCCTTTTGTTTTAAGCGCTGCGCATCGTTGACATGGCTAAGGTAACTCGCCGAAGCAGCTGGATGAAATCATCCAATGAATCTGGACTTGGAAGAACTGACAGTATGGACTCGCTGTGAGCGATTTGATTTCGAAGTTGGTGCACCGTATTAAAGAAAGACTCGGTTTCACTTTTGCTCGTAAACGGCAACAATCTAAGCAGATAAGGGCTCTTAAGTAGAATGGTCTGCTTGTCAATGAAAGTGGTGCAAGAGCAGCACCTGCGCGGGCAGAATGCGACCTTTGTGCTTGAGGCGGCACAGCTCTTCGGCCTTGCTTCGACGCCCTTCAGGCAACAATTGAAGATATGACTCGACCGAGTTGGGATTTTGTGGATCCAGCAGGCAGTCTACAATACCTGCTTCCAGCGCCATGACCAGCGAGAACAGGCATAGCTTAACTGGCAGTGTCCATGCCTCGATCACCTCGTTTGACTCCGCGTCGGGCGGCATTACGATGAGAGGATGACTGATGTCGATGACTTGAAAGGCACTTGCGACCGTCTCAAAGTGCAGTGCAGGTCTGGCTGGCGGCATATTGCAGCCCGTTTTGTGCGCGATTCTTAAAGTGCGGTTGGCGCTTACTTCACCTCGTCCCAGTTCTGCCCGGCGCCCACTTCCACCTTCAGCGCCGGATCGAGATCGTATGCGCCTTCCATCAGTTCGCGCACCAGTTCTTTCACCTCGTCCGCTTCCGAGGCGGGCGCTTCCAAAATCAACTCGTCGTGGACTTGCAGGATCAATCGGGCTTTGAGCTGCCGCTTGATCAGCTCGCGGTGGATGTTGATCATCGCGATCTTGATGATGTCCGCCGCCGTGCCCTGAATCGGATGGTTGATGGCCTCGCGCTCGGCCGTGCGCTGCATGACGTTGGTGCGCGCATCGCGCGTCTCGGTCTGCAAAATGGGGAAGTAGCGCCGCCGCCCCAGCAGCGTCTCCACGTAACCCTCCACTTTGGCCCGGCGCTTCGTCTCGTCGATGTAGCGGCGAATGTTGGGGAAGCCCGCGAAGTACGCATCGACGAACTTCTGCGCTTCGCTCAGGCTGATGCCGGCCTGATCGGCCAGTGAGCGCGTGCCCATGCCATACAGCAGTCCGAAGTTGACGCGCTTGGCAAAGGCGCGCTGATCGGACGTGACTTGATCCAGCGGCACGTTCAGCACCTTGGCCGCCGTGGCGCGATGGATGTCCTGCCCGGCCGCAAACGCTGCGCGCAGCCCCGGATCCTGCGCGATGTGTGCGGCGATGCGCAGTTCCACCTGCGAATAGTCGGCGGCGATCATGACATTGCCTTTGTCCACGATGAAGGCCCGACGCACCTCGCGGCCCAGCTCCGTGCGGATGGGGATGTTTTGCAGGTTGGGGTCTTGCGAGGCGATGCGGCCGCTGACCGCGCCGGTCTGATTGAACGAGGTGTGGACGCGCCCCGTCTTCGGATTGATCAGTTTGGGCAGCGCGTCCAGATAGGTGCCCTTGAGCTTGGCCAGCTGGCGCTGCTCCAGGATCAGATCGATCACGGGGTGTTGACCCTTCATCGATTCGAGCACGTCGGCGGCCACGGACACTTTGCCCGTGCGCGTGGTGCGCCCGCCCGGCGCGTTGAGCTGCAATTTGCCAAACAGCACATCGGCCAGCTGCGCCGGCGAATTGAGGTTGAACGGCATGCCCACCGCGTCGTAAACCTCGACCTCAATCTCCTTCAGGCGCTTGTCCAGTCGGGCCGACATCACGCCCAGAAACTGCGCGTCGATCTTCACGCCGGCCAGTTCCATATCCAGCAGCACCGGCACCAGCGGCAGATCGATCGTGTCGAGCAATTGACGCAAGCCCAGGGCCTTGATCTGCGGCTCCTGCTGCTTCATCAGGCGCAGCGTCACATCGGCGTCGGCGGCGGCATAGGCGGCCGCCTCGTCGATGGGCACCTGATCCATGCTGATCTGTTTCTTGCCCGTGCCCAGCAGTTCGCTGATCTCGGTCATGTCCAGATCGAGCTGTGTTTTGGCGAGCTTCTTCAACCCGATCTGTCCGCCCGGCTCGATGAGAAACGCGCCGAGCATGGTGTCGTACGCCAGCCCGCGCACCTCCAGGCCGGCTTCGTGTAGCACGGCCATGTCGTACTTGGCGTTGTGCGCGACTTTGGGATGTCTGGCGTCTTCAAAGATCGGCTTCAACGCCTGAATCACCTGTTTTTCAGGCAGCTGCGCACCGTCCGCGTGGCCGACGGGGATGTAATAGCCTTCGCCTTCTTTGACGCTTAATGAGACGCCTACCAGCTTCGCCAGCAGCGGATCAGTGGAGGTGGTCTCGGTATCGAAGGCGATGATCGGCGCCGACTTCAACACGGCGCTCAGTTTCTTCAGCGCGGCTTCATCTCGCACGATCGTCGTCTGCGTGATCGATGATCGCGGCGTCGTCGGCGCGGCTGCATACGCCGCCGTCTCGTCCGCCGCGAACATCGACAGCTGCGCGGGTTTCTTCGCGGCGCGCGGCGCAGCCTCAGCGGGCGTCGCCGTCCGATCGGCCGGTGGCTCGATCGGGGTGGCCGACACGCCGCCGGGCGGCAGCCGGTTGCGCAGTGATTTGAACTCCAGTTGATCGAACAGGGCCAGCACTTTATCGAGATTATAGGCGTGCACGGCGCATTCGTCCCACGTCACGTCCACCGGCACATCGGTGCGGATGGTGACCAGGTCCTTGCTCAGCAGCGCCATCTCGCGGTCGGCTTCCAGCGCGTTTTTGGCGCGGGCCGGCGTCACTTCGTCTAAGTGTTTATAGATATTTTCGACCGTGCCGTATTGCTGCAGCAGCTGGGTGGCCGTCTTTTCGCCGATGCCTTTGACGCCGGGGACGTTATCGCTGGTATCGCCCTTCAACGCTTTGAAATCGATCAACTGTTTGGGTTTCAACCCGTACCGATCGGCGATCGCGGCCTCGTCGTACAGCGCCGTGTCCTGCCACATGCGCCCCGACGTGAACACCTTGATGCGTTTGGCGATCAGTTGAAAGGCATCGGTGTCGCCGGTGACGATGATGGCTTCCAGCTTATCCTGCGCCGCGCGCGTGGCCAGGGTGCCCAGAATGTCGTCGGCTTCGTAGCCGTCGGCGGTGATGGCCGGGATGTCGAAAGCGCGCACCAGCTCAAAGATGCGATCCATCTGACCGGCCAGTTCGTCGGGCATCTTGGCGCGCGTGCCTTTGTAGGCGGCGTACTTGTCGTCGCGGAACGTGCGGCCCTTGTCAAACGCCACCGCGATGTAATCCGGCTGCTCGTCGGCCCACACTTTGAACAGCATCGACGCGAAGCCGTAGATGGCGTTGGTGAATTCGCCCTTCGCCGTGGAGAAGCGCGGCCGTCCGCTTTGATCGTACAGCGGCAGACCATAGAACGCGCGATACGCCAGCGAATGTCCGTCGAGCAGCAGGATTTTCTTTGCCATGGTAATCTCGCACAGGGAGTGATGGTGAGTGATGAGTAATGAGTAATACGTAATGCGTAATACGGCTAATGCAGTGCGCCCTATGCCTTACGTTTTACGCTTGGCGTTTCACTGCAATCGATCGATCTCGGCCTGAATGGCGGCCCGATCGGCGGCGGTCTCCGCCAGTGCCAGCGCGCGGCGCAGATCGGCCAGCGCCAGATCGCGCCGGTTCTGGCGGTCGTAGGCCAGCCCGCGCTGCACGTAAGCCGGTCGGTACTGCGGATCGATCCGCAGCGCGGCGGTGAAGTCGCCGATGGCGCGATCGAGTTGATCTTGATCCGCGTAGGCGACGCCGCGTCGATAGTAGGCCTCCACCGATTCCGGCTCGAGCCGCAGCGCCTGATTCAGGTCGTCCAGCGCGGCTTTGAAATCGCGGCGCGTGGTGTTGAGCTGGCCGCGCCGGATGAGCAGGGCGACGTTATCGGGCTCCAGGTTGAGCGCGCTCGTCAAGTCGGCCAGCGCCCGATCGAAGTCGCTGCCCGCCACGTACTCCTCGGCGCGCGCGACGTAGGCATCCACATTGTCCGGCTCCAGCGCGATGACGGCCGACAGATCGTTGATGACGCGCAAATCCACCGCCAACTGCTGCGCGGGCCGATCGGCAAAATAGGCCAACGCGCGGGCGTAAAAGGCGGGCGCGTAATTCGGATCGATCTCCAGCGCACGGCCAAACGTCGCAATCGCATCGGTAATGTTGCCCGACGCCTGCAGGATGCGGCCCTTGTTGATGTAGGCCGACGGCTCGCCCGGGCTGAGCGCGATGGCCTGATCGATGTCGCGCAGCGCCAGCGGATACTGCTCCAGTCCCGCCCGCGCCTCGCCGCGCCCGATCCACGCCACGACATTGTTCGGATCGAGTTCCAGCACTTTGCCGAAATCGCCGGCCGCGCCATCATAGTCTTTTTGCGCCAGATACGTTTGCGCGCGGCCCAGGTAAATCAGCGCGTTCTGCGGATCGAGTTGCAGCGCCTGCGTAAACGCCAGGATCGCTTCGGTGTACGCGCCGCGGCTGAAGGCGCGCACGCCCACCGCGTAATAATTGGACGCGGGCTCGGCGGTGGCCTCGGGCGTGGCGGTGGGCGGCCGCGGCGTGCTGGTGGGGCCGCTGGTGGCGGTGGGCGCCACGGTGCGTGTGGGCAGCAGCGGTGCGTCAGCCTCGACGGCTGCGCTCGTCGGGGCGGGGGTAAGCGTGGGCGCCGGCGCACACGCGGCCAGCAGCCCGATGGCGGCCGCAATGATGGCAAGGCACCGGCCGCATGGAGACAATCGATGATCCGGCATGAATCGTCCCTGGCTCGCACGCATGCAGCGATTGTATCACGACTCGCGCAGCGTGGCCCGATGGTGAGGGCACCGCAAGCGTGCTATAATCACAGCCGAATACGCGCAGCCACGCCCGATCGATGCAGCCCGACGGGCGGCTACTTCCCCAGACGAGCCATCATGACCAGCTTTCGAAATGACGCGGAAGAACGACGCTTGAGCGCACAGCTGGAGGCGTTGTTTGAAGCCTCGATGACGATCACGGCGGAATTGGCCATCGATCGGACCTTGCAGCGCATCGTCGATCTGGCGCGCAGCCTGGTGGGCGCCCGATACGCGGCGCTGGGTGTGCCGGGGCCGGGCGGCGACCTGGATAAATTTGTCGTGTCTGGCATGACGCCTGAGCAGGCCAACGCCATCGGCCACCCGCCGATTGGCAAGGGGCTGCTGGGCGTGCTGCTGCGCGAGCCGCAGCCCATTCGCTTGCGACGGCTTGAAGATGATCCCCGGTCAGCGGGTGTGAGTGCGCATCATCCGCGCATGACCAGTTTTCTGGGCGTGCCCATAATCTTCAAGGGCAAGTTGCTGGGCAATCTGTATCTCACCGACAAAATCGGCGCGGACGAATTTTCGGAACAGGACGAGCATTTGATCACGATGCTGGCAGCGCAGGCGGCCATCGCCATTGAGAATGCCAACCTGTACGAGCAGGTGCAGCGGCTGGCGGTGTTGGAAGAGCGCGAGCGCATCGCCATGGACTTGCATGACGGCATCATCCAGTCGATTTACGCGGTGGGGCTGACGCTGGAGTATGTGGGGCTGTTGTTTGACGAGCGGCCGATGGAGGCGCGCCAGCGGCTGCAGGAGGCCATCAACGGCCTGAACGAGGTCATCCGCGATATCCGCAACTACATTCTCGATTTGCGGCCGCAGCGGTTCCAAAGCAAGAACCTGTCGGCGGGCCTGACCGAGCTGGTGCGCGCTTTCAAGGCCAATACCTTTATCAACGTCGAGGTGCAGACCGCCGATCGGGCGGATGCCGACCTCACCACCGAACAATCGACGGGGCTGTTCCACATCGCGCAGGAGGCGCTGGCCAACATCGCCAAACACGCCAAGGCGCGCAACGTCACCATCAATCTGCGCCGCGAGGGAGCGAGTGTGGAGATGATCATTCGCGACGATGGGCGGGGCTTTGATGCGTCGCAGGTGAAGTCTTACGCCGGCCACGGCCTGCGCAACATGCACGAACGCGCCCGGGCGCTGGGGGCGGATCTGCATGTGACCAGTCTGTTGAATCAGGGCACGCAGATTGAGGTGCGTCTGCCGATCAAGAAGTAGCCGTCGGGCCGGGAAAACCGATCGGGACGCGGGCCAGCCGGCCCGCGTTTTGCTTGGAATAATGATCTTGCCTGTTGGATCGGCCCGCACTATAATGAGTGCAGCCAGGTGCTCATTGGTGTAGGCCCCGATCATCCATTGAGCTATGTATTACCCGGGAGGGGTACATGTCCAGACGAATTTTGCTCGCCATAGTGGTTGGTTTGTTGTTGTTGGCATTCTGGTCGACGACGGTGGTGCAGGCCGACAACGCCGTGCGGCAGGATACGCGCGCCACTGCTACGCCGGCCGCGAGCGGCGGCGGCGCCGGGACGGATCGGCTGCCGCCCTCCGGTACCAGTGGAGATACGTCCGCGACGCCGAATCGGCTGCCGCCTTCCGGCGGCGCGTTTGATCCGTCGAGCGTGCTGTTGGTGATGGGGGCCGGTAGTGCGCTGGTGGCGACGGGGTTGGCGATGCGCGGCCGGCGGCGTCGCGACGATTGATTGAGTTGGGGTACGGGCCGGGCCGAGTGACATGGGGGGCTAGCTTAGCCCGGCCGCTGCCTGTGCGATCGCTTTGTCCAGTGTCAGCGTGCGGCCCGCTGACCAGGCTGCGTCGAAGGCGGCCGGATCGAGGTTGGCGCGGGTGCGCGCCACGGCGCGATCAAAATCGGCCTGCTCGGCGGCCAGCGGCAGCACGTTATGCTGGCGACGCAGATTTTCCACGGCGCTCAACAGTCTGGCCGCCTCGGCCTGTTGGTTAGCCTCTATGGCAGTGCGCGCCAATCCCTCCAGGCAGGTGAGCATCCCCTGAGTGTCGCCCATTTCGCGCCGGAGATCGATGCTTTCGATAAAATAGCGTCTGGCGGCGGGGCAGTCACCCTGGGTGCATGCCTCAAACCCCAGGCCTTCCAGCGCGTAAGCGATGCTGATTTTGTCGGCCAGTTCGCGCGCTGCGGCCAGACCCTCCTCGTGAAATTGACGCGCGGCCACGATGTCACCCTGAGCCAGCGCTACTTCGCCCAGCCCGTTGAGTGAGTACACGGCCTGCCGACGGTCACCCACTTCGCGCGCGATGGCCAGGCTTTCCTCCAGATAGACACGAGCCTGATCGTATTCGCCCTGTGCGTCGGCCAGGGCGGCCAGGCCGTACAAGGACTTGCCGACGCCCACTCGATCGTCGATACGACGGCGCAGGGCCAGGCTTTCTTCGAACTGGCTGCGGGCGGTAACCACATCGCCCTGCAGCCAGGCCACATTGCCCAGGTGATTCAAGGCCATTGCCACGTAGCCATCGTTCGCGAGCGCGCGGCTGAGGGCCAGCCCCTCGTTGAGCAGTGGCAGCGCCTGATCGAACTCTCCGATTAGCATGAGTACGTAGCCCAGATTGTTAAGCCCCAGCACCAGCTGCCGGTCGTCGTTGGCGGCGCGACTCAACTGCACGCTCTCCTGCATTTGCGCGATGCCACGACTGTAGTCGCCCTGGCGCGCGGCCAGCATCCCGGCCCAGATCAGGGCGCGGGCGCGATCGGGTGCGGCGGGATTGCGTTCCAACACCTGTGTCAGCCACGAGCGACCTTCGGTGAAATAGCCGCGCACGTCCCAGAAGCGACCGAGTGCACCGGCCAGGCGCAGCGCGCCCGCCGCATCGGTCTGCATCGCCCACGTCAATGCGCCGCGGAAGTTGTCGTGCTCGGCGTCCAGCCGCTGCAGCCACTGCTGCTGATCGCCGCCGATGAGGTGCGCTTCCGATTCGTCGGCCAGCGCGGCGAAGTAGGCGAAGTGTCGCGCGCGCATCGTGGTTTCTTCATTCGATTCGCGCAGCTTTTCGCTGGCATACTGGCGGATGGTCTCCAGCCGCCGATAGCGCACCGTGCCCGCCGTTTCCTCGGCGATGACCAGCGACTTGTCCACCAGCCGCGTCATCACATCGAGGATGTCATACACGTCCAGCTGATCATCGGCGCACACAGCTTCGGCGGCTTCCAATGCCCAGCCGCCGGTAAACGCGGCCAGCCGCCAGAACAACCGGCGTTCCGGATCAGACAGCAGCGCGTAGCTCCAATCGATCATGGCTCGCAGCGTTTGCTGGCGCGGCAGGGCAGTGCGGCTGCCGCCCGTCAGCAGTCGGAAGCGATCGTCCAGGCGGGCCGCGATCTGCTCGACCGATAGCACCTTGACGCGCGCGGCGGCCAGCTCAATTGCCAGCGGGATGCCGTCGAGACGACGGCAGATCTGCGCGACGCTGGCTGCGTTCTGAGTCGTCAGCGCGAATTTGGGCTGGGCCGTTACGGCGCGATCGACGAAGAGCCGCACGGCGTCCAGCTTCTGCAGCTCAGCCGGCGGTGGCAGGCGCTCGGCCTCGGGCACGTTCATCGACGGGACGTGAAAGGGCACTTCGCCCGGCACGCCCAGCGCCTCGCGGCTGGAGGCCAGGACCCGCAGCTCGTGGCAGGCGGTCAGCAGTTCTTCGGCCAGATGCGCGCACGCTTCAATCAGGTGTTCGCAGTTGTCCAGCAGCAACAACAGTTGCTTCTCACGCAGGTAGTTGGTCAGCGTCGCCAGCCACGACGGCCCCGACTCTTCGCGCAGGCCCAGCACCGTGGCCACCGCCTGCGGTACCAGCGCGGGATTGGTCAGAGCAGCCAGCTCCACCAGCCAGATGCCGTGTTGATATTGCGGCAGCAGGTCGGCGGCCACCTTCAGGCTGAGGCGCGTCTTGCCCACGCCGCCGGAGCCGGTCAGCGTTACCAGCCGCGAAGCCGCCAGTAGCGTCTTGATGCGCGCCACTTCAGCTTCGCGTCCGATGAAGGGGCTGAGCTGGCCGGGCAAATTGTTGGGCGGCAGCGCCGGCTCGATCGGCCCGAGTGGCGTCTCCGCGCCGATTTCGGATAATTCAAAGCGCTCGGACAGCAGCAGCATCAGATCGTTTTCGATCAACTCGCGCAGCTCGTCCGGCGTGGAAAAAGTCTTGTACGAGGCGTGATCGTCGTCGCGGATGGCGTCGAGCAGCGCCTTCAGGCGCGGCTCGCGGTTGGGCGCAGGCGATTTGATGTAGATCAACTTGGGGCGGTCGCCCGACAGGCGGTATTCGTCTTCAAGGCCGGAGATGTTCATGTCGGGCGCCACCCAGCCGTAGCGCTCCCAGTAGATGCCGATGAACACGTGGCTCTGTTCGAGATAGGCTCGGTATAAATCCTTAGGCGGATGCGGCCGCGCGCCCAGCTCAAACATGACCGGCGCCAGGCGCAGTTTGGTAATGGCTTCGCGCGCCACCTTGCGCTCCTCGGCCACCTCTTGCAGCGTGGAACTGACGAAGACGCGCAGGCGCTGATCGGGCGTGCGGATCAGGCGCGGCCGTCCGTCGCCCGATCGATCTGAGGCGGCGACGGGGGCGGCTACCGCCGCCGGGGGTGGCGCCGCGGCAGCAGACGGCGCGGCCGGCGCTTCCACAAAGATGGGCGAGGTGGGCCGTGTGCGCAGCCAGCTGACAAAGAACGCCGCCGCGGCATTGGCCGCAAAGGTCTGCCACTGATCGTTCTTTTCGGGGCTGGCAAAATCCGAAACGCCGCGTATCTCGATGAAGCGCGGCCGATCGTAGGCGGCCGAGGCGGCGCGCGCCACGCCCGCGCCTTCCATCGCCAGCGCCAGCAGCTTGGGACATTCCTGCCGCAGACGGGCCAACGTCACATCGTCGGCCACGACTTTTTCGCCGCTGGCGATGGCGCCAAAGCAGACCGCGGGCGGCACCGCCTCGATCGGTTGACCGTCGGGCCGCGGCAGTCCGATCGAGGCCGTCCACTCCCGGCCGCGCACCGCGCGCGCGCGATCGAACAACAACCGATCAGATGGAAACTGCTGACCGCGGCGCTGCTCGCCGCCCGTCGTCATCTTGGCGAGTTCGTAGTAATACGCAAAGTCGGCCACCACCACATCGCCCAGCTGCACTTCGCCGGGCACACCCGCGCCGATGCCCAGCATGATCACACTGGCCGGGTGCCAGTGGGCGATGAGCTGGGTGGTGGCGATGGCGGCTTCGTTGTTGCCCATGCCCAGCAGCAGCACGACGATGAGGTTGTAAGCCTGGCCGCCGGGCAGTGTCACATGGCCGCGATAGTAGCTGAGCGAGTGTTCGTCGTCCTGCACCAGCGCCACATCTTCCAGCTGGCGCAGCACGGCTTCGCGCTCGATGGACAGCGCGGTGACCACGGCGAAATCGACGGACGGTGTCATGAGGCTCGATCGGCGCGGTGCGGCAGGCGCATCAGCAGCACAGTGAACACGGTGAAAGCGGCGCTAATGGCGCCGAAGATCCATTCAAACGGGCCAAAATTGGCGTAGCGCGAAAAGCCGATGATCAGCGCCACCAGCTGCATGACGACGAACGTGCCGCCCGCCGAGAGCGCCGCCAGCCGCAGGCCCAGAATGCGCGTGGAACGTTTGACGCGCTGGCGGCGGCTGCTCTCCCAGCCCAGGCCGGGCAGGCGCGGCTCGATGTGCTCGCGGATGTAGGTGGTGATCTCGCTGATACGCGCGTCGTGCTGCAGCCACGCTGCCGACAGGAAAGTGGCCAGCACCGGAAAGACAAACGCCACGGCCGGCGAGCTGAGGCCCACGCCGAAGACAATGCCGGCCAACGTCAGCGTAGCCAGCATCACCTGCGACCGCATCTGAATGCGATCCATGATTTCGTCGCGCAGCGCATTGTATTCCAAAGCCAGACCGGGCGGCACGGGAGCAATGTCGGGCATGTGAGCTCCTCAGGCCAGCGCCTGCCGGGCACGCTGCAGCACGCGATCGAACATCGGCGCGGTCAACAGGCCGGTGGCAGTATTGCGCTGGCTGGGATGATAGGAGGCGATGAGCAGGTAACTTTGCAGCCGATAGGCCAGATTGTGCCCGAAGGCGGGACGGGGCTGCGGGATCACCACCCCCCGATCGGCCAGCGCGGCCAGGGCGGCCTCAAATGCGATCTGGCCCAGCGCGACGATGACGCGCACGTGCTTGAGCAGCGCCAGTTCCTGCACCAGATAATCGCGGCAGTTGTCCAGCTCGGCGCGGGTGGGTTTGTTATCAGGCGGCGCGCAGCGGGCCGCAGCGGTGATGTAGGCGTCGGTCAGCCTCAGACCGTCGTCGCGCGCCGTCGATTCGGCCTGATTGGCGAAGCCGGCGCGATGCAACGCCGCGTACAGAAAATCGCCGGACCGATCGCCCGTGAACATGCGACCGGTGCGGTTGCCGCCGTGCGCGGCCGGCGCCAGCCCCACCACCAGCAGCCGCGCTGCAGGGTCGCCGAAGCCCGGCACCGGCCGCCCCCAGTATTCTTGATCGCGAAAGGCGCGGCGTTTCTCGCGGGCCACTTCGCGCCCGTAAGCGCGCAGCCGCGGGCAGCGCTCGCAATCTTCAACGGCCGCGTTGAGTTCACTCAGCGAGGTTAAGCTGACGGTATGCTCGATCATGCGATCGCTCCCGCCGGCTACCGGGCCGGGCATCCATCCAGTTGGGAACAGAACGCGGCGCACATTTCGGCGGTGCTGGCCAGATAAGCGATGTAGAACTCGTTGTCGTCTCGCTTCAGCGTCCAGCTTTGGGCGCAGGGCTGCACGGTGGGCACAGCTGCCGCGCCGGCGCCGCCCGTGAGGCACTGCTGCAGATTGGCCAGGTTGGTCACGGCGTTGCGATCGACCACGGCCACAATGCCGGCTGACAGCGGAAAGGTCTTGTCGGTGTAAGTGCGCACGGCTACCGCGCCGATCTGCTGCAGGCAGCCGAGCGAGCTCTGCATCTTCTCGATCAACAAGATGAGCTGCGGGTTGCCCGCGGCCAGTGACGCGCCGTCGGCCAGCTTGGCAATGAAGTCCGTGATCGACTGTCCCTCGACGACGGTGGTGTTGGGCACGTCGGGCAGCATGGCTGTCGCGCCGCCCGCGGTGGGCGTGCAGGCGACGGTGACGATCAATGTCAGAGCGATGATCGCCCATTGGCCTCGGTGCATTGAACCTCCCTTATCTCAGCCCTTCAAACACATCATCTTCCACGCGCCGCCCGCCGTTGACTAGACTGTAGGCGCGATAGAGGGTGGGATGCCCCCACAGTTTTTTGTGAACCTCTTCGGGCAGTTGGTCGGCGGGCGGAAAGATGCCCATCTGTGATCGGTGGCGATAGGCGGCGTCGGCGGCAGTGCGCCAGTGGGCTTCGGCATCCAATCGGGTGGTGATGGCCCATTCGGGAAAGGGCACCGCCCGCCGTTCTTCGCCGTCAACGGGCATGACGATCGGCCCAAGGATGGGCTCGTACGTCTTGACGAAGTTGATCGAGTCGGCCTGCCAGTAGAACTTTGAGACGCGATGCGGCGGCTGCTGCGCCGGATCGACATAGGTGGCATCGGCGGCGCAGACCAGCGCGGCCTGCGTGAGCTGGCAGATGGCGATATGATCGGGATGACCATACGCGCCGAACGGATCGAACGTGGTGACAACGTGCGGCCGCACGCGCCGCAAATGCTGCACCAGCGAGGCAATCACTTCAGCCGGGTCGGCCTGATCGAGATCGCCGTCCATGTAGTCTAGCACGATCGACTCGTGCACGCCCAGCACTCCCGTCGCTTCTCGTAACTCAGCTTCGCGGATCCGGCCCAGCGCTTCCGGGCCGGGGTCGTCCTGCGGATCGCCCATCCAGCCGCGCTGACCGCGCGTGGCGGTGATGACGGTGACCTGCACTCCTTCGGCCGCGTACCTGGCGATGAGACCGCCATTGCCCAGCGTCTCATCGTCGGGGTGGGCCAGCACGCACATCAACTTCAATGGCTCTGTCATATTCGCCTCCCCCCAGGCTGATTGCGATCAATGTCGTGACAACGGCTATGGCGCGCCGAAATCGGCGGTGTAATAGTAGCGATCGCCCACGTTTACGACGGCGATGCCGATGTCGCGGTATTTGGCTTCGAGCAGGACGTTGGCGTGCACCCGGTCGCTGGTCCAGAAGTGCCAGACTTCGTCCACGGTCACGCGTCCGCCGTAAACGGTTTCGTCGGTGCGGGCGCCGGTGTAGCCTGCGTCGCGGATGCGCTGTTGTTCCAGTGTGCCGTCCGAGCCGGTGTGATTGACTTTGCCGGTGCGCGCCATGTCCTGGCTGTGACGCAGCGCTGCGGCGGCCAGCTGCGCATTCCAGGTGAGCGGCGCCAGGTTGTTTTGAACGCGCAGATCGTTGATGCGCTGGAACAGATCGTTGGCCCGATCGGCAACGGTGGCTGCGGCGGGGGCTGTGCCGGTGACCGGCGTGGTCGAAGTGACCGGGGCCGTGGCGGTGACCGGTGGGGTGGCCGAGAGATAATCGGCAGCGGCATAGCCGGTTTGATTGGCGTCTGTGCGGATGTTTTGCCAGCTTACGCCGCCGGCATCGGGCGCGCTCTTCGCGCCGAGGGCGGTGACCTTTTGGCCGTACGTCAGCGTGGCGATGATCGTGGCGGTGGAACTGGGCTGCGCGCGCAAATTCAGGCCGTTGACGGCCACGACGTACAAGACGTCACCCGCTGTGACGGGCGCGGTGGTGGTGATGGGCGTCGTAGGCGTGATCGGCGCGGTGGGTGTAACCGGCGTGGTTGCGGTCGTCGTCGTCGGCCGGGTGGTGGTCAGGAATTGGGCGGATACGTAACCCGTCCGGTTGTCGTCGGTGCGGACGTTCTGCCACGTTACGCCGCCTGCGTCGGGGCCGATGGTCGCGCCCAGCTGCGTAACGTGAGTGCCATAGGGCAGCAAGGCAATGAGCGTGCCGGTGAGCGCTGCCTGCGCCCGAAGGTTCAGGCCGTCGACGGCGGCGACCCAGGCATCGACGCCGGTGGCACCGGGCGCGGGCGTGACGGCAGGGGCGGGTGTGGTTGCGGGCGCGGGCGTGGCCGCGGGGGTGGCGCCGCCGGCCGGATTGGTGGTGGTTACAAACTGCGCAGACACCCAGCCGGTCTGTCCATCGTCGGTGCGCACGTTTTGCCAGGGTATGCCGGCGGCATCGGGCGCAGCCGGCGGGGAGATGGCAATGAGATGCTGTTTGTCTTTGAGGACGACGATTAGCCGGCCGGTTGAAACGGGCTCGGCGCGCAGATTCAAGCCGTTAGCCGCGTTGACCCACAGATCGGCGGGCGGCGGCTCAGGCGTGGGCGCGGGTGTGTTGACCGGCGGCGCCGGCGTGGGCGGCACTGGCGTTGGGGCCGGCGTGGGCGTCCAGGTGGGCGGCACCGTCGGCTCCGAAGTGGGCGTTTCCGTCGGCGTCGGCTCGGGTTCTGCCGAACAGGCGGTTGCCAGCAGAGCCACAATTAGCACCAGCGTCAAGCGTTTCATGCGAGCCTCCTTCACCGCGTTGAGGGCGCGTCAACCGAGAGCGCGGCGGATGCGGCTGATCTGCGCCATGTGCCACTGTTCGTGCCGCGCAAAGTAGCTGCACTGCACTTGCAGCGTCACTTCGCCGAATTCGGTGTGGCGGCCAATGCGCTGCCAGTCGGCGGGCGGCAGGCCGCGCAGCCGATCGAGCATGGCAGTACGCGAGGCGCGAAATTCCGCAGTAATGTCGGCGGCGGACAGAGCGCTGGCTTCGCCCATCTGCCAGACCGCTTTGGCGTTGAGGTCGGGCAGAGTCTGCGACAGCAGCAGCTGCACGCGATGCGCGATCAGGTTCTGGGAGTCCAGCAGGTGCCCGGCGGCTTCGACGAGCGACCAGGCGCCTTCTGCCCCGTCGATCCGGCGGGCGGCCTGGTCAGGCGACAGACCCGACAGGGTGGCCTCCAGCCAATCGGGGGTGCGGGCCAGCTGCGTCAGCAGTTCGTCGATCGGCACGGGTTCCAAATAGAACGCTGCCGGAAAATACTGAAAAATGAGCGGGCCGGCGCCGCAATTCGGACAGATTTCCGGGACGGCGTGGAGGGCGACTTCGCCGCAGACGCGGCACACCCAGAGGGGCGGCGCGTCGGCATGTAACACCAGCCGTTCGGCGCTGATGAGGTTGACGGCGTGCCGGATCAGATCGATCAAGGCGGGATCGATACCGGCGTCGATCAAGTCCGGTAGTTGCTGGTTGAGCGCCTGGACCAAAGCCCGATCGGTCTTGGGCAGCGAGTCGGCGGCCAGGGCGCGCTGGGTGGCGGAGGTCTGCGCGGCGGTGAGGAGTTTGGCCAGATTGTAGTGGCCCAGATCAGTTGCCGCGCGTGTCAGGCGCTGCCACGCATATCCGTCGATCATCGGAAACCCCTTGGCGGCCCGGCTGCTGTGTCATCTTCCGGTCGAGCGCGGTGGCCGGCCGCGACGCCGCTGACGTTATAGTAGCATGCGCGGGGTAGGGTGTCAATTGAAGGGTGGGTGAAGCCCGGTTGGGTAGGGGGTGCCGGGCGGCGCGCCGGGAAGCGTGAGAAGCGGCGCTCTCGGTTGGGCTTAACCGCCGCTATTCAGATGACGCAACACACCAATTTGGCAGCGGTCAGCGGTCGGTCCAACCATCTGGAATGGTAAAGAGATGAATGGCGATGCTGAAAGCAGTTTGAACAAATCTGTCATCTCGGCCTGGTGGCAGCGAGTTGTCCTACGGCGAGGTCGATAACAAATTGCCCGATAAGCGCAAGTCCGCCGAAAAAGGCCAGAGTCATTCCGACATCAGCCGTGTTGCCAGCAGTATTCTTCAGAAGCACTTTGATGCCGATAATTGTCGGCATCATCAAACTGACACCGATCAACAAGAACACATGTGAAAGAAACCAGCCGACGTCGGGACCTTGACCTGAACGAGCCATCAAGATTGCATATCCAAGTATCATTGCTAATGGGCCGGCCATTGCCAGGACGCCTAGACTTTTACTCCAAGTAGAGCTCATATTTATTTCGCGCGCGCGCTCTCCCTGACTCTGTTTTCATCGGTGTGGCCCAACGGTGCGCGTCAGCCGCGTTGCCGGAGCGCAGCGGACGCCGCGCGGCTGACGCGCGGGTCAGGCCGGCAAATTCCTACTTGTTGGGTGACAGAATCTCCAGTTTCAGGGCCTGAGCCGCCGCAATCAACTCCTCAGGGGTGACTTCAGCTTGATTGTTACTAATCCAGTGCAACAGGTCCACGCTGTAGTCAATCTGGCTGGGAAGTGTATTTCCGTCTTCCACGATTCGCTCCAGATATTGCCTTAACAGGTCATTGCCCGGCGTACTGACATCGCGCCCAGGATTATCGGTGAACCGTTCATCGAAGCTGGGTGTGTCTTTGTCGCTGTCCGGCCAGATCGGCTGATGACCATTGCTGTCGTATAATCCAAGCTCCGATCCACTGCCCGAATTGAGCCGCGAGAGGGCGTTTGTATTCTTCCAGCGCGACAACCAAGTGCCGGCTTGCGCAATTTCCGGATAGTGAGCCAGCAATTCCAGATAAACCAATGTGTCGAAGGCGTAATTCACTTCTTCTTCCACGATTGAATTTGTCTCGGAGCCTTGATGCAAGACTTCATGAGCCAGCGTATCAGTGAAGAGAAATGGGTTTTCGTACTGAAACCGTTCGTTGATCTCGACGGTCATCGCTTCAGGATCGCCCATTTGACCAATCTGCGCCATGCCGATAGTGTTACTACGATTTTCGGGAAACTTACTGAAGCGCACCAGAACAACCTTAGGATTGCCCTGCGAGGTCTTGGCATTCAGGATGAAATCAATCGCCGGGTCGGCAACCGTATCCATCAGACCCGCGAATGCGGCTCGCAAAGTGGGGCTGGAGATTTTCAGGAACATCGCCGGATTGTTGTAAAGGGCAATCCCGGCTTTGACTTTGTCGGGATTGTCTGGAAATCGGACTTTCAGGAATTGCTCCAGCAGTTGCCGAGCCTGGTCTTCGGAGAGCGGCCGGCCATTGGCATCTAAGAGCGGCAGGTCGCTTGGATAGACGGATGGAAAAAACAA
>CAZKBQ010000048.1:0-30566 GCA_964550855.1 uncultured Anaerolineae bacterium
GCGTGCTGGACAGCAACGATCTGGAGCGCGAACGCGGCATCACGATTCTGGCGAAAAACACAGCGGTCACCTATAAAACCGTCAAGATCAACATAGTCGATACGCCCGGCCACGCCGACTTTGGGGGCGAGGTGGAGCGCGTGATGAACATGGTGGACGGCGTGCTGTTGCTGGTGGACGCGGTGGACGGCCCCATGCCGCAAACCCGCTTTGTCCTGCGCAAAGCGCTGGAGATGGGCCACAAAGCCATTGTGGTCATCAACAAAGTCGATCGGCCCAATGCCCGCCTGAATCACGTTGCCAACGCCACGTTCGATCTGTTCATCGATCTGGGCGCCACCGATGAACAGGCCGAGTTTCCCATTGTCTATACCAACGCAATTTCCGGCCAGGCCACTCTAACACCCGGTGAAGATGGCATAGACTTGCAACCGCTCTTCGACAAGATCGTGACGTATTTGCCCGCGCCCCGGATCGAGCCTGACGCCCCGACGCAGCTGCTGGTCAGCACGCTGGCCTACGATGACTACAAGGGCCGCATCGCCATTGGACGACTGTTTGCCGGTCGGCTGCGCCGCGCCCAGGAAGTCGTCCGCATCGCCGTCGACGGCACGGTCACGCCCGGCAAAGTGGCGCAGGTCTTTGTGCATCAGGGCCTGCAGCGCATCGAAGTGGACGAGGTCGAAGCGGGCGAGATCGTGGCGGTGACCGGCCTGCCCGAAATCTTCATCGGCGAGACCATCGCCGACCCGCTTGAACCAAAGGCGCTGCCGCCCATCCGCGTGGAAGAACCGACGGTGCGCATGACGTTCGGCGTCAACACCAGCCCGTTCAGCGGCCGAGAAGGCACCTGGAGCACTTCGCGCAAACTGCGCGAACGGCTGTTTCGCGAACTCGAATCCAACGTCTCGCTGCGCGTGCAGGAGACCGATCAGCCCGATGTGTTTGTGGTGTCGGGGCGCGGCGAGCTGCACCTGGCCATTCTCATCGAGACGATGCGGCGTGAAGGCTATGAGTTTGAAGTGGCCCGCCCCGAAGTGATCTACCGCCAGCAGGACGGCGAAACGTTGGAGCCGTTTGAAGATGTGTACATCGAAGTGGCCGAACCGTATCTTGGCCCGGTTGTCGAGCAGCTGGGTTCGCGGCGCGGCCTGATGGTCAACATGCGACACGCCGACGACGGCACCGTGCATCTGCAATACAAGATTCCCACGCGCGGCCTGCTCGGCTTCCGATCGGACTTCCTGACGATCACGCGCGGCACCGGCATCATGCACACCTTGTTCGCCGGCTACGAGCCGCTGGCCGGCGAGATGGTCACGCGCGATCACGGCTCGCTGGTGGCGTGGGAGCCGGGCGTGTCAACCAACTACGGTCTGAAGAACGCCGAAGAGCGCGGCACCCTGTTCATCGGGCCGGGTGTTGACGTGTATGAAGGCATGGTCGTCGGCCAGCACATCCGCGACACCGATCTGGCCGTAAACGTCTGCAAGAAGAAGCACCTCACCAACATTCGCTCGTCCACGTCCGACATCGCGGTGCGCCTCACACCGCCGCGCAACCTCAGTCTGGACGACAGCATCGAATATCTGGGCAGCGATGAGCTGTTGGAAGTGACGCCCAAGAGCCTGCGCATTCGCAAGCGCATTCTGGACACGGAAGAACGGCGTAAACTGGCGCGGCGCGAGGACAAAGAACGCGAAGAGATGGACTAGCGGCGGTGCAGCCGCCCCTGGAGCGACAACGCACAACGGCCGAAGCGATTGCTTCGGCCGTTCCAACACCCGGCATATGAGGCGGCAGTTGATCAGGCTGTCACAGGCATCAGTTCGCTAAATCGAACGGTCTCGCCAACCGGTACCGATCGGGGCTGCCGCAGTGGAATCCAGATGGCAAACAGGCTGCCCGAGCCTAATTCGCTCATAAACGTGATTCGGCCGCGATGCGCAGCCACGATACGGCCGGCCAGGGCCAGCCCCATGCCCATGCCGCCATAGCGTCGCGTCGTGCTCATGTCGGCCTGGTTAAATGCCGTAAAGAGGCGTTGCTGCATCTCATTGGACATGCCGATGCCGGTATCCCGCACCGCAATCGCCACGGCCGGTTCGGTGCTGTCGGGCAGCGTGGTCATGCCGTGAACGCTCACGGTGATGACTCCGCCCTCCGGCGTGAACTTAAACGCATTATCGACCAGATGAATGAGAGCGCTGCGCAGCCGCGGCCCGTCGGCAATGACCGACAACGTGGTGGTGGGCGGCAGGCTTAACGAGAAGCGCACCTGTTTTTCGGCGGCGCGCGCGGCATACAGATCCACCACGTCACGCGCGATCTGGTTGATCGAACACGGCCGGAAATCCAATTCCAATTCGGCTCGCTCGATCAGTGAGAAGTCCAGCAGGTTGTCAATCTGAATCTGCAGCCGTCGAGCGTTGGCGTTCAGATTGGTGTACACTTGGCAGAGCTTGTCCGGCGGCAGGCTGTCGCTGTCGTGAGCCAGCAGCTGCGCTTCCAGCAGGATGGCGGCCAGCGGCGTGCGCAGCTCGTGCGACACCACCGATACGAAATCATTCTTGAGCTTGTCCAGGCTGCGCAGCGATTCGTTGGCAATTTGCAGTTCGCGCGTGCGCTCGCTCACTTCCGATTCCAGCCGCGCATTGGCCTGACGCAGCTGTTCAAGCAGGCGTTTATTCTCGGTGAGCAGTTGATAATGCTGCCTGGCCCGATCGACCAAACGCGCAAAGGCTTCCATATTGTCGATGGGCTTGAACAAATAATCGTAAGCCCCCAGCCGCAGGGCTTCCACGGCCGAATCGAGGGTGGCATGGCCGGTGAGGATGATGACCTGGACGTCCGGATCGATGGCGCGCACGCGTTTCAGCAGCGTCAGGCCCTCAACGCGCGGCATTTGCAGATCGCTGATGATGACCTGGTGGCGGCGCATCAGGAACAAATCGTACGCCAGCTGGCCATCGGCGGCGTCATCGACGTGATAGCCAAGCACGCCGAGGAACGACGCCAGCATCTCGCGGATCACTTCACTATCGTCAACCACTAAGACTTGCGGAAGTTCGGTCATGGGTATGTCGCTTATTGTAGCATGAGTTGGCCTAATGTACAGTCAGTTGCGCGTGTCATTTTGGTCTGAGTTTGTGGCGCGGCCCGGCGATTTGGTGCATATTTGGGAACTGTTTGCCAACTGAGTACCAACCATGGCCAGGTAAGCCCATTGTAATGATCTGTGACTACCCTAATGGACAAGGATCTATGGGCAATCAACCACACATCCTGATCGTGGATGACGAGCCGAACGTCGGCGACGTGCTGAGCATCTATCTGCGCCGTGAAAATTTTCGCACCTCTATCGCGCGGGATGGCCGCTCGGCGCTGAACCTGATCGAGCAGACGCCGCCTGACCTGATCGTGCTCGATCTCATGCTGCCCGAGGTGGACGGCCTGTCCATCGTGCGTCACCTGCGCGGCGATGTGGGCCGCAGCGGCCTGCTGCCCGATGTGCCGATCCTGATTCTGACGGCCAGGGGCGCGGAAACCGATCGCGTGGAGGGGCTGGACCTGGGCGCCGACGACTATGTGGTGAAACCGTTCAGCCCGCGCGAGATCGTCAGCCGGGTGAAGGCGCTGCTGCGCCGCAGCAAAAACGCTTCGGGCGCGCCCGAGCGGCCACTGGCCTTCGGCGAGTTGGTCATCGACCCGGCTGCGCGCCGGGTGGCCATGGCCGATCGGGAGTGCGGGCTGACCGCCAGAGAGTTCGACCTGCTGTATTTTCTGGCGCGGCATCCCCGCCAGGTGTTCACCCGCGATCAGTTGCTGGAGCGAGTCTGGGGGTTTGCCGATTACGTGGATGCGAGTACGGTAACGGTACATATTCGCCGGCTGCGTGAAAAGATCGAGCACGATCCCGCCCGACCGCGCTGGATCCAGACGGTCTGGGGCGTGGGTTACCGGTTTGAAGATGACGCTCATTAAACGCTTTGCGCCGCAGATCGCTTTTGCGCTGGGCATCGCCGGGGTGCTGGCGGTGGCGATCATCGCCATTCAAGTGGTGATGCAGCCGCCCCCCGACGACCTGAACGTTCTGCTGGGTTACATGATCCTGAGCAGCCTGGGCACCCTGGGCGCGGGCTACGTGCTCTATCGGGTGGGCTACTGGCGCTGGCCGCAGCGCCTGCTTTTTACCCTGCTGCTGGGCGCGCTGATCCAGGCCGGCATCGTGTTCTTCAACGTGTGGATGACGGCGCGCGGTATGCTGATCAACGAGCACGACCTGCAGCTGACTGGCCTGCTGCTGGCGTTTGGCCTGGGTGTGGGTATTGCGTTTGGCGCGTACGCCGCGCTGTCGCTCACCCATCGGCTGGCGGCCCTGCGCCTCGCCGCGCGCGGCATCGCCGGCGGCGATCTGTCCACGCGGGTGACAGTGCAGGGTCGCGACGAATTGGCCGAACTGGCGATCGCGTTCAACATGATGGCCGCCGAATTGGAGTCGGGCGCGCAGCAGCGGCAGCAGCTGGACCAGATGCGGCGCGATCTGATCGCGTGGGCCAGTCACGATCTGCGCACGCCGCTCACCTCGATGCGCGTGGTGATCGAGGCGCTGGCCGACGGCGTGATCGAGGACGCGGCGGCCCGCCAGCATTATCTGGCCAGCGCGCAGGCCGACATCCGCAGCATGAGCGAGCTCCTCGACGAACTGTTTGAGCTGGCCCAGATCGACGCCGGCGGCCTTACGCTGAATTACGTATCCGCCTCGCTGGGCGATCTGATCTCGGACGTGCTGACGCGCCTCACGCCGCTGGCCGAGAGGCGCAACGTGGCGTTGGCCGGGCGCGTGGCGCCGGCGGTTGATCCTGTGTCGATCGATCCGGTGCGCATTGAGCGTGTGCTGTTCAACCTGGCGACGAATGCCCTGTGGCACACGCCGCCGGGCGGCCGCGTGGACGTGCTGGCCGATCGGGCCGGCGATCAGATTCGAGTGCGCGTCGTCGACACCGGCGAAGGCATCGCGCCCGACGATCTGCCGCGCGTCTTCGATCGGTTCTACCGCGGCGACAAGGCGCGCACGCGCGGCACAGGCGGCGCCGGACTGGGGTTGGCCATTGCCCGCAGCATCGTCGAAGCTCACCACGGCGCCATCGCGGTCAGCAGCCGCCGCACCGATCCTGCACGCGGCACCACCATTGAGTTCACACTCCCTGCGTGAAATTCCGCACAAGTTGCAGCTTGCCACAAAGCGCGGATCTGGCTAGAATTTCCGCATGTCGGCACCGGTACGCTGGATTCCTTCCGATAAGCCTCGCGACGGGCACCCGTTCATCCCCTGGACGGTGCGCACTTCGCTGCCGATCGATCACCCGCTGATCTTCCTCGATCACTGCTGGGTCGTCTGGTTCACCGCCGACGCCAAGTCGTCAACCCGTCTGTAACGCGCCCCCGACTTAGTGGCCGCCCTTAGGCTGCCTCGCGGCCTGCGGCCCGCGATTGTCGTCAACCCAAGCCACACACTCCCGGAGGCAGAATCATGTCACTCACCCGCACCCGCACGCAGGCGCTGTTTCATCGCGCCAAGCAGGTCTTTCCGTACGGCGTCAATTCCAATTTCCGCTACTGGGGCGAAGAAAACACCAACGTCTTTGTGCGCGCCGAAGGCTGTTACGTCTTCGACGCGGACGAGAACCGCTACATCGATTACCGGCTGGGCTTCGGGCCGATCATTCTGGGACACGGCTATCCGGCGGTGGTCGAACGCGTGACCAATGCCATCAAAGACGGCACCTTGTATGCGGCCACCCATCCGCTGGAAATCAGCGTGGGCGAACGCATCAAGCGGCTGACCGGCCTGGACAAAGTGCGCTACGCCAACTCTGGCAGTGAAGCGACCATGCATGCCCTGCGCATCGCCCGGGCCTACACCAACCGCGACCGGTTCATCAAATTCGAAGGCACGTATCACGGCATGTATGACTACGTGCTCTTCTCCACGACGATCGGCCAGGCGCGCTCCATGGGCTCGCGCCGCAGTCCGGTGCGCATCGCCTCCAGCAGCGGCATCCCGTACGGCATCGGCGAGTACGTTTACACGCTGCCCTACAACGACATGGACATGCTGCGCCGCACCGTGCGCGATCACTGGGGCGACATCGCCGCCATTATCATCGAGCCCATTATGGGCAACAACGCCTCGGTCATGCCGGAGCCGGGCTTTCTGGAACTCATGCGCGAATTGTGCACCGAATACGGCATCGTGCTGATCATCGACGAGGTGAAGACCGGTTTCCGCATTGCGAATGGCGGCGCGCAGGAATACTTCCACATCAAGGCCGATCTGGCGACCTACGCCAAATCGATCGCGAATGGGTTCCCCATGGCCGCCATTGCCGGCACGGACGAGATCATGAGCGTGATTCAGCCCGGCCGGGTGGGCATCGGCAGCACCTACTGCGGCAACGTCGCCGGGACCGCCGCGGCCGACGCCACGCTGGAACTGCTGGAAACGCAGCCGATTCTGGACACCATCGCCCAACGCGGCCGGCGGCTCATGGCCGGCATCGACCGGGTGCTCACTGAAGCCAGCATCCCGCACGCGCTGATGGGGCCGCCGCAAATGTTTGGCTTTGTGCTGGGCATCGACAAGGCGCCGACCAACTATCGGGACGCGCTGGACACCAACATGAAGCTGTACGACCATATCATGCTGGAAATGATCCAGCGCGGCGCCATGCCGGAACCCGACAACCGCGAGCCATGGTTCCTGTGCTATGAGCACACCGACGACGTCATCGACGAGACGCTGAACATCTTTGAAGATGCCGTCAAGGCCGCGCGGCGCAACGGCCATGATCGGTGAGGGGCGCCGCCCGCTCTGCAGACGCACTTAGGACGCGGCGCCGGGCCGACTGATGATTCGCCCGGCGCCGTGAGCTGTCGCTTTGGATCGAACGCGCAGTCGTGCTATACTGATCGGCGGCCGGGCAAGCCGGCGGATCGATTGCCGATTTGAAACAGGACTGTCTGTGAGCCCACCCTTCGCAGGTCGAGAGCAGCAGCGCGCCGTCGGTCGCTTCCGGTCAAAACGGCCCTCCTTCGTCTTGCCGACGGTGCGCCGCCAGGTGTGGCTAACACTGCTCGAGCTGGCGCTGCTGGCGGCCTGGGCCATGATGGTGGGCGAGCCGTATCTCAACCCCAATCCGCACTTTGCCCCCATGGGCCGCGAAGTGGGCATCCAGCTGAATACGCACTTCATGTGGACGGCGTTTCAGCGCTGCGGCCTGTGCGCGCTGTGGGATGGCACGCTCAACGGCGGCAACCCGGCGTTAGCCAACCCCTTTGGCGGCCAGCTCAACCCCATCGTAGCCGTGGCCACGCTGCTGGGAGGCGTCATCAATGGCGCCAAAATTGCGCTGATTATCTGTTTCTGGCTGGCGGGCGTCGCCCAATGGTGGATGGCGCGTGCGTTGAAACTGGGGGCCGCGGCCCGCCTGGTAACCGGCGCCATGGCGGTGGCCGGCGGCCATCTGGCGGCGCGCATGGCCACCGGACAGTTCACCGTGATCCTGTCAGTGGCGATGTGCAGCCTGGCATTGGCCGCCGCCTTTCATCTGGCCGTCAGCGCTCGATGGCGCGGCGCGGCGGTGCTGGGGGTGCTGGGCGGGCTGGCGATCATGTCCGGGCACGGCTACGTGCAGCTGGGTCTGCTCAGCTGGACGCCGGCTTTCCTGTTCTTCGTGATCGATCGCGGTCCGAGACTGCGGCCTGTCTGGCGCAAGTTCGCGCTGGCCGTGCTGCTGGCCATCTTGATCGCGGGCGTCTTCCTGGTGCCCGTCCTCCACTTCCTGCCCAACTACGCCAAAGACAACGACATCGAGTTCAAGCGCGCGCAACCCATCGAATACGCGCCGCTCAACCTGGTCATCCGCGATTATGATTTTCTGCGCGCCGATGTGCTGGGCAAGTTCGACGCGCCCGAATTGTTCGGCATGTACATCGGCTGGGTGCCCGTCATTCTGGCCGCCTTCACCCTGAAATTTGCGCGTCGCCCGGACTATCGGGCGCTGCTGGCGTTGATGACGGGCGTGGTCATGAGTTTCGTCATGGGCAGCGCCATCCTGCTGAAGTTCCTCGTCCCCGTGCTGCCGTTCTTGAGCGGCTTCCGACATCCGTCGTTGAGCAGCCTGCTGGCGGTGCCGGGCGTGCTGGCCCTGGCCGCGTACGGCCTGGACGGGATGTGGAAATTGAGCTGGCCGCACATCAAGATCGTACTCGGCAACCGCACGCCCGAACGCGCCGTGCGCTTGAGCACCGCCCTGATCCTGCTGGTGCCGCTGACGGCCTCGCTGGGCACTGAGTTTGAGTTCACACGCTATTTCATCGGCGTGGACGACAACGAAGAGATCTACCAGTTCTACGATCAAGTAATCGGCACGCTGCAAGCCGACGGCGTGCAGTGGATCAATCCACCCATCGGCGAACACTACCTGGTGGAACCGGCGTTGGAGCACGGCCTCAAACTGACCGAAGTGTCGTTTCCCGAACACTGGGCCGATCGCGATCAACCTGATCCCAAGATCGTCATCAGCCGCACCGGCGAATATCCCGGCGCCGACATCGTGGGCCATTTGAACGATCTGCCGATCTACCGTTACCCCGATCGTTCTTACGCCTACGTCGAGCACGGCGACGGCCGGACACCATGCCGGGCGTCCGGCTATGGCGGCGACCTGGCCGTTACGTGCAGCACCGACCGCCCCGGCCAACTCGTCGTGATGGAGTACACGCTATCGGGCTGGTGGGCCTCGCGCGACGGGGCCGGCGTCGATCTACTGCCCGGCTGGTGGCTGTCCACCGACGCTCCCGCCGGTACGCATACTTACGAATTTCACTATCGACCATGGGACGTACCCATCGGCCTGATCATCAGCCTGATCGGTCTGGCACTGACCGTGTGGCTGTGGCTGCGCGCCCCCGATCGGCGCGGGCCGCCCACGGATTCCTTCGAGATATGACCGAGCTCCTCTCCGTAAACCACGCCGACGCGGCAGGACGCACGACGCCGCACTCCGTCAGTCAACCCGCCGTGCGCGCCGCCGTCCTGCTGTTGCTGCTGACCGCCCTGATACTGGCGGTGGCCGGCCAGCGGCTCTTCCGCACCCAGCCGGAAACCCAATGGGATGCGGGCATCGCTTATTACCTGCTGGCCATCGGCGCCTTCGCCTTGGCCGGTTACCTTGCAGATCGGGGATTGGGCAGGGTTCGGCATGATCCCCCGCTGCCCGCCCACTGCGCCGAAGCGCGACCCGATTACCGCGCCACGTTACGACGCGCCCTCAACGGGCGACGCTGGCGCCTGACCGCGCTGGCGGCCGTGCTGGCCGTGTTCGTACTCGATCAACTGGGGCAGCCGGATCGATCGGATTACACGCTGACCTTCTGGGTGTGGATCGCCGCAATCGGGTTATATGTAGCCGCCCTTATCAGGCGGCCTGTCCTGCCCCCCGATTGGCGATCGCGGCTGATCGCGCAACGCCGGTTGATCGCGGTCGTCGCGCTGATCTTCGCCGCCGCGCTGCTGCTGCGCGGCTGGGACGTGGGCGGCATCCCGCCCACCGTCTCCGGCGATGAAGGCTCGCAAGGGGTGGAAGCGCTCAAGTTCCTGAGCGGCGAATTGCGCAACCCCTTTGTGACCAGCTGGCTGAGCGTGCCCACCATGAGCTTTGCCTTCAATGCCTTGACCATCGGGTTGTTGGGCCATACGGCGACGGCGCTGCGACTACCGTGGGTCATGGTCGGCGCCATGACGGTGCCGATCGTATTTGTGCTGGTGCGGCGGCTCAAAGGCACGGGCTTCGCCCTGATGACGGCGGCGCTGCTGGCGGCCTATCACTATCACATCCATTTCTCGCGCCTCGGCTCCAACCAGATCGCCGATGCGCTCTTTATGGCGGCCGCGTTCTGGTTTCTCTATCGCGCGTACAGCCAGGGGCGCGCCGTCGATTGGGCGCTGGCCGGCGTCGTGGCGGGCCTGGCTCAGTATTTCTACGCAGGCGCGCGTTTCACCACGGTGATGGCGGGCGTAACCGTGGCCTGGTTTGTGCTGCGCGAAGGGCGCCGGTTCTGGAACGCACAGTGGACGGGCATCGCCATCGGCGTGGGCGCGTTTTTGATCACGGCCGGGCCGATGCTGCAATACGCCGCGCGCTTTCCCGACGATTACGACGCGCGCCTGAATTCAGTGGGGGTCTTTCAAAGCGGCTGGCTGTTGCGCGAACAGGGTGTGCGCCATCAGGGCGTGGTGCCCATCCTGCTCGATCAGTTCAAGCGCGCGGCCCTGTCGTACAGCGCGTATCCCGATCGGGTGTCGTGGTATGGCGGGCAGCAGCCGTTCTTCGACGGGCCGTGGGCGGTGCTGTTCATGCTGGGGCTGGGTTACGCCACTCTGCGCCCGCTGGATCGACGCCACTTTCCGATGCTGCTCTGGTGGTGGGGCGGCATCATTCTGGGCGGCATGCTGACGGAAAGTCCGCCGTCCAGCCAGCGTTTGATCACGACTGCACCGCCCGCCGTGTTCTTCGTGGTGCTGGGTGCGTATCAGGCGGCCTCGCTGGCGGCGACGAGCCTGCGCCTGGAACGGCTGCGGCGTGCCGCGCCGGCGCTGGCCGCGGCCGGCGTGGTGGGGTTGAGTGCGCTCAGTATAAATTACTATTTTGCCGAATACACGCCCACGCTGGTGTACGGCAATCCCACCGCCGTGGTGGCGATGGGCATCGTGCGGTACGCGCAAGCTCAGCAGCTGGGCCCGGGTGATGAGCTGATCTTCTTTGGCCCGCCGCGCATGTACATCAATTTCGGTTCCATCGCGTACCTTGCCCCCGATGTGCCGGGCATGGATGTCAGTGAGCCGCTGACCGCGCCGCCGCCGGCAGACTTGGTGCCGGCGGGCAAACGACCGGTGTTTCTGTTTCTGCCCGAGCGCGCCAACGAGCTGGACTTTGTAAAGCAGACCTTTCCAGACGGCGACACGACGGTGATTCCGGCGCCGCGCGACGGCTTGACTCTGTTTATCGCATATCGCGTGAACCATGCGCCCGGCGGGTGAGCGCGCGGCCGTTCCAGTCGGCCTGTGCTATACTTGAATCAACCACGCTGCAAATTCGACAGCCCAATCCACAATTCAATAGGGAGGAGCGCCATGGCTGAGTCCAACAACAACCATGATGAGTTCTATTATCCGTCGCCCGACGTTGTCAGTCAGGCGTACATCAAGAACTGGGACGAGGTGGCCCGCCAGGCCGAAGAGGACTATGTCGGGTTCTGGGAAGCGCGCGCCAAAGAGTTGGTTGACTGGCACGCGCCGTGGACGCAAGTGCTGGACGACTCCAACAAGCCGTTCTACAAGTGGTTCGTCGGCGCGCGCACCAACATCGTCCACAACGCCATCGACCGCCATCTGACCACGGCCCGCCGCAACAAACTCGCCCTCATTTGGGAAGGTGAAAAAGGCGAACAACGTACCTTCTCCTTTTTTTCGCTCAATCGCGAAGTCAGCAAATTTGCCAGCGTGCTCAAGGCGCTCGGCGTCAAAAAAGGCGACCGCGTCACCATCTACATGGGCCGCGTGCCCGAGCTGCCCATCGCCATGCTGGCCTGCGCCAAGATCGGCGCGGTGCATTCGGTGGTGTACGGCGGCTTCTCCACCGAAGCGCTGCACGGCCGCATCGAAGATTCGCAGTCGCGCGTGGTCATCACCTGCGACGGCTCGTTCATGAACGGCAAGATCGTCGAGTTGAAGAAGATCGCCGACGAAGCCATCAAACGCGCGCCCATCGTGGAACACGTCGTCGTCTTCAAACGCACGGGCCAACCGGTGGACATGGAAGAAGGCCGCGACATGTGGTGGCACGATCTGATGGCGCTGCCCATCGCCGACTATCGCTGCCCGACCGAAATCCTGGACGCGGAAGATCCGTTGTACATGCTGTACACCTCCGGCACGACGGGCCGTCCCAAAGCGATCGTGCACACGCACGGCGGCTATCAGGTCGGCGTGGCGACGACGCTCAAATACGTTTTCGATCTCAAGGACGAAGATCGCTGGTGGTGCGCGGCCGATCCGGGCTGGGTGACCGGCCACTCCTACATCGTCTACGGGCCGCTGATCCTCGGCGCGACCAGCATCATGTATGAGGGTGCGCCGACGTATCCGTATCCCGATCGGTGGTGGAGCATCGTCGAGAAATTTGGCGTCAACGTGCTGTACATGGCGCCCACGGCCATCCGCGGCCTGATGCGCTTCGGCGAAGCCTGGCCCAATCGCCGCGATCTGTCATCGCTGCGGCTGCTTGGCTCGGTGGGCGAACCGATCAACCCGGAAGCGTGGCGCTGGTACTACAAGAACATCGGCAAAGAGCGCTGCCCCATCATGGACACGTGGTGGCAGACGGAAACCGGCATGTTCATGATCACGCCGATCCCCACTTTGCCGCTCAAGCCTGGTTCCGGCACCCGGCCATTCTTCGGGCAGCAGGCCGCCATTGTGGATGAGCAGGGCAACGAAGTGCCCGACGGCGAGGAAGGTTACCTGGTGTTGAAACGCCCGTGGCCGGCCATGCTGCGCACGATCTATGGCGATCCCGATCGCTATGTGAAGCAATACTGGAGCAAGTATCCGGGGCTATACTTCACCGGCGACTCGGCGCGGCGCGACAAAGACGGCTACTTCTGGATCATGGGCCGCGTGGACGATGTGATCAAGGTCTCCGGCTACCGCCTGGGCACCGCTGAGATCGAATCCGCCCTGGTGTCGCATCCGGCTGTCGCGGAAGCCGCCGCCATCGGCCTGCCGCATGAAGTCAAAGGTCAGGGCATCCACGCTTACGTACTGCTGCGGCAGGGCTTCACGCCGTCGAAGGAACTGGCCGAGGAACTACGCCAGCACGTCGGCACAGAGATGGGGCCGATCGCTCGACCCGAAGACATTCAATTCGTGGACAAGCTGCCCAAGACCCGCTCGGGCAAGATCATGCGCCGCGTGTTGAAGGCCCGCGCGCAGGGCCTGCCGGAAGGCGACATCTCGACGCTGGAAGAATAATCAGTGTAACTCCTAAACTGCCTCAGTGGCCGAAGATGACCTGATGGTCAACCCCACCCGATCGATCCGGCAGGCCGATCGGGTGGGGTTGACCGGTTTGAACCTGCCGTCCTCAGCCCCAGTACTTCTGAATCAAATCCCGTGTTTTGCGGATGCCCGCGGCCGCGTCGCCGTCGCCTTCGTATTCGATGCTGATCGCGCCGGCATAGTGCGCGGCTTTCAGCGCGCTCAGACCACCCCGATAGTCGATCTCGGCCTCTTCGCCATCCGCCCGAAACACACGCGATTTGGCATGAACATGAAGGACGTGCGGCGCCAGCTGCTCGATCGACTGCGAAGTGCGCGCGGGATCGTCAAAATTGCCCAGGTCCAGACACACGCCCAGCTGCGGCGAATGGAAATGCCCGACCAGTTCGACCAGCGTCCCGGCCTCACCGCTCAGGCCACCATGATTCTCGATCGCCAGTTTCACCCCCGACGCGATCGCCACCGGCAGCACCGTACTCAGTATATCCACTGAGCGGGCGTAGGCGGCGGCGTCACCGGCCGCGCCCCCCAGCGTCAACCGCAGAATCGGCGCGTTCAGCCAGCGCGCCGTCTCGATGGCGCGCGCCAGATAAGCCCGCTGCGCGACCGCCGCTTCCCCCTCGGCGGTCAGATCAGACGCAACGCCCCAGGCGACCAGCTGCGTGCCGCTGCGCAAACGATTCATCTTCACCTGCAGCAGCGTCGCCCGATCATATTCGTGCGGATTGAACGTTGGCGCCCGACGGCCCAGCCACCGTGCCAGGCGATTGGGCGGCCTGGGCCACAGAAACATGTCCAACAGTTCCACCGCGCGAAACCCCAGATCGTAGGTGCGAAACGGCACCTCGCTCAAGTGCAGTTTGCCGTTGTACAATTCAGTGTGAAACGACCAGGCGGAAACGGCGATGATCATGGCCGCATGGTAGCACGAGACGCGCCGACTGACAACACCCGTGATCGACAGAATCAGGTAGAATACAGCTATGGCTAATCTTAAGCGACCCTTCCTGCGCGGCGATTTGTCCGGTCAGCCGGCGGCTTCGGAGCCGGCCGATGAGCGTACGCCGACTGACGAGCCGGCCCGCCTCACGGAGGCGGTGCTGCCGCCTGACGAAGGCATTCGCGACGCCAGCAGCGATCCCGACTCCACTCCATCGACGGCAGCCGACACCCCTGCCGCGGCTGCGCCCGACGCGCCGCCACTGCCCAACAATCTGGCCGACGCCCACGCGTATCAGACTGAGCTGCAGCGCAAGATGACGGCGCTGGCCGACGACTTTTCGCAAGGCAAGATCAACCGCCAGCAGTTCGATGCCGTCTACGCCCACTATCGTGATCAGCGCCAGCTCATTGAAGGTCTGATTCGCTCCATGGCGGCGGACGCCTGGCGCAAGGCAGTGACTCCCGGCCAGACCGGCATGTTGATGGAACGTCACGCGGCGCACTTGCTGAGCTGCGCGCTGTACGACAACGCCACCGCCGCGCTGCTGGCCGCCTCGCCGCGCTTCCAGCTCGACGCCAAGGTTGTGGCGCCCGTCATCGCCGCGCACCTCCAGACCGCCAGCCGCGGCACGCACGCCAGCAGCCTGCCCGCGCCCGCCGATCATTGGCTGCACTTTGTGCCCGGGCAATACTCCACGCTGGTCGTGGTCTTTACGCGCGAGCCGGCCCGCAGTCAATGGCAGTTCCTGCACGATCTGCACCATGATTTTGAACTGGCCAGCGCCCGACGCCTGACGGACGGGCGCGGACGCGAGGCGGCCGAAGCCTTCATGCGCACCTGGGCGCTGGAGGACCCGCGCTGAATCTTATTTTTATGAGGACTACTGATGTCATCCGATTCGCAACGCATCAATGTGCTGTTTGTCTGCATGGGCAACATCTGCCGCTCGCCCATGGCCGAAGCGGTCTTTCGCGATCTGGTGAAGAAGAACCAGCTCGACGATCGCTTTGAGATCGCCTCGGCCGGCACCGGCGACTGGCACGCCGGCGAGCGCCCGCACCGCGGCACGCGCGAAGTGCTGGCCCGCCACGGCATCGACCCCAACGGGCTGGTCGCCAAACAGGTGACACAGGACGCGCTGGACCGCGCCCACTACGTGGTGGCGATGGACGCCGAGAACCTGACCGACCTGCGCGCGTGGCGTGTGGACGATGCCAAACTCTCGCGCCTGCTCGATCATGCCCAGGATCTGAATGTGCGCGACGTGCCCGATCCCTATTACGACGGCCGCTTCGAACTGGTTTACGAACTGGTGCGTATCGGCTCGGAGGGCCTGCTCAAGCACATCCAGGGCAACGGCGCGCGCGCGGGCAACGATCGAGCTTAAGCGATGATCCCGGCCGACCTGCAGGCCGCGCTGGCGCGCGAGCTCGGCCCCCTCCGATCGATGATGCCCGTCCACGGCGGCGACATCAACGCCGCCGCCTGCGTGGACACAAGTCAGGGCCGTTACTTCGTCAAATGGAACTTGCGCCCACGGCCCGGCATGTTCGCTGCCGAGGCGCGCGGCCTGGAGCTGCTGACCCGGGCGCAGGCGCTGCGTGTGCCGCGCGTGGTCGCGCTGATCGAACAACCCGCCGCACTCGTCCTGGAATGGATCGAGCCCGGCGCGGCCAGGTCCGCGGCCGCCGAAGCGCTGGGGCGCGGCCTGGCACAGCAGCACCACTCGACCGGCGCAGCGTTTGGCCTCGATCACGACAACTACATCGGCGACAATCCGCAGCTCAACACGCCGTGCGCGACGTGGCTGGAATTCTATCGCGATCGGCGCCTGGGCGTGCAGCGCGATCTGGCGCAGGCGCGCGGTCATCTCACGCCCGATCGGGCACGGCGGCTCGATCGGATCATGGACAACCTCGATCGCTGGATCGATCGATCGGGGGTGGTGCCGTCGCTGCTGCACGGCGATCTATGGGGCGGCAATTACCTGATCGACGATCACGGCCAGCCGGTCTTGATCGATCCGGCAGTGTATTACGGCGACCGCGAAGCCGAGCTGGCGTTCACGGAATTGTTCGGCGGCTTCGACGCGCGCTTCTACGCCGCCTATCGCGAAGTGTGGCCGTTGGATCGCGGCTATGCCGATCGGCGCGAGCTGTACAACCTCTATCACCTGCTCAATCACTTAAATCTGTTCGGCGAGAGCTACGGCGGATCAGTCGATTCGATCCTGAGGCGATATGCCGGAACCTGACGCGACTTGCAGAACGAGCGCGAGCGTGATAGAATGGCGGCGTTGAACTCTTGGGGGCTCGTCTAGCCGGCAGGACAGCGGACTCTGGATCCGTATGGGGGGGTTCGAATCCCTCGCCCCCAGCAGTCAAAAACAGGCTTCAACCCGAAGCCTGTTTTTGTTTGACTGAACAACACATGCCGACAAACCTCAGCCGATGTATAATGTCGCTTCATGGCTGATACTGCGCTCGCTTCACCGTCGTATCGGGATCGTCGTTGGCTTAAGCGCCTGGCGGCACTGGAGCCGTTTTACATCCTGTTGATGGGCTGGCCGCTGCTGCTGCCGCAGCGCTTCACCCCTGAAGCGCTGCAGCCCCTCATTGAAACGTGGCGGCCGGCGCTGCTGGCAGCGCTGCTGCTGTTCTGGCCGATCCGGCTGCTGGCCTACCGGCGATTGTCGATCCGCACTCCGATCGATTGGCCGCTGGTCTTCATGTTGCTGTGGCTGCCCGTCAACTATTGGGCTTCGGCCGACAAAGCGCTGAGCTGGGGCGCGCTCACCTATCCGTTGTACGGCATCGCGCTGTACACGGCGCTGATCAACTGGCCGCCCGCACAGCGATACCCGCAGTGGACGGCCGGGCTGATCATCCTCATCGGCGCGGGGCTGGCCGTCATCGCGCCCGCGTTTAGCAACCTGTCGTTTGGCAAGTTGTTCAACCTCCCCGCGCTGGAAGCGCTGAATCGGCAGCTGTCCGCGTTGGTGCCCGGCAACGTCAATGCCAATCAGGTGGGCGGCGCCTTGGTCGTCATCGTCCCGGTGGCGCTGGCGATGACGCTGCGCGGCGATTGGAGTCGACGGCGCTGGCCGCGCTTGTTGGTGGCGCTCCTGACGCTGTTCATGCTGGGCATGCTGCTGCTGACGCAGAGCCGCGGCGCGTATCTGGCCGCGCTCATCGCCCTGCCCGTGGTCGTGGTGCTGCGCTGGCCCAGGCTGCGTTATCTGCTGATGGCGGCGGTGGCGATGGGTGTCATCGCGCTGTTTGCCATCGGGCCGGAGCGCGTGGTGGAGGCCGTGCTGGGCGGCAGCTCAGCCAGCGGCTTGAGCGGCCGGCTGGAAGTGTGGAGCCGCGCGCTGTACGCCATCAGCGATTTCCCGTTCACGGGCATCGGCATCGGCACGTTCAACCGCGTCATCCCGCTGCTGTACCCGATCTTCACCATCGCCCCCGACGCCAAACTCGATCACGCGCACAACCTGTTTTTGCAGGTGGGGCTTGACCTGGGCCTGCCCGGCCTCATCGCCTACATCGCGCTGTTGCTGGTGGTGCTGGCAGTCTTGATCGTGGCGCTGCGCCGCCGCGCACCGATCGACGGCACATTGGCGGCCGGCGCGCTGGGGAGCTTCATCGCCATGCTCGTTCACGGCATCGTCGATGTGCCGGTGTGGGGCGGCAAGACGGCCTTCATTCCGTGGCTGCTGGTTGCGCTGGCGATGCAGATCGCGCTGCGATCTGCCGCGCCTCAACCGGCTGATGCCGACACTGCTCCTTCGACGTGAAGACTCGTCTGCAATCTCCGCGCCTGTGGCTGATGGCGGCGCTGCTCATCACGAGCGTGCTGGCCGCAGCGCGTTTCGATCAATCGTTGTGGAGCGACGAAGCCACCAGCGTGTGGCTGGCCCGCCAGCCGATCGATCATCTCCTCCGAACGTTGTGCGATCCGCATCCGGCCGGCTACTATGTGCTGCTCAAGCTGTGGCTGTCAGGCGGCGAGGGCGAGGCGTGGCTGCGCGCTCTGTCACTGTTGGCCGCGCTGGCCGGAGTGGCCATCACCTATCGTCTGGGTACGCTGTGGGCCAACGGGCGCATTGCCGACATGGCCGCGCTGCTGCTGGCGCTGCAGCCGGTGTATGCGTGGTACGCCGCCGAAGTTCGTATGTATGCGTTGGTCACGGCCCTGGGCGTGCTGGCCGTCTGGCTGGGCGACCGCGCCCTGCGCCGCCCGACCGCGATACGTTATCTCGCGTATGTCACCGCCGCCGGCCTGGCGCTGTGGATCGACTATTCGGCGGTGCTGCCGCTGGGACTGCTGCAGCTAATCTGGCTGGCGCGCGGCGCGCCGCACGCGCGGCGCTGGCTTGCCGCACAGGCCGTCATCGCGGCGATCACCATGGCGACCTTGACGCCCACGCAGTTGTTCGCGCTGCGCGATAACATTTACCCGGTCTTTTTAGCAATTCAAGCCACGAACGTGGGCGTGCCATTGACGCCGGCCATGGCGGCGAGCCTGATTCAGGCGGCGACGTTGATCGCGGCCGCGCTGGCGGTGATCGTGGCGGTGATGTGGCGAAAACAACAACTGGCGGGCCGGCCCGCCACCCGATTGATCCTCGCGGCCCTGTGGGTGATCGGGCTGATCGTCGCTGTGCTGCCGCAGGCCTTCACCGTAAAGCGACGCATCTTGCTGCTGCTGCCGTTCATCGCCATCGCCGCGGCGCAGCTGCTGGACGGCCGGCCGCGAGGTCAGGCTGCGCTGATCGGATTGAGCGGACTGACGGCGATGGCGTCACTGTGGACGTTGCAGCGCGAGCCGTGGCGCAACGTGATCGCAGAAGTTGCCGCCGCGCAGCCGCCCGCGATCTGGGTGGACGTGATGTCGGTGCCCGCCTTCGACTATTACTGGCGGCGCCTTGATCCTTCGCAACAAAGCAGCCGTTGGGCAGCACTGGACGGTCGGGTTTTGCCGATGACGCCCCCGGTGGAGCCGCCCATCGGAAAAGATCTATGGTTGATCGCCGCTGAAAGTCCGTATCGAAATCTGATCGTTTTTCTGCCAGTCGATTTCAGACAAGCCTACGACTTGATTGCCGATCGCCACGAACGCGGCATCGGCGTGTATGTCTTTCGCCGCCGCGCAGCCCCTGAGCTGACCGCTCCTCTTCCCGCGCCCACGCTCGCCAATGTGTGGGGACTGCAATTGCTGTCGCCGTTGGACACTTGCACACCGTAGCGGAACAAAATCCACGTCACAACGTCTATCCTGTAGGACGAGCCGATGCGCTGATCGGCCGCCCCAATTCACTCGCCTACAGGAGGATGAGCCATGTCACACCGCCCGCTGCTTGTGTTTGCCGTGATCGTCATCGTAAGTTTGATCGTTACGGCGTGTGCGCCTGCCGCCACGTCCACACCCGCGCCGCAACAGCCGCCGCAGTACGCGCCCGCACCGCAAGCAACTGCGCCGCGGAGCAATAGCGGCAGCGCGCCGTATGCCGGCGTGCCCAATTACGTGCCGCCGGCCGCACCCGTTCAACCGGCCCCGCAACAGAAAGCCGAAGCACCCGTCGGGCAAGTGCCGCCTGCCGATCTGCAGTTCAACATTCCGCCGGCCTCGGGCCAGCCGTGCTGTCCGCCCACCTTTGTGCCGCCCGTAAACGAGTTCAGCCGCGCCCCCTTTATGGACACGCGCGCGGATCACCTGAGCACGTTTGCGATGGATGTGGACACTGCGTCGTACACGCGGATGCGCGATTATTTGCGCAACGGCCAACTGCCACCGACCGATCTGATCCGCGTTGAGGAATTTGTGAACTACTTTAAATATGAATATCCCGATCCGACCAGCGGCGCGTTTGCCATCGACATTGAGGGGGCGCGGTCGCCGTTCAACCGCGAGGGCGCCTATCTGGTCAAGGTCGGCATCCAGGCCCGGCACGTCGCCGACTGGCAGCGCAAGGACGCGCAGCTGACCTTTGTGATCGACGTGTCCGGCTCGATGAGCGAAGACAACAAGATGGAGATGGTCAAGTACGGCCTGACCCGCCTGGCAGATCAACTCGGCCCGAACGACCGCGTGGCGATTGTGGCCTTCACTGATACGGCCTGGGTGGTGATTGAGCCGACCTCGGCCGAGAACCGCGGGCGCATCTATGAGGCCATCAACGGCCTGTACCCGATGAACTCCACCAACACCGAAGCCGGTCTGCGGCTGGGCTACGAACTGGCGCACCGGAACTATCGGGAGGGTGTGATCAATCGCGTGATCCTCGCCACCGACGGCGTCGCCAACGTGGGCAACACCGATCCCAACGTGTTGGCGCAGTATGCGCAGGACTACTACGGCCGCAACATTTTCCTGAGCACGGTGGGCGTGGGCCGTGGCAACTACAACGACCAGCTGCTGGAGACGCTGGCCGATAAAGGCAACGGCATCTACTCGTTCCTGGACAATGCGCAGACGGCCGAACGTGTCTTTACGCAGGACCTGACCGGCGCGCTGCAGACGGTGGCGAAAGATGCCAAGATTCAGGTCGATTTCAACCCGAATGTGGTGCGCGCCTATCGGTTGCTGGGCTATGAGAATCGCGCCGTGGCCGATCAGGACTTTCGCAACGACGCGGTGGACGCCGGAGAGGTGAATGCCGGCCAGAACGTGACCGCACTCTACGAGGTGATGCTGAACGGCGAGGCTTTCGGTGGCGAGGCGCTGACCGTGCGCGTGCGCTACGAAGACCCCGACACGCGCGCCGTGAGCGAGCTAAGCAAGACCTTTGGCGCCAACGAACTCCAGAGCGATTTCAACCGTGCTTCACCGCGCTTCCAACTGGCGGCGGCCGTGGCGCAGTTTGCGGAGATCCTGCGCGGCAACGAGTGGGCGCGCGGCAGCCGGATGCGCGACGTGGCCGGCGTGGCCCTCAACGTGCAGCGCGCCATGCCCTTTGACGGGGACGTAAGCGAGTTCCTCGGGCTGGTGGAGCAGGCGGCGCGGCTGGTGGATTGAGATGTAAGGCTCACCGTGACCAACAACATGGCCGACCTCCTTTACAGGGGGCCGGCCATGCTGGATGTCACTATCCAATTCGCTGGTCTCAGCAGGTATGCTGATGTTTCGACGACAGCGTAGCATCAAACGCAATCTGGCCAGGCGGCGCGCAACAGCGCGGGCAGCACTTCGCCGGACGGGGCCGACAACACAAACGTGGCGTGCGGAGTCAGCGGCGTAACGGTGGGATTGATCTCCACGACCTGCGCGCCGCGCTGCAGCGCCAACCACGCCAGCGAAGCGGCCGGCTCCACCAGGCCCGACGTGCCGATCGAGAAAAACAGATCGCAACTTTCGGTCGCAGCCACCGCCGCCTGCAATTGATCGGACGGCAGCGCTTCGCCAAACCACACCACGTCGGGACGCAGGTAAGCGCCGCAGTGCGGGCAACGCGGCGGCACGTCCCCCGTGTCCGGCCAGTGATCGATCGGCGTGTTTTCGCGGCAGCATTTGGTGCGGTGAATGTTGCCGTGCAGTTCGATCACGTCGGCGCTGCCCGCATCCTGATGCAGGTTGTCGATGTTCTGGGTGATGAGCGTGAGGCGTGGCACGTGCCGCGCCAGTTCGGCCAGCGCGAAGTGGCCGGGGTTGGGCCGCGCCTTCGCCACCAGTTCGCGCCGCCACGCATACCATTCCCACACCAGCTTAGGGTTGCTACGGAAGGCATCGGGCGTGGCCAGTTCCTGCGGATCGTACTGCGCCCACAGGCCGGTCTGCGCCTCCCGAAAGGTGGGGATGCCGCTCTCGGCGCTGACGCCCGCGCCCGTCAACACGGCGACCTGCCGCGCCGCACGCAGCGCCCGGACGAGATCGTGCGGAAGATCGATCATGGCAAAAATGATCCGCGAATTCACCCGCAGCGACGCGCTGTCGCCTTCGCGTGAATTCGCGGAGATTTGTGAATCGGTCCGTTAGCGGTTGGGCAACCGATTGTACAGTGTGTTGAGTTCCCGCAGATGGTCGCGCAGTGAAACGCTGATGGCCTCGGCGGACGTGCGCCAGCCCCAGTTGCCGGCGGGCTTGCCGGGGAAGTTCATGCGTGCTTCCGGCCCCAGCCCCAGCAAGTCCTGCAGCGGCGCCACGACGACGTTGGCGACCGATGACCAGATGGCCCGCACCATGGCTTGCGGCAGCCTGGCCGCCGTGGTGTTGAGGTATTTCAGGCAATACTTCTTTTCGGTTTTGGGCGCGGTCTTGTACCAGCCCTTCACCGTATCGTTGTCGTGCGTGCCGGTGTACACCACGCAGTTGCGAATATAGTTGTGGGGCAAGAACGGATCAGTCGGGCTGCCGAAGCCGAATTGCAAAATACGCATGCCGGGCAGATCGAAACTGTCGCGCAGATCGACCACGTCCGGCGTGATCAAGCCCAGGTCCTCGGCGATAATGGGCAGATCGCCCAGCGCTTCTTTCAGCGCGTGCAAGAAAAGCTTGCCGGGGCCGGGCCGCCACTCGCCGATCTCGGCGGTGGGCAGACCGGCGGGCACGGCCCAGTAGCCGGCGAAGCCCCGGAAATGATCGAGGCGGATCAGATCGACCTGGCGCAGCGTGGCCCGCATGCGATCGAGCCACCATGCATAGCCGGTTTGCCGGTGCGCGTCCCAGCGATATAAGGGGTTGCCCCATAATTGGCCGGTGGGCGAGAAGTAATCGGGCGGGACACCGGCCACCACGGTGGGCCGGCCGTCGTCGTCAAAGTAGAACAGATCGGGATGCGACCAGGCATCGGCGCTGTCGTAGGCGACGAAGATCGGGATGTCGCCGATGATGGATACACCCTTATCACTGGCGTAGCGATGCAGCGCCGTCCACTGCTTGAAGAACAAGAACTGACGGAAGGCGTGGCGTTCGTAGGCAGCCGAACGTTTGATCTCGGCGATGACGTGCGGTTCACGGCGGCGATGATCGGCCGGCCAGTTGTCCCACGACACGCCGCCGTTGGCTTCTTTCAGCGCCATGAAGGCGGCGAAGTCGTCGAGCCAGGCTGCTTCGTCGCGCACAAACGCGGCAAATTCGGCGCGCAGTGCATCGGCGCCGTTGGCCTTGGCGTGGGCATACGCCCGATCGAGCAGCGTGAGTTTCCACTGGATCACCGGGCCAAAGTCCACGCGCTCAGCCGGAAAATCCGGCTCGTCGGCCACGTCGGCCGCCGACAGCAGGCCGTCCCTCAGCAGCAACTCGGGACTGATCAAATACGGATTGCCGGCGAATGCGGAGAAACACTGATACGGCGAATCGCCGTAGCCGGTCGGCCCCAGCGGCAGAATCTGCCACCACGCGCAACCGGCCTCGGCCAGCCAATCGACCCAGTGATAGGCCGCCGGGCCGAGGTCGCCGATGCCGTGAGGGCCGGGCAAGCTGGTCGGATGCAGCAAGACACCCGACGCACGTTGTAACTTCATGATCACTTCTCCAGTGGAAGAGTATGGTGGCCGACGAATGAGCGGGCGGTGATCTCCGGCCCGATCGGTCAGCCGCGCCGATCGAGGCTGACCGTTTCGGCCAGCGCCGCGAAGACCATCTCGCGGATGTGCGCGTTGATGAAATAGCGGCTCAGGGTATCTACTGATAGGTGCTTGGCGCCCGCCACCAGCCGCACGCACTGCGGCGCACCGCACAGGCAGATGAACGGCCGATCCATTTCCCATTCAGTGGAGGGGTAGAAGAAGGTCAGTTCCTCGCCGGCCGCGATGTCGCGCGCGGCGATGACGGTCAGGTCGCTGACGTTGACAATGGTGTTGGGCTGGCAGGAATGGTTGAGGTAGGCCAGCACGCCCAGTTCTTCGATGTGCGTGTCCGGCCCGATCTGGATGGTCTGATACGTGGCGCGATCGGTGACGCGGTGACCGCTGATGCGATAGATGACATCGCCCTGTCGATAAGGTTGATCGGTGATGAGCCGCGCGCCGTACGCGCTGCCCCCGCCCACAATGCTGAGCATGTTCTCCCCCTGAAATGGTTGGAAGTTCGGCTGACAATACAACATTTCAGGGCAGTTGTCAACGAGGGCGCTCATGCGCTCATGCGATACTTTCGCCAGTAACGCTGCATGCCGGTGGCCGACATCCACGAAGGGTTGGCGGCTTCATAGGGGGCGAATTCGTCTTCGGTCAGGCCCTCACGCCTGGAACGTTCGGCCGTCCACTGCATGAACTTGTCGCTGATTTCCGCCACGGGCGGATCGGCAGGCAGTGTGGCCTGCATGAACGCTTCCACTTCGTCGAGGCCGCGCTTGAGGGCCTCAAAGTGCCAGTCGGGATTGTCATACATGCCGAAGTGCGTCGGAGCAAGGCGCCCGGGCTTCACGGCGATCATCTTCTGCAGGCTGGCGCGCCACTTCTCCAGATGAAACTCCGGCGGCGGCATGGGCACACGCAGATGCGGCGGCCCCGGCAGACGGATGCCGCCCACATCGCCTGTAAAGAGAATGTCTTCGAATTGATAGGCATAGTGATGATCCGCGTGGCCGGGTGTATCGATCGGGCAGAAGCGCAGGCCGCCGATTTCGATGTCACGTTCGTCCTGCGCGACGATCAATCGATCTTCGGGCACGGCCAGAAACTCGCCCCACAGTTGATCCATCAGCGGCCCATAGATGCGCGTGGCGCTGCTGAGCAGTTTCTCCGGGTTGAGGAGGTGCGGTGCGCCGTTGGGATGCACGTAGATGACAGCCCCCTGCCCGTGATTTCCGTGCCGCGCCAGCCAGCCTGCCGCGCCGGCGTGATCGAGATGAATGTGCGTCAGCAGGACGTGCGTGATGTCGTCCACCGTCAGATCGTGCGGCGTGAGCGCCGCCTTCAAACCGTCAATGGTCGAACCGGGGCCGCTTTCGATGAGGAGCGCGCCCCGCGAGTGCTGGATCAGATACGAGGCGATGACGTGCGAAATGCCTTGAAAATGAAGGTCGAGCGTGTGTACGTCGGTCATGGTGACTCCTGCCGAATGGCGAGTGACAAATGGACGGTGTATTGAGCACCGCCAAGTATAGCACACGCTTCAGCGAGCAAGCGCTTACGCGAGCAGGCGATAAACCGATCGGACGTGCTCCGCCTGTCATCCTCCGATCTCATTCATCACTCATCAGATATAATTGCTCAAACTCGCTCAAGGTCAGCTATGGACCCCCTCCTCCGCCTTATCGTGTTTGCAATCGGCGCGGTCGTAGTGGCGCGGACGCTATTTTCGGCCATTCGGACGTTTGTGCTGCCGCGCGGCGCCAACGATCAATTGTCGCAGTCGATCTTCCGGCTGACGTATCGCCTCTTTCGCATCGCGCTCCGCCGGACGCGCACGTACGAGCAGCGTGATCGGATCATGGCTTATTATGCGCCAATCGCCCTGCTGTTGCTGCCGCCGGTGATGCTGGGGCTGGTGTTCATCGGTTTTGCGGCCATGTTCTGGGCACTGGGCTACGTCGGCAGCGTCGAGCAGGCGTTCAAGATTAGCGGCTCGTCGCTGCTTACGCTGGGCTACGCAGCGCCATCGGACCTGCCCGACACCGCGCTGATGTTCGCCGAGGCAACGTTCGGGCTGATCCTGATCGCCGTGCTGATCGCGTATGTGCCCACCATCTACAGCGCCTTTCAGCGCCGCGAAGCAGCCGTCACCATGCTGGAAGTGCGCGCCGGGTCGCCGCCGTCCGCGGCGGAAATGATCCAGCGCTACCATCGCATCCACGGGCTGCAGCGACTGACCAACGTGTGGGCCGATTGGGAGAAGTGGTTTGCCGATATTGAGGAGAGCCACACCTCGCTGGCCGCGCTGGTCTTCTTTCGATCACCGCAGCCCGATCATTCGTGGGTTACGGCCGCGGGCGCAGTACTCGATGCCGCGTCGTTGACCCGGTCGAGCGTAGAGGTGGAGGGCGATCCGCAGGCCGATCTGTGCATCCGCGCAGGCTATCTGGCGCTGCGCCGCATCGCCGATTTCTTCAGCGTCGTGTACCCCCGCGATCCACAACCCGGCGATCCGATCAGCATCAGCCGCGAAGAATTCGACGCCGCCTGCGAGCAGCTGCAATCGGCCGGCGTGCCGCTGAAGGCTGATCGCGATCAGGCCTGGCGCGATTTTGCGGGCTGGCGCGTCAACTATGACGTGGTGCTGCTGGCGCTGGCGGCCATCACCATGGCGCCGTACGCGCCGTGGTCGTCCGACCGCTCGCTGCTGCCCGCCGCTCACGCCAGACGCGTCCGTCCCTGAAGCCGGCCAGGGGTCGGCTGGCGGGCATCACGTATCAGTCATCACGCCCGAACCATGACAAACCATACCCGCTACGCCGCGCCAAAGCGAGTATAATTCTTCCGGCATTTTGCCTCGTTTTGCCATTTGACGAATTACATCGAACCGCAGGGTTCAGCGAACAAGGAGTTCCCTCATGGACAAGCCGCAAAACAGCATCGTCTTTGATCCGATGCACGACATCTACCATTATGAACACCACCCGCTCGACACCTTTTTTGAGCCTAAGAACGTCGCCCTGATCGGCGCGACGGAGAAATTCGGCAGTGTGGGCCGCACGATTTTGTGGAACCTGATCAGCAGCCCGTTCGGCGGAACGGTCTATCCGATCAATCCCAATCGTCCCGGCGTACTGGGCATCAAGGCCTATCCCGACATCGCCAGCGTGCCGGAGCAGGTTGACCTGGCCGTGATCTGCACCGCCGCGCCCACCGTGCCCGGTCTGATCAAGGAATGCATCGACGCGGGCGTGCAGAGCGCCATCGTGATCTCGGCCGGCTTCAAAGAGGTGGGGCCAGAAGGCGTGGAACTGGAACGGCAGATTCTGGAGCACGCGCGCAAAGGCAATATGCGCGTCATCGGCCCCAACTGCCTGGGCGTCATGGCCCCGCACAGCGGCCTCAATGCGACCTTTGCAGCGGGCATGGCGCGGCCCGGCAATGTGGGCTTCATCAGCCAATCCGGCGCGCTCTGCACCGCCGTCCTCGACTGGTCGTTGCGCGAGAAAGTCGGCTTCAGCGCCTTCCTGTCGCTGGGCTCCATGCTGGATGTGGGCTGGGGCGATCTCATTTATTATCTGGGCGATGACCCGCGCACGGAGAGCATCGTCATCTACATGGAGACCATCGGCGATGCGCGCGCTTTTCTCTCGGCGGCGCGCGAAGTAGCGCTGACCAAACCCATCATCGTCATCAAGCCGGGACGCACCGCGGGCGCGGCCAAAGCGGCCGCTTCGCACACCGGCTCGTTGACCGGCAGCGACGAAGTCCTGGAGGCCGCCTTCCGCCGATCGGGTGTGCTGCGCGTCAACGACATCTCGGACCTGTTCGACATGGCCGAAGCGCTGGCCAAGCAGCCGCGCCCCAAGGGCCCGCACCTGACCATCGTCACCAATGCGGGCGGCCCCGGCGTGCTGGCCACCGACGCATTGATTACGAGCGGCGGCGAATTAACCGAAATTTCACCGACGACGATGGATACGCTGAATAAGTTTCTGCCGCCCACCTGGAGCCACAACAACCCGATCGACATCATCGGCGACGCCAGCCCGGAACGCTACGCCAAAGCGCTGGAAGTGGCGGCCAACGATGCCAACGCCGACGGTCTGCTGGTCATCCTCACCCCGCAGGCGATGACCGACCCGACCAAGACGGCCGAGCTGTTGAAGCCTTACGCGCACAGCACGGGCAAGCCGGTGCTGGCCAGCTGGATGGGCGGCGAAGACGTGGAAGCGGGCGAGCGGCTGCTCAGCGAGGCGGGCATTCCCAACTACAAGTACCCTGATCGCGCCACCCGTGCTTTTACGTACATGTGGAAATCGGCCTACAACCTGAAGGGCATCTACGAAACGCCGCGCATGCTGGACGATGAAGAGACGAAGATCGATCGGGCCAAAGCCGAAGCGATGATTCAGGAGGTGCGCCAGCAGGGCCGCACCATTCTCACCGAGTTTGAATCGAAGCAGTTGCTGGCGGCTTACGGCATCCCGATTGTCGAAACGCGCATTGCGGCCACTGAAGATGAAGCGGTGGCCGCCGCCGAAGCGATCGGCTATCCGGTGGTCGTGAAGATCTACTCCAAGACCATCACTCACAAGACCGACGTGGGCGGCGTGCAGTTGAATCTGAAGAACCGCGACGCCGTCATCACCGCTTATCGCATCATCGAGCAGGCCGTGCGTGAGAAAGTGGGCGCCGAACATTTCCAGGGCGTCACTGTGCAGCCCATGATCAAGTTGGAGGGCTACGAAGTCATTATCGGGTCCAGCATCGATCCGCAGTTCGGGCCGGTGCTGCTGTTCGGCTCGGGCGGGCAATTAGTAGAAGTATATAAGGATCGCGCGCTGGCGCTGCCGCCGCTCACCACCACGCTGGCCCGCCGCATGATGGAACAGACCCTGATCTACAAGGCACTGAAGGGCGTGCGCGGCCGCCGCCCAATCGATCTGCCGGCGCTGGAGCAGCTGCTGGTGCGCTTCAGCCAGCTGGTGGCCGAGCAGCGCTGGATCGAGGAGATCGACATCAATCCGCTGCTGGCTTCGCCCGATCAGTTGATTGCGCTGGATGCGCGCGTGGTGGTGCACGGGCTGGATGTGAAAGAAGAAGACCTGCCGCGGCTGGCCGTCCGCCCGTATCCGATCCAATATGTGCGCCCGTGGACGACCAAGACCGGCGAGGAGATCGTCATCCGTCCCATCACCCCGGAGGACGAGCCGCTGCTGGTCAGGTACCACGAGACGCTGTCCGACCACAGCATCTACATGCGCTTCCTCAACCCCATGCTGCTGAGCGAGCGCATTGCGCACGAACGGCTGGCGCGCATCTGCTTCAACGATTATGACCGCGAGATGGCGCTGGTGGCGCAGTGCGAGGCTTGCGACGGCGGGCCGGAGATCATGGGTGTGGCACGGCTCACCAAGCTGCACGGCCGCAGCGAGGGCACCTTCACCGTGTTGATCAACGATCGGCATCAGGGCAAGGGCATCGGGTTGGAGCTGCTGCGCCGCCTGCTGGAGGTGGCGCGCGATGAGAAATTGACGCGCGTGATGGCCCGGATGTCCAGCGACAACTTCGCCATGCAGACGCTGTGCAAGAAGCTGGGCTTTCAGCTGTACCACAGAGACAGCGGTCGCTTGATCGAGGCCTCGATCAAGCTGTAGAACCGTCGCACCGCAGCCGATATAAGAGCGGCCGTCGATCCAAAAGGATCGGCGGCCGCTTGGTGTTGAAGCTGCTCCAGCTAATACAGCGTGGCTGAAGCTTGCTGCCCCGGTTGCGATCTCGCCAGCGGATTGACGAAGGCCGCGAAGATCGGCAGCTGGTTGGGGGTGGTCTGCGACGCCTGCCAGTCGGCCGGCACCATCACCTGCAGCGCACCGGCCGGCCGATCGCCGCCATCCGCATGGCATTGCAGACAGTTGTGCGAGTAGCCGGTTACGTTGCGGTGCTTGTTGTCCATTCGGCCCAGATCGTGGCAGATGGCGCAGATGGCGCTGCCCGTGGCGCCGGTGCTGTGACAGCGATTGCAGTTGCCGCCTGCGCCGCCGTGATTGATCGGGAACGTGTGATTGAAGTTGGCGTCACCCCACGAACTGGTGTTGTGGCACTGGCTGCACTGCCCCGGAAAGTGATTGGGCGGCCGGTCACCGGCGTGACACGACTGGCAGTCGGTCTGCCCCTGATGGTTGAAGTTGGCCGGCTGCCACGCATTGGTGTTGTGGCACAGGCTGCACTGCCCCGCAAAGTGATTGGGCGGTCGGTCGCCGGTGTGACACGACTGACAATCGGTCTGCCCCTGATGGTTGAAGTTGGCATTACCCCAAGAGCTGGTGTTATGACACAAGCTGCACTGCCCGGCAAAGTGATTGGGCGGCTTGTCGCCGGTGTGACACGACACACAGTTGGTCTGGCCGGTGTGGTTGAAGTTGGCCGGCTGCCACGCATTGGTGCTGTGGCACAGGCTGCACTGCCCCGCAAAGTGATTGGGCGGTCGGTCGCCGGTGTGACACGACTGACAATCGGTCTGCCCCTGATGGTTGAAGTTGGCATTACCCCAAGAGCTGGTGTTATGACACAAGCTGCACTGCCCGGCAAAGTGATTGGGCGGCTTGTCGCCGGTGTGACACGACACACAGTTGGTCTGGCCGGTGTGGTTGAAGTTGGCCGGCTGCCACGCATTGGTGTTGTGACACTGACTGCACTGCCCGGCGAAGTGATTGGCCGGCTTGTCCTTGGTGTGGCACGACGCGCAGTCGGTCAGGCCGGTGTGGTTGAAGTTGGCCGGCTGCCAGGCATTGGTGTTGTGACACTGACTGCACTGCCCGGCGAAGTGATTGGCCGGCTTGTCCTTGGTGTGGCACGATACGCAGTTGGTCTGGCCGGTGTGGTTGAAGTTGGCCGGCTGCCACGCATTGGTGTTGTGACACTGACTGCACTGCCCGGCGAAGTGATTGGCCGGCTTGTCCTTGGTGTGGCACGACGCGCA
>CAZKBQ010000048.1:30666-34749 GCA_964550855.1 uncultured Anaerolineae bacterium
TGCACTGCCCGGCGAAGTGATTGGCCGGCTTGTCCTTGGTGTGGCACGACGCGCAATCGGTCAGGCCGCTGTGATTGAAGTTGGCTGGCTGCCACGCGTTGGTGTTGTGGCAGGTGCTGCACTGCCCGGCAAAGTGATTGGCCGGCTTGTCCTTGGTGTGGCACGACGCGCAATCGGTCAGGCCGCTGTGATTGAAGTTGGCTGGCTGCCACGCGTTGGTGTTGTGGCAGGTGCTGCACTGCCCGGCAAAGTGATTGGCCGGCTTGTCCTTGGTGTGGCACGACGCGCAATCGGTCAAACCGTCGTGACGGAAGTTGGCCGGCTTCCACGCCGTGGTTGAGTGACAGTTGCTGCACGTCCCCGGGAAGTGATTGGCCGGCTTGTCCTTGGCATGACAGTCAGCGCAGGCCGTAAAGCCGGTATGATTGAACTGGGCCGGCTTCCACGCTGTGGTGGTGTGGCAGCTGCTGCACTGCCCCGCGTAGTGATTCTGAGGCTTGTCTTGGGTGTGGCACGACACGCAGTCGGTAAAGCCGGTATGATTGAACTGAGCCGGTTTCCACGCGGAAGTGGTATGGCAATCGCTGCACTGCCCCGGATAGTGATTGGCCGGTGCATCGACTTTATGGCACTGCTGACAATCGGGGAAGTTCTGGTGATCGAAGGTTGCCGGCTTGAAGGCCACATCGGTGTGACAGCGATCACACGTCAGGCCCAACCGTGTAAACTTGCCTTCGTGTTTGTCTTCATGACAACTGGCGCACTGCGGCGACAAACCCTTGGTCTGGCCGTTGGTATGGCAGGTGCTGCACGGAATTTCGCCATGACGGCCGGTGAGCGGCGGCTGATGTTTGGCCGCCAGATCGGGCGGCAGGCTGATCGTACGGGCGGCAATCGCCGTCGGCGCGCCGGAACTGCTCGCCGCCTGAAATTCACCGTCGAGAATGAGCAGGACTTCGGACATCGAGCGGGCCGGATCAGACAGCGCCTCCGCAAGTTTGCGCGAAATCCCGGCTAGCTGCCCGATCGCCGGATCACGCCCACCGGCCTGGACCCAGGCATCCAGATCATTGGCGGCCCGCAGCGACAGCCGCGCTAATTCGGCGCGCATGTCGCCCTGCGCTTCGGCCGGCAGTGCGGCCACCGCCTGCGCGGCTCCGATGAGGGCGCGCTCCACTTCAGACAGAGCGCCCATCGCCCGATCGGAGTCACGGACCGTCTGCAGCTCGTCGAGCCGGCGATTGAGAAATTCTAGATCAAGCCGCGCGTGCGTCACATCGTCCGTCGCCAAGTTGAAGCGCAGCTGCTCCATGCCCAGCTTCAGGCCATAGAGCGGGTCGCCCGGCAAGGCCGCCTGCGCTCCCGCCACCATCACAGCGCTCCATGAACAAAGCACGATGAACGCCAGTGCGATAAGTATCAAACGCCGATGCGTTCTCATGGAACTTCCTCCCGTGCCAAAGTCGCGGGCCACGGGGAAAAGTTACGCGCAGACGACCAGTATTGACTCCTACCTGTGCGGGTAGGAGCAGTGGAGACGGATTCTGGGATTATGTTTGTCGGCCCGATGGAACCGAGATCAACCCGATCGGGATACGTACCCGATCGGGTTAGCTAATCAATCTCGGCCGTCGGGATGGCAGGCGATGCAGTTTGTGGAGTAGCCCGGTACATTGCGGTGCTTGTTCTGCATCTGAGTTGGATTGTGACAGGTCGCACAGGTCCAGGTAGACGTGTCGTTGCCCGGATGACATTTGGAACAGACACGGTTTGCGCCGCCGTGATTTAACGGGAACGTGTGATTGAACGTCGCGCCGCCCCACGAATTGGTGTTGTGGCATTGACTACACTGACCCGGGAAGTGATTGGGCGGCGCATCACTCTGGTGGCAGCTGCTGCAATTGGTCTGGCCCTGATGGTTGAACTGCGCCCCGCCCCACGAGCTGGTGTTGTGGCACAGGCTGCACTGCCCGGCGTAGTGATTAGGCGGACGGTTGCCGGCATGGCACGACAGGCAGTCGGTCTGACCCTGATGGTTAAACTGCGCCCCGCCCCACGAGTTGGTGTTATGGCACTGACTGCACTGACCCGGGAAGTGATTGGCCGGCGCATCACTCTGATGGCAGCTGCTGCAGTTGGTCTGGCCTTGATGGTTGAACTGCGCCCCGCTCCACGAGCTGGTGTTATGGCACTGACTGCACTGACCCGGGAAGTGATTGGCCGGCGCATCACTCTGATGGCAGCTGCTGCAGTTGGTCTGGCCCTGATGGTTGAACTGCGCCCCGCCCCAAGAGCTGGTGCTGTGACACAGGCTGCACTGACCCGGGAAGTGATTGGCCGGCGCATTGTTCGAGTGGCAGGCGAGGCAGTCCGTCTGGCCTTGATGGTTGAACTGCGCCCCGCCCCACGAGCTGGTGCCATGACACAGGCTGCACTGACCTTGATAATGGTTGGGCGGGCGGTTGACGGCATGGCACGACAAGCAGTCGGTCTGACCCTGATGGTTGAACTGCGCCCCGCCCCACGAAGTGGTGTTGTGACACAGACTGCACTGGCCGGCAAAGTGATTGGGTGGGCGGTCGCCGGTGTGGCAGGACACACAATCGGTCTGACCCTGATGGTTGAACTGCGCCCCAGTCCACGTGGTGGTACTGTGGCATGCGCCGCACTGCCCCAGGAAGTGGTTGGGCGGCGCATCACTCTGATGGCAGCTGCTGCAGTTGGTCTGGCCCGCGTGATTAAACGTTGCCCCGCCCCACGAGTTGGTGCTGTGACACTGGCTGCACTGTCCCGGGAAGTGATTGGGCGGCGCGTTGTTGGCATGGCACGCCACGCAGTTCGTCTGCCCTTGATGATTGAACGTCGCCCCGCCCCACGAGTTGGTGCTGTGGCACTGGCTGCACTGTCCCGGGAAGTGGTTGGGCGGCGCATTGTTTGAGTGGCAGGCCACACAATCGGTCTGGCCCTGATGGTTGAACTGCGCCCCGCCCCATGAGCTGGTGTTGTGACACTGGCTGCACTGACCCTGATAGTGATTGGGCGGTGCATTGACCGAGTGACAAGCGATGCAATCGGTCTGCCCGGTGTGATTAAAGTTGGCCGGCTGCCAGGCCGACGTGCCGTGGCACAGGCTGCATTGCCCCTGGAAGTGATCGGGCGGCCGATCGGCGGTGTGGCACGACAGGCAATCCGTCAGGCCCACGTGGCTCATGTTGGCCGGCTGCCACGCGCTCGTGGTGTGACAGTTGCTGCACTGCCCCGGGAAGTGAACCAATGGCCGATCGGGTGTGTGGCAGCTGATGCAGTCCGTCTGCCCCTGATGATTGAAGGTCGCATCGCCCCAGGAAGTCGTGGTGTGACACGCACTGCACTGCCCCGGGAAGTGATCGGGCGGGCGATCGGGCGTGTGACACGACAGGCAATCGGTCTGCCCCTGATGATTGAACGTGACGCCGCCCCATGAGCTGGTGGTGTGACACAGGCTGCACTGCCCCGGAAAGTGATCGGGCGGCCGTACGGCCACATGACAGCTCACACAGTCGGTCTGACCTTGATGGTTGAATGTGCCATCGCTCCACGACGACGTGTTGTGACACTGGCTGCACTGCCCCGGAAAATGATTGGGCGGCGCATTATTGGCGTGGCACGCCACGCAGTCCGTCTGCCCGGTGTGATTGAAACTGGCCGGCTGCCAGGCCGACGTGCCGTGGCACAGGCTGCATTGCCCCTGGAAGTGATCGGGCGGCCGATCGGCGGTGTGGCACGACAGGCAATCCGTCAGGCCCACGTGGCTCATGTTGGCCGGCTGCCACGCGCTCGTGGTGTGACAGTTGCTGCACTGCCCCGGGAAGTGAACCAATGGCCGATCGGGTGTGTGGCAGCTGATGCAGTCCGTCTGCCCCTGATGATTGAAGGTCGCATCGCCCCAGGAAGTCGTGGTGTGACACGCACTGCACTGCCCCGGGAAGTGATCGGGCGGGCGATCGGGCGTGTGACACGCTTGGCAGTCCGTCTGGCCCTGATGATTGAACGTCGCGTTCTGCCAGGATGATGTGGTGTGACAGAGGCTGCACTGCCCCGGGA
>CAZKBQ010000049.1:0-34536 GCA_964550855.1 uncultured Anaerolineae bacterium
TGGCGCAGAAGATCGCCGCCAACGACGTGCCGGAAATCCTGATGGGCAAGCGCGTGGTGGCGCTCGACCTCGGCGCGATGGTGGCCGGCTCGCGGTTCCGCGGCGAATTTGAAGAGCGCCTGAAGGCGGCCATGGAAGAGATTCAACGCTCGCAGGGCGAGATCATTCTCTTCATCGACGAGCTGCACACCGTCGTCGGCGCGGGCGCGGCCAGCGGCGCGTTGGACGCGGGCAATATGTTAAAGCCGGCGCTGGCGCGCGGCGAGCTGCAGTGCGTGGGCGCGACGACGCTGGACGAATACCGCAAGTATATCGAGAAGGATGCCGCGTTGGAGCGGCGGTTCGCGCCGGTGTTCGTGGATGAGCCCAGCGTCGAGGAGACGATCGATATGCTGCGCGGCCTGCGTGATCGCTACGAGGCGCATCACAAGGTCAGCATCAGCGACGAGGCGCTGATCGCGGCGGCCAACCTGTCGCATCGCTACGTGACCGATCGGCGTCTGCCCGACAAGGCCATCGATCTGGTGGACGAAGCGGCGGCCAAACTGCGCGTGACACTCTACACGCTGCCGGGCGATCTGAAAGAGATGAAGAGTGAGATCGACCGGCTGACGGCCGAAGAGGAAGCGGCCGGCCTGTCGCGCGAATACGAGCAGGCCGCCATCCTCAAGAGCAAACGGCTGCAGCTGGAAACGGAGTTCAACGAAAAGCGCGAAGCGTGGCAGCGCGAGAAGAACCTGGACGAGATGGTGGACGAGGCCGACATCGCCGCGGTGGTGGCGCAATGGACGGGCATTCCGGTGGCGCAGATGCTGGAAACCGAATCGGCCAAGCTGCTGCAGATGGAAGAACGTCTGCACGAGCGCATCATCGGGCAGGATGAGGCCATCGCGGCGCTGAGTGATGCCATTCGTCGCGCGCGCTCGGGCCTGAAAGATCCCTCGCGCCCGATCGGTTCGTTCATCTTCCTCGGCTCGTCGGGCGTGGGCAAGACCGAATTGGCCAAGGCGCTGGCGTGGTTCCTGTTTGACGACGAGGACGCGCTGGTGCGGGTGGACATGAGCGAGTACCGCGAGCAGCACACCGTCTCGCGGCTGTTCGGCGCGCCGCCCGGCTACGTGGGCTACGAAGAAGGCGGCCAGTTGACGGAAGCCGTCCGCCGCCGCCCGTATCAGGTGGTGCTGTTCGACGAGATCGAGAAGGCGCACCCGGATGTGTGGAACGCCATGCTGCAAATTCTGGATGACGGCCGGCTGACCGACGGGCAGGGCCGCGTGGTCGATTTCCGCAACACCGTCATCATCATGACCAGCAACCTGGGCACCGAGTTTGGTCGCAAGGGCGGTGCGCTGGGCTTTGTGCGGCCGGGCGAATCGCCGGCGCAGATCGCCGACGCGAAGAAGATCGAGGACCAGCTCAAGCGCACCTTCCGGCCGGAATTCCTGAACCGCGTGGACGAGATCATCATCTTCGGCACGCTGTCGGTGGAAGACGTGGAGAAGATCGTCGATCTGCAGATGAACGAGATCCGCGGGCGGCTGCGCGAGCACGGCTTGTTCATCGAGCTGACCGAGGCGGCGCGCGCCTGGCTGGCGCGCCAGGGCTACGATCCGCAGTTCGGGGCGCGGCCGCTGCGCCGCACGCTGCAGCGCTACGTCGAATCGCCGCTGTCGGTCAAGATGTTGAAGGGCGAATTCAAGGTGGGCGACACAATCCTGGTGGACGCCAACGACGAAGGGCTGGTGTTCAGCAAGTCGCTGCCGGTGGATGCCCGGCAGCCGGAGACGGTAACGCCGTCTCACTGAACGCGCACGAAATAAGCGGCGATCATCCATGCGATGATCGCCGCTTTTATTTTGCCGGCCCGCCGCCCGCGCGGCGCTCACTCGGCGTTGGGATCGTGCTCAATCAGAATGCGCGGCCGCCCGCCGATGGCGGCGCTGCCGTCATTAGTAGGCGTACTAAAGTTGGTGGCCGCCGGCAGATCGATCGAGTACGAACCGTTGACGGGCGCGATGGTCTGTGAGGTGCCGTCCGGGAAGATCAGCGTGGCCGATGTGCTGGTGGCCGTAATATTGGCCGTGGCGGCCGTGCCGAAGCGCGTCCACATCGCCACCACGCGCTCGCGCGCGGCGGGCCGCTTGAAGGCGATGATCTCCAGGTTGGTGGTGGGGCGCGATCGCCAGTAGGGCTGCACGTCGCCGAACAGCCGCGCGGCCAGCAGGTAAGCGGCATAGGCCGGACGCGGCAGGCCGGTGTTGGGCACGCACGGGCCGGTCGAGGGGTTGCGCACCAGCCCGAAGAAATCGTACGGACAGACATTGCCCACGTCGTCGTATAACTGGAACCAGATCAGCTTCTCGGCCTGCATCCACGCCGACCAGGCCGCCGTTTGAATCAGGAAATCCACTTGTTCGTTCAGCGTGCCGCGATACGGGCTGGGGCAGAAGTTGAACGGCTCGATGGGCGAATCATCGCAGACGGGCAGGCCCGTTTCGGTGATCCACAACTTCACGCCGGTCAAGCCCCGGGCGTCCAACCGCTGCCGATCGTTCAGTAGATACCCGAAGGTCTGCCACGCCCAGGCGTAGTTGTGCGAGGCGACCGCGTCCATGTAGCCGTGATAGGTGATCGACATCGGATCGGTGGCGATGACGTTGAGCGTATCCTGCAGCCAGTTGGGCTTCTCAAAGTGCGCCAGCCCGCCGAAGAGGATGGTCGCTTGCGGATCGGCCTGTTTGCCGGCCAGATAGGCCACTTTGAGCAAGCGCGCATAATCGGCGGGCGTGCCGATGAAGAACTGATCCAGGTCCTGCTCATTCCAGATTTCCCAGGCGCGGACGCCCTTGTCTGCGCCCCAGCCTTGCGCCTGCGCCAGCACGCCGCCCGGCTTGTAGCGATTGACCGCCGCGTTGACGAAGTAGGCCCAGCGGTTGTTGGGGTTGATGGTTTTGCCCGCGCCGGGCACATCGGTATTGTCGCCGAAGACGGGCAGATACAGACCCTGCGGCGGGCTGCCCTGACTGGAGGGCGTCAACGGCCGATCGGGAGCAGGCGGATTCATGAGCAGCTTCAGCCCGTCGCCGACGCGCGGTGCGGGCGCCGTGCGGCTGCCGGCCGTATCCAGGCCGATCGGCGTCAACATCAGGATCGGCAGGACCTCCAGACCGTGATTGATGTCGGCGATGATGTTGGCATCGTGCGCGGCCCAGTTGAAGACGCGCGGCTGATTGACGGGATTGAGCTCGATGCTGGGCCAGTACATGGGCCAGCGGTTGAGCGTGCCGCTGATGGCGAGCGCCCGCTGATAGCGCGTCTCGTTGGCGGGCGCCTGCGCCGAACTGACGAACGCCAATCCGAATTTCAGCGTAGTCACAGCCGGCGCGGCGTAGTTGCGCGCCATGACCGGCAGATACAGGCGATTCAGGCGCTCCGGCGCGATGATGGTGACGGGCACGCTCAGCGGCGCGTTGACGGTGGAGATCGGTTCGGCGCTGACGATCAGGCTGGCGGTGTAGATGCCGGGCGCGGTGATGGGCGCCGTGTCGATGACGACCGTGACCGTGGCCGCGTTGGTGCCGCTGACGGGCGACACGTTGGGCACGACCGGGCCGATCGGGTTGGCCGAGATCGTCCATGTCAACGTCGAATTCGGCTGGACGTTATCGATCTGGAGCGTGCGGGTCTGAATCGTCGGCGTGTTGACTTCGGTCAGCAGCCACAGGCTGGCGGGCTGCACGGCCAGTGCCGGGACGTTCTCGACAAAGCGTTTGGTCATGGCCTTCAACGCGGCATAGGCCAGGGTGGCATCGTGCGCGTGCGGCAGACCGTCGGCCTGCGAGCTGGCGTGCAGGATGGAGAAGAACTTGATGTGATCGCAATCCCAGCCCTGGTTGTTCCAGTCGAGATTCCAGATGAACATCGGGCCGAGCCACGGCCAGTTGGCGTCGGCGTATTGAAAAGCGCGCACCAGATAATCGGCCTGCTGCGCTTCGCTGACTTTCATCCAGCCGAAGCTGTTGTTGAACTCCGATACCAGGCTGCAGAAGCCATAGGTGGCATGGGTGTTGTCGGCCCACCACGGATCGGCATCGGGATCGCGCAGCCAGCCGAATTCCGTGAGCCAGATCGGTATGCTGCCGAAGCCGCGATTGACCAGCAGCGTGTGGTACCACTCGGTGGCGCGGAAGTGAAACTCGTTGCCGTTGTCGCCGGGCGGCAGGTCTTGAACGGAACGTTCCGGCTCGTACGGATAGCCCTGCGCGTGGTAGCCAAAGGCGTCGAAGCACGGATACTGTGCGGGATATTCGGTCTGCATGGTGTTCAACAGGCGATCGGCAAACACCCGATCGTCCATGGCGCTGCCCCAGGCACTGATCGGCGTGCGGCCCACCGGCGCAAGCCCGGCGCTGACGACGACGAGATTCGGCGCGATCGCCTTGAGCGCCGATCGGGTTTGACACAGCAGGCGCGCATAATTTTCGGGGCTGACGGCCTGATAACCCCAGCCGCTCGTGGTGTTAGGCTCATTGCCGATCTCGACCGCGTCGATGCGGGACAGGTTGCCGCTGACGACGGCAGTGACGTGCTGCACGTAGGCGGCCATCGACGCCGGGTAGCCGTCGGCGGCGATACGCAATAACACGTGATACGTAAACGGCCCAGTCGGCAGGACGGCCAGCTGATCTTCGTAGATTTTGATCCAGTCGAAACCCAGCGGCCCGGCCAGATCGAGATTGCGGCGCAGGTTGACGCCGTAGCCCAGGTGCGGCGCGGGCAGGGTGGCGGGCCGATCGGCAGCCGCCGGCCCGGCGGCCGAGGTGGACTGCAGGGCGAAACCGATAAGCAAACCGGCGATAACGCTGGCGATGAAGGCAGGCATGAGTCGCATGAATGATCCTCGTCGTGAAATTGATCAGTCTGAGGTTGATTGTAATCGAGGCGGCGAAAACGGGGAATGCGGGGGTGAAGAGTGAGAACTTCAGGCGAGTGACGAGTAAAGTGTTTTACTCGTCACTCGCCTGAATTGCAGCGGGGCGGATCAGTCGGCGAGGTCTTCCACCGGTGTCTCAGCCTCTTCCGGTTCCTCCGGCCGCCGATCGAGCAGCTGGATCGATCGGGCGACGACGGTAGTCCGGTAGTGCGTTTCGCCCTTGGTGTCCTCCCAGCGATCGGTTTGCAACCGGCCTTCGAGGAAGATCAGTCGCCCCTTCTTCAGATATTGGACGCAGAAGTCGCCCAGCTTGCCCCAGGCATTGACCATGAACCAATCGGTCATTTCGTGCTTCTCGCCTTCACCCGACTTCCAGGTGCGGTTGACGGCCATGGTAAAGGTCGCATACTTGGTGCCTTTGGGCGTGTAACGCGCCTCGGCATCGCGGCCCAGCCGCCCGATGAGTTGTACACGGTTGAGTGCTGCCATGCTGTCCTCCGATCGTGTGGGATGCGGCGATTTTATCATCGAGCGGCGCGGCGGCAAAATGGCCGCCTAATCGACCGGCTTGACCCAGATCGTGCGCGCGGCTTTGAGCCCCAGGGCAATTTTTTGATCGTTCTTCCTGAACGTCACCACCCCGGTATAGTCGACCGCCTCTTCAACTGTCACGCAGGCGCCAGGCACGATGCCCTGTTTTTGCAGGTAATCCAGCAGGCGGGGATCGCGCTCGCCTTCCTCTGTGATCCGGATGATCTCCACCTGTTGATCGGGCCGGGCGGCGCTGAGCAAGGTGGCGTTCTGTGGCAGGCGCGCGCCCTGCATGCCGGGAATGGGGTTGCCGTGTGGGCAGGTGGTGGGATGCCCCAGCGCCGCCAGCATGCGTGCCTCGATCAGATCGGAGACGGCGTGCTGCAAACGCTCGGCTTCGCGGTGGGCAATCGCCCACTCGATGCCCAGGATGTCCGACATGAAACGCTCGATGATGCGATGCCGGCGAATGGAGGCCTCGGCCACCTCGGTACCGAGCTTCGTCAGCGTAATGTCGCCGGCGTTGAGCTTGACGAAGCCGTCGCGCGCCATGCGCTGCAGCGTCTGCGATACCGTGGGCGGTTTCACTCCCAGCCGATCGGCCAACCGCGCGTTGATGATCTTCTGCCCGGTCGTCGGCGCTTCGTCGTGCATGTTGTAAATGGCTTCAAGGTAATTCTCGTATGTTTCGGTCAGTTTGATGTTATCAGGCATATCCCCCCGTTGAGCGCGCCCCGTGTGATGCCGATCGGCTGATGCTTATTTGGCGTTGTGGAAATTTCCTAACAGGCAGCGGCGATGGTTGACAAATCGCCGCATAATTTTTATTATCCTCATAAGTATAACTCAATTCATCGGGATGAGGTAGGTCCCGACAAGGAGCTGTCATGCTGGCCGGATTTCTGTTGGCACTACGTGAAGGAATTGAAGCGGCGCTGATCGTGGGGATTGTGCTGGGAATGCTAAAAAAGATGCACCGCACCGATCGGGTGGCGTTGGTCTGGCTGGGCGTGGGGGCCGCCGCCGCCATCAGTATCATCGCGGCCATCGTGCTCAACACCCTGGGCGCGGAATTTGAAGGCCCGGGCGAGATCGCGTTTGAGGGTCTGACGATGATGTTCGCCGCGGGTATCTTGACGTGGATGATCTTCTGGATGCAGAAGCAGGGGCGTCAAACGCAGTTGGGCCTTGAATCCGATGTGAAACAGGCGCTGACGCGCGGCACAACCCTGGGCTTGTTTCTAGTGCCCTTCCTCGCGGTGCTCCGCGAAGGCGTGGAACTGGCGCTGTTCTTGACGGCCGTGAACTTCGCCGAATCGATCGCGGGCGTGGATGCGCCGATTCTAGGCTGGCTGGGCGGCGTGCTGGGGTTGATCGCCGCAGCGATCGTCGGCTGGCTCATCTTTGAGTCATCGGTGAAGTTGAACCTGCGCCGTTTCTTCCAGTTTACCAGCCTCGTGCTCATCTTCTTCGCGGCCGGCCTGTTTGCGCACGGCGTCCACGAGTTCAACGAACTGGGCTGGATTCCGCCGGTGATCGAACACGTTTACGACGTCAACGCCCTGGTGCCTGAGGCCAGTACGGTGGGGCAATTTCTGCAGGCGTTGTTTGGCTATAACGCCAATCCGTCGCTGACCGAAATGATCGCCTACGGCGGCTACTTCGTCATCGTGTTCGGTCTGATGCGCTGGCTGGCGCGGAAGCCGGCCGCCGAAGCACCCGCCGTCGCTTGACACAGCGGGAGAAACAAGGTCAAACGCCTCTTGATCCTGGCGATCAAGGGGCGTTTGACTTTGTTGACAATGGACGTTAATTTAACCTTGACCAATGCTATTAATCTGCTAAAATCTCAGCGATGCGATAAACCTATGTAGATTTTGGAGGTTTAGAGTTGGAATCATCGGCCCGCTTCAGCCTGTTGCGCACGCTCAAGATTGGCTCATTCAACTTCGGCTCGGCGGTTGCCGACATTCTGACGGCCTCGGTGTGGAACCGCATCCTCATCACTGATCTGGGCGCGAGCGCCACACCGGTCTCATTACTCCTGGCGCTGCGCTATCTGCTGGCCCCCCTTTCAATCTGGATTGGCGCGCGGTCTGACGCACGTCCCATCGCCGGCCTGCGGCGGACGCCTTACATCTGGCTGGGGCGCGGCCTGATGTTGCTGGGTTTGCTCTTGCTGCCGATCAGCACACTGCGGCTGAACGAAGATCTCTCAGACCCGATCGGCTGGGTGACGGCCCTGCTGATCTTCGTCGCGTATGGCGCGGGCACGGCCATCTCTGGCGGGCCGTTCCTGGCGCTGATCCATGATCGCACCCCGGCGGCCAAACGCGGCGTCGCCATCAGCATCGCGCAGATGCTCATGCTCCTAGGCTTCGCCGTGTCGCCCATCCTCTTCGGGCGGCTGCTGCCTCAATATTCGCCGGAGCAGTTCCAATCGCTCGCCATCGGCACATCGGCGGCGGCGCTGGTCATCTGGGTGGTGTCCATCGCGGGTGAAGAGAAACGCTTGAAGGCCGGAGAAGCCCAATCGGGGGCAGAGCCGACCGCCTTGCGCGCGACTTTGAAGCAGATGTGGGCCGATTCGCGTGCGCGGCAGTTTTTCTTCTTCCTTGCGCTGGGCGCCATCGCCTCGTTTGCGCAGGATGCCGTGCTGGAACCGTTCGGCGGCGATGTGTTCAACCTGGAGGTGCAGGCGACCACGCGCTTCACCGCGTATTTCGGGGCGGGCGTCTTAGTGGCGATGCTGATGACGTCGATCGTCACGCGCCGCCGCCGCCCGGAGGAACAGTCGCGGCCGGCGGCGGTTGGGTTGGGCGTGATGATCGCGGGTCTGCTGGGGCTGGCGCTGGCCGGCGTAACATTGACGGGCTGGCTGATTACGCCCGCGCTGATCGTATTTGGGCTGGGCTTTGGCGTGTATACCGTGGGCGGTGTCAGCCTGTTGATGGCGATGACGACGGAGCATGCGGCCGGCGCGTATCTGGGGCTGTGGACGATGACGCAGCTGGTCGCGCGCGGGCTGGGCATCGGGCTGGGCGGCGTGCTGCGCGATGTGGGCCTGGCGCTGACCGGCTCGCTGCCGCTGGCCTACGCGAGCGTCTTCGCGCTGGAAGCGGTTGGGCTGGCGGTGTGCATCGGGTTGCTGATGCGGCTGGACGTGATCGGCTTTGCGCGCGATCACGCGCGTGACAGCGGGCACGCGCAGTCGGTCGACCTGTCCACGGTGCTGGCCGCCGCCGACTGAGAGCGGCCGGTTTTCCTCAAACCCGATCGGTCAGGGAGGCCCATCGGGTTTTTTGGTGACACTTGTCACTCTCCGCCGACTGGAAGCACGAGTATCCTTACTGCAAGTGACTTGCAATAAGGATCAGACATGACCCAGGCTGAATTCATCGCGCAGGCCGAAGCCGTCATCGCCGCCGAGGGCGGGCGGATGACAGCCGCCCGCCGCATCATCTTGAGCGTGATCGCGGGCAGCCACGCCCACCTGACGGCCGACGACATCTATGCCCGCGCCCGGCGGCAAGATCGCTCGATCAATCCCTCCACGGTTTATCGCACGCTGGCGGTCCTCAAACGTCACAATCTGATCGCCGCGCACTACGACGATCAGGATTCACATCGTGAAATCTTCGAGCCGAAGCCGAGCAGCGAGCACTATCACTTTACGTGTTCGCAGTGCGGCGCGGTGATCGAGTTTGAATCACGCCACGTGTTGGCGCTCAAGCAGCAGCTGGCCGACGAATTCGGCGCGGAAGTGACACGCGCCTGCCTGTGTCTGACGGGCGTGTGCGCAACATGTCGAAGCAGCGCCGCAGATTCATGACTCATTTTGCTTCGCGCGCTGCCAGACGGGCGCGCGAAAGAACAGGTGGACGAATGCCCGGAATTGGTTTGGATGAACTGCCGGCAGGCAGCAACGCAGAAATCATTGCCCTGGCGGGCGGCGGCTCGGTGACGGGACGGCTGGCCGCACTGGGTTTTGTGCCCGGCGCGCATGTCTCGATGGTGCGCAACTATGGCCGCGGGCCCGTCATTGTCAGCGTCATCAACACGCGGGTGGCGCTGGGCCGCGGCGAAGCGATCAAAATCCGCACGAGAAGGCTGGGTTGATGAGCGGCGCGTGCTGTGAACCGAACGGCGCGGCCACGCTGGATCAAGTCCGTGCCGCACAGCCGGCGGTGACACGTTTGCACGTGGCGCTGACCGGCCAACCTAATGTTGGCAAGTCCACGCTCTTTAACGCGCTCACAGGCCTCAATCAGCACGTGGGCAACTGGCCGGGCAAAACGGTGGAGCAGAAGATCGGCGTGCACCGCCACGGCGACGTGACGCTCGATCTGGTGGATTTGCCCGGCACCTACAGCCTCACCGCCAATTCGCCGGAAGAACTCATCGCCCGCGATTATCTCCTGACGCAGCGCCCCGATGTCGTCATTGCCATCGTCGATGCCGCCATCCTTGAGCGCAGCCTCTATCTGGTGGCCGAGCTGGTGCAGCTGGGTCTGCCGCTGGTGGTGGGCCTCAACATGCTGGATGTGGCCGCGCGGCACGGCACCCGCATCGATGCACAACGGCTCGGCGCCGCGTTGGGCGTGCCCGTCATCGAGTTGATCGCGGCCAAAAACATCGGCGCGCACGATCTAATCGAGGCCGCGATCGAAGCCGCCGTGCGTCAGACCATCCCGATCGATCTTCCCCGCCTTCCCGGAAAAATCGAAGCGCTGGTGGATGAAGTGGAGCAGGCGATTGCAGCCAGGCTGCCCGCACGCTATCCGTTGCACTGGACAGCGCTGAAACTACTGGAAGGCGACGCCGCGCTGATTGAGCAAATGCGGGCCGTGCTGGATCCAATCGACATGGGCGGCCTGAAGTTGCTGCTCAAGTCCCGGCCCGAAGCGCCCATCGCCATTGCCGGGGCGCGCTACGACTGGATCGCGACGGCCGTGGCCGCGGCGGTGGTGCGTGCCCCCACCCGCGCTGCTGCGCTGACCGCACAATTTGATCGCGTGGCGACGCATCCCATCGCCGGCCTGGGCGTGCTGGCAGCGATCCTGGCGGCGTTGTTTGCGCTGACGTATGCCATCGGTCAACCGCTGCAGAACTGGCTGGACGTGACGGTCATTCACGGCCTGTCGAGCACAGCCTCAACCTTGTTGCGCACTGCACCTGACTGGCTGCGCGGCTTCGTCGTGGACGGCGTCATCGGCGGGGCGGGCATCGTGCTCACCTTCGTGCCGATCTTGTTGATCTTTTTTGCGGGCCTGGCTGTGCTGGAAGACGTGGGCTACATGGCGCGCGCCGCTTATCTGATGGACGGCTTCATGCGGCTGATGGGCCTGCACGGCAAATCGTTTTTGCCCCTGTTTTTGGGCTTTGGCTGCAATGTGCCGTCGGTGGCGGGCACGCGCGTGATCGAGGCGGAAAAGGCGCGGCTGCTGACCATCGTGCTCATGCCGCTGATTCCGTGCACGGCGCGCATGGCGGTGGTGGCTTTCATGACGCCCGCTTTCTTTGGGGCGGCCGCGCCGCTGGTGGCCATGGGGCTGGTGTTGGGCAACTTGATCGTGCTGGCGATTGTGGGGGTGATCCTGAGCCGCACTGTGCTGAAGAGCGAGCACAATGCCTTCATCATGGAACTACCGCTCTACCACCGCCCCAGCGCGCGCACCATCGGCCTGCTGGTGTGGCAAAGGACGATCGGGTTTGTGAAGCACGCGGGCACGCTGATTCTGGCGATGGCGCTGCTCATCTGGGCGCTGTCGGTGATCCCGACGGGCGATGTGGAGACCTCGATTCTGGGTTTGATCGGCAAGGCGCTGGCGCCGCTGGGTGCGTGGCTGGGCCTGAGCTGGCAGCTGCTGGTGGCGCTGCTGGCGTCGTTTGTGGCTAAGGAGAACTCCATAGCGACGCTGGGCATTTTATTCGGCGCGGGCAGCGATACGGCGGGGCTGGCGACGACACTGGCCGGGGTCATCACGCCGGCAGCGGCGCTGAGCTTTCTGGTGGTGCAGCTGCTGTTCATCCCGTGCGCGGCCACGGTGGGCGCAATCCGGCAAGAGACGCGCTCGTGGCGGTGGACGGCATTCACCATCGGTTTGCTGGCTGCCGTGTCGTTCGGCGCGGGCATCGTGGTGTATCAGGTGGCGTGGCTGGTGATCGGGTAGGCCACGCCGGGGGAGAGACGCATGTTTGAGAGAATCCTGTCGATCATGAAACGCGGCGGCGCGACGACCCTGGAGCAGATGGCGCGCGAATTGAACACCACGCCGCAGGTGGTGGCCGGGGCGATCGATCAGATGGAGCGCTCGGGGCTGTTGCGGCAGATGTCGGCCAGCTGCGAGTCGAGCTGCAGCCAGTGCGTGTTTGCACGGCAGTGTCAGCACTTTGGCCCGGGGCGCGTGTGGCAGCTGCGCCATTGACCGTCGGGGGTGCATCAAGATTTTGCGCCAACGCCTCGCCGGCGATTGAAATCGCGCCTGTGGAGCCGTTGGCCGACCGTCCACCGGCGTGGACGGAGCGTGCCGAAACGCGTCGGCGCAGGCTGACGCTCGGCTGAACAGCCCGCGAGGCGCGAATTCCATTCGCCAGCCGCGGGCCACGCAGAACTTTGACGCGCACTCTTGAACGTCGAACGGCTTTTGGCTCCGGCCGAAACAGGGTAAAATAGCGGCCGACTGGCATTCTGTCGGACGGGAGCGAGGCATGGCGTATCAACCACGCGGCTTGTATTTTGAGGATATGGAGATCGGCTACAAGGCGATCACGGCCGGGCGCACCATTAGCGAAGCGGACATCATGGCCTTTGCGGGGCTGAGCGGCGACTGGAACGCGATCCATATCGACGCGGAGTATTCCAAAGGCGCGATGTTTGGCGAGCGCGTGGCGCACGGCTTGCTGGGTCTGTCTATCGCGACGGGGCTGGCGATGCAGCTGGGCTTTCTCGATCGGACGGTGGAGGCCTTTACGACGCTGGACTGGAAGTTCCGCGCGCCGATCAAGATCGGCGACACGATTCACGCCGAGGCCGAAGTGGCGCAGAAGAAGGCCATGCCCGGCGGCGCGGGCGGCGGCTTTGTCACCTTCAACGTGGTAATCAAGAATCAGCGTGACGAAACCACCCAGCGCGGCACGTGGACGGTGGTGGTGAAGGGCAAGCCGAAAGAATAACGCGTAATGAGTAATGCGTAATGCACGAGGGGCGGCTTGAAAGAAGAGCGGCCTCTTTTTCGTGCCTTGTGCGTCGAATTGTAAAGGATTGGATGGATGTCGATTGAAGTGCTGCCGAACCTGTACCAGATCGTCGTGCCCACGCCGTTCGCGGTGGGGCCGGTGAATGTCTATGTGTCGCTGAGCGAGCCGATCACGCTGATCGATACCGGCCCGATCCATGCCGATTCCCGCGCCGCGCTGCACGCGGGCCTGAGCGCGCTGGGCGTGGCGTTGAGCGACATCCGCCGTATCATCATCACGCACGCCCACGCCGATCATTACGGTCTGGCGGGGGAACTGGCGAGCGACTCCGGCGCGGGGGTGTGGGCACATCCGCACAGCCGCCTGATGCTGGAGAACTACGACGCTATTCGCGTGCAGCGCAATGCCTTCTACGTGCAAATCATGACCGAGTCGGGTGTGCCGCCCGAGGAGCGGCAGCGCGTGGCCGACAGCCGCCGGGTGGGCGAGCGCTACGCGGAGTCGGTGAAGGTGGCCGGCTTGCTGGGCGAGGGCGATGAGATTGATCTGGCCGATCGGGTGTGGCGCGTGTGTCACATGCCCGGTCACGCGGGCGGCCTGATCACGTTGTTCGAGCCGGAATCGCGCGTGTTCCTGTCGAATGATCATCTGCTGCGCGACATCAGCAGCAATCCGATCGTGGAGCCTGATCCCGACGGCGGCCCGCGCCCGCACCGACTGGTGCAGTATCTCCATCACCTGCGGCGCGCCGTAGAGTTGAACCCGACGGTGGCGTGGACGGGCCACGGCGAGCCGGTGTACGATGTGGCGAAGCTGGTGCGCCAGCGCGAGCATTTTCACACGCGCCGCGCTGAGAAGATTCTGGGCCTGATCGGGGCGGGAGAACGATCGGCGTTTGAGATCGCCGAGCCGCTGTTCGGCCGGCTGAACGGCGTTGATTCATTTCTGGCGTTGTCGGAAACGATCGGACATCTGGACTGGCTGCAGGAGGAAGGGCGCATTCGGGCCGTCGAGCGCGAGGGCGTGATCTACTGGCGCAGGGTAATGGACAATTGATCCGCACACACAAAGAGCCCTCGTTTTCGAGGGCTTTTTTCCAGCTGGCGGCGTCTCAACACTGAAACGGCGGAAACAGGAATTTGAACACGCTGCTGAACGAGCCGCAGTCGATGAACGACCACGCGGCCAGGCCGATGAGGGCGACGATGGCCAGCAGTGCCAGACAGCCGCAACCGATGAGGATCATGCGGCGGTTGTCGGTAGCGGGCGCGGGTGCCTGATCCAGATAGACCTCTTCGCCCAGATAGTCGATGGGCGGCGGCGGGGGCGGAGGCGGTGGATAGGCCGGCGCTTCGACGGGGGCGGGCGGACGGGACGTCGGCGACGGTACGTAAGCGGGCGGCTTGAAGGCCGGTTCGGTGGGCGGCGGGCCGGCGGGCGCGGCGTCACCCATCGGCTGTGGGGCGGCTGCCAGCGGCGTTTTCACCGCGATTACGATGGTATCCGCCAGGCCGATCAAATCGCCGTCGGCCAGCAGCACGGGCACGGTGACGCGCGTGCCGTTAACGAAGGTGCCGTTGGTGCTGCCCAGGTCTTCGATGACGTAGGAGTTGCCCTGTCGGGTGAGGCGCGCGTGACGGCGCGACACTTGCGGGTCTTCGATGATGAGGTCATTGCCCGCTTCGCGTCCCAGCGCGATGACGTCCTGCTCGAGCTCAAAGGTTTGATCGAGTCGCGGGCCTTGTCGGATGGTCAGGATCACTGCGCCAGTTGCCGGCATACGCCATCTCCGTTTCGAGGTCAAAGCGAGTATAGGCTGAATTGAAAAGGCTGTCAAACGCGGCGGCGCTTCGAGCATTTTCGGAATGGGCGCGGCTGAGTTATAATGCAGGGGCGCAGCTGGCACGGTTGTAGTTCATTGCAAGGGGGGCACTATGAGCGACGCCGCGAAACACCGCCTGGCCATGAAGCAGGGCGCCGAAGACTCCGGGCGCTATTTCCGCTACATGGCCGAATTTGTGGGCTTCAAGCCCGGAGACGCCGAAGTCATCCGCCGCACCAAACCCGTCATCGAGAAGCATCTCCCCGATATTGTCGGCCGGTTCTATTCCCATCTGCTGCGTTATCCGCCCACGCGCCAGTGGTTCCTCAAAGCCGACGGCACCATCGACAACGATTACCTGGAACTGCGGATGCGACACCTGACCAATTTCTGGGTGCGCACGGCAGAGGGCGTCTTCGACGACGAATACGCGGGCTACGTGGATTACGTGGGCCGCGCGCACACCTCGCACGGCGCCGATCCGAAGATTTACATTGCGGAGCGCTACGTCATCGGTCAGGTCGGCTTCATGTCGCACGCCATCAGCGACGTGATTATGCGCGAGCTGCACCCCGTCGATCATGACTTCGCCTACGAGGCCGAGGAGGCCTGGGACAACCTGATGATGGTGCTGCTGGAGATGCTGTCGCGGGCCTACGGCGGCGAACGCGCCCCCGAAACGTTTGACGATCTGCATCCGGTCGATCAAACCGAAGTGGCAGCGATGGCGCGCAAGGCATTCGACCTGGAACAGGGCGAGGCCCAGCCGGTGGTTTTCAAGAAAGTCCGCGTGGCGCACGCGACCGACATCCCCGATGGCGAGCGCAAAATTGTCTCGATCGGCACCCTGTCCATCGGCGTGTTTCACCATCGATCGCAGTGGTACGCGCTGCGCAACAGCTGCCTGCATCGGGGCGGGCCGGTGTGCACCGGCACGCTGGACGGCGACGTTTTGATCTGCCCGTGGCACGGCTTTCAGTATGATGTGACGACGGGCAAGTTTCTGTCTGATCCGAACGCGCAGCTGGACACGTACCCGGTCTTCATCGAAGGCGGCGAGGTTGTGCTGCAGGTGCCCGATTTTAGCGAGGCCGCTGCGCCGCAGCCGGTGAAGGCGGCCCGCGCGCTGAAGTCAAACGAATTTCACGTGAGCGATGTGCCGCCCGGCGCAGCCGTGCTCGTGGGCGAGGTGGCCGTGTTCAACCTGGGCGGCGAGCTATACGCCGTGCAAAACGCCTGCACGCACAAGGCCGGCCCGTTGAACGAAGGCGCGCTGGAAGGCAGCGTCGTCGAGTGTCCGTGGCACGGCTCCAGGTTTGATGTCCGCACCGGACAGGTGGTGCTGGGGCCCGCCAAAGAACCGCTCAAGACTTACCGCGTGATCGTCGATGGCCCGATCGGGCGTGTCGAAGAACCTTCAATCATCTCACCGGAGGCGAGGACCATGAACGACAATGAATTTTCCGTCAGCGATGTTCCGCCGGGGTCGGCGCTGTTGGTAGGCAACGCCGCCGTGTTCAACGTCGACGGCCGCTTTTGCGCCACGCAAGATGAATGCACGCACAAGAAGGGGCCGCTCAGCGAGGGCGAACTGGAGGGTGAAATTGTGACCTGCCCTTATCACGGCGCGCAGTTTAACGTGTGCACGGGCAAGGTGCTGCGCGGCCCGGCCGAGCGCGATGTGCAGACGTATCGCGTGGTGATCGACGGCGACATCGGCCGGGTGGAGATGGACTAGCGCGGCGGCGGCATGTCATTTCACAACCCGATCGGGCCAGCTGGCTCGATCGGGTTGTTGTTTGTCCACCGGCTCAGTCTTCGACGAAGTCGCCGCCGCTGATGGATCGATCGATCAACCGACGGTCGGCATCGAATCGCAAGGTGACTTCCACCGTTTGATAACAGCGCTGCTTGCCGATGAGACCCTTGCGGCAGTGATACGTGACGCGGCCGGCTTCGTCGTAATCTGCGCTCAGATCGTTGGACACGTCCACCTGCGCTTCGATGATCTCGCCGCAGCGCTGGCAGCGCACTTTCAGCGGCAGGCGCTGGCGCGCCGGCAGCGCCGGTTGACCGAAGAGACTCTTGAGGAAGTTCATTATTCCCCCGCCGCGGCCCGCGCGTGAATGGTCGATAACTGCGCGGCCAGACGCCGGCGCTGCCAGATGTTTTCTGCCGTGAAGATGGCCAGCGCCAGCCACACCAGTGAAAAGCCGATCAGCCGATCGGTGGTGAACGATTCACCGTAGATCAACACGCCCAAGAGAAACTGGCCGGTGGGCGCGATGTACTGCAGGATACCCACCAGCGTCAGCGGAATCTGTCGCGCCGCCGAAGCAAACATCAACAGCGGGATCACGGTGACGATGCCCGCGCCGATCATCAGCAGATCGGGCAGCGCGCCGGTGTGCAGAAAGGCCCCTTCGCCGTTGGCTTCCACGGCGATCAGATAAGCCAGCATCGGCACAAAGAGGATGCCGGTTTCCAGCGTCAGGCCGTGCAGGGCGTTGAGCGGCGCGGTCTTCTTGACCAACCCGTACAGACCGAACGAGAACGCCAGAATCAACGAGATCCACGGCACTGCACCATATACGATGGTCAGGTACAGCACGCCGGCTGCCGCCAGCCCGATCGGAATCCATTGCAGCGGGCGCAGCCGTTCGTGCAGGACGATTACGCCCAGCAGCACGCTCAACAGCGGATTGATGAAGTAGCCCAGGCTGGTCTCCACGATGTGACCGGCGTTCACGCCCCACACGTAGACGAACCAGTTGACGCCGATGAGCAAGGCGGCGAGGAAGTAGATGCGCAGCGTGCGCGGCTGAACGGCGACCGCGCGAAACGTCCGCCATTGACCCAGCACCAACACCGTGCCGATGAGCAGCACAAACGACCACACCATGCGATGCCCCAGCAGCTGCAGCGCGGGCACGGCGTGCAGCCATTTCCAATAAATCGGAAACAGTCCCCAGAAAGCGTAGGCGCCAATCGCCAGCCAGATGCCTTTGTTCATCGACCCCATCCGTCCTGATGCGAGTAGGTCGATTATACGCCACTTGGTTGGAATCAGTAGAAACCCGATCGGCTGGGTGGGCCGATCGGGTGAGGGAGAAGGCAATGGCTCAATCCCACTTGAACTTCCACACGGCTACGCCGAAGAACGCCGCGGCAAACAGCAGCAGCGCGCCGCACGCGGGCAGAATCTGCGCGATGCCGTAGCCGCGCACCAGGATGTCTTGATAAGCCGACAGCGCCCAGGCGTGCGGCGAAATCAGGCTGAGTGATTGCATGAACTGCGGCATCACGAAGCGCGGCACCATCACGCCGCCGACGGCGGCCAGCGTCACCACCAGCAGTGAACTCAGCCCGCCGATCTGCTCGGCGGTTTTGCCGATGGCGGCCAACAGCAGGCCCAGTCCACTGGCCGCTAATGACGCGCACACCGACACGAGGATTAGCGCCTCAGGATGCCGGCCCAGGTCGAGGCGCGGCAGGCCCGTCAACGGCAGCAGAAACATGCCTACCGCAAACATCAACGCGATCTGGATCAAGTTGATGATCAAGTGCGGCAGCAGCTTGCCCAGCAGCAACGTGGCGCGCGACATCGGCGCAGCCAGCAGGCGGCGGAACGAGCCGATTTTCTTTTCCTCCAGAATGCTCGTCGCCACCAGCTGCGAGATGAAGAAGACGCCGAACAGCGTCCAGCCCGGCACGTTTTGCTGCACGGTGTTGGGGAATTGCTCCACCTTCATGCCCGCCGGTTGTGTCTGCTTCAACTCGACGAGATTGCCGCCGCCCAAGGCGTTATTTTGGGTCAGGCCGCCCTCCAGTTGAGCACGCATCGACGCCGGTACATTGCCGCCGCTCCGATCGATGGCCGTCAGCATGGCGTCGATGCCCAGCGGCATAAGGCTGCTCATCGCCGCCTGCTGAGCCATACCCGCCACGGCGCCCTTGACCGGCCCCAGCACTTGGTCGGATGTGGCCGGATCGACAATGAGATCGATCTGAGCGGCGGTCGGATTAGCCGCTCCCAACTGCTGCTGAATTTGAGCGCTGAAATCGGCCGGGATGACTACCGCGATACTGCGTGTCTCGTCGACGATCAGCTGCTCGGCGGAGGCGCGGGTGAGGGGCGCGTTCTCCCATTCGGTTTCTACGCTGAAGCCGCCGGCGGATTTCAAATCCTGGACGAGCGCGGCCCCGATGGAGCCGCGATCTTCGTTGACGACGAGCACGTCGATGAGGTTATCGCTGCGCGTGAACGTGCCGGCCAGTGCGTTCGACATCACGAAGATGAACATGGCCGGCATCAAGAACAACGTTGCAATGCCGCCGGTGTCTTTGAACAACACCTTGAGGTCTTTGATAGTCAGGGCAATGAGTTGGCGAAACATTTTAGTCTCCTGGTTCAGTAGTGCGATAGTGAGATAGTTGGTTAGTGCGGGAGTGCGGTGGTGTGACAGCGCGGTCGTTCAGTGGTGCATTGTCATGCAGAAAACTACCGCACTATCTCACTATTGCACTCACTCACTAATCACGTAAGCGCTTACCGGTCAATTCCAGAAACACCGATTCCAGATTGGGTTCCATAATCTCCAACGAGCGAATCGGTACGTCGAACTCGTTGAAGGTGTTGATGACGCCGACGAGGGCCTGCTGCGCATGGCGGGTTTTCACCTTCAGCGTGTGATCGAAGCGGCCCAGGCCGATGACGGCGGGCAGAACGTTCAACCGCTGCTCGATCGCGGCCGGCACTTCGTCGGGCAGGCCGACGATGACCATGCCGCCGCCGATCGATTGTTGCAGCGCCGACGGCGTGTCCAGCGCCACGATGCAGCCCTGATCGATGATGGCGACGCGATCGCACAGCCGCTCGGCTTCTTCCATGTAGTGCGTGGTGTAGAGCACGGTCACACCGTGTTTGTTCAGCTGTTCTACGTTATCAAAGATGAAGTTGCGACTTTGTGGATCGACGCCGACGGTCGGCTCGTCAAGAAAGAGAATGTCGGGTTGATGCAGCAAGCCCGCTGCGATGTTGACCCGCCGCTTCATGCCGCCCGAAAATTTGTCCACGGCCTCATTGGCGCGATCGAACAGGCCCACCATCTGCAACGCCTCGTTGACGCGTCGTTTGAGCAGCTGGCCGCTGAGGCCGTAGATGCGGCCAAAGAAGTTCAAGTTGTCGCGTGCAGAAAGCGTCGGATACAAGGCCAAATCCTGCGGCACCAAACCGATGCGCCGTTTCACTTGATTGGCTTGCTTCACCAGATCGAAACCGGCGACGGTCGCCGCGCCGCTGGTGGGCGTCAACAGGCACGCCAGCATGGAGATGGTGGTGGTCTTGCCGGCGCCATTGGGACCAAGGAAGCCGAAGATTTCACCCTGTTTGATGGCGAAGCTTACCCCGCGCACGGCGGGTTCGGCGCTGCCGGGATATTGCTTGACGAGATTGTTTACTTCGACGATGTTGGTCATGGTGTCTCCTTTAGAAACCTGTCCGGTGGCGCAACGCGTTTCAATGGGGCGGCCAGTCTGTGCGCCACCTGACAGGTTTTCATTTGCGTACAGGATAACAAAAACCGATCGGGTTGTGACGTGCCGATCGGGCTATTGCGAGGCCTATTCGTGAAATAGGTCTTTTGACGGAGGAACATCGAGGATTGGACAACAAAAAGGGCGAGCATCTCGCTCGCCCTTATCGAATCCGGTAAGTGAAACGGCGTTTACCGGCGCTGTACCAGCAGCATCAGACCACCCAGAATCAGAAAGACCGGCCAGATCTGGCCCAGGAAGGCCAGCATATTGACGGCCGAACCGCCGATGAAGAGCGCGCCGCCAATCAGGCTGATGATGGTCGCCGGGAACAGCGCCCAAACTTGCGCGTGCCGCATGAACAGCGTCGACAACACCGTAATCAGGACGAAGCCGCCGGCCAGCGACAACAGGAACAGTCCGCCGCGCGCCGGTTCGGCCAGGCCCCAGAATACATTGTCGACCAGGAACGAGCCGACGCCGATGCCCATCAAAACGCCGCCGGGAACCAGCAGGCCAGGGTTGCGCTGTGAGAGGGCCGCCAGGATGAAGATGCCGCCCAACATCGGCAGAAACAGGTGATCGACGCGGATGAGCTGTCCGGCCAGCAGCAGCAAGCCCACGGCGATGAGCAGGACGCCGCCGGTGGCGCGATTGCGGTTTTCAGTCGAAGCGGTGGTGGTCGTCATGATGGTTCCTCCAGCGAACTCGTTGTCAGATTTGCGATCGGATATGCCGACATCATAACAAAATCCGACCGGCGTGTGATGTGCCGGTCGGACTATTGCGGGTCATATCTTGGGCGTAGGTCTTTAGTCGGATCTCGCACCGTCATGCCTGAACGTTTTTATCGGGCATCCATTTTCGCCCTGTCTGGATGCCCGACAGAAGCATTCGGGCATGACAGAGAGACCTCACACCAACCCCAACTCTTTCGCCCGCGCCACCGCCTGCGCCCGATCGCGCGCTTCCAGTTTACTGAGGATGTTGCTGACGTGATTTTTAGCGGTGCCTTCCGCGATGACCAACTGTTCCGCGATTTCCTTATTGCTCAGGCCATCGGCAATCAACTTTAAGACTTCAATCTCTCGATCGGATAGCTCACTCACGACGCTCGATTTCGAAATAGTCGGTGACTGCGTCACCAGGTTCACCAATTTGCGCGCCATCTCCGGCCCGATCGGACTCTGCCCCTTAGCGGCCGCTCGAATGGCTTCAACCAGCTGCTCTGACGGCATATCTTTTAACAGGTAACCGATCGCACCTGCGCGCAGGCCGGCCATCAGATATTCGTCGTCGCTGAAGGTCGTCAGCATGATCACTTTGGTGTCAGGCAGGGCAGCGCGAATGACCTGCGTGGCCGCGATGCCGTCGACGTGCGGCATCTGGATGTCCATCAAGACTACGTTGGGCTTGTGCCGCTTCGCCAGATCGATCGCTTCTTGCCCATCGGCCGCCTGGCCCACGATCTCGATGTCGTCGGCCAGCGCCAGCAGCGTGGCTAAGCCTTCGCGCATCAAGCGTTGATCGTCGGCGAGTAACACAGAGATAGTTGTCATAGCCTGTATTTATCCACGAAGCCCACGCAGGTCACTAAGAAATCCTGCTGTGCTTCGTGACCTTCGTGGATCAATTTTCAATTGGTAAAGTAACCTCAATTTGGAACCCGCCGGCCGGATGATTCTCGGCGACGACGGTTCCATTCAATGCGGTGACGCGTTCGCGCAACGCCATCAAGCCCACGTTGTCCTCGTCGTGCTGCCGCCCCACGCCGTTGTCGTGAATGCATAACTGCACCGTGTTCGCCGCGTAGGCCAATCGGATATGGGCCGAACTGGCATGCGCGTGTTTGCGGATATTCGTCAACGCTTCTTGTGTGGCGCGATAGATCACGGTTTCAACTTCCGGCGACAGCGCGCGCAATCGGCCGTCTTGCTCAAACGTGACGACCAGGCCCGCTTCGCGCGCGGTATCGCCCAGACTTTGCAGCGCCTCGGGCAGCGGTCGATCTTCGATCGGGGAGGGCCGCAGCGCGGCCACCGATCGCCGCACTTCGGCCAGCCCTTCCGACGCCAATTCTTTGGCGCGGGTCGCAGCCTCCAACGCTTTGCTCGGATTGGCTTCGAGCAACTTCGTCACGACTTCCAGCTGCACGTTGATGACGGTCAGATAATGCCCCAGGCTATCGTGCACTTCACGCGCCAGGCGGTTGCGCTCGCGCATCGTCGCCAACTGCTCGACCTGTGCGGCGTATTCGGTCAGTTGGATATTAGCGGCTTCAAGTTGTTGGCGGGCCTGTCGTTCGCGCTGCGCCAACTGCGTAAAAGCGATAATGAAGATGAAGCCGGCGGGCAGACCGAGTCCCACCTGCAAGGCGGACGAGGCATCCACGCCAAGGACGTACACGCCGACCAGCGCCAGCAGCAGCAACGCGTGATGGATCAGCGCCGCCCGTCGAGGCAGCATGCCTTCCGCAAGGGCGACGGTGACGAACGACAACATGGCCGTCATGAAAAAATAATTGCTCAGCAGCGTCAGCCCGACGACCAGGCCACCTTCGACCGCAAGTGCAGCCACCGCTTGCCAGCGCGGCGTATCGCTGCCGTGCGTGCCAAAATCCGCGATGAGGGCAAACGCCATCACGCCGACGATGTAGATGAGCCAGCGGCCATCCTGCCACAGCGCCTGTTGATCGATCAACGTCACCAGCGCGAACGCCGCAATCGTGCCATAGAGCGCGGCATATTCGGCGAAGTAGGATTCACCGGGCAGGTGTTTGTGTGGTTGGTTGGGCATGATGAAGGACTAGGCTGAGGCGGGGCCGCGGCTCGATCGGAACAACAACAACACGCCCAGCCCGATGAGCAAGATCGGCCCGATGACGCCGAAGGTGCGGCTGCTAAAGAGCATCGCCAATATGCTGAACACAGCTGCGCTGCCCAACGCCATCCACGTTCCGGCGCGTGCGGTGTCGCCCTGCCAGTGCCCGAAACGCGAGGCCAGGATCAGGCCGATGCCCACAAACGCGGGAATGAGCGACCACGCATACGCCCACGATCCCCAATCGTTGGTGAGGGTGTTGTAGAAGAAGATCACGCCCAGCCCGATCATAATCGTGCCCGGTATCCACAAGGCGGCCAGCCCGGCGCGCGCTTGCGGCATGAGCAGCACGGGGGCGTAAAAGCCCGCACCGATCACGAAAAAGATCAGCGGCCACACCTTGCCCAGGTCGATGTCCAGGAAGTTGACAGCGAGGAACAGTATCCCCAACCCGATCAGGATCACGGCGAAGACGGACGACGGGCGGTTGTCGGACTGCGACATGGTTCACCTCGCGGCAGGCGGCGGAGTCTAATCAAAGTATACTCGCAACGGCGCGGCGCGCAACTGCGGGCGCGGCGCGCAACCGCGGGCGCGGCGCACAACCGCGCCGATTGGGCATTTAACGTTCGGCGGGTATAATCGCTCACATGACCATTCAAGGCGTTATCTTTGACTTAGGCAGCACGTTAATCGAATATCGCGGCGACTGGCGCGAAGTTTTCAAGCAGCACACCCTCAGCCTGATCGCCTATCTGCGCGAGCGCGGCCTGAATGTGCCGGAGAACTTCGGCCCGCGTTACGAAGCCCTCGTCGATCAGTTCTACACGCTCGGTCAGCAGGATTGGATCGAGTACACGGCGGAATACACGCTGCAACTGGCCCTGACGGAATTCGGCTACCCCGACCAACCGGCCGATCTGATCAAAAGCGCACTGGCGTCGGCCTTTGCGGCGGGCGAGAAGTTGTGGCGGCCCTTCGACGATGCGTATGAGACGCTCGACACACTGAAGGCGCAGGGCTATCGGCTGGGCATCATCTCCAATGCGCGCGACGCCGCGAACGTGGATCGGCTGATCGATCAAGCGCGATTGCGAGCGTGGTTTGATCCAATCATCATCTCGGCGAACGTGGGTGTGCGCAAGCCGCATCCCCGCATCTTCAAGCTGGCGTTGGACAGGTGGCAGTTCAAACCCGACGAAGTCGTCATGGTCGGCGATATGCTGGGCGCCGACATCCTCGGCGCGCACAATGCCGGGCTGCGCGGCATCTGGGCGACGATGCAAGCCGAGCGCGGCGCCAACGACGCTCATTCCGAAACGATTAAACCCGACGGGGTAATTCAGAGTTTATCGGAGCTGCCGGGGCTGTTGGAAAAATGGGATAGTGCGATAGTCGCGTAGTCTGCTAGTCGATTTACGCACAAGTTGCAGTTATTTTACACGGCGTTTACATCCCGGTCGTACACTGAGTAATACGCAGTACGCATTACTCATTATGAACTTTGCACTACGTGTTATGAATTGTGCATTGCGCACACTTGCCCTGGCGGACAGTGCCAGGGTTGAGAATTGAGCATTGATCCGTGTCTCTCCGCACTCGATTACTCCTCTCCTACCTGCTGGTCATCGTCACCTGCATCGCCGTGATTGCGCTGGCGTTGCTGTTGCTGCTGCGCGATGCGCCCGTCCAGCGGCGGCTGTTGACGGCCCGCCTGACGATCGAGGCGGGGGTGGTGCAGCGTCTGTTGCGGCTGCCGCTGCAAAATGGTGTGCCGCCCGACCAGCTCATGCGGCGGATTCAAAACAGCGGCGCGAATCTCAATGGCCGGGTGCTGTTGATCGACGAACAGACCGGTGAGATTCTCGCCGATAGTGACAATCAATTGGCGGGCCGCAACCTCTTTCGACTTGGCACTACGGATCGCCTCAATAACACCCTCGCCGGCGAGTTTCAACTCGACGGCGTGCGCTGGTTGTGGTCGTCGCGGCAGGGGATCGATCGGGCGATCACCGGGCCGCAAGTCGTCGCCGCCGCCGAATACGATCCCACTCCCTCGTTCAGCGATCCGGTTTTCCGTGAGCTGCTGCAGCCAATGCTCATCGCGGGCCTGCTGGCGCTGATCATCTCGATCGGGTTGGCAGCCCTCATCACGCGGTCGGTCACACGTCCCATGCAGCATGTGGCTCAAGCCGCGCAAAAGATCGCGGCCGGTGATTTCAATCAAACCGTGCCGGTGGAAGGCTCGATCGAAGTCAAAGAAGTCGCCGAGAACTTCAATCAGATGGCGCAGAAAGTCCGCGCTTCGCAGCAAAGCCAGCGCGATCTGCTGGCGAACGTCACGCACGAATTGAAGACGCCGCTGACCAGCATCCAGGGTTTCGCCCAGGCCATCACAGACGGCGCGGCCAGCGAACCGGCAGCCATCAAGCGCAGCGCCACCATCATCTACGACGAGGCCACGCGCATGACGCGCATGGTGGGCGATTTGCTGGAATTGGCGCGCATGGAGAGCGGGCAGGTGGTGATGCGCCGTGAACCGGTGCAGATCGATCAGGTGCTGCGCGGGGTCGTCGAGAAACTGCTGCTGCGCGCGCGGGAAAACAACATCGCGCTGATCGACGAAGTGCCCGCCAGCCTGCCACCCGTCACCGGCGACGGCGATCGATTGGCGCAGGTCTTCAGCAACTTGATCGATAACGCCATCAAGCACACGCCGGCCGGCGGCAAAGTCACCATTGCGGCGCGGCTGGTGAGCGGCTCGCCGGCGGCGAAGACGGGCAAAGCTGTTCCGGCCGGCATTGAAATCAGCGTGGTCGATACCGGGCCTGGCATTCCGCAAGAAGATCTGCCGCGTCTCTTTGAGCGTTTCTATCAGGTGGACAAATCGCGCGCGCGATCAGGCGGCGGCAGTCTGGGGCTGGGGCTGTCGATCGTGAAAGAGATCGTCAATGCGCACGACGGATCGATCCGCGTAGAAAGCGTGGTGGGGCTGGGCACGCGCTTCGTCGTGACGTTGCCGATCGAGCGCGGGCACGTTGCTTGACGCCGCCTGATCCAGCAGTTATAATCACTTCACGTTTGACGCCAAGGGACCCAGCGCTCAAAACAATCGAATACACACTCATCCAGAGAGGCGGAGGGACCGGCCCGATGAAGCCTCGGCAACCAGTGAGTTAGTGCCATGGTGAGATAGTGTCTTAGTTGACGTGTGACTATCGCACTATCAAACTATCGAACTATCGCGCTACGGTGCCAATTCCGGCAGACTTATCTGGCAGATGAGGATTCGTCTTGAAGTGTGACGCCTCTTCACCGGAAGGGGCGTTTTTCATGATGAGTGACGAGTGAAGGCCGTCTTTCACTTTTCACTCGTCACTCGTCAAAATAGGAGAAATCGCTTTGAAGATCATGCCCCACACCAACCGCCGTTATCTCGACGCGCTGGCCGATCACGTGGTGGTGTTCGACGGCGCGATGGGCACCAGTGTGCAGGCGTGCAACCTGCGCCCGATCGACTTCGGCGGCGAAGCGCTCAACGGTTGCAACGATCATCTGGTGCTCAGCAAGCCGGAAGTCGTGGAGCGGATTCACGCGTCGTTTCTCGAAGTCGGCGCGGAAGTCATCGAGACGGACACGTTCCGATCGAACCGGATCACGATGCGCGAATATGGCCTGCAGGATCGCATCGTCGAGATCAACTGCGAAGCGGCGGCGCTGGCGCGGCGCGTGGCCGATCGGTTTGCGCGTGAAACGGGGATTCCGCGTTTTGTCGCGGGCTCAATCGGCCCGTCGGGCATGCTGCCCTCCACCAACGATCCGACGTTGAGCAACATCACGTTTCAAGAACTCGTCGATGTCTTCCGCGAACAATGCGTCGGCTTGATTCAAGGCGGCGCCGACTTGCTGTTGATCGAGACACAACAAGACATCCTCGAAACGAAGGCGGCGGTGCATGGTGCGTGGCGCGCGTTTGAAGAGACGGGCGTGCGAATTCCGGTGCAGGCGCAGATTACATTGGATACATCAGGGCGGATGCTGCTGGGCACGGACATCGCCGCCGCGTTAACCACGTTGGAATCGCTGCCGATTGTGGATGTAATCGGCCTCAACTGTTCCACCGGCCCGGACTACATGCGCGAACCGGTGCGCTATCTGTGCGCACACTCGCGCAAGCCGATTTCGGTGATCCCCAACGCCGGTTTACCGTTGAATGTTGACGGGGTTGCTGTCTATCCGATGAAACCCGTGCCGCTGAGCGAAACGCTGGCGGAGTTTGTGACCGAACTTGGCGTGAATGCGGTGGGCGGCTGCTGCGGCACCGTGCCCGAACACATTCGTGAGATCGTCGATCGGGTGCGCGGGCTGAAACCCAAAGCGCGCGAGATCGAGTATGTGCCGAGGGTGTCATCCGCCATGCGGGCCATTCCGCTGATTCAGGATCCCCCGCCTTTGATCGTGGGCGAGCGCGTCAATTCGCAGGGCAGCAAGAAGATCAAGAAGTTGCTGCTGGCCGATGATTACGACGGCATCCTGGCGGTTGCCCGCGATCAGGTGGACGGTGGCGCGCACGTATTGGATGTGTGCGTGGCGCTGACCGAGCGCGCCGACGAAGCCGCGCAAATGCACACGCTGATCAAAAAGTTGCAGATGAGCGTGGAAGCGCCGTTGATGATCGATTCCACCGAGGCCGAGGTGATCAAGACGGCGCTGGAGATGAATCCGGGCCGCGCCATCATCAACTCGATCAACCTGGAAAATGGGCGCAAGCGCTGCGATGCCGTGCTGCCGCTGGCGGTGGCGCACGGCGCGGCCGTGATCGCGTTGACCATCGACGAGCAGGGCATGGCCAAAACGGCGGATGCGAAATTGGACGTGGCGAAGCGCATCTACGACATCGCCGTAAACGAATACGGGTTGTCGCCAGATTCCTTGATTTACGATACGTTGACTTTCACGTTAGCGACGGGCGCGGCCGATATGGCTGACTCCGCGCTGGAGACGATGGAAGGTATTCGCAAGATCAAGGCCGCTTTGCCGGGCGTGTTGACGTCGCTGGGCGTGAGCAATGTCTCGTTCGGCATGAATCCCGCCGCGCGCGCGGCCATCAACAGCGTGTTCCTGCATCACTGTGTGCAGGCCGGGCTGGATATGGCGCTGGTGCATCCCAAGGATATCACGCCTTATGCCGAAATCGATCCGCAGGTGCGCGACCTGTGCGACGATCTGATCCTCAATCGCACGCCCGATGCGCTGGCGAAGTTGATCGCGCATTTTGAGAACGTCAAGGTCGAGGCGGGCAAGCCGGTCGAAGATCCGACCGAAGGCTTCAGCGTCGAGCAGAAGATTCACTGGATGATCGTGCATCGCCAGAAGGACGGCATCGAACCCTTGATCGATGCCTCGATTCAGGCTCACGGTGTGGCCGCAGGCCACACGCCGAACGACGGCGCCGTGTGGACGCTCAACAACGTGCTGCTGCCCGCCATGAAGGAAGTCGGCGACAAGTTCGGCGCGGGCGAATTGATTCTGCCGTTCGTGTTGCAAAGCGCCGAAGTGATGAAGAAGGCCGTAGCGCATCTGGAAAAGTCGCTCGATCGCAAGGAGGGGACAACCAAAGGCAAGGTGGTGCTGGCCACTGTGTATGGCGATGTGCACGACATCGGCAAGAGTCTGGTCAACACGATTCTGAGCAATAACGGCTACACCGTGTTTGATCTGGGCAAGCAGGTGCCGGCCAACGTCATCATCGACAAGGCCGTGGCGGTGGACGCGACGGCCATCGGCTTGAGCGCGCTGCTGGTGTCCACTTCCAAACAGATGCCGTTGATCGTGAATGAACTACAGCGGCGCGGCCTGCACATTCCGGTGCTGATCGGTGGGGCGGCGATCAATCGGCGGTTCGGGCGGCGCATCTTGTTCACCGATTCGAACGCGCCGTACGACGCGGGCGTGTTCTATTGCAAAGACGCCTTCGAGGGCCTGGCTACGATGGAGCAGTTGATCGATCCGAACGAGCGGGGCGACCTGATTGGGCGGATTGTGGCAGAAGCGGAAGCGGAACTTGGTACAGTAGGAGATGGTAAATCCGGGACTGGCAAATCAGGGCCAGCCACTTCCCAAGCCACGAACTACCAATCTACCAACATCCCGACTCCCCCGTTCTGGGGCAGCCGCGTCATTCGCGAGATGCCGCTGGAGATGGTGTTTCAGCACCTCGACGTGGACGAGTTGTTTCGGCTGCAATGGGGCGCCAAGAATACGCACGGCGACGAATGGCTCAAACTCAAGGCCGAGTTCGAGGCGCGGCTCGATCGGATGAAGCGTGAAGCGCTCCGATCAGCTTACCTGAAGCCGCAGGCCGTGTATGGCTATTTCCCGGCCCAATCGAGCGGTAATAGTTTGATCGTTTACGATCCAACTGATCACCGACGCGAAGCGACCCGCTTTGAATTTCCGCGTCAATCGGGCCAGGACAATCTGTGTCTGGCCGATTACTTCGCGCCGGTTGAATCGGGCGTGATGGATGTGGTGGCCCTGCAGGTGGTCACGGTCGGTCACGGTGCCGATGAGAAGTTCCATCAATTGCAGAGCAGCGGCGACTACGCGGAGGCGTACTTCGTGCACGGCATCGGCGTCGAGACGGCGGAGGCGACGGCGGAGTACGTGCATCGCCACGTGCGGCGCGAGTTGAACCTGGACGCGAAGCGCGGCAAGCGCTATTCGTGGGGCTATCCGGCGTGTCCGGACATTGCCGATCACGCGAAGGTGTTTGCGCTGCTGCCGCAGGTGAAAGAGCTGGGGCTGGAGCTTTCGGCGGCGTATCAACTCATTCCCGAGCAGTCCACCGCCGCGATCGTGGTGCATCACCCGGCGGCGAAGTATTACTCGGTGGGGGTGAATCGCGTAGAGCAGTTAATGTCAACTTAGCGGTTGGCAGCTCGATAGATGTATAATACATACATCTAATCGAAAGGGGCGGCCATGAGCGAGAATATGGTGCGAACGCAGGTTTATCTGCCGCGCGACATTTACGATCGACTTCAGCGGCGGGCGGGAAAACATGATTTGACGCTGGCGGTGCAGATTCGAGAGGCGTTGGAAGATTATTTGGAAAGAGTAGAATCGCAGGATGACGATGGCATCCTGCACGCAGACGATCCCATCTTCCAAATGATCGGCATGTTTGACAGCGGCCTGGGCGACCTGTCCGTCAACCACGATCACTACCTGTACGGCTTTCCCAAACGAGAAGAGGTCAAGGCGGTGCGTGAGAAACCGGCTAAATCCGCCAAGGGCAAAGTTGCCGCGAAACGGCGCAAGACATCATGAAACTCCTGGCCGACAGCGCCGCGTGGCTGGCACTCTATGATCGCGGCGATAAATTTCATGCACGCGCCAGACGGGCCTTTCAATCGCTGGCTGAAGCAAAGGTGACGTTTATCGTCACCGAGTATCTGGTGGCGGAAGCCACCACTTTGATACTGGGGCGTGTCGGTCATTCGCAAGCCGTGGCGTGCGGGGACTGGTTGCTGGGTTCACCGCGGGTGCGTTTGGTGCGAATCGACCTGGAGTTGTGGAACGACGCCTGGCAACTCTTCAAGAAGTATGACGACAAGGAATTTTCGTTTGTGGATTGCGCCAGTTTTATCGTCATGCGCCGCGAGCATGTCGTCGATGCCTTCACCTTCGATCGTCACTTTGAGCAAATGGGCTTTCGGCTTTGGCCGGGGATGAACTAACATGCCAACCCAACTCGTCGTCGAACACTTCACCAGCCGCGTGCTGGCCGATAATCCGCTGCAGGATCCGGTGACGCGCCAGCTGCTCGTTATTTTGCCGCCCGATTATGAAACGAGCGGCAAACGTTATCCGGTGTTGTATGCGTTGACGGGTTACACCGGCAGCGGTCCAATGCTGCTCAACCTCAGCGGGTGGACGCCAAACCTGCAACAGCGCATCGAGCGGCTGATGGTGGAAGGCAAGTTGCCGCCCGCCATCTACGTGCTGCCCGACTGCTTCACGCGCTATGGCGGCAGCCAGTACGTCAACTCGACGGCGATTGGCCGCTACGAGGATTACCTCATCGACGAGATCATTCCGCATATCGATGCGACCTATCGCACCATCGCCGCGCCGGCCGGCCGCGGCATCTTCGGCAAATCCAGCGGCGGCTACGGCGCCATCCGATTGGGGATGCTGCACCCCGACGTATTCGGCGCGTTGGCCTGCCACAGCGGCGACATGGCCTTCGAGTGGTGTTATCAACCCGACTTTCCCAAGTTCATCACTACGATCGAGCAAGCGGGCGGCCTCGCTCGGTGGTGGACGATGTTTGAAGGCAAAGTCAAGAAAGATCGCTCGGACATTGAAGCGCTCAATGTGCTGGCAATGGCGGCGGCCTATTCGCCCAACCCGACCGCTCAACCGTTCCCGATCGATTTCCCGTTCGATCTGCATACGTGCGAGTTAAAGCCCGACGTATGGCTGCGCTGGCTGGACTTTGATCCGCTGCGCCTCGTCGATCGGTATGCCGCCAACTTGAAGCGGCTGCGCCTGGTGTTCATCGACTGCGGCACGCGCGACGAATTCAACTTGCAGTACGGGGCGCGGCAGTTGGTGCGTAAACTCACAGCGCTGAGCGTACCGCACGAGTACGAAGAGTTTGAGGATGGGCACATGGACATTCAGTATCGCTATGATGTGTCGCTGCCGAAGCTGGTGGGGGCGCTGGAGCAGGCTGCGTGAGATGCGTAATGCGTAATGCGTAAAACGCAATACGCAATACGTAATACGTAATACGTAATGGCTTCCACGTTTTACGTTTCACGTTTTGCTACCGGAGGAGATCTTGTCCAAGTTTAACGGTTCATATATTCCCAAATCAGCCCTGGTGATTCACGCGCATCCCGACGATGCCGAGTTCACCATCGGGGCGACGCTGGCCAAGTGGGCGGCGGCCGGCTGCGAGATCACGCTGCTGTTGATCACCAGCGGCAACGTCGGCACGCACGATCCCAAATACACGCGCGAGACGCTGGCCCAGACCCGCGAAGCCGAGCAGCTGGAGGTGGCACGGTTGCTCAACTTCAAGGCGGCGGTGTTTTTGCGCCACGATGATTGCGCGGTGCAGCCCACGCTTGAGCTGAGCCGTGAACTGGTGCGCGAGATCCGCGCGCGCAAACCGGAGGTGGTGTTGTGCGGCAGCCCCGAAGGCTGGTTCTACGGCGATGATTACATCAATCACCCGGATCACCGCGCCGCGGGCGTCGCAGCGCTGGAAGCCGTCTTTCCGCGCTGCGAGATGGAACTGTTCTGGCCGGAATTAGGGCCGGTCCATAAAGTCCACGCGGTGTACGTGCACGGCACGGCCGAGGATAACGTGGCGATCGATGTGGCCGACTGGCTGGAACTGAAAATTGCCGCGTTGAAGCTGCACAAGAGCCAGCTGGGCGATTGGGACCCCACTGAGATGATCACGCAGTGGGCGAAGGAGGAAGCCAAGGCCTATCGCCGGCGGATGAAGAAACGCGGCGTGAAGGTCAAGGCCGACGACGGCGGCAAGCTCAAACGCGTGGAGACCTTCCGGGTGATGACGCTGGTCGAGCAGCCGCAAGAATCGTGATGGGCAACTTGTAATTGGAAATTGGTAACCAGAAATCAGAATTCAACAATGGAGCAAAATGGCCAAGTTCGACAGTGACTGGGTTCCCAATACGGCAATGACGATCTTCGCGCATCCTGATGATGCCGAGTTTTCGTGTTCGGCGACGGTGGCCAGGTGGGCCAAAGCCGGCTGTGAGATCACGTATGTGTTGATCACGAGCGGTAATGTGGGCACGCACGATACGCGCTATACGCCGGAAACGCTGATGGAAGTGCGCGAGCGCGAGCAGCGCAACGCCTGCGCCGTGCTGGGCGTGAAGCATGTGGAGTTTCTGCGCCACGATGACGGGCGGCTGGTGGCCGATCTGAACCTGCGGCGCGAACTGGTGCGGCTGATCCGCCGCTACAAACCGGAAGTGGTATTCTGCGGCGATCCGACTCAGGTCTTCTGGCTGAATAACCGCATCAACCATCCCGATCATCGCGCGGCGGCGCTGGCGGCGATTGATGCCATCTTCCCTGCCTGCGAGATGGAGCTGCTATGGCCGGAAGAAGGCCCGGCGTGGCAAGTGCACGGTGTGTACGTGCGCACCGAGGAGGGACTGAACACCTGGATCGACGCCAGCGACACGATCGCGACCAAGATCAAAGCGCTGCGCGAACATCACAGCCAGTTGGACGACAACACTGGACTGGAAGAGATGATCCGGCAGCGCATGGCCGACGCGGGCAAGGATCACGGTCTGGCCTACGCCGAAGCGTTCCGGGTGATCCGGTTGAAGGAGTAAGTCGGGAAATTCGTGGATTGGCGAGTTGGTTGACCGGTAAGTTGCCGGATGAACCGAGTTGCCCTGATCCACTATTTTGCTGAGTCCTGATGTGCCAATTTACTGCGATAAGGATCGATTGTGACTGACTTTCTTGATCGATTGAAGCATGGCCCGATACTGTGTGACGGCGCGATGGGCACCCAAATTCACGCGCGCGGCATCTCGTTTGAGCACTGCTTTGACGAGCTGAACCTGTCACAGCCCGAGGTCATTCTCGACATCCACCGTGGCTACGTGGAAGCGGGCGCGGAGATCATCGAGACCAACACCTTTGGCGCCAACCGCTTTCGCCTGATCGAACACGAACTGGAAAACCAGATTGCCGCGATCAACCAATCGGGCGTGCGGCTGGCCCGCAAGGCTGCCGACGAATCGCGCCGCCAGATCTACGTCGCCGGCTCGATCGGCCCGTTGGGCGTGCGACTCGCGCCGCTGGGTCGCGTCAGCGCGATCGAGGCGTTGGAGGCCTTCAAAGAACAAATCGCCGCGCTCGTGACCGAAGGGGTTGACGCCCTGATTTTCGAGACATTTAGTGACCTGGGCGAAATCACGCAGGCCATCAAAGCGGCGAAGGAAGTCGCACCAAGCGTGCCCCTCATCGCGCAGATGACGTTTACGGAAGACGGCTGCACGCCGCTCGGCGACTCGGCTGATCTGGTGGCGCAGACGTTGGCCGATCTCGGCGTGAACGTCATCGGCGCGAATTGCAGCGTGGGACCGGCCCGGCTGCTGCCGGTGATTCAAACGCTGGCGCATCAGGCCCAGGCGCGTGAACACGGCCCGCTGGTGTCGATTCAGCCGAACGCCGGTTGGCCGCAGCGCATGGGGCCGCGCCTGATCTATCCGGCCACGCCCGAATACTTTGGCGATTACGCGCGGCGTTTTCTGGCAGCGGGTGCAACGATCATTGGCGGGTGCTGCGGCACCACGCCCGCGCACATCCGCGCCATGCGCACGGTGCTGGATGAAGCTGAATTGAACGGTCGCCCGCGCATCTCGATCAGCGTGCCGCGCGGCGGAGCGCTGGCCGAAGCCGTCGTCGGCGAACCGGTCGCGCCCACACAGCTGGCCGAGAAATTTGCGGAGAAGAAATTTGTCATCGCCGTGGAAGTCGATCCGCCGCGCGGGCACAATGCCAACCGCATCATCGAAGCCGCGCGCGAGTTGAAACATGCCGGTTTCGACGTCGTGCATATCGCCGATACGCCGATGGCGCGCATGCGCATGAGCGCGTGGGCGCTGGCGCACCTGATCCAGCG
>CAZKBQ010000050.1:0-33706 GCA_964550855.1 uncultured Anaerolineae bacterium
CCCCAGCAGCAGATACGTGGCCGCGCGCGGCCGGCGCGTGCGCGCCTCCTCCAGCACGCGGCACACACCCACCGTCAGCAGCAAACCCAGCAGGGCCGTCTCGCCGCCCGTGGTGTTCCACGCCGCGATGTTGTCGTTCAGCACAAACGCCAGCAACGCCACCGCCACCGCCCCATCGGAGCCGCCCAGCAGCCGCGTCAACCGCGCCACCCACGGCAGCGTGGCCGCGCTCAGCGCCAGGCTAATCAGGAGAACTACTAAAGAGGTGTGCGGCAGATCGATCGGCAGCGCGTGCACGCCCGCCATGATCAGCGTCCACAGAAAGTTGGTGTAACCTTCCACCCGCTCGCCGGGATTCCACACCAGGCCGGCGCCGTTCGCCAGGTTGCGGGCATAGCGCATGGAGATCAGCGCGTCATCGTCCAGCCACCAGTAGCGCGTGCCGTCGATGACGGCGCTGCGCCCCCACAAAATAATCGGCAGCCACAGCGCGATCAACAGCATCACCGCCGCGCCGATCAGCACGCCGGGCCGCGCGGCCACCAACCGTTCAAGCTGTGCCCGGCGCGGCACGATCAGCCACGCCGCCAGCAGCGCCAGCGTGCCCAGGATCAAAGCTTCAAGCGCCAGACCGGTCAGCGCGGCCGGCTGTGCCAGCGACGGGAAGCGTGCGCGCAGTGCCGCTGCCACCGAAACCAGCGGCTCGCGCTGGGCGCCGATCAACACAGCCGCCCCTGCTGCGATCAGCCCGACGCCGACCGCCGCCAGCGCCAGCCTCAACCGTATACGCACGCGTTTCATCGAACGCCTTTTGAGTTTTGGATGTCGGAGTCAGGAAACGAGACTGTGGACCCTGGACTTGAGGTCCCGGCTTATTGCACCAGCACCAGCGCCGGATCGCCAAACAGCAGGAAGGTGCGCAGCACATCCTGCGTACCCGTACTCTCGTCGGGCACTTCGCGCCACGCCCTAAGGAGCAGATCGCCGATCGGGGCGGCCGGGTCCGCCAGAAACGCCTTCACCAGTGCATTACTCAGAAAACTCTGATCGGTGGCCAGCGTCAGGCTCGTCGGCGCCACCACCGCCACCGCGCCGCCGTTGGGCAGCCACAGCAGCGTCTCGGCCAGCGACTGCACGCGCGGATGCGTGAACAATCCGGTGAGACACGTAAAGTTCAGCACCACCGGCAGCCGTTCGCCGTTGGTCAGCGCCGCGCCGTCCTTCACTGTAAACAGGTTGTCTTTGCCCCATTGCGTCAAGCTGCCGTGTCCGAAATAGCTCACCAGCAGGCTGCCTTCATTGAGGCCGGCCAGAATCTGCTGGTTGGCGTCGGGCGTGCCGGCCGGCGGATTAATGAGCACCGTGGAGTAAGCGGCAAACTGGTTCAGAAAGGACGTGGCCTCAGTTTTGAAACTGTTGTCCTGCCCGTCGGCCACGGCCAGCACGCGCCGCCGCCAGTCGCCCGACGGCGCGGCCTGCTCGTACTTCAGCGTCTTGTCCACAAACGTCGCCGCCTGATCAGCTGTGCGCGCGGGCACGCGCCCCACCGCCAGATCGGGTTTGGCGTCGGCGTCCAGCTGCGCAAAGCCCACATCACTGGCCGTCTCGCCGCCAAACACCGTCTGCACCATGTAGGTCGGCAGCCGGTTCGCCTCCATCGGCGTGGTGTAACCCAGCGTATCATATGAAGCATCACCGACCAGCAGCACGTAGCGGGGCGATGCAAACAGGATAAAGGCGTGGATGGCCTCCGGGCTGATGCGCCCGTCGCCAAATTGATCATAGATCGCGTCAACCGGCACGGCGATCGGCTTCAGCCCCTGCCCGCGCCGATACTCGAGCAGCGGCTTCAACGGCGCGATCAGATCATCCGGCCCGATGGCGATATAATCCGCGCCGTTTACCGCCGCGCGCAGATCAGGCTGTATGCGGGCGGCCGTCAGCCGCCCCGACTGGTAACCCTGCGGCCCGACGACCGCGTAACGCCGGTCGTCTTGCGCCGCGAACGACGCGCCCGCCAGTCCGGTCAGCCGCACCGGCCGATCGGGTCGGGTGATGTCGAAAACCTCAGTATTTCCACTAAAGCCGGTCGGCGTCACCAGCCCCTCCACCCCGTCGAAGAACAGGCGATCACCGGCGGCGGCAAAGCGGCGCGGCTGGCGCACCTCGATCCAGTCCACGTAAGTGGTATCGGCGGCCACGCCCGGTACGCCGGGAGCATCCACCACGATCACGTTGTCGCCATCGCGCAACGTGCCTTCGGGCACAGGCAGTTCAATCGTGTGACGACCCAGACCGTCCCATAGTTCGTCGGGCAGCGGGTGGCCGTTAATCGACACCCGATAGTGATGATCCGGCTTGATGTCCCGCGACTCAGTGCTGGCCCACGTCTCAATCTCCAAACTGCCCGGGCCGGGCGCTACGGCATCCAGCGTAACGGTAAACGTCCTGGTCTGCGGCGCGGGCAGCTGTGCCCAGAACCAGTGATCGCCCTCGGCCGGCTGCGGCGCATATACGTGATTCTCCTCGGCGTGAACCACGGCCAGATACGATTCAACCGCCGGCCCGGTGGTGGCGGCCGGGGCCGAGTCAATGAACTGCGTCGCGGGCGCGCGCTGCAGCCAGTAAACGCTCTCGGTCATATAGCGTGTGGGGCTGAGGGTGGCGTAGAATCGCAGCGCGCCCCCGTCGATCCACACCGGCACTTCAGTCTGATCTTGCAGGACGCGGATCTGCGTCAAATCGACCCCGCCCCAGCCGATGCCGGCCAGATCGACGGGCGTCAGCGCCACCGGCCCTTCGGCGCTCACAAACAGCTTGCCGGTTTCGGCCGGCGCGCCGTCGGGCGCGGACTCAACGGTCGGGGCGAGGGGCACGGCTGGTTGCGGGGCAGTGCCACAGGCAGCCAACATCAGGCCGGCAGCGACCAGGCCGATCAGCCAGCCGCCGGCGACGTGTCTGAAATAAGTAAACATCATGAAGGTCTGCTCGTTATCCGAAGGATGGCGTACAGGCCGCCGCCCAGCAGCAGCACCGCCGCGGCCAAGATCAACAGCGCCGGGCCGACTCCACCGGCGTCTGCCGCGGACTCGGCCGCATTGCCCTGCGTGGCTACGACCAGCGGCGCCACCGGTACACTGTCCAACGTTGCGGCTGGATTGGGCGGGACTGCCGCCACCGACAGTGGGGTACGCGTGGGCACCAACACATCGACCGGAACAGCCGGCGGCTGCGCAGGCAATGCCTCGGGCGATGGGGTGGGCGACGCCGGTTGTCCGGCTTGAGACGTGGCAGGCGCGGCCTGCGTGGCGAAGGTCGTGTTCTGTGTGGCGGCGGCCGCGGGCGCCGCCGGCGTAAACGTCTCGCCAAACGGCACGACAGCACGCGCAGTGGGGGTGGGGGCCGACGTCGCCGCTCCACCGGGCACCGGCGTATCACTGGCAGTGGACGAGGCACTGCGTGTGGGTGTGCGGGTGGGCGTGGGGGTGGGTGTAAACGTCCACGTGGGCGGCACAACTCCGCCCGGCGTGGGCGTCAGCGTTCCGATCACACCGGCCGTTATCGTCACCGGTCCAAAGGTGTCGATGCTTTGATTGTTGTTAATCACTTCCAGCTGATAATAATAGGTCGTCCCGACAGTCACCGCTTCATCCGGATAGTCATACTGCGCGCCGGTCAGGCCGTCGCCTTGCGCGGGAATGATGGTGGGGTTCTGCCGCACGAAGGTGCCGCCCGGCGCCGTGGCACGTCCGATAAAGAAACCCGACGTGTTAAGCTCCGTCCCTGTCTCCCACTCAACCGAGACGAAGGGCTGACCGTTGATTGTGGTGGCGGTAAAGCTGGACAGGGTGACCGAGGCCAGCGCCGTCCCGGCCAGCAGACTGAGCGCGGCCAGCAACGACAACACCAGAACCGGGACGGAACGACGTGGCAGCTTCATAAGCGGAAATACTTAATCGGCCGTCTCAAGCCGATCGGGTGGTGACGATCCCCTTGGCGACCAATTCGCGGATAAACGCCAGCGCATCGGCTTCGGCTTCGGCCGCCATCACGGGGTATTCGTCACAGAGGGCGGCGGCGATGTCGCGCACCGACCGGGTGCCGTCGGCCAGCGCCCAGATCCGCGCGCCGACGGCGTTGAGCACTTTGACCTCGCCCCTGTCCGGCAGCACCAGTACGGCCTCTTCATCCAGCTGGCGGCCCTGCACGGTGGACACCGGCACGGGGATGGACTCCAATGTAATCATCATATACCCTTATACTCAGCCCACAGCGCCAGCCGCAAAACGATCTGGGTTGTGAACCGCGCCAGCCGCCCTGCACCTGCGATCAGCAGCCGCCGCCAGCCGCGCACCGGAGCACCGCGGCGCAGGAAGGTGCTCCACCAGTAGTGCGTGAAGCCGATGGCCCCGGCCAGCCGGTTGGCGACACGCCAGCGTCGGGCCTGCCAGTCGATACGGCGCGCATCCCGCTCGACGGCGCTTACCCGTCCGATGATCGCGCCGGGCGGCACAGGTTGATCGGCGGCGGTCAGCGCATCGCCGCGCAGATGAACAGCGGCGGCGCTCCGATGCACCAGCCGGTGCGTCACCCAGTCCCCGCCGGATTGAACCACCAGCACGTCACCGCGTCGGGCCTGCGCCGGTTGCACGGCTTGAGCGATGACCACATCGCCCGCCCGCAGCACGGGCAGCATACTCTGGCCGGTGACGCGAATGCGCGTATGCTGACCGTTCATGCCAACGCGGGCCAGCGCGCGGGCGGCGTCGAGATAACGTTCTTCAATCGAAGCAGGCGGCGAGCTGTCCATGCGTCTTTCACCCGATTATACCGCAGTCGCCGCCGCGCCGATACGGCGCGCTGTCGGCGCAACTAGTACCTCACCAGCGGCAAATACAATCGATTATCCAAGTTGACGACCAGATGGGCCGCCGCGAATGGCGGCGCTCCCCCCTGGGCCGTGGCCGTGATGGTGAAGGTTGTAGAACCGGTAGACGCCGAGAGCGGCGCCTGCACATAGAACCAGAAGTCCTCTCCTGTAAACGGCGGCAGCGGCCCCATCGTGGTCGAAGACAGGCTGGCCGGCCACGGCCCGGCACTGGTCAATTGAAAACTTGCGGTAATGTTGCCGGTGTTGGTCAGACGCAGGGTGTGGGTAATGGCTTCGCCTCGCTGCGCAGAGACCTGCCAGGTCGGCGGCGCCAGCGTGACGCTGTACAGGCTATTGACCGAAGTCGTGACGGACGTTGTGGCACTCACTTCCGCGCCAGCCGAGAGAGCCGTCAGTTGGGTGACTTCAAAGCTGCCGGCCAGGGCCTGAGGCGGCGTTGTCACCGTCAACCAGACTGTATTGGTTGTGCTTGGCAGCAGCCAGAGCGACTGGGGGGTGAGCGTGATCGGCCAGGTTGACGCCGCATCAATCGTAAATGGCTCGTAGACGTTACCAGTGTTTGTCAGGCTTATCGTATAGGTGACAGTGCCGCCGGGATCAACCGACTGTGCAGCCGGCTCCGCAATCAGGTCCAGGCCGTGAATGACCGTTGATTCGGAAGTCAAGTGTGCCGTCAATGGCGCAGGCAGACCGCTTCGAGGGATCAGTGTGATCGTCGCCGTGGCGCTGCCGGTGGCTGTGATCGGTACCGTTGTCGTAACGGTGAACACCGCCGTCTCCCAGGGCGGCACTGGCCCGATCACAGTGGGCGTGATCGCCAGCGGCCAGATGCTATCGCCCGTGGCATCAAACGTCTGCGTCACGTTGCCTGAGTTGAACAGGTTGAATGGATAAACCACATTCTGGCCGGGCACGCCCGCACTGAAGGCGACGTTGGGATACAGCGTGCTGCTGTAGACGGCATTGGCCGTGGTCGTCAACGTGACGCTGCCGTTCAGACCGCCGCCGTCAGGTGTGGCGATGATAGACACCCGGTCGCTGCTGCCGGCCAGCGCGGTTGGCGAGACGATGACGGTCACGTCGACGTTGGCGGCAGCCTGCGCTGGCAGAATCACGCTGGATGTCGTGAGTGTTGTCTGCCAGTTTTGGCCGTCGGCGGACAGATTGAATTGATCGGCGACATTGCCTGTGTTTTCCACGCGGACGGTGTAGGTCACCGGTTCGCCCGGGTCGCCGGCTTTTGTCGGCTGTTGCGACGAGACGGCGGCGGCATGCAGCGCGCCGACGGTGGTGGTCAACACGGCCGTGGCGCGGGTTTCATCGCCGTGAGACTGGATCGTAACCGTGACCCGATCGGCGGCATTGAACGCGGCATCGATCGGAACTGTCACGGACACTACGGCCTGTCCGCCATACTGCGCCGGGATTGTGATTGGATTGGCCGCCGTCGGCCAATTGTTGCCGGCGAAACTAAACGTTACGGTGTCCGTCAGGTAAGCTTGATTGGTGATGTCCAGCGTATATGTGACTACTGTGCCGGGCGTGCCGGTGCGCGCACTGATCGGAGCGGAAGCGGCCAGCGCGTAGGTGGGCAGGCGTAGCGCCGGATCTCCGAGGATGGTAAACGTGTGCAGCAGATCGAAGTTGGCGCCGGTGCTGTAGAGCAACAGTTTGCCCGCCAGTGTGGCCGCGCCCAGGTCTTGCACGCCGTCCTGGAACACGGCTTTCAAGAAACCCCGCTCCAGCGAATCGTGCCCGCTGGCTACCCCCAGACCGGTGGGCGACCACGAAGCAATCGTGCCGCCGTTGGGCGCGCGCAGGGCTGTCTCCATCAAGCTCGACGTCGTGGCGTGATTCCAGAAACCGTCCAGACACGTCATGGACAGGATGATGGGCAACTGCGTCAGGTTGTTCTGAGTGGCGACGTTGGAATTGATGTAGATTTGTTCGCTCGCCCAACGGTCGATAGCGGCATGTCCGATGTAATTGACCAATAGCGCGCCGGTCACTTCAAAAGTCCGCGTCAGGGCGTAGTTGACCTGCGGGCACGACGCCGCACCGGGCGGACAACCGAAATCGTTCAAGTAAATCTTATCGGCGGTGAAACCCGGCGAAGTGAAAGTCTGGCTTAAGACATTGGACAGGGCGACGAAATCACCGGCGGCATCGGGTATGTTGTCGGCTACCAATGTCCAGCGCCGCTGCCAAGGCCGGGGCGCCGGCGATTGCTCGTAGGCGATGATCTTGTTGACGACCGTTTGCGCTTCAGCGAGGGTGTTGACGGGGATGCGGCTGATGAGCATATCGGGCAACGGATCGTTGCCGACGAGCGTTACCAGCAGATTGGAGCTATCAACCTGTGCCTGCCAGGGATCGACGAAGGCCAGATTGGGCGGGATCAGCGTCAGCATGGACGTGCCCCGGAAATTCGCGGGGTCATAAGTACCATCGCCCATCAGCACCACATAGGCCGGTTTGGGCGACGGCCAATTGTCGTAGGCGTAGCGCAGGAAGTTCTTGATCGCGATCGGATGGTAAATGCCGAAGTTAAATTCGTTGTACAGGTCGTTGATGTCGACGACCGCCGTGCGCAAGCCGCGCGCCGCACGATAATCGGCCAGCGCGTGAGCGGCGGTGATCAGGCTGCCGTGCGAAATGACAATGTAGTCCGCGCCCGCGCCGCCGGTTAGATCGGGCGGTGTGTAGAGCTGCAGTTGCAATGGCGCACGGATGGCGTCTTCGCCAACCACATACATCGAGACCGCGGCGGTGGCGCTGATCTCAAACGTCGGCGAATACAGACCGTTGGCCGAAGTGATGCTGGCCGACAGCACGCGAGTCGGCAGCAAGGGGTCGCTGACGTTCAGCACATGCAGGGTGCTGGTGACAAAACCGCTCAGCGCATACTGGCGCGGCCCGGTCTCGTTGGTGGAAAAAGCCAGCTCGTCCTGGCTAGCGACGAATCGACGCGGATACTCGATCTCGAACCAGTCAAAGTACAGCGTGTCGCTGGTCATGGAGGGTTGTTTGTACACCGTCAACGAGAGCGTGTTGGTGCCCGAGATCAGCGCCGAAGTCGGCACTGTTACTTCGGTGTGATGTCGTATCAACCCGTCCCAATAGGCATCTTCGATGGGTGCGGCCAGCGCGTTCAGCCAGTATTGCGTGTGATGATCAGGCTGCGACACGGGATTGTGCGTATAAGCGATGACCTCGGCCCGCACCGTGGCGCTGGGCACCACGGTCGCCAGATTGCTCAACGTCGCCGTATAGGTACTGGTGGCAATGGAGGAGGAAGAGATCACGTTCCAGACGAAGGTGTCTTCACTGGTCAGATGATTGCTCCAGTAAATTTTCTGCTGCTCCATGTGCAGCCGGGCCGTGTAATAGTCGGGGCTGGGCGCCGACCCACCGGGGGTGCCATCGACTGTAGTCATCCGTGGGCCGGGTGTGCCGCCCTGCGTCAGCCAGTAAACATTGCGATCGGTATACTTCTCGATCATGAAAGCATTAAACTGCGGCTGCCAGTTGCCATAGCTCAGCCACCACTGAGCCTCGTCGGCGTACAGGGCGGCCAGCCGCTGCCCCGACAGTTTCTGCCCGTAAAACAGGATATAGTCGCCCGGATCGAACTGGCCGTCGGCTTCACCCGCCACCTCGATCGCCACATCCTGCCCCTGCGAGGTCAGGTGAAACGTGCGCGGATCGATGCCGGCCGGATTCCAGCCCGCTGCCACCAGATCAGCATAGGTGATGCGATATAGGCCGTCGCGATCGACCGTGATCTTCAGCCGTGGCGCAAGATCAGTCAGGCCACGGGCGAAGACCGAAGAGGCTTGCGGCGCAGGTGACCGGCGCCACTGGCGCGCCTGCTCGTAGTTAAGCAGCGCCCCCCGGAGGACAGGTTCAAACTCATCGGTCTGACCATTGTGATCCGGTGCGCTCCAGCGGGCAGCGCCCTGTTCAAACACGATCTCAATCACGAGGCGTTTGTGTAGGATGAGGCGGCCGGCGTCGGGCACATATTGAAAAGGATAGAGACTGACGCGCGCCACCCGCTGATCGCGCAACCAGGCATCGGCCGACAGATCGACCACCGAGGCCGGATAGCGGCTGTTGGACGCATAAGTGCGCGGATCGGGCGATGCCTGCCAGCCACCGGCCACCGGCTCAAGCGGCGCGCGCGCCGGCACCGGCGCCGAGGCGATGTGATAGGCGCCCGGCAGTTCTGAGACTTCATCCGACAAGATTCGATATGAAACTTTGCCCTCCGGCGGCACGCCGATCAAGATCGATTTGACGGGCAGGACCGGCTGCCCCGGCGCATCCGAGGCCTCAAAACCTTGCGCAGTCAGCCGCTGCCAGGTTTGCCCGTCGCTGGTTTCGGACGTCAGCTGATAATCGCCGAGCCGCACTTCAAGCGTGAGGCCCTTCTCATCAGATCGAAGAACCGACACACCTGATTGGCCGCCCGGCAAGTCGGTTTCCGCCCGCGCGCCGAGTGTTTGGCCAGAAGTGGAGGCGAGCGCGGCCAGGCTGAAGGTTAATGCTATTCCAAGCGGCACAACGGCCGCCCAGATTCGACGAACAAGCAGGGAGGAACGGGTTGACATCTGTTGTGGAAGGCGCGTACTACCAGTAAGGTTCTCTGAACGATAACGCATCTTGACTCCGACTGTGCCTAAAGCGCGGCGGGTTTCGTTTATGCAAACGAAACCCGCCGCAATTTCTTGCGTATTAACACACCATACCGATGTCTGCCGGCGAGACGCCCTCCGACGTGTTGAGTGCTATTCTCGCGGCTGCGTGGGATCGATGCCCAACGGGTCAATGATGCCCGGCGGAACCGTTGAACCCGCGCGCGTCTCCAACTTCAGCTCATGGATGATGGCCGGCTTGACGTAGAGATTATCCTCAACAGTTGGCGCAATCGATGCATCTTCAAAATTAGTCATGAGTTCCTCCTGGTGAATTATCCAAATCGAGTGTGCGACCCGCCCACACAATTTAAGGCTTCAGCAATAAACTGATTTGACTTCATGAAGGTTACACCAAATCCAAATCGAAGTCAAGTATATTATCAGGTTCAATCGTTGCACTTTCATTTCAGGTGTTTCAACCAGCCGCTACAGACAGCTGCCGTCCCCCAGCCGAAGGAGTTTGTCGCAGCTGCCGGCCAGGCCAGCCGTGGCGTTGCAGGTGTCAACGACAAGCTGCGCCTGTTCCAGCACACGCCCATAATCCAGGCTGCGATGGCCTGACACGATGACGACGCAATCGGCGCCGGCCAGTGTTGCGTTATTCAATTCAACCGATTGCAAACTCTGGCGAGTACGACGAAACACGTCCGGCCCGATGGCATACTGCGGCACATACGGGTCGTGATAAGTCACTTCCGCGCCGCGCAGCAGCAGCAATTCGATAACACGCTCGGCCGGGCTGTTGCGCGGATCGTCGATGTCGCGCTTGAAGGCCACGCCCAGCACCAGCACACGGCTGCCTTTCAGCCCCCGGCCGCGCTGCGACAGGCCGTGCGCCACCAGATCGACCACGTGATAGGGCATGCCCTCGTTGACTTCCGCCGCCAGATCGATGAAGTTGGTATGGAAGTCATACTCGCGCGCTTTCCATGACAGGTACAGTGGATCGATCGGGATGCAGTGCCCCCCCACCCCCGGCCCCGGATAAAACGGCATGAAGCCGAAGGGCTTGGTCGAAGCCGCGCGAATGACCTCCCAGACGTTCAAGCCCATGCGCTCACACAGCAGGGCGATTTCATTGACGAGCGCTATATTAACGCTACGGAAAATATTCTCCAACAGTTTGGTCATTTCGGCAGCGCGGGCGCTGGAGACCAACTCCACCGGTGCGCCGATCCGCCTCAGCAACTCGGCCGCACGCTGCGTGGCCCGTTCCGATGTGCCGCCCACCACTTTGGGCGTATTGATGGCGTTAAAGCGCGTGTTGCCCGGATCGATGCGTTCGGGGCTGAAGGCCAGATCAAAGTCAACGGCGGCCTTCAAACCTGAGCGTTCCAGGATGGGTTTGACCACTTCATCGGTGGTGCCGGGATAGGTGGTGCTTTGCAACACCACCAGGTGGCCTGCCCGCAGCCGCGGCGCAATGCTCTCCGCGGCGCTGATGATGAAGGACAGGTCGGGGGCTTTGGCCGCGTCATACGGCGTGGGCACGCAGATAAAAATGGCATCGGCGTCCCGCACCCCCTCGTAATCGGTGGTTGCGCGCAGTGTTCCCTGTTGAACCAGCGCCGCGATATCGGCCGCCGGCACGTCAGGGATGTAGCTGCGGCCCGCGTTCAACTCATCCACTTTGTGCTGGCTCATGTCAATCCCCAGCACCGGCACGCCGCCGCGCCCGAAGGCCACGGCCAGCGGCAGCCCCACGTAACCCAGACCTACGATGGCAACCGTATCGTCCATGATCAGTCAGCAGCCTCGTTCGATGAGATTGGATCTTCGCGCTGTGCCAGCTCTTTCAGCCGCGTGAAGCCCTGTATCAGGATGCGGGATAAATCATCGAGACAGGCCCGATAGTCATCCAGCGTGCCGTTGACCGGATCATCGATGTCAAACATCTGACCGATCAACTGGCTGATTAGATACGTTTTTCCGGCTACTTCTGGAAATTCGGCGCGCAGCGCTTCCAGATGAAAGCGCGTCATGACCAGAATGAGATCAGCCGCGCGCAACATGTCGCCGGTGAGCGGCTGCGCGCGATGGCCGGTCAAATCAATACCGCCGGCCTGGGAAACCAATCGGGCCGAAGAGGTGGCCGGCAGATCGGGGATCGCCCAAGTGCCTGCGGATTGGATCTGCCACTGTTCAGCTTCGCCCCGATCGGCGACGAGGCGTTTGAGAAAGGCCGCCGCCATGGGAGAACGACAGCGATTCGCGGTGCAGATAAAGACGACCGAAGGCATGGCACCTCGCTCTCCGACTCAGGATTTGCCGTCGGCTATTGGCCGGCCGGTTTTGACGAGCCCAGCTGCGAGTCGGCCAGCGGCACGGCCGGCGCAGACTTTGAGCCGCTTCGCCGGCTGCGGCGGCGCTTGCCCTGGTTGTCGCCTTCGTAGTAGTGATTGTAGTGGTAGTAATAGTAGGCGTAACCGCGCCGGCCGGTGGGAATCTTATTCATGACCACGCCCAGCACGCGCGCGCCAGCCTGCTCCAGTTGGTTGCGGCCCTGCACGGCTTCGCCAATTCTGGTGGCGCCGTAGTCGATGACCAACAGCACGCCATCGGCCAGCGAGGACAGGACCAGCGCATCGGTCACCGGCAACAGCGGCGGCGCGTCGATGATGACCACATCGCAACTGCCGTGCAAATGCTCCAGGAATTGCTGCATGCGCTTTGACCCCAGCAGCTCCGATGGGTTGGGCGGCAGCGAGCCGCTGAATACCACCTGCAGGTTGCTGACGCCCGATGATTGCAGCACGCCCGACCATTGGCCGGCGTCCTGCAACATCAGATCGGTCAGGCCAAAGCGATTGGGCAGATCGAACTGCTTGTTCACGGTCGGGCGCCGCAGGTCGCAGTCGATTAACACGACCTTCAGCCCGGCCTGTGACATGACCACCGCCAGGTTGACGGCCACCGTCGATTTGCCTTCTGATGGGCTAGCGCTGGTGACCAGCAGGGTCTTGATCGGCCGGTCGACACCCGCGAATTGGATGTTGGTCCGCAGCGATCGAAACGCCTCAACCACCGGCGAGCGCGGCTCGCGCACGGCAATCGGCGCGATGCGCCCACCGGCCGATGCCCCGTTGAATTTGGCGATGAGGCCCACCACGGGCAGTTTCAAGATGCGATCGATCTGCTCCGGCGAGCGGACACGATCATCCAGATACTCAATCAGGAAGACCACGCCGATCGAGAGCAGCAAGCCGACTACGGCGCCCAACAGCGTGTTTTGCAAGGTGCGCGGCCGCACCGGGACACTGGGGACTTCAGCTTTTTCCACTACGACGATGTTGCTCGTCGATTGCGCCTCGGCCAGACGGATGCTTTCGTAGCTCTGCAGCAGGTAGGCAGAACTTTGCCGCAGCTGCGTCAATTCGGACTGCAGGCGCGAGAGCTCCGCTTCCCTGGCCGCATTGGCCGGCGTGCCGATGGCGTTGATTTCATTCTGTTTCTCGGTAATCTGATCTTTTAACGCATTAATCTCTTTGTTGAGGTTGGCCTTTGAATCGGCATACCGATCCGCTTGCAGTTCCGCGTTCTGGCGGCTAAAGACCTCGGGAATGGCATTGGCCAGCGACGCCGCCATGGCGGGATCTTCATTCTCAACCTGCAGGACGACCAGCTGCGTATCGCGCACCAGGTTCACACTGACGCGCCGGGCCAGATCGTCGGCGATTGATTCCTGCAAACCGACCTGCTTGGCGACTTCGGTCATCACCGGCCGCTTGGTCATCATCTCGGAGTAGGTTCGCGCCAGACGCTCGCTGGTCAGGATGGAAGTGTAGTCGGCGGTCTTGCCGCTGCTGGGCGCTTCGTTAACCAGCAGCGTGGTCGAGGCAGCGTACACCGGCGTCGTCAACCGGCTGCTGACATATGCGGCACCGGCTGCCAGCAGCGTGCCCAACGCAATCAGCCATGCCCAATGCCACAGGATCGTGCCATACTTCTTCAGTTCGTTTTCCACAGATCGATTACCCTCTGATCTTTCCCTGGCGCTCGTTGCTAAATTCCACCTATTATATCGCAGTCCGACAAATCTCTAAGCTCACCCGCCTACTGATGAGCCGATCCCGGCCGCGTCCGGCGCAGCCGCCCACGACTGGTAACGCGGCAGCAAATCCTGCATGATCGCCAGTATGGCTGACTCGTCCTGGCATTTGACGGCCGCTTCCAGCTGGGCCACCGCGTGGTTCAGCTTGGCCGGGATAAAGCCGTTGGCATTACCGATCGCGAAGATCTTCTCGTGGGTGGTGCGCCCGTACACTTCACCCGGCAAAAACAGTTCTTCATACAGCTTCTCACCAGGCCGCACCCCCGAGAAGACGATGTCGATATCCTGACCCACTTCCAGCCCGGATAACTCAATCAGGTCGCGGGCCAGATCGATGATTTTGACCGGCTCACCCATGTCCAGCATAAACACTTCGCCGCCCTGCCCCAGGACCGCCGCCTGCAGCACCAGCTGCACCGCCTCCGGAATGGTCATGAAAAAACGCCGCATGTCGGGATGCGTCACCGTCACCGGGCCGCCCTGCGCAATCTGCTGTTTGAACGTCAGCACGACGCTGCCGCGCGAGCCGAGCACATTGCCGAAGCGTACCGCCACATACGGCTTGTTCACTCGGGCAGCCGTGGCGTGCACCAATAGTTCGGCAATTCGCTTGGACGCACCCATCACGCTGGTGGGTTTCACGGCCTTGTCGGTGGAGATCATGACGAAGCGCTCCACGTCCGCTGCCACCGCGGCTTCCAGCAAGTTGCGCGTGCCCAGGATGTTGTTGCTGACCGCCTCACTTGGATTGCTTTCCATGAGCGGCACGTGCTTGTGCGCCGCCGCGTGGAAGACCACTTGCGGCCGGTAGGTTTCCATCACGGCGCGCAGTCGTTCGGGGAAACGGATGTCGGCGATCACGGGCCTGATCGTCGTGGGCGTGTGGGGACTGTGGCCATTGTGCCGCGATTCAATCTCCTGCTGGCGCGTCAGTTCGGCGCAGATGTCGAAGATCGAATTTTCACCGTGGCCCAGCACCACCAATGTGGCTGGATGACAACGCAAAATCTGGCGGCACAACTCACTGCCGATCGAGCCGCCACCCCCCGTCACCAGCACACAGCGATCGGCCAGGAGCGAGCGCACCGCCTGGATGTCGGTCAGCACCGGCTCGCGCCGCAGCAAGTCTTCGATCTGAATGCTGCGCAGCTGGCTGACACTGACGTGGCCGCTTAATACCTCGTAAATGCCGGGCATGGTCTTGGTCTTCACGCCGGCTTGCTCACACAACCGCACAATTTCACGAATGTCCCGGCCGGCCGCCGTCGGCATGGCGATAATCACCAGGTCGATTTTGTGGTCGGCGGACAGCTGCGCGATGCTGCGACGATCGCCCAACACGGGCACACCCAAAATGCGCGCGGCGCGCTTGTACGGATCGTCGTCGACAAAACCGATGGCCTGCATCTGCAGCGCGGGATTACGCTGAATCTCACGCACGATCATCGTGCCAGCGTCGCCGGCGCCCACCACCAGCACGCGCTGCGGTTCGCCGGTTGACGGCCGCAGCCGACCGTGCGCGTATTGCGCGTACACCCGCAGACCAAAACGCGGGGCCGCCGTGACGCCCATCGCAATCGGGAAAAAGATGAATGGGATCGAGCGTGGTAGTTCCAGCGTGCCCGGCGGCAGCACACTCAGCGCGATCAGGCTTACGCCGGCACAGATCCCCGACCCGATGACCACCGCCGAGATCAGCAGCGACATCTCACCCACCGAGGCGTAAACCCAGTAGCGGGCGTAGATGCCAAAGAGGTAAAAGACCGCCGGGATGACCAACGCGACCAGCAGCGCAAAAAACCAGAAACCGGAATCGATCTGCGCAAATGTAAAAGATTCGAGCCGCAGCGTGTAGCTGAGATACACACCTGCCGTAAGCAACGCCAGATCGAGAAAATAGAAGTGCCGGTTGCGAACCTGCTGAACCAAACGCATGATTACCTGCTTGATAAGAGCGTGCCCGGTCTAATCTTCTTACAAGCCGTTCAGCCGCGCGCTCGCTGGCCCTGCTTCAGTACAACCATTGTACATTTAGTAGGTTTACAGCTGGTTTGGCAAGGTCAAATTGACGTAAAAATGTGGTATGAATCTCGTCCAAGCGACGAAACTTGACTGGTATCATACCCGATAGCGTCAGTGTTGTCCATGCGGGTAAATACCCATTTTCAGGTACAGAATACGATATTTTTTATTGCTGCGCGAACATTATCCGCATGGCGCGCCGGCCGATGGGTCACGCCCGGGCTACGTGACCAGCGACCCGGAGGAGCCTAACGCAAGCGTGTTGGGTACTCTGGCACCAACGCACCCGCTGGACACAGGTACCCCCTGCTAGCAGTTTGGCGTTATACCCAACCTAGAGGAGGACTTCAGAGATCGAAACGGCGTGCTATGGCTTTAAGATGATCTTGCCAAAAAAGTCGCCCGATGCGAGCCGTTCATGCGCCTGGCGCGCGTCGGCCAGGGGGAAGATCCGATCAATCGGTGGCACCAGCTTGCCTTCAAACACCAGCGCCATCACGGCCGCGAAATCGCGGTGCGTGCCCATGGTGGAGCCGATCAGCGTGATGTGCTTGGCGAACATGAACCGATTGTCAAACTCAAATTTGGGGCCGCCGGTATTGCCCACGGTCAGGATGCGGCCGCCGCGGCGCACGGCGCGCAGGCTCAGCGGCAGCGTGCCTGCACCCACGTTGTCCACCACCACGTCCACGCCGCGCCGCTGTGTAAGGTTGAAAATCGCTTTTGACCAATCCTCGCGCGAACGATCGATCACGCTGTCTGCGCCCAGCGCCAGCGCCCGATCGGCTTTCGCCGCGTTCGAGGCAACTACGTACACTTTGGCGCCTGCATATTTGGCGATCTGGATCGATGCCGTGTTGACGCCGCCGCCCGCGCCGACGATCAGCACACTTTCGCCCGCCCGCAATTGCCCGCGCGTAATCAGGCTGTGCCAGGCCGTGAGAAAGACCAGCGAGGCCGCCGCCGCCCGATCGGCCGGGAAATCGGCCGGCAGGGGCAGCACGTTCCGATCGGGCACCACCACGTATTCGGCATAGGTTCCGCGCTGCGTTTCGCCCAGCAACCCCCAGTTCACGCACACATTATCTTGACCGCTCAGACAAAACTCACACGTGCCGTCGCTGAGATTGCTGTTGATCACCACTCGCTGGCCCGTGCTGACGCGCGTCACGCCCGCGCCGACTGCGCTGATGACGCCTGCGCCGTCCGCGCCGGGAATGTGCGGATACGCCAGCTTGATGCCCGGCCAACCGATGCGCACCCATTCGTCGAGCCGGTTCAGCGCCGCCGCTTCCAGCCTGATTTGCACCTCGCCCGGCCCCGGTTCGGGCGTGGGCCAATCGGCCAATTGCAGAACTTCCGGTCCGCCGTGGTGATGAAATACAATCGCTTTCATGCCTGCCTCGCCAAAGGGGATGACGCACGTATTATAGCCGATTGCCCCGCGCCTGTCTCAAGTGTATAATCAGCGGCGAGGCCGCCGCGCATGCCTGAAATCCTTCAACAAACCATCCTGCTGCTCACCCGCCCGCCCGGCGATCTGGTCTATCACCTGATCGTGCTGTTTGCGCTGGAAGCGATCCTGGGCTTGGCCGTTGTGCGCGCGCGCCGTGCCGGCTGGCAGCCTCGCCTGCGCGCCATCGGGCTGGCGGCGACGGGCTTATTGCTGCTGCGGCTGGGCCTCATCGCGTTGGCGCTGCTGGCCTTGCAGGGCCTGCCGCCCGGCCTCGCCCTCAACACCGCCGTCATTCCGCCGCTTGAACGCGCCATCGATCTGATCGGCTTGGGCCTGCTGGCGTGGGCCACGCTGCCGATGTTGTTCCGGCGCCCGCTGGGGACGGTCTTGCTCATCGTCAACACCCTGGCCACCATCGTCGTGTATTTTGCCCTGGCCCCGCAGTGGCAGGCGCTGGCCGCTTCGCCCGACGTTTTCTTCCCGGCCACCGCGCCGGAAAGCATCTGGCAGGTCTGGGCGCTGGCGCTGGCCGGGCTGTCATCAGTAGTTGCCCTAATCGCGCGCGGCGAGGCGCGCGTCACAACCTTTGCCGCCTTTGCGCTGCTGGCCGCCGGGCACGCGCTGCAGCTGGCGGCGCCGGTGGCCGCCACCCACGCTGCCGGCTGGGTGCGCCTGACGCAGCTGGCCGCTTATCCGATGTTTGTCATTGTGGCCTATCAACTCGCCCAGTTCGACGAAGCGCCGGCCACCGCCGCCCCGATTGAGCCACGCATCCCGCGGGACAGCACGGTGCCCCAGCCAATCTGGCAGACCCTGGGCGCCATCCAGAACGTTGAACGCGGCGACGACCTCGCGCTGGCTTTGCAGCAGGTGGCCGTGCCGCTGGCCCTGGCCGTGCAAGCCGATCTGCTGGCAATTGCGCTGGGCGATGTCACCGATCCGTCGCTGGAGCTGGTCGCCATTCATCATCCCGGCGCGGCGCCGCTGCCGGGCGCATCGTTCCAGCTGCAGCGCCAGCCCAACGTCAAACGCGCCCTGGAGCGACGGCGCCCCATCGCCATCAGCGTCAACGACTCGACGCCCGAACTGGTGGAACTGTTCGGTCTGCTCGGTTCCTTCGTGCCCGGGCCGCTGCTCATCGTGCCGATGTATAGCTCAGAACGCGCGCTGGGTGTGGCCTTGTTCGGCAACCCCATCAGCCGACGCGAATGGAGCGCCAGCGAGATCGATCGGGCGCAGGTGCTCACCAATCATCTGGCGCTGGCCCTGGCGGCCGCGCAGCAGCGGCAGTCGCTGACCCGCGCCATCGACGATCTGCAGGAACGGCTGCGCGCCGTGCAGGCCGACGCCGATGTAAAACGCCGCTCGCTGGAAAACGCCCTGCAGAACGCCCAGGCCGAAGCGCAGCGGGCCGCACTGCAGCTGGCCGCGCTGGCCAAACTGCAAGACGCCCTGTCGGCCCAACGCGGCACCGATGAAGCCCGCGTGGAACAGCTGGCCGCCGAGCGCGCTCAACTGGAACTGGTGGCACAGGAGCGGCAGGCCGAAATCGATCGCCTGTTGAAGCTACAGGCGGGCCTGGACTATCAACTACAAGACGCGCAGCGCCTCATTGCCGAACTGCGCGATGAGACGCCCCGCGCCTCCGCCACGCCGGATGAGACCGCGGCCGCGCTGGGCCGTCAGCGCGAAGTCATCGCCGGCATCGTGCAGGAACTGCGCACGCCCATGACCTCGATCACCGGCTACACCGATCTGCTGCTGGGCGAATCAGTAGGCATCCTGGGCGCGATGCAGCGCCAGTTCATGCAGCGCATCAAGGCCAACATCGAGCGCATGGACGGCATGCTCAATGATCTAATCAACGTCAGCGCCATCGACAGCGGCGCGCTCAAGATCGAGCCGGAAGCAGTGGATGTGCCGGAAGTCATCCAGGACACGGTGCTGGCCGCCGCGCCGCTGTTCAGCGACCGCGAGCTGTCGGTGCGCGTGGAACTGCCCGACCAGCTGCCGCGCCTGCAGACCGATCGCGACAGCCTGCATCAGATCATCAAACACCTGCTGTCCAACGCCGCCTTGTGCTCGCCCATGCACAGCGAGATCGTCGTGCGCGCGCAGGTGCCGCCCGATATGCCAAACTTCGTATTGTTCAGCGTCACCGATCAGGGCGGCGGCATCGCGCCCGAGGACCGGCAGCGCGCCTTCAATCGCATGTACCGGGCCGATCACCCGCTGGTGCAGGGCCTGGGCGAAACGGGCGTGGGCCTGTCCATTTCCAAGACGCTGGTTGAGGCGCAGGGCGGCCGCATCTGGGTGGACAGTGATATGGGCACCGGCTCCACCTTTACCTTTGTGCTGCCGGTCCACGTCAATCACACCGAGCTCGCGCCGTGAACATCCGAGCCGCGCTGGGGCAGATTATCGCGGGCGGGCTGCTGGTCGCGATCGTGATCAGCACCATCCTGGGCAGTGTGGTCCTGTCACTCAATGAAGGCGCCATCGCCGCGCTCCCGATCGCGTCGCCGGCCCCGACGGATCTGTTCATCATGCCCCCGCTGACACCCGCGCCGGCCGCGACTGACTCGCCTTTTGAGACGCCCGTAGCCGGGGTGACGATCACGACAACGTCGATGCCCGGCGAGACGCCCTCGCCCACGCCGACCGTGTGCCCCATACCCGTCGGCTGGCAGCGTTATACTGTCAGCGTCTTCGATACGATTGAGGGCATCGCCGCGCGCTTCGGCATTACTGTGGCGATGGTGATGCAGGGCAACTGCCTGCCGGCCGCCATCCTGTCGTTCGGGCAGACCATCTACGTGCCGTCGACCGCGCCCACACCCACGCCGCCGCCCTGCACGCCGCCGGCGGGTTGGGCGGTATATATCGTGCGCCCCGGCGACACACTGACCGGCCTGGCCGCCCGCTACGGCCTATCAGTAGTGGCCCTGATGCGCGCCAACTGCCTGACCGCCACCAGCATCTACGTCGGCCAGCTGCTGCGGGTGCCGTACATCATCCCGTACCCCACGCCGACGTTCTGGTGGTGGCCCACCGTCACCCCCATCGCGCCAACGTGGACACCCTTCCCGATCGTGACTGACACACCCTTCCCGATGATCACGGACACACCGTTCCCGATCGTAACCGATACGCCCTTCCCGATCGCCACCGACACGCCGTTCCCGATTGTAACGGACACACCGGTACCGGCGGCGACGCCCACGCCTGCGCCCGTTACAACCGTGCCGCCCACGGCCACGCCGGCGCTGCCGCCACCGCCCAGTGCCACCCCGCCTGTTTCGCCGTTGATCACGCCATTTCGCTGAACGGTCGGCCGGCCCCGATTGCTTATGCTGCGAAAACGCCTAGCCGATCAAATTTACGGCGCACTTGAGAACGTCATCGTCAAAGGCACGGGCCGCCTGCCATTTGTGACGCCCGACGCCGACGAGATTGTCGCGCGCGTCAACACCCTGACCCATCAGCGACTGAGCCTGCGCGTCCCCGGCGACTTCTTCGACCCCCGCATTCCGGTCGAGGCGCTGGACTGGGCGGCGAACGAATACACGCGCCGGGCGCAGCTGGTTGCCGTCACCTCGGGCGCCGGCACCAGTACCATCGGCCTGATGGGCGTCGCGGTGGACGTCCCCATCCTGGTGGCGACGACCGTCGGTCTGGTGCGGCGTCATGCACTGGTGTACGGCTTCACCGAGCTGGAAGACAGTCGCGGCGACGCCGTGCCACTGCTCATGGCGCTGGGCGCCGCCTTCGGGGCTGAGATCACCATCGGGCAACTAACACCGCGCTTTGCGCGCTGGGCCGGCGTGGATGTGGGCACGCGGCTGATCGAGCGCTATCTGCTCACCCGCATCTCGGAACGTGTCGCCAATGAGCTCATCGTACACTGGCTGCCGCGCGCTGTGCCCGTCATAGGCGCGGCGGCCGCGGCCGCGCTGGATTACGCGTTTTTACGGGTGGCGGGCCGCCGCAGTCAAAAGCACTATCGCGCCCAGCATCTGCTGGTGCGAGGGCAGTTGGCGGGCCGAGATGAAGACGCCTTGAATCAGCTGCTGCAGGCGCGCGCTCAACGCCGTCGCCCGGCCGCGCCGGATGTTGACGGCGACATCATCGAAGGTGAATTTGAGTTGAAGCACGATTAACCGGCGGGGAAACCGGCGGCAGAAAAAAAGACCCGATGGGCTTTGGGCGGCCCATCGGGTCTTGTCGTTCATTTGGGAGTGGTTGGCACTCGATCCTGCCAGTTCAAATAGAACGTGGGACTTCGTCGCTGTTCCAGCCAGGCATCCACCGCCTTGGTCTGAGCATCCTGCAGGAACGACGAACTGAGCGGCCGCACCTCTTTGCCGGTCAGCTGCACCACGTAGCTGGCCGTACCGGCCTGATTGACGCCGATGAACGTAGTCTGGCTGATCACCGCATTGAACAGCTCGTCGGCCAGCGTCGGCCCGAATTCGGACGTCTGCGAAATAACGTCTTTGGGCACCCAGTCAAACGTCTCCGAGGCCTGCACCGTCGTGATGGGGAACGTGCCGCTGAGCACCTCTTGATAGACCTTATCGAAGCCGTCGCGGTTGATGATTTGCGTGGCCGTCTGCACATCTGCCGCATCGATGCGGATGTACCGGAACTGCACCTGCTCGGTGGTGGTGGGCACGGTGGAGGCGATGGCCGCGCGCACCTTCTCGTCGATCAGCCGGGTCTCGATGATCTGGCGGAACTCCTGCTCAGTAAAGCCCAGCGTCGCCAGATAGCTCAGCTGATCTTTATACAACTGCTGAAAACCCTCGGCGCTGACCGGCGTGGCCGTGGGGAACGGCGTGATCGTCGGCGTGGGCGTCTGCGTAATCGGCTCGGTCACGGTGGGCGTGGGCCGGGGCGTGCGCGTGGGCGCCGGCGTGGGCGGGTTGCGGTAGTAGTTCAGATCTTCTTCGATAAAGGTCTGGACTTCTTCGGGCGAAACCGACACATGGAACTCGGGCGCCGCCTGCTTCAGCAGTATTTCGTCCACCAGTTCCTGCAGCACTTGAGCGCCAAGGCCCTGGGTGTCGTCGAGCTGCTGTTGATACTGCGCAGCCGTGGTTTGATCACCCAGCGCCAACGCGCGATCACGCTGCTGAATGATCTGTGCGCGCGCCAGCCGGACGCGGTTCTGGAAGGTGCGAGTGGAAATCAGCTCGCCGTTGACGTTGGCGACTGGTTCGTTCTGAAGCAGGACATTCTCGCGCAGCCAGCCAAACGCCAGCACCAGGGCCAGCACGGCGATGACGCCGCCAAAGATCAGCCACACGATGCGGCTCTGGCGCGCTTCGCGCTCGGCGCGCGACAACTGCCGCCGGGTGGGCTCTTTGGGCAGCTGCACATGACGGGATGAAGGGGTCTTCGACATACAACCTCAATGCAGGCTCGATCGCCGGCGGCAGCGGGCGACGCCGTGACCGGACCGATCGAACGGGTTATCGAGACGATTGTTGGTTGACGAACGGCAGCAGCGCCAGGTGCCGCGCGCGCTTGATGGCCACCGTCAGGTAACGCTGATGGCGTGCACACGTGCCGGTCTGGCGGCGCGGGCGAATCTTGCCGCGATCGCTCAGGAAGCGGCGCAGCATGTCGGCCTGCTTGTAATCGATGGATTTGACTTTGTCCACGCAGAACTGGCACACCTTGGGGCGCGGCACAAAGCGGCCGCCGCGGCGCTCACCGCGCGGCCCACGCGGCGGTCCCGATCGGCGCTCGCCGGAACCGGCGGCCGGGGTCGAAGGAGCGGCCGGCCGGGTTGGTTGATCTTGTTCACCCATGTTGATCCTCCACTAGTGACCACCGCGATCGGCATGCACACCGATCGGGCGGCAAGGGCTAAAACGGAAATTCTTCTTCCTCGCCGCCGCTGATCAGATCGGGCTGATCATCGCCTTCGCGGCGATCGCTCAGCATGATCATTTCATTGGCGACGATCTCGGTGCGATAGTGTTTCTTGCCGTCTTGATCTTCCCAGCCGCGCGTCTGCAGACGGCCCTCAATGTACACTGACTGGCCTTTGTGCAGATGCTGCTTGCAGATCTCGGCCAGGTTGCCCCACGCGACGATGTTGAACCATTCGGTCTCTTCGCGCCGATCACCATCGCCGGCGATCCAGCTGCGGTTGACGGCCACGCTGAAAGCGGTGACGGGCCGGCCAGTGGGGGTGTAGCGCATTTCGGGATCGCGCCCCAACCGGCCGATGATCATGACTTTGTTCAGTCCGCGTGTCATGAGCAGCCTCCTGCCGCGCGTCGGGCTAGCCGCCGACGCGGACGATCAAGAATCGCAGGATTTCTTCACTGAGACGCAGATCGCGTTCCAGGCTGGCCAGGGACGCCGCCGGCAGGTTCGCCAGCAGCAAGACGTACTGGCCTTCGGTTAATTTCTCGATGGGGTAAGCCAGTCGGCGGCGGCCCCAGATGTTGGTCTGAGTGATTGTGCCGCCCGCGGTGGTGATCCAGCCTTTGACCTTGTCAACAACGCTGGTGAATGCGGCCTCGTCCATGTCGGGACGGACGATGAACGTGACCTCGTACGGTCGAGGTGTTGCCATGTGGACTCCTTTCCATGGGATTTGCCCCCGGACAGACTTCGCCGGGAGCGGAAAGTGCGGGCCTAGTGCGTCAGACGCAGGTTTTTAGGCCGCGCAACGGGGCGAGATTGTAGCATGGCTTAAGGGATTTGACAAGGGTCAAACGTGGGTCGCTGCAGCGGGGCCGCCGGGTGATGACTCAAGGTTCGAACGGCACCAGTAGATAGAAGGTGGCGCCTTCACCTATCTGACTCTCGACCCAGACGCGGCCGGCGTGCCACTCGGCAATGGACTTGACAATCGCCAGCCCCAGGCCAGTGCCTTTGATGTCGATGGTCTCGCGCCGCTTGACGCGGAAAAACCGTTCAAACAGACGCACCTGATCGGCGGGCGCAATGCCGATGCCGGTGTCCTTGACGGACACCACCATGGCTTCGTCATGCTGCGTTACAGCCACCGTCACCGTCCCGCCTGAGGGAGTGTACTTCAGAGCGTTATCAACCAGATTGGTGATGGCGTGCCGCAGCAGACCCACATCGCCGTGAATCAGCCGCTCGTCGGCACGCGCAATGGTCAGCGTCAGGCCATGAGCCAGCGCCTGACCGTGCATCGATTCGACGACGGTGCGCGCGATGTCGGCCAGGGAGCATGGCTCACGCACCAGTCCCACCCCCGCGTCGATGCGCCCCAGATCGAGCAGATCGTCGATCAATTCGGTCATCTGCTCGATGCCGGCCATGACCTTTTCCACGTAATCCTGCTGCTTGGGTGTCAGCGAGCCGACCATGGGCAGCATGGTGGCGTAGCCGCGCATGTAGGTCAGCGGCGCGCGCAGGTCGTGACTGACGGTCGCCACGAACTCGCTCTTCATGGCGTCGAGTTCCTTGAGGTGCGTGATGTCGCGCAGCACGGCCACGCGGCCAATGACCTGCCCGTCGCCGCTGACGATGGCGGATGCGCTGCCATACATGGTGCGCCCGTCCGGCAGCAGGATCTCTTCGGTGCGCGGGGCAGTGCTGGGCGCCAGCAGACGCATCATGGCCTCATCCGGCCAGACCTCGTCGGTCAGTTGCCCGGCGGCGCTGCCAGGCTTCAGATGAAAGACGACTTCGGCAGCGGGGTTGCAGAGCAGTACTCGCTTGTCTTTGCTGGTGACGATGACGGCGTCGTTGGTGCTGGTCAGGACGGCTTGCAGCCGGCGACGGCCGCCCTCGGCCATCTGGAACAATTGGGCGTTTTCGATCAGCACAGCGGCCTGCCCGGCCAATGTCCCCAAGACGTTGATTTCTGATTCGCTGAAGGTGTGAACGTCGGTGTAGCCCAGCCACATCACGCCGATGGGCTTGGCTTGCCGACGGACCGGAAATACCGCGATTGCTTTGATGCCCGGCCCCACCAGCGCGGGATCAAGCATGGCGCGGGCGCGGGCGCGCGCCACATTTTCGATGAGGATGTGTCTCTCGCTGGGCAAAGCCAGCGTGGTCAGCGCCTGATCGAGCGGTGTCAGCGTCTGAGGGCCTTCTTCGCTGGACAACACCTGGATTGGGCCGCCGGCATCGTCCAGCAGTACCAGCCGGGCTACGCGCGCAGGGCTGGCCTGCATGGCGCCAAGCAACAGCGGCGGCACCCCTCGCTCCAGATCGAGCGCCGCCGACACGGTCTGACTGACGTGCAGCAGCAGTGACAGATCATCCACGCGATCTTTCAGACTCACGCGCATGCGCTCAAAGGCCGCGCCCAGCCGGCCTACTTCGTCCTCGCCACCCACGCTGACCTGCTGATCGAGTTGCCCCTGCGCGATGGTCTGGGCCGCGCGGGACAGCTGTGTGATCGGGCGCGTTACGGCTCGCGTCAAAATGATCACCCCAAAGCTGGTGATCAAGCCGATCAGCAACAGCGCCACCACCAGCGGTGTGGAAATCTGCAAGGCCAGTTGCAACACGCTGATGACCGGCAGCTCGATTACCACCAGCCAGTTGGTGCCCTGGGCCGGCTGCACAAACAACAGGCGCGGCGTGCCGTCCGGGAAGCGATCTTCATAGGCGTCGCCGCCGTCGGGCGTGGTGGCGATGGGCCGGAGCGCCGCATCCAGACTCCATGGGGTCAGAATACGATCGGCCTGCGGATGGACGATAATACGATTTTCGTCGTCGACAAGGTAGCCCACGCCCGAACCCTGGGTATTCTGCAAGCCGTCGCGCAGGCGCACAATCAGCGGGTTAAGCTGCAGCCGGCTACGGCCCACCAGCACTCCGAACACCCCGCCGGTATCAGGATTATCGACGGCAGCCACAAACGAGATCAGACTCTGGCCGTCGAGCATGAAGGGGGCGGTGGTCTGCGGTGCGCCGGTTTGCAGCGCCTGCGCGATGAGCGTTCGCTCAGCGGGCGTCGGCATCAGGATGCCGGTCTCGGGATAGGCTGAAATGAGCTGGCCGCGCGCGTCAAACAGCAGCAGCTGATCGAAGAACGGGCCAGTGCGCAGCGCTGTGGACAGGCGCTCCTGACGTACGGCCGGATCGGGCGAACGCAGCAGTGCGTCAGACGTGAACTCGCCAATCAGCCCCTGCCCGGTCTGGAAGAAGTATGGTACGGCGCGCGCGCCAGACAGCGCGTCACGCGCCATCTGCGCGATGGCGGTGCGCTTGGCTTCGCTCAACGCCGAGGCGCTGACCAGATACACCAGCACAATCACCAGCAGCACCGTGAAGGTGATGAACGCCGATAGCAGCTTGCGCGTCAACGAGCGATCCCAGGGCGCGGCCGACGCCGGCCCGCGCGGTTTGGTCAGCCGCGGCCAGCGCGCCTGAACGAACTCGGCGATCAGGCCTGAAAGCAGCGTGGCGGCCAAAGTGGGCGCAAAACCTGCCGTAAATAGCGGCCAGGCATAATTCAGGGCGGCCAGAGTTTCACCGGGCGTGTACAGGAAGAAGGAGGGCAGCATCACCGGCCAGGTTGCCAGGCCTGCAAAGGGGCTGGCTACAGCCGGGTGTCGCAGCGTGGCAGCGATGCGGCCGTAATAGTTCTGACGGATCAACAGGGAGGCCAGCAGGGCGAAGGCAATGACTTCAAAACGCTGTGTGATGGGGCCGCTCTGAAAGCCCGCCTCGATGAAGCCGCTTAACGCACCCAGGACGACGGCCGGGCCGGAACCCAGCCACAGAGCAGCCAGCAAGATCGGCACGGGGGCCAGCAGCGGCGTGGATGGCACACCCGATTCCTGCGGCAGATTGGGCACAGGCTGATAACTGGGAGCCGTAAACCGCCAGAGCAGCACATTGCTCAACAGCACTGTGGCCAACGCCAGGCCGCCGAAAATCAGCCACTGCGGCCGCTGCATCTCAAAAAAAGCGCGGCGCAACAAAAAAATGACAAGCGCGGTAAGGGCCAGATACACCGCCAGCAGCGCATAACCTTCCGGGCGTACTGGCATCTGGATGAACCAGTTGAGATCGCCAATCGGATCGATCTGCATAAGACGTGTGTCGCCTCCAGACGCGCGCGTATTATAGCATCAACTCATTGTCAAGTTGAAACGCGCTGCCGCTTTGATCCGCTACGTAGGCGTGAGTGCGCGCCATTGTTCTGCCGACCGATTTCTCCGGCGAATGAATTCGCATCTGATGGGCGTGCCGCCGCTCGTCGGCCAGCGCTGACGAGACCCCGTCCACGCAGGCCTGCCCTGAGCCTGCGAAGGGTGGGCGTTCGGCCCACGGCTCCAAAGGCGCGATTTCAATCGCCAGCACGCAGCCGCCGCTTTGATCGCCACGTAGGCGTGAGGTTCTTGCACGATTCACAGCGGCGGGTTAAAATACCGCGCGCCCCGCCGGGGCCAGTCCAATTCATACCATGACCTTACCACCTGTTATCCCGATTGTGTTTCTTTGCCTGGGGTCCCTGGCTGTAGGCGCCAGTCACCTGACCCGATTGCGCCTGCCCAGCCTGGTCATGGCTCTAGCAACGCTGGCGGCGCTGCTGGCCACCCTGACGCTCCGCCCCGGCCTGCCCGTGACGCAGATCGTGGCCGATTGGCAGCCCGTTTCGGTGTTTGCAGTGCCGCTCAGTTTTCGCGTGGATCAGACGGCCTGGGTCCTGAGTGTCGGTTTGCTCCTGGTTTGTCTGGCAACGGCCCTGACTTGGCTGGCCCACCCCGGCCAGCACCGCCCCGGCCCGCGCGCCGTCTCGTTGCTGCTGGTTGCTGCGGCCATCGCCGGCCTGTATGCCAGCAACTTGTTGACGTTGGTGATCGCCTGGGGCATGATGGATATTATGCTGGTCGTCGCGCTGCTGGTGCGAAGCGATCCGCAATTGGGGCGGCGCGCCGCCGCTGCCATCATTCTATACACTTCGTCCACGCTCAGCGTCTGGATCGCCACCCTGCTGATCGAAAATGAACATGGTTCGCTCTACTGGCGATTGCTGGATCCGGGCCACAGTGCGCAGTCATGGCTGATATTGGCGGCAGCGCTGCGCATCGGCCTGTATCCATTCCACCAGTGGCTGCCCACCGAGTTGGGCCAATCACCTGATCGGGCTACGCTGCTGGTGACGGTGCCGCCGACCGCCGGTCTGGCGCTGTTGGCCCGACTGGCCCTGGCGCAGGCTTTGCCGCTGGATTCAATTGTGCCGGCCCTGGCCGCCATCAGCGCATTGATTGGCAGCGCGCTGGCATTCAGGCGGCCGCAGCGCCGCGCCGGTCTGCCGTTTATTGCGTTGGCGGTGGCCGGTCTGGCCACGGCAGCGCTCGTCACTGATTCGGCGGGAGTGTTGACAGCCGCCGCGCTGAACTGGATGTTCGTGATTGTCAGCCTGTTTATCGCGCGCGGTTTCACGCGCCAGCAATCGTGGTGGTCGGCGGGCATGTTGATTGCGGCGGCGGCCGTGGCGGGCGTGCCGGGCACGTTAGGCTTTGCGGTGCGCACCTCATTGCTTGACCGCCTGCTGACTGACAATCATTGGGCATTGTTGATTATAGTGTTGATGGCCGAGACGCTGCTGATCGCGGCGATTGTGCGGCCGCTGTTCAGGCCGTCGGCCGAGGAAGAACCCATCGGCCGGGCGCGCGCCGCCAGCTTTGCAGCCGCCATGGCTTGCGCCGCTTTACCGCTGGTGATCTTCGGCCTGACATCCGGCCTTATTCCGGGTCTGCCGCCCTTATCACAAGTGGCCGGACGCTGGAGCGTAACGCTGATTCTGGCATTGATGCTGCCGGTGGCGGCCGGCGTGACGTTGGGCTGGCGCTTCCGATCAACTGGCGTGGCCGGCGACGATACGCACGAGGCCGTATGGGAGCGCGTGGTGCGCCTGGAGTGGCTGAACGCGCTGGCGGCGACGCTAATGCAGCGCCTGACCGCATTGCTGCGCGGTCTGTCCAACGTCGTCGAAGGCGAAGGCGGGCTGGTGTGGGCCATTGTTATTATCGTCGTGGGGCTGGTGCTGACGACCGGCGCCCTGCGTTGAAACGCGATCTGATCTCATGTCTGACGTTCTGAAATTTCTGTCCACCGTGCCGGGCATCGCAGTGCTGGTCGGCTTGCTGGCCGCGGCCTTCCTGTTGGTGACGCTGACCAACTGGCGCCTGCTGGTGCTGGCGCTGGGTGCACAGTATCTGCTGCTGGGGCTGATGCTGACCCGCGCCGTGCCGCTGGAATTGTCGGCGGTGAAGGCATTGGTGGGCGTGATGATCTGTCCGGTGTTGTACATCACGGCCAGGCGCGTTCGATGGGGGCATCTGAGCGATGAGCCGGAAGAAGACGCGCCACCGCTCTCACGCCGGCGCGCGTGGCTAAGTGCGCTCATCGGGCCGGGCCTGCCGGTACGGGCTTTGGCGGCGTCGCTCACCGCCGTGTTGGGCTTGAGCCTGGCGCTGCGCAGTCCACTGCCCATTGTCAATGATCTGGTCGCTGCGCGCGATTTGACCATCGGCACGTTTGGCCTGGTATTGCTCGGTCTGCTCAACGTGATCTTGAACGAGAATCCACTCAAGGTCGGTATCGGGCTGCTGACGCTGCTTTCCGGCTTTGAGCTGTTCTACACCGCCATCGAACCTACCTTGACTCTGGTCGGGTTGCTGGGACTGACCAACCTCATCATCGCGCTCGCCATTTCATACCTCACCACGGCCTGGGCCACGCATCCGCCGCGCGAGGTTGAACCGTGATCAACAACCCACTGCCTCTGATCGCGCTGCCGGCGCTGGCCGCGATGCTGACGTTCCTCCTGCGCAAAGCGCCCACGCTCAGCGCGCTGATCGCGGCCGGTCTCCCGGCATTGGCCGCAGCACTGGCCCTGAGTAACGATCTCAGCGAGCCGTTGGTGCTGCTGGGCCGTACGCTGGTGCTGACCACCGGCGATCGACTCGCGATTGTGTACATCTTTCTAAGTGCAGCTGCGACATTTCTGGGCGTATGGCGCACGTCGCCGCGCTGGACGTATTATCCGGTGGCGCTGCTCTCGCTGTCGGCTGTGGCCGCAGCGCTGGGGGCGCGCCCGGTGACGGTGGCCGTGGTCGGCGGGCAGCCATTCGATCCGTTTGCCTACTCGGTCATGTTTATGACCATCGCCGCGATGCTGGTGGTTTTCCCTTTGCAGGGCGGCCAGCCGGGCGTGGCCGGCGGCACAGTGCGCTTTATGGTGCTGATGGTCATGGGCTTGCCCATGTTCCTGACGTCGGCGTGGTTTCTGGATCAGTTCGCACAAAGCCCCGATGCCACCAACCTGGCGCAGGCGGCTGTAGGCCTGCTCTTATTCGGGCTGGGCCTCTGGATGGCCGTCGTACCGTTTCATTCGTGGCTGCCGGGAATTGCCAGCGAGTCTCCGCCGTTGTCCAGCGCCTTCGTCTTCGGCGTAATCAACGTCGCAGTATTTTTCCTGATGCTGGATATGTTCCACGAGATCCGACCGTTGGCTGCCAGCCCGGTGGCCTACGCCATTCTGCGTTTGGCAGGCGTCTTGATGACCGTGGTCGGCGGCGGGCTGGCTTTTGCACAGAACGACTTCGGGCGGCTCATGGGCTATGCGATGCTGGCCGATGTGGGCGTATCACTGGTGGCCTTTGGCACGGGAACGGCGGCGGGCCTGAGCGCGGCATTGATCGTGGTGATCGTGCGCACCTTTGGCCTGGGGTTGATGTCGATGGGGCTGGCGAGCGCCCGGCAGCAACTGCCCGACGATCGTTTTGAGACGCTGGCGGGGCTGGCCTGGCGGCTGCCATGGGCGGCCACCGTGCTGATCATCGGCGGCTTTACGCTGGCCGGCGTCCCGCCCTTTGCAGGCTTCACCGGCCGCTGGGCGGTGCTGCAGCAAGTGGCCCACACCGACTTCGCCGTGGCGATCGCTTTGCTGAGCAGCACCATCGGCGTGGCGACCGGCACGCTGCGCGGCTTGCAGGCCGTGTTGCGCCCGGCCGAACCGGATGGTGAGGTGCAGCCCATCGAATCGCCGATCACGATCGGGCTGCTGATCGGCGCGCTGATCCTCAGCGTCGTGATCGGCCTGTTCCCCGATCTGATCTCGCCCATCATCCGGCAGATGGTGGCGGCATTTGCGGGCTGAGCCCCGCCCGATAGACTTCCTCGAACAACGGCGCGATCAAACTCCAATCGTAACGCGCGGCAAAGGCCTGGCCCGCTTGTCCCAGTGCGTCCCGCAGAGCCGGCTGCTGCCACACCGTCAGCACCGCTTGCGCAAAGTGGTCGGCGTCGTCGGCCAGCAGCACCTCTCGGCCATCGGCCACCGCAAAGCCTTCCACGCCCAGCGTCGTGCTGACCACCGGGGCCTGCAACGCCAGCGCCTCCAGCAGCTTGAAGCGCGTACCGCCGCCCACCTGCAGCGGAATGACATAGGCGCCCGCGCCTGCGATGTATGGGCGGGTATCGTCCACCGCGCCGGTGAGCGTGATGGCGGGATCGCTGCGCAGCCGATCGAGCCGGGGGTGCGGGCGCTGTCCCACAATGTACAGCCGTGCATCGGGCGCGGCCGCCGTGATCTGCGGCCAGACCCGCTCGACCAGCCACAACACGGCATCGACGTTGGGGCGATAGTCCATCGTGCCGGTGAAGACCAGCGAATGCGGCGGCAGATCGAGCGGCCTCACGCGCGCGCGGGCGTAAAACGACGTATCGATGCCGTTGGGGATCACGGCCGGGCGCAGCGCAGGATCGAGCGCGCGGAGGGCGGCGGCATCGGCGTCGGATACACAGACCACCCGATCGGCCAGGCGGCTGCTTTGCCGCTCGAAGCGGCGCAATTTGCGCGCCTGCAGTGTGGAATAGATCGCGCCGAGGCTCCAGCCATGAACGGCGCGCTCGGCCCGGGCCATGCGCTGCTGCAGCAGGTATTCCGCGTTGTGCGCGTCAAAGACCAGCAGCGCGCCCGAATCGCGCCACGGCAGAGAGCGGGCATACCGTGCCAGCTCTATCCCTTCCACCTGAATAACGTCGTAAACACGATCGGCCAGCCAGGCACGGAGTTGATCGGCGAAGCGGGTTGACCACAGGCGCAGTGCCATATCCGGCCACGGCGACAACAGCGTGTCGGCGGCGCGGCGCGCGGTTGAGCGGTGCGGCGCGGGCATCACGGCGATGCGCTCGCACAGCGCCGTCAGCGGCGTCGTTGGCACGTCCGCCGTATCGTGAAAGCTCAATAGATCGATGGTGTGGCGTTGGGCCAGCTGCGCGATGAGGTTGTAGTTGCGCAGGGTTGTGCCTTTGTGAGGCGGATAAGGAAATTGCGGAGTGAGAAAGAGCAAACGCATGATGGCTATCGGATTAGAGCCGGTTCCAGGTTGATTGACGGTCGAACGCAACCACGTCAGGCCCAAATGCTCGCTTCGCGTCGAGCATCCGGTTTGACGGATTGCTGGATTCCCGCTTAAAGCGTGCGGGAATGACGGAGCCGTAACCCAAAATGGAATTTTCCCCAGTCGTTCTACGCATTACTCGTTATTCATTACTCGTTCGTAGATCGCCAGCGTTTCGCGGGCGCAGCGTTCCCACGAGAAGGCCTTGACGCGCTCGAAGCCTTTCGCGCGCAAATCTGCGGCCACGGTTTCATCGCCCAACACCCGTTGCAGCGCTTCGGCCAGTTCGGCGGCGTCATCCGGGTTGATGATGAACGAAGCGCCGCCGGCGATCTCCGGCAGCGAGCCGCGGTCGCTGATGATGGTGGGCGCGCCGCAGGCCATGGCTTCCAGCAGCGTCAGGCCGAAGCCTTCGTAGTACGAGGGCAGCGCGAAGGCGGCCGCCAGCTGGTACAGCGCCGCCAGGTCCCGATCGGGCGGCGAGTCGATCCAGTGCACCCGATCGGTCAGGCGCAGCTCGTCGATGAGGGCGCGGGTCTCGTCGAACAGCCAGCCGCGCGAGCCGGCCAGCACGAGGTCGGCGCGACGTTCGCCCCGATCGAGCAACAGCCGATAGGCGCGCAGCAGCCCGGCCACGTTCTTGCGCGGTTCCAGTGTGCCGGCGTATAAGATGAAGTGATCTGGCAGCTGCAGACGACGGCGCACTTCGTCGGTCACCGCCGGAACGATCGGGCCATAGAGATCGCTCGGGGCCAGCCACACCACGCTGATTTTGTCGTCCGGCACATTCAGCAGCTTGATGAGATCGAGTTTGGTCGCATACGAATCCGCCGCAATGTGATCGGCGGTGCGCACGGCGCGCGCGATCTGAGCGTTGTAGTAGCGGCGGCTCTCCGCGGTGAGAAATTGCGGATAGTACAAAAAGTTGAGGTCGTGCACGGTGATGACGCGGCGAAAGCGGCCATGCCACGGCGGGATGAAGTCGGGGCTGTGCAGCAAATCCACGCGCCAGCGGGCCAGCTCCAGCGGCAGCGTGAGCTGCTCCAACCGGTGATGGCTGGGCGTCCACGCTGCGGCCAGACGCGCGCCCGGCCCATGCGGCGGCTGGTGATCTTTGCGGCTGTGAATGACCGTAAAAGAATGCGGCGCGGCCAGGGCAGGCAAGCGGGCCGCCAGCTGAACGATGTACTGCCCGATGCCGCTGTAGTGCCGGTA
>CAZKBQ010000051.1:0-33298 GCA_964550855.1 uncultured Anaerolineae bacterium
CTGATCGAACAGGGCGCGCGGCTCCACCTTGAGTTTGCGCGCCAGCTGCTGCACGTAGGCATCCTGCTCCACCGGCGACGCCACATCGCGGATGACGGGCAGCACCTGCTGCGCGACGGCCGCGCGCTCGCGCGGATCATTCAAATCCCGATTGGCTGTAAAGGCCCCGATGACGAACTCGACAACCGGCGGCGCGGCGTCCACTAAGGAGCGCCACTGATTCGGGTCGCGCTGCATCACTTCGTCGGGATCGAGCGCATCGGGCAGCGTCAGGATGCGCAGATCAATATTAAGCCTGCCGGCGTGCCCCACCAGCCCGCGCGGATTGAACACCGGCAGCGCTTCGCGGTCGAGCGTCTCGCGGGCCACGTCCAGCCCGCGCAGCATGGCGTTGACGCCGGCCGCGTCCGGGTCCAGCGCCAGCACGATCCGGGGCGCGAGTTTCTGCAGCGCCCGGAATTGTGCCTCGGTCAGCGCCGTGCCCAGCGACGCGACGACGTTGGCAAAGCCCCACTGGTGCGCGGCCAGCGCATCCATGTAGCCTTCCACGATGACGGCCACTTTCTGATCGCGGATGGCGTTGCGCGCCGCGTGCAGGGCATACAGCGTGCGGCTCTTGTCAAACAGGGCGGATTGCGGCGAGTTGAGGTACTTCGGCTCGTCGCCGTCCTTCAGGGCGCGCGCCCCAAACCCGATGGGCCGCCCCTTGCCGTCGTGGATGGGGATCATCAGGCGGTGGCGGAAGCGATCGAAGACATTGCCGTCTTCACGCTGAACGAGCAGCCCGGCGTCGATCAGTTCCTCGCGTGCAAAACCCTTGTTTTTCAGGATATTTTCGAGTGCGTGCCAGTCGTCGGGCGCGTAGCCCAGCTGAAACGTCTCGATGGTTTTGGCCGTCAGGCCGCGCCGGGCCAGGTGATCGCGCGCGATCTGCGCCTGCGGATGGCTGCCGAGCAGATGGTTGTACCACTGCGTCGCCGCGGCCACCGCCTCGCGCAGCCGGGCCAGATGCTGATCCTCAATCTCGGCAGCGGGGGCGCGCTCTTCCAGCACCACGCCGGCTTTGCCGGCCAGCAGCTGCAGCGCGTCCTTAAATTCCAGCCCGTCGCGCTTCATGACAAAGGTGAACACGTCGCCGCCGGTGTTGCACGCGCCGAAGCACTTCCACGTGCCGGTCTCGGGCCAGACGACAAACGACGGAGTGCGCGTGTTGGCGTGGAACGGGCACAGGCCAAGATAGGTGCGGCCGCTCTTGCGCAGCTTCACCGTTTCGGACACGATGTCCACGAGGTCGAGGCGGTCTTTGATGTCGTCGATGACGGTCATAGGGCCATTGAGAATGAGCAAGGCACAATGAACACTGATAAACGGGCAGCTGCACAGTGAGGCAAAGAGATTATACCAGACGCAAAAGTTGAACCCAACCGTTGCCTGGCCCACTCGATGGCGTGGTGGAGGTGGGCGTCAAACTCGGCGGACACGACGCGCTCCAAAGAAAAACCTGCCAGGTTTGCCGGGCCTGGCAGGTTTCGGACATTCACTCCACTACGGACGACTACTTATCGCGCACGACCGAGCCGATGGCCGCCTGCGCCGCGGCGAGGCGGGCGACCGGCACGCGGTATGGCGAGCAGCTCACGTAGTTGAGGCCCGCGCGATGGCAGAACTCGATCGACGACGGATCGCCGCCGTGCTCGCCGCAGATGCCCACTTCCAGGTCGGGGCGAGCGGCGCGGCCGTTCTTCACGGCCATCTCGATCAGCTGGCCCACGCCGATCTGATCGAGCTGCTGGAACGGATTGCTGGGCAGGATCTTCTCTTCGACGTAGCGCAGCAGGAACTTGCCTTCGGCGTCGTCGCGCGAGTAGCCATACGTCGTCTGCGTCAGGTCGTTGGTGCCGAAGCTGAAGAACTGCGCGTACCTGGCGATTTCGCCGGCGGTCAGCGCGGCGCGCGGCACTTCGATCATCGTGCCAAACTTGTATTCGACTTCGCGGCCCTTCTCGTGCATCACGGCCTTGGCCACTTCTTCCAGCGCGCCCTGCGACACGGCCAGCTCGTTGACGTGGCCGGTCAGCGGGATCATCACTTCGGGCTTGACGACGATGCCTTTGGCGGCAACGTTGCAGGCGGCTTCAAAGATGGCGCGGACTTGCATTTCCAGGATGCCGGGATAGGTGATGCCCAATCGGATGCCGCGCAGGCCCAGCATAGGGTTCATCTCGCGCATGGCCGACACGGCCGCCAGCATCTCTTCCAGTTCCTTCAGCGTCTCGCCGTCTTTGGTCTTGCGTTTGCCCAGCACTCTGAGCGTGGTCACCTTCTCCAGCAGTTCTTCGTAAGAAGGCAGGAATTCGTGCAGCGGCGGGTCGATCAGGCGGATGATGACGGGCAGGCCATCCATCACCGCGAAGATGCCCTCGAAGTCCTTGCGCTGCAGGGGCAGCAGCTTCTTCAGCGCGGCTTGATATTGTTTGACCGCGTCTGATTCCTTGACGGCCTTCTTGGCTGCGGCGGCCGCGGCTTTGGCGTCTTTGGCGTCCGGGCGCCGGGCGAGTTCGGCTTCAGCGCGCTTGAGCGCGTCGAGCTTGCTCTGCGCTTCGCTGGCGTTGAGGATCATCTGGCGCACGATGGGCAGGCGTTCCACTTCGAAGAACATGTGCTCGGTGCGGCACAGGCCGATGCCCTGCGCGCCGAACTTGCGGGCCACCTGCGCGTCGCGCGGATAATCTGCATTCGCCCACACGCCCAGGCGGCGCACTTCATCTGCCCAGCTGAGCAGCTGCACCAGGTCGGTTTCCTTCTCGAAGTCGGGATTGACCGTGGCGATTTGGCCGGCAAACACTTCGCCGGTGGAACCGTCGATGGAGATGTAATCACCCTGCCGGATGGTCTGGCCGTCGGCCACGAACAACTTCTTGTCCACGTCCACGCGAATGGCTTCGGTACCGGCCACGCAGGGCTTGCCCAGACCGCGCGCCACCACTGCGGCGTGCGAGGTTGCCCCGCCGCGCTGCGTGAGGATGCCCTTGGCGACCAGCATGCCGTGCACATCGTCGGGATTGGTCTCCTGTCGGACTAGAATGACGGCCTTGCCCGCCTTGCCCCACTCCTCGGCCGTGTCCGCGTCGAAGGCGGCGATGCCAGTGGCCGCGCCGGGCGAGGCGTTCAGACCTTTGGCCAGGAACGCGCCGGCCTTCTTGGCCTTCTCGTCGAAGCGCGGCAGCAGTAGCTGGTTGATCTGCATCGGCTCAATGCGATTGAGCGCCTCTTCCTTGGTGATGAGGCCTTCATGGACCATGTCCACCGCGATCTTGACGGCGGCCTGCGCGGTGCGCTTGCCGGTGCGCGTCTGCAGCATCCACAACTTGCCGCGCTCGACGGTGAACTCCAAATCCTGCACATCGCGATAGTGCTTCTCCAGCATCGCCGCCGTGTCCAGGAATTGCTGGTAAACAGCCGGCATTTCGTCCTTGAGCTGCGCGATCTTCTTGGGCGTGCGGATGCCGGCCACCACGTCCTCGCCCTGCGCGTTAATCAGGAATTCCCCGTAGAGGGCATTCTCGCCGGTGCTGGGATTGCGCGTAAAGGCCACGCCCGTGCCCGAATCGTTGCCCATGTTGCCGAAGACCATCATCTGCACGTTGACGCCCGTGCCCAGATCGTGCGGAATCTTCTGGCTGTTGCGATAGTCCACGGCCCGCTTGCCGAACCACGACGCGAACACCGCCTCGATGCCCTGCGACAACTGCTCGTGAACCTGATCGGGAAAGTCAACGCCCAATTCTTTCTTGTACAGCGCCTTGAAATCGGCCACCACCTGCCGCAGCATCTCGGTGGTCAGGTCGGTATCCTGCTTGCCGGCCGTCTTGGCCTTGTACTTGTCAAGGATGTGCTCAAACTTGCGGCCCTCAATGCCCTTGACGGTCTTGCCGAACATCTGGATCAGGCGGCGATAGGCGTCCCACGCAAAACGCTCATTATCGGTCAGCCGCGCCAGACCCTGCAGCGTGTCCGGATTCAAGCCGATGTTGAGCACGGTGTCCATCATGCCCGGCATCGAGAACTTGGCGCCCGAGCGCACCGACACCAGCAGCGGATTCTGCGGGTCGCCAAAGCGCTTGCCCGTCTTCTCCTCGATCGTCGCCAACGCCGCCAGCACCTGATTCCACAGATCTTCCGGGAACTGCTTGCCGATGCGGAAATACTCGTTGCAAGCCTCGGTGGTGATGGTGAAGCCGGGCGGCACCGGCAGGCCGGCGTTGGTCATCTCGGCCACACCCGCGCCCTTGCCGCCGAGCAGGTCGCGCATGTCTTTATTGCCTTCGGTGAATAGATACACCCACTTCTTGGACATCGTTTGCTCCTTAAGCAAAATAGTGTTTGGCTTGAAAATACCAAGTGTCAATTATACACCAATCGGCCAGTTTACTGCCGATCGGTTGGTTTGACGAGTGACACTCCGCACTTGATCGGCAGAGAAGTGTAACGTCTAGAACCCTTCCACTTTCGTCAGATCAACAATGCCGTCGGCCAGATGCCAGATGCGCTGCAGCAACGCCTGCCGCGTCTGCCGGATCGATTGATCCTCGTGCATGACGAGCACCTTGTCGAAAAAGTCGGTAATGTACGGCACCAGACTCGCCAGCGCGTCCAGCAAAGCCTCGATCGGACTCTGCGGCCCGACGGTTTGTTGCGCGGCCTCATAGGTCGCGTGCAGCGCCCGCGTCGGCGGTTCAGTATCTTTACTGATATCCAGCGGCAGCGTTTCCTTGAGATCGCGCACGATGCGCACGCAGCGCGCGTAGCCGTCGAGCAGCAGCGGCCAATCGGGCCGGGCCGCCCACTGCGCCAGCGTCTCGATCGACTGCTTCGCCACAAAGGGATCATCGCCGCGCGCGGCCAGCACCGCGTCCACCAGATCGTAACGCAGTCCCTGGTCAAGCAGCGCTGCCCGCTCGCGCCCGACGACAAAGGCGTGTGCATCGTCGAGCGCTTTCGCCCCGACGGGCACCGGCTGCAAGGCGGCGGCGGCCTCCAACGCGCGGCGGATGGAGAAGGAGACCCGATGCTTGATCAGCGTTTCGACCACGCCCAGCGCGGCACGGCGCAGCCCCCACGGATCGGCGCTGCCCGTCGGCGCCAGGCCAACCGCAAACAGGCCGCTCAGGCTGTCAAAGCGATCGGCCAGGCTAATCACCGCACCGAGGTCCGACTCCGGCGCGCGATCATACTGTTCGGCCAGGGCGTTCGCCACCGGCTCGCTCTCGCCCGACAACTTCGCATATTCGCGGCCCATGAGACCCTGCAGCGACGTCATCTCGATCACCATCTGCGTGGCCAGATCGGCCTTGCACAGGTGCGCGGCGCGCTGCGCGGCGGCCACGTCGCTTACGTTCAACATCGCCGCAATCGTCGGCGTCAACGCTTCGATGCGTCTGGCTTTGTCCAGCATCGAGCCGAGTTTGACCTGGAAGGTGAGCGTGCTCAACCTGGGCAGGAACTCTTCCAGCTTGTGCTTGCGATCTTGATTGAAGAAATATTCGGCGTCGGCGAAGCGCGCGCGCAGCACTTCCTCGTTGCCGTGCTGCACGATGTCCAGATGACGGGCGTCGCCGTTGCGCACGGCGATGAAGTGCGGCAGCATGCCGGCCTGGCCCAGCACCGGAAAATAGCGCTGATGTTTCTTCATCACGGTGATCAGCACGTCTCTGGGCAGCGCCAGATACTTCGATTCAAAGTTGCCTAACAAAGCAGTGGGCTGCTCGACGAGGTTGGTCACTTCTTCAAGCAGGCCGGCATCGTCGGGAATTTGCCCGTGAACGCTCTCGGCCACCGTGGTGATCTGCGCCTTGACGACGGCGGCCCGTTCGGCGTAATCCAGGAGCACCTGATGCTGCTTCAATGTCGCCAGATAATGATCCGCCGAGGCGATGACGATCTCGGGCGACCCCTCGGCGCGCGTGCCCCGGCTAACGTTGCCGCTGCGATAACCCGCGTACTCAAACGGCACGATTTGATCGCCGAACAGCGCTACGAACCAGCGCAGCGGACGGCTGAAGGCCACGCCGCTGCTGTTCCAGCGCATCGTCTTTTCGAATTTCAATGCGGCCACGAGTTCGGGCAGCAGCGTCGCCAGCACGTCAGGGGCGGGTTTCCCGGCGTCATGCTTTTTGGCGTAAACGTACTGATTGCCCTTCTCGTCCACCTTGATCAAGTCGTCAACGCTTACGCCTTGCCCGCGCGCAAAGCCTTCGGCGGCTTTGGTGGGCTTGCCATCTTTGTCGAAGGCGGCCTTGAGCGCCGGGCCGCGCACCACTACGTCGAGCGGCGATTGTTGCGGCGCCAGATCGCGCACGAGGAAGCCCTGCCGGCGCGGGGTGGCAAAGACCTCAATCGAGTTGTAGGCCAGCCGGGCGTCCTTCAACATCTTCGGCGCCAGTTCGCGTAATTGCGCCAGCGCCGAACTTACATCGGTCGCCGGTAACTCCTCAGAACCAATCTCAAACATAAACGAGGCAGGTTCCTTAATCACCGGCAGCGCCTCTTGCTGCCTGCTGTCTGCCGCCTGCTTCTGGCCTCCCGCCTGTCCCTTCAGCCACGGATACTCCATCGCCTGACGCTGTTCGACATAGGCGGTCGCCACGCTGCGCGACAGATCGCGCATGCGGCGGAAGTAGTTGGCGCGCTCCGTCACCCCGATCGCGCCGCGTGAATCCAACAGATTGAAGGTATGCGAGCATTTCAGCACGTAATCGTGCGCGGGCATGACCAGCGGCGGCTGGTGCGCCAGCGCGGCCCTGGCCTCCGATTCGTAGAAATCATAAGCCCGGCGCAACCCCTCGACATCGGCCAGTTCGTAGTTGTAGATGCATTGCTCGATCTCATTGCGCAGGAAGATTTCGCCATAGGTGTGCACGCCGTCATAGTCGATGTCGTACACGCTGTGGACGTTTTGCAGGAACATGGCGATGCGTTCCAGACCGTAGGTAATCTCCACCGAGACCGGATCGAGCACCTGGCCGCCCGCCTGCTGGAAATACGTGAATTGGGTGATCTCCAACCCATCGAGCCACACTTCCCAGCCCAATCCCCAGGCGCCCAGCGCCGGCGATTCCCAGTTGTCTTCCACAAAGCGGATGTCATGCTCCTCGCGTTTGATGCCGAGGGCAAACAGCGATTCCAGATAAATCTCTTGCGGGTTGCCCGGATCGGGCTTGAGGATGACCTGAAACTGCGTATGTTGCTGCAGTCGATTGGGGTTGTCGCCGTAGCGGCCGTCATCGGTGCGGACGGACGGCTCCACGTAGGCGACGTTCCACGGCTCCGGGCCGAGCACGCGCAGGGCGGTGGCGGGATTCATCGTGCCCGCGCCGACCTGATGATTGTAAGGCTGCCACAATGTGCAACCGCGGCTGGTCCAGTAATTCTGCAGCGTGAGAATGATCTGTTGAAACGAGAGTGGTTTGGGCATGATCGATCCTGACGAGTGATGAGTAACGAGTAATGCGTCAAACGTAGTGCGTAAGCCGTTTCTGCCTGTCGGTCTGTTTCAAAGTCAGTTGTCGGCTTCGCGCCGGAGCAAATTCAGAAACTCCACCGACTTGACTTTGCGCTCCAGTACGTACTGGATGTATCTTAACATGAGCTGTTCCACTTCGCTGGCGACGGCCTGGCGCACGGTCAAGGCAGTAAAAGCCGCATACTCCGTGCGCAGCGCGTGCCGCAGCACTTTCAAACCGTTGAGCGACAGGCGGCTGGCATCCGAGTGGCCCGGTGCGTGGTCGGGACACAGCACCCCGCCCAACGACGGACTCCAGCCGTAGAACTCATCGGCTGCCGCTTCCTTCAGCGCTTCGCCCTTATCGGCGCATACAAATACCTGCGGTTGAAAACCCGCGATGGTCAACAACTTCAACTCAAAGAAGCGCGCCGTCAGCGGCAAATTGTCGGTCGTGGCGATCCAGTTTAAGCCTGCGGCCAGCAGATCGAACAGCTCCGGCTGTTCGGCGCCTTCCTCCGCAAAGGCGTCGATCAACTCCACGGCGTAGTGCGCGTAGGTCGATCGCGTCAGGTCTTCACGCAGGCCGCGATAGGCCTCCACCGTCTCCACCTGCGAGACGATGTCGATGTCACCGCGGCTCCTGGCGACCAGCATCTTGGACCGCATGAACAGTTCCACGTGTCCGGCGCGGCGGCTTTTGATCTTGCGCGCGCCCTTGGCATTGAGCCGCAATTTGCCGCGCTCGCGCGATAGGACCGTCAGCAGCCGATCGGCTTCACCCACATCCGTTCGGTGCATGACGATGGCATCAATGCGGTAGAGTCGGCTTCGGTCCAAGGCTCACGGCTCAATTCATGGGCAGAGTGTTCGACTCTGCTAATCTACTTTTCCAAATGTTTGGGCGTAAACAAATCCGGCAGCAGCTCGCGCACCGTCGTCGTGCGATGTTCGCCGTTCTCGTCGGCAATGTACACCGTGAGCTCGGGCGCGAATTCCGCCAGCACCTGCCGGCAGGCCCCGCACGGCGAGCCGCCGTTGCGCGTGACGACGGCAATCGCTTCAAATTCCGTTTCGCCTTCTGACACGGCCTTCACCACCGCCGTGCGCTCGGCACAGATGGTGTGGCCGTAGGAGGCATTCTCGACATTGCAGCCCAGGTACACCTTGCCCGACTTGCCCAGCAGCGCGGCGCCCACCTTGTAGTGCGAATAGGGCGCGTAAGCGCGCTGGCGCGCCTCAATCGCGCGCGCCACCAGCTGTTGACCGTTCATGAGTTCTCCTGAGAATAGACGGCGGCCGGTTCAAGCCCGATCGGCCGGCGCGGCCGTGTTGACGATGCGCGTGACCCGCACTTTGCCAATGCGCCGGCCCGCCACGTTGACCACTTTTAACCGCAGGTCCTGGTGTTCCACTTCGTCGCCGGGCAGGGGCACCTTGCCCAACGATTGGTAAATAAACCCGCCCAGCGTGTCGCTCTCGTCCAGCGGCAGGTCGGTTTTGAGCAGGTCGTTGATGTCGCTCAGATTGGTGCGCGCATCGATCAGCCATTCGTTCTCGGCCGGCGTCTGGATCATGGGCTCCTCGCCCTGATCGTACTCGTCCTGGATCTCGCCGACAATTTCCTCCAGGATGTCCTCGATGGTCACCACCCCGGCCGTGCCGCCGTACTCGTCGATGACGATGGCCATGTGCACGCGGCGCTTCTGCATCTCCTTTAGCAGCTCGTCCACCTTCTTGCTTTCCGGCGTAAAGGTGGCCGGCCGCACCAGGTCCGGCAATTTGATCTGGTTGGCCGCCTCGCGCCCTTTTTCGCGCAGCACCTTCAGCAGATCCTTGGCGTACAGCACGCCGATAATGTTGTCGATGCTGCCCTGGTACACCGGCACGCGCGAATGATTGTGGTTGATGATCACATCCACCGCTTCGATCAGCGGCGTGTCTGCCGCCAGCGCCACCACGTCCACGCGCGACACCATCACCTCGCGGGCCAGCGTCTCGCCGAATTCGAAGATCGAGTAGATCATCTCTTTCTCGTCTTCTTCCAGCATGCCGCTTTCTTCACCCGCGTCCACCAGCGTCTTGATCTCTTCTTCGGTGACGATGGGCAGGCCGCGCCGTGGCTGGCCGCCGAACGGCTGTGCCACCCGATTGGTGATCCACACCAGGAACCGCACCAGCGGCGAGACCAGCCGGGCCAGTAGATCGATCGGGCGCGCGACGAACAGCGCGATGCGCTCACTGTGCGCCAGCGCGATGGATTTGGGCGCGAGTTCGCCAAAGATCAGCGTCACCAGCGTCAGCAGCAGCGTGATCAGACCGATGGCCAGACCACGCGCCGACTGCGCCACGATCGGAATCGGCACCGTCGCCAGGGCGGCGCTCAGCCCGCCGGACAAACTGACGGCGGCCGTGGCCGACGCCAGAAAGCCCAGCAGCGTCACGCCGATCTGAACGGTGGCCAGAAACCGGCTGGAATCCTCCGCCAGATGATAGAGGATTTCGGCCGTCTTATTGCCATCCTCGATGAGCTGTTTTATGCGCAGCCGGGGCACGCTGATCACGGCGATTTCTGACGCGGAAAAAAAAGCGTTCAACGCGATCAGCACAGTGAGGAAAATCAATTCAGCCGAGATGTTCGCATCCATAAACTGCAGCTGCCGCATGACCGATGATGAGTCAACGCTTCATCACCCGGTGACGCCTGACACGTCATTCTTTACGCTTCGGTCTGGCCGGTACGCCATAGACCAGCTCGCCGTCGGCGACATCGTGCGTCACCACCGAGCCGGCCCCGGTTTTGGCCCGCGCGCCGATCTTCACGGGCGCCACCAACAGCGTGTCGCTGCCGATGAACGTCCCGTCGCCGATCTTGGTCTGGTGTTTTTTCTGACCGTCATAGTTGCACGTGATCGTGCCCGCGCCAATGTTCACGTCCGCGCCGATGTCGGCATTGCCCAGATAACTGAAATGCCCCTGCTTGGTGCCCGGCCCCAACCGGCTGTCTTTCACTTCCGCAAAGTTGCCGATGTGAACGCCCGCGCACAGGTAGGCGCCCTTGCGCAGATGCGAGAACGGCCCCATGTCCACGTGATCTTCCAGCGTGGCGCTTTCCACCAGCGAGGCCACGATGGCGCACTCGTTGCCGATGGTCGAATTGTCGATGATCGTATTCGGCCCGATCGTGCAGGCGCGCCCGATCGAGGTGTTGCCGTGCAGCTGGGTGTTGGGCTGGATGATCGTGTCCGCGCCGATGGTCACCGGCGCGTCGATATACGTCGTGGCCGGATCGATCAACGTGACGCCGTTGAGCATATGCTGCGTGTTGATGCGCTCGCGCATCAGCCGCTCGGCCTGCGCCAGCTGGACGCGATCGTTGACGCCCAGCACTTCGGTTTCGTCGCATTCGACGTGTGCCACCGGCGCGCCTTCCCGCGCGGCGATGCTTACGAGATCGGTCAGATACAGCTCGCCGTGCCCCGCTCGCGGCTGGAGTTGATCGAGATGGGCTAACAGCCAGGCGGTCTGGTAACAGAAGAAGCCCGAGTTGACTTCGCGGATCGCGCGCTGCTCGGACGTCGCTTCTTTATATTCGACGATCTCCACGATGCGGCCGTGCTCGTCCCGGACGATGCGCCCATACAACGCGGGATCCTGTGGGTGAAAGGTAATCAGGCTGACGACCGCCGCCGCTTGGAGGTGCGCGGCGATCAGGCGGCGCAGCGTCCCGGCGGTGATGAGCGGCGTGTCGCCGTACAGCACGACGACGATCTCACTTGAGGGATCGATCTGGTCGCGCGCGCACAACACGGCGTGGCCGGTGCCCAACTGCGGACTTTGCAGAGCGTAACTCACCGATTCACCCACGGCCTGTCTCACTTTGTCAGCCCCGTGGCCGATCACGACGATGGGGCGCAGAGAACCGATCGAGTTGGCCACCCCAATCGGGTAGGCCACCAGCGGCTGCCCGGCGATCTGGTGCAGCACTTTGGGCCGGTTCGATTTCATGCGGGTGCCCTGGCCCGCGGCCAGGATCACGCACTGCACGCTGCTCATCGCGGGTTGTTCGCTAGCCATGGTTTAATGTCCGATCGAGAGCCGCTCAATCAGCCGGTCGGGCAGCCGAAAGTGCCGCATGCGCGCCTGTGTTTCTTCCACTGGATACGGCACACGACGGTAGGTCCACTCGCCCGACTCTGGATTGAGCAGCGCGTAGCAGGCAGCGGGATCGCCGTCGCGCGGCTGACCCACGCTGCCGGGGTTGATGATCCAGCGTCCGCCGTTCAGCTGCACCGGTTGATTCCAATCCGGCGCCACCTGAATGCAATGGCGCTCCAGCCCTTCAGCGCGATGAAACGCAATCGGCCAGTGCGTGTGCCCCACCAGGGAGACGCGCGTCTTGAAGTGTTGGAAGTTCTGCTCGGCGGACAGCAAGTCCAGAATGTATTCTTCGATTGGCTGGCCGGGACTGCCATGCGCCAGGGTGTAGTCGGCCTCCACCAGCATGGAGGGCAGCGATTCCAGATAGGCCTTGTTTTCCGGCATCAGCGTGAGGCGTGTCCAGACCACCGCCGCGCGCGCCTCGCGATTGAAGTAGCCCAGGTCCAGCCGGCCGATGGCGGCCCAGTCGTGATTGCCGGCCAGCGCGGTCAGCGGCAGGGCGCGCAGTCGTTCAATGCACTCGTTGGGATATGGCCCGTAGCCGACGATGTCGCCGAGGCACCAGACCCGATCGAACGAGCCGGCGTCAGCCAGCACGGCTTCCAACGCGGGCAAATTGGCATGAATATCGGAGATGATCAGATAACGCATGGTGAGCCTTTGAGCGGGCGGAAAAAGTGTAACACGTTTCCGCGGCTTTGACTAGCGTTGCCACCTTCACCGTCTTGTCGCACCTTCCGGCCGGCGGTATAATCAGCCGCGTCGATGCCGGCGGCGCGGCCAGACCGTGCCAGACTCGCCGGCCAACGACGATGGCGATTATGCCCATTCTTGATCCGAAGGTGTTCGAATTTCTCAGCGGCAGCCCCGCGCAGACCGCGCGCCTGGGTGAGCGGCTGGGGCGGGTGCTGCGCGGCGGCGAGGTCATCTGCCTCAACGGTCAGCTGGGCGCAGGCAAGACCTGCTTTGCGCAGGGGCTGGGTCGCGGCTGGGGGGCCACCGACGATCTGACCAGCCCGACGTTTACGTTGATTCACGAACTGCGTCGTTCGCAGGATCGCGCGCGGTTGTATCACGTCGATCTCTATCGCGTCGAATCCGAGCGCGAAGCGTGGCTGCTGGGCCTGTCGGATTTGATGGACGCCGGCAGTGTCGTGCTGATCGAGTGGCCGGAGCGCGCGCCGTCGCTGCTGCCGCCCGATCGGCTGTGGATCGAGCTGGAGATCGTGGACGACACGCGCCGCCGCCTGACGTTTACGGCCACTGACGACGCGCATCAACGCTGCGTCGATGACTTGAAGCGGGCGGTGTTGAACCTGCCTGCCGACCGGAGTTAAGCCAGTGATTCTCGCCATCGACACGGCCACGCGCAGCGCCGGCCTGGCCGTTTACGACGATTCGGGCGTGCGCGCCGAACTGACGTGGGACACGGCCGATCATCACACGGTGGAATTGATGCCCCGCATCGTCGATCTGTTGCAACAGATCGACGCCTCGATCGATCAACTCGATGGGCTGGCCGTCTCGATCGGCCCCGGCTCTTTCACGGGCGTGCGCGTGGGGGTGGCGGCGGCCAAGGGGTTGGCCGTGGCGCGCGATGTGCCGCTGGTGGGCGTGTGCACCACCGACATCGTGGCCTACGCGCACCAGTGGGTCAAGCCGCCGCTGGTGGTGGTGGTGCGGGCCGGGCGCGGACGTCTCATTGCGGCCCGCTATCTTCGCAGCCGCGGTGACTGGAAACTGGACGGCGATTTTGTGCTGACCACCGCCCAGCTGATTGGCGCGGCGTGGACGACCTCGACGGCGCTGTGCGGCGAGTTGACGGCGGCCGAACGACAGGCCATCGAGCAGCGGCTGACCGATCGGGTGCGGCTGCTGCCGCCGGCCTTTAATCTGCGACGGGCGGGCTTCCTGGCCGAGATCGCCCGGCAGCGCATCCAGGCAGGCCGGGTCGATGATGCGGCCGCCTTGCAGCCGATCTATCTTTCGCCCGATCAGCAGGTGACCAGCGCATGATCGCGGCCGTATCCCCTTTCAAAGTCGAGCCGATGCAGTGGACGGATGTGCCGGAAGTGATGGCGATCGAGCGCACCGCCTTCACGCTGCCGTGGTCCGATTATACGTATCGCCACGAATTGTTGGAGAACCACAATTCCTATTACTTTGTCGTGCGCTATTTGCCCAATGACGCGGCGCGACCGCAGACGTGGTTAACGCGCCTGCTGCGCCGCGCCGCGGCGCGCGGGCGCGTGGTGGCCTACGGCGGCTTCTGGCTGGTGGTGGGCGAGGCGCATATCAGCACCATCGCCTCCGATCAAGCCTGGCGCGGACGCGGCCTGGGCGAGTTGATGCTGCTGGCCATGATTGAGCGCAGCGTGGAACTGGGCGCGGAGATGGTGACGCTGGAAGTGCGCGTGTCCAACACCGTGGCGCAGAACCTGTATCGCAAGTACGGCTTTGAGTATGTGGGCCGGCGGCCGCGTTATTATCGTGACAATGACGAAGACGCCGATCTGATGACGGCGGCGGAGATTCAGGGCGCCGCCTATCAGGCCCGGCTCGCGCAGCTGCGCGCTGAGCTGGAAGCGCGCCTGCGAAACGACGCGGCGCGCGTGAGTGGTTAAGCGGAGCGGCGCTCGTCGATCAGCGTCGTGATCAGATCGAGCTGGTGCTGGGCGTTGGCGCGCCACCCCGCATCGGTGGCGACTTCCAGATAACGCCGCAGATCGTCGGCGGCCTCTTCCAACTGGCCGCGCTGTTGAAACGCCATTGCCCGGTTAAACCAGGCTTCGTGGCGATGCGGGGCCAGTTCGATGACGCGCGTGAGATCGCGCACGGCGCGGTGCCAGTTCTCCAGTTCGCGCCAGTACAACACGCCCCGATTGTAGTACGCGGCGATCAGGGTTGGATCGCGATCGAGCGCGCGCGAGAAGTCGTCCACCGCCCATTGATATTCGCGGCGCTCCCCGCTGGCATTGCCCAGGTGGCGGTGCAGGTTGCCGCGCATGAAGTAGAAGCGCGCCGCCAGACGCTGGGCCAAAGGGAATGAAGGCTCGGTCGGCATGGGGGGATTATACCGCGTTGCCGGCGAGGCAAAATGGCGGTGGACAAATCCAGTGAATTCGTGTATACTCTCCCGCCGCTGACTCAAGCAACATATTCGTTGGAGGAACATCGTTGGCTAACATCAAATCGGCTCAAAAACGCATGCGCAGCAGCAAGCGGCGCGCGATTCGCAACAAGGCAATTCGGACCCGCGCCCGCGGCGCCGTCAAGGATGCTCGCAGCGCCATCGCCGCCGGCGATGCCGCGCAGACGGAGCAGTCACTGCGGCTGGCAGCCAGCGCGCTGGACAAAGCGGCCGAGAAGGGCATCATCCACAAGCGCAATGCGGCCCGCCGCAAGTCACGCTTGATGAAAGCCGCGGCCAAGGCCGCCAAGAAGTAGTCGCCGCGTTTCGGCTCAATTGATTAAGAAACCCGGCCATGCACGTTGGCCGGGTTTCTTGTATCTTGACATTAGAACATATGTTCAATATAATGATCTCACCATGAGACGGTTGGGTATTGTGGCAGGTTTTGCCTTACTGGGTTTTGCCATTACACTGTTTGGCTATATCGCTGCCCGCCTGGGCGAAGAAGAGATCGCGCTGTTGGCGGGCACGTTGTGCGGAGCCGGAGTGGCGATCCCGTTGGGCATCATCGTGGGTGCGGCGCTGATGGGTCGGCGCAGCCGCCCGGCCGGCCCTCCGCCTGGCGTGATCGTGATGGCGCCGCCCCCCACAATGCCGCCGGGCGTCATGACGCAGCCTGTTTCGCCTCCGCCGCCCATCGGCACGGCCACACCGCCGGTCAATATTATTGGACAGTCTGATCTGGGGGACGAGTGAGACGATCGGGTCAGTCTTTCAACCCGATGGTGGATCGATACCCAACGCCCCGGATCGTTTGCAGGCGATCCGGCTTAGCGGGATCGGCTTCGATGATCTGACGCAGCCATCGCATGTGGACTTCGATGGTGCGCGTGTCGCCGACGTAGTTGGTGCGCCAGACGGTTTTCATCAGGTATTCGCGGCTCAACACTTCGCCGGGGTGGCGCAGGAATTCTTCCAGCAGGCGCGCCTTCATCGGCGTGAGGCGGTGCTCGTCGCGGCCCACGCGGACGAAGTGGGTGTCAAGGTTGAGCGCGACATCGTCCACCGTCAGAACGTGGCCCTGGGGCGGCGGGAGCAGACGGGCGATGCAGCTGAAGAGCTTGCGGCGGGTAAACGGCTCCACCAGCACTTCGGCCTCGCAGTCCACAGTAACGGTGGTGCGCCGCCGGACGACGATGATGACAGGCAGCTGCGCATTGGCTGCGCGCAGTTCCAGGCAGATGCGCTGGCCGTCGGTGTGCAGCGTGGAAGCGTGGACGATGGCCAGCCCCGGATGTTGGGCGTGAACATTCTGCAGCGCTTCCTTGCCGTTGGAGGCCCGGAGAATGGTGAAGCCGTGGCCTTCCAGCAGCGGCATCAGTGACGACGACGGTCGCGCGCCTTCCACCAGCAAGATGATTTCGGGCATTGACATGTGCTATGTCCTGCGCGGTGTAACGTCAACAACAGACCGGCGTTGCGCCGCAGTCGGGCGCGATTGGCAAGCCAGGCGCCGGCAGCCGGCTGGCCGTAGAGGAAATTACCGGGTCGCTCAACGTTTGAGCATGCCGGTGTTGAGCAGGTAGTCCAAACCGATGATTGCGGCAGCGCCAAAACACAGCGTGGTCAGCATGAAATTGGGCAGACCAAACCCCAGCATCCCCTGGCCGGAAAACGCCACCATGATTCCCAGTGTAACCCCCGCGCCGACCAGCAAACCCATGATGATGACGGCGATGCGTTTAGCTGTCATGTGAGTGCATACCCTCCGCTTGTGTGCGAAGGATTGTAGTCTAACCTACTCGACTCGTCAAGGCGAATAACTGGGACGATTGTAACCCGCTGCTAACCTTCCACTTCCACCGCCATTGTCGCGGAATCATCGGCCGGTGCGATCACCGCATGCGCGGCGAGATTGAGCCGCGGCCTCAGGATGATCAACAGCGCCGCGACTTCCACCGTCACCCCGACCGCATTGGCCAGCGCCAGGCCGCCCACGCCGAAGACGGGACGCAGGATCACACTGGCGGCGATGCCCACGGCCATGGCGCCGATCGCCACGACTAAGGGCGTCCACGTATCCTGCTGTGCGTAGAACGTGCGCGCCGCCACTTCCAGCAGCGAGTGGCCGATCAGCCCCAGCGCGTAGCCCTGCACCGCCCACTGGATGAGCAGCATGACATCGTCCGACGCCGCGTACAGGACGTTCACCACCGGTCGGCTAAATAGCAGCAGGCCGATGGCGGCGGGCACGGTCAGCGCCAGGATGACCAGCAACGTGATGCGCAGCGTCGCGCGCAGCTCGGTGAGCTGCCCGCGCGAGGCCAATTCGCTCAGCGTGGGAAAAGCGGCGGTCGCAATGGCCGTGGCGATGAGCGTTTCGGGCAGCTGCATCACCTTCCAGCCGTTGCTCAACGCGGTCACGCTGCCCACCGGCAGCGCCGACGCCAGGCTGACTGTCACCAGGCTGGCAAACTGCACCGTGCCCAGGCCGATGATGCGCGGGAGCATCAATCTGATCACGCGGCGCAGATCAGCATCGTGCCAGCCCAGCCGCGGCGTCCAACGCGCTTTGTATTTGATCAGGCCGGGAATCTGAATGAGCAGATGCAGCGCTGCGCCGATGACCACGCCGAGGGTCGGCCCCCACACGCCCAGCGTCGGCGCCAGAAAGATCACACCGCCCAGGATGCCCAGGTTATACAGGATGGGCGCCAGCGCGGGCAGGAAGAAATGCTGGTTGGCCTGCAGCGCGCTCATCACCACGCCGCTGATGGCGAAGATCACCGAGCCGATCAGCAGCACGCGCATCAGGTCGGCGGTCAGCTGCTGATATTCGGGCGCAAAGCCGCTGGCCACGGTCTGCGCCACGAACCACGGCGCGAAGACCACCAGCGTCACCGCTCCGATCAACGCCACCAGGAAGGCGGTGTTCACCACCGCCGAAGCGAGCTGCCACGCGCGGGCGCGATCCTCGCGCGCCAGCAGTCCGGTGAAGACGGGGATGAAGGCTGCGGCCAGCGCCCCGCCCGAGATCAGCGTGAACAACAGATCGGGCAGGTTGAAGGCCGCATAGTAAGCGTCCAGCGCCGGATTGCGACCGATGGTCTGCACCAGAATGCGATCGTCGAGGAAGCCCGTGATCTTGCTGACGAGGAAGCCCGCGCCAACGATCAGGGCCGATACTAAGACGCGGCGGTTGAGGGCCGAGAGTCTCATGCTGCTCAGAGCGAGGCCAGCGCCTGCCGCGCGGGCGCGAAGTTGGCGTTGCGCTGCAAGGCGAGCTCAAACTGGCTGCGCGCGCCGCTGAGGTTGCCCAGCGCCCGCAGCGCCAGCCCTTTGTAGTAGTACATCTCTTCGATGTTGCCCGTCACCTTGAGAGTGGCGTCGGCCAGCGCCAGCACGTCATCGTAACGGCCCGCGCCCAGGTAGGCTTCGAACCAGCCGAATTGATACCACGTCATGCGCCACGGCAGGCCGATCTGCCGGGCGTGATCGTAGGCGGCGGCTGCGCTGGTCATGTCATCGAGCGCTGCGTAGTTGGTGCCCACGTTGAACCAGGCGAAGGCGTCATCGGGATTGGCCGCCGCCTCCTGCTGCGCCGCCGCCAGCGCGCCCGCCCACATCGTCGCGTCGTCCAGCTGATCGCCCAGCAGTTGATTCACCGTGTCGGCATACTCGTTGGTATAAACCACGATATACGTCCGATTGAACTGCCGCCAGTATTTGTCGAATTGATCATACGGCACCGATTGATATGGCCCCAGATAAGAATCCATCGCCACAAATTCCTGCTTCAGATCGTTGAAGCCCACGATCAATTCGTAATGGCCCATCCAGCCCAGTTCGGCGTCAGGCTCAAAGCCTTTTTCGATCAACAACGGCAGACCGCTGCGCACGAAGCGCTTCACCAGCTCGGGCGTGCCATTGACGCGATACAGCGCGTTGAAGCCCGCCGAGCGCGCATAGGCCACCATCTGATCCGGGCTGACGTTCTTGTCTTCCGGATCGGGCTTCAGGAATTTAGCCGCGTCGTATTGCGTGCCCTGCCAGCCGAAGGCGCTCAGGTTCATCGCCAGGGTGGCCGGGCCGCAGTTGTTCCAGCCCTGATATTCCTGCCGGGCGCGCGTGATCAGCACATCGATGCCTTCGCTGGACGCGGGCGTGCTGCGCGCGGCCTGCGTCGGCCCCGGAGCGCGCACCGTCGGGATGGTCACCGGATCGATCGGGGCAGGGGACGGGACGGTTGACTCAATCGTCGGTTGATCCGTGGGCGGGGGGCTGGGCGTCAGCGTCGGTGCAGGTGTGAGGGTCGGCGCGGGCGTGCGCGTGGGCGCCGGCGTCAACAGCACGGCGGCATTCACAATTGGCCGGGCGGGCGTGGGCACCTGATCGGGATGCGGAAACAGCAGCGTCGTCACCGCCTGCCGCATCGGGCCGGGCAGCCGTCGCATGATGCGATCCGCGTCGATGGGCGGCAGCATCTTCAGCATGAACAGCCCGCCCCCGCACGCAATGAGCGCGACGACGACGAACATGATGCCCCACGCCAGGATTTGCCGTTGCGTGTTTCTCATCATCGGCCTCGCGCGACATTATAACCGATGCAGATGGTTGCCGACCTGTACCCTTGCCCACTGGTTGCCCGACGCTTAACCTGCGTACTATTGACCTCTGGCCAAACCGGCGTAAAAAGGATAACACGATGTTAGATCGAAGCTTAACCCGGCGAATACGTTTGATCCGATGGTTGATCCTGGGCGCGCTGGCGGCGGTGCTGCTCAACCCGATGGCGTCTCTGGCCGACGACGGCCCAGCGTTGGCGCCCACTCCCCGTCCACGAGCGCGCCTGCCGCTCATCATGTCGTCGAAGGATGTCTGCGCGGCCACGGGCGAAACCTATGGTTCACTGTCGCCCGATAATCCGTACACCGGCGATGCTGCGACGCAGCCGGACATCAACCTGGCTGTGCGCGGCTACGTGCCCACGACGGCGTATCTGGGGCTGCTGGACTATGTCGGCAGCATCGACGTGAATGCCCCGCAGTTTCCTAGCCTGTTTACCAACAATCGCACCCCCGTCTTCGTCAGCGCCGCCAAAGTCTATCGTTGGGATTGGACGTGCAATTGCCGCGGCGAGCCGATCACCAAATGGGATGTGACGCTGCTGGGCATGGCCACCTCGCCCGGCGAGTTGATCCGCGCGCCGGTGGCCGGCTACGACATCGGCGGCGGCTACGGGGCAATGGTGATGTATGCCGAGGAGACGCGCCTGACGCTGAAGTACACCAACGAGGACACGCCGGCCACCGGCTACGTGATCTATCTGGAGCACGTCTGCACCGATCCACATCTGCTGGCGCTCTACCGGCAGTTGAACGCCGCCGGGCGCGGCCAGCTGCCCGCGCTGTATCCGGGTCAGCCGCTGGGCCGGGCGCGCGGCAGCGAGATCGCCATCGCGGTGCGTGATGCCGGCTCGCTGCTGGATCCGCGCTCGCGGAAGGATTGGTGGCAGGGCCGATAGAGACTGCGCCGCGAGTTGGCCGTTGATCGCTCGTCGGGTCAGTGTTGGCCGGTCGAAGAGCGCACCGTCGAGCGCGGATTTACAATTGGGCAAATGCTCCCGGCGCGGCAGACAATGTGGCGGAAATTGAGTGTTCCATTATCGCTGGCCGTTGTCCTGAGCGCGGCGTGTAGTCCACTCCCAACCGACAGCTCGCCGCTGCCCACCGCGACCTCACCGGCAACCAGGCCGCCGACCTCAACAACCACCTCGACTCCGATGCTAATCTTGACCAGCACGGCTGTGCCGCGTTCGACGGCAACGCCGATCGGCAGCACGCCGCCCGCCGGCCTGATCTATCGCACGGCTGACGGCATTTGGCAGATTCAAGCCGATGGGCACAGCCGGCGGGTATTTGACTACGTACGAGATATTGCCGTCTCGCCTGCCGCCGATCAACTTCTCTACGTTCAGGACACCCCCTCGCGCGACGCGCTCTGGCTCGTGGACGTAAACACCGGGCAGCGACGCCAGATAAGCGCAGATTTTGATGGCACGTTGTGCTGCCCGGTCTGGTGGCCGGCCCGACCCGATTGGATCCTCTTCGGCTCATGGGCGCGCAACCGGGAAGCGCCTGATGCCGGCCGTTTGACGGCTGCCCGGGTTGATGGCAAAGAATACCGGGTGCTTGACGCCGCAAACGAGTCGAACGGTCTGCCCGCTCCAGCCCCCGACGGCCGAACAATTGCGTATGATGCGGCCGGTATGGCGATGTTGTACGACTGGGAGAATGGCCCGAAAGTATTCGACCCCCGGCAATACGGCCTGGCGAACATTCAGCGCATCGGCAGCCCGGCCTGGTCGCCGGACGGCAGACAGCTGGCGTGGTATGCGGGCGGCGATTTTGGTCAGGGCTGGCAGGTGGGGGTGGCGGTCTTCGATCTGGCCGCTCACACGGCGCAGTTGATCCATCTCTATACCAATGTCGGTCGAGGCGGTTGGTTCGACGCGCCCCGTTGGAGCGCTGACGGCCGCTGGCTGGCCTTCGTCAGCGAAGACGAACAACCGGACAAGCAAGGAATATGGGTCGTGTCGATGACCGGGGAACGGCGCGTCGAGCAGCACCTTGGCCCTGGCCGTTATCAGTGGAGCCCCGACGGCGCGAAGCTGATTGTTGGCCGATCGCTCGTCGAGGTGGGCACCTGGCAATCACAACCGCTCGCCCTGCCGCCCGATGCCGAAGTGATCGGCTGGGCCGCTCCGTCAGAATAGCCCGTCGCGTTGTTGTATAATCGGGTTATCTCTGATCCGACGGAGGCGGTTATGCGGCAGGAACTTTTGACGTGGAACGACGTGGACAAGTTGATCGATCAGCTGCTGCCGCAGATTCGTGGCACGTTCGATTCGATGCTGATGATCACGCGCGGCGGACTGGTGCCGGGCGGCATCCTGGCCGAAGCGCTGGACATTCGCCACGTGCTCACCGCCGCTGTACGCTTCCCCGAATTTGAAGAGAAAATGCTGGCGTGGCCCACCTTCCTGCAATTCCCCGAAGACGAGCTGCTGCGCGATCGGCGGGTGCTGATCGTGGACGACGTGTGGAACAGCGCGCGCACCATCAACACCGTGCGCGGCCGGGTGGAGTCGGCGGGCGCGCAGCCGCAGGTGGCCGTGCTGCACTACAAGCCCGGCGCGTCGCTGTTCAAGACCAAGCAGCCCGAATATTACGCCGCCACCACCGACGCCTTCATCATCTACCCGTGGGAGACCCGGCGCAGTACCTTCGACGTGCGGCTGCTGGAATCGGCGCCGTTAGGATGACCTACTTTACCACGTCATTCTTGCCGTCCTCGCGGCACTCGCACGCCACGCGGATCTGATTGCCCTTCACGAGGCCGCCGTCATATTCGGTGGCCTCGCCCGTTACCTTCCAGCCGTCCAGCACCATCGGCAGCGGCCCGGCGGCCGGCAGCCACTCGCCGTTGTACTTGCGGGCTAAGTGCAAATGCGTAGCCGTGGACAGGCCGCCCTCGCAGCTGGGATGCCCGATCGGGTCGCCGGTGTTGACCTTCTGGCCGACGGCCACCCGGCCATCGGCCGCCATGTGCATGTAGAAGATGCTCCAGCCGGTGCGCTCGTCGCCGTCGCCGTCCAGGTCCTCGATCACCTCGCCGTTTTCACTGCGCACGATTTCGCCGGGAGCCACCGCTCGCGCCCAGAAGTCCGACGGCCAGCAGCTCAGCGCCGGATCGTTTGGGATGAAATCGACCGCCGCCCAGCCGGAGCCGGACACCCACGCACCATGCGGGCCGCCGGTGTAAAACCACTTTTCGCCGCTGGCCCACGGCAGCGTCAGCACGGGTTGGGTCAGATCGGGCGGGAGGATCTCGATCGAGTGATTAAACGGATCGCCGAAGAGTTTCCGATACGTCGCGATAAATCCCTCCGGCCCGATCTCTTTCACCCAATCGTCATACAATCGATCGCGCGCCAGAAAGGTCTCAACACCCACCGTGCCCGCGTTGAGACCTTTGCCCAGCAGCGCGCGCGTGTAATCGATGAAGCGCACCGTCTGCTGGGCGCGATATTTCCAGCCGTAATAGCCGTCGTTCAGGTTGTTGGCGGCGTAACTTAACTGCAGGTACAGGCTGCGATACCCCGCGTGTCGGTAACCCACCGGATAGGCTTGCGCGTCGGCGTCGGGCGTCGGGTTGCTGAGCCATTGTCCGCGATATTCCAGCACAGCCAGCAGCAGGCGCGGGTTGACGCTGAACTGCTGCGCCACGCGCTGCACGATCTGCGCGCCGGTCAGCGTGACGCCGTCCACTTGCTCGCTATAGTTCTTCAAATACCCGCTGGTCTGATCGACATACGCGGCCACCTCAAACCCGACCGCGCTCGGCCCGTTCACCAGCTCGGCGTCGGGAATCAACTTGGTGGTCGACCCCACCCGATCGAGTTTGAGCGGCACGTTGAGCGGATCGCCCGGATGCAGCAGCGTCAGATCATCCAGCGAGTTGGTCCGGGCGATGTCGTCGATGGTGGTGTGGTATTCCTCGGCGATGCCGGCCACGGTGTCGCCCTGCTGCACGATATACAGCTCAGTGGTATGCGTGTCCACATCGCGCAGCGGATCGGGTGTGGGCGTGCGCGCCGGATCATTGGTGGGCAACGGGGTGCGCGTGGGCCGCGCCACGATGGATGGCTGCACGGGCGCCGCCACAGGGGCGATCGGGCGTGCTGGCTCCTCGGGGGCAGCCTGGCATGCGGCCAGCAGGCCGGCCAGGACGAGATACGTTATTTTTCGCATGAAACAGTCTCTCTCAGGTAAAGGCGGTCGATTACCGGCGGCGTCTCGATAGACCCATCGCGACGACGACGGCCGCCGCCGCGACTGCCAGCGCCGCCCCGCCGATCAGCAGCCCGCCCCCGTCTGCTTCCACTTCGACAGGCGCAGGCGGGCTGATCGTCGGCGTGGCTGTCGCGGTGGGCGCAGTAATCTCGGTTGGGCGCGGCGTGGCCGTGAAAGTCGCGGTCGGCGTGAAGGTCGGCGTCCTCGTTCGGGTCGCCGTCGCAGTCCGGGTCGGCGTCAAAGTCGAAGTCGCCGTCGGCGTAAAGCTGGGCCGTGTCAACGTCGTGGCGGTGAGCGTGACGGCTGTCTGGATGGTGGCAGTGTTCGCCGTCGTTGCGGCCGCCGTCGCCTGTGAAGTCGGCGGCGCGGCGATGGGCGCGATGCTGACGCCCGGCGCCCCCTCCACGATCAGCTTCGGCGCGCCGCCGATGAGGCAGCCGCCGGTGCAGGTTGCGCCCGCGATGTCCAACGTGTACTGTCCGCCGCGCGCGCTGAGGCGCTGCTGGCGGCCGTTCGCATCGACGACGATGGCGCTGGCGGCGTGCGCCGGCACTTGAATCGTGATCGGTGCGGGCTGGCGCGTCCAGACCACCGTCGTCCACGCGCCCTCGCTGCGCTGCACGGTGACCTGCGCGTACAGCTCATCGCGGTGATCGAGCCGGGCGCTGGTGAACCCCGACAGGTAATTCGACGCGATCTGAAACGCCGCGAAGGCCGGTCGGCGCGAACCGTCTTCGCGCACCAGCCCGAACGGTTCCGGGTTGGCGGCGTGGTCGCCGGGCACATCGGCCAGCTTGTACACAGCCACGCGACTCGCGCCGGCCGCCAGCGCCATGGCGAACGACTGGATGATGAAGTGCGATTGCTCTTCGAGCGTGATGCGGAAGGTTGGGTCGGCCACCGGCCAGTTGGGATCGGCGCTGGGCGCGGCGTTGGTCTCCGTCAGCCAGACGGGTTTGTCGAAGCCGCGCGCCAGCATCTGCTGGTGATGCCACGCGATGAGATCGTAAACGTTGTCGGTGCGAAAATACAGGTTGGCCGAGGCCGCGTCGAAGTAATAGTTGTTGCCGGGCGCGGATTTGTCCTTTGCCATTTCGTCGAGCAGGCGCGAGAAAAACGGCGTGCGGCCATAGTTCACGTCCCAGTAATAGGTAAAGGCGCTCAAATGCACGGTGGCGCCCGGCGCAGTCTGTTTGATGACGTTGTAGGCCACGCGCAGCAATTGATAAAAACTCTTCTCGTCGCCGCCCCAGGTGCGGCCCGGATAGGTTGGATCCCAGATGTCCGGCTCGTTCCAGATGATCCAGTGATTGATGCGCCCCACGTATCGCCCGGCGATCTGCCGCACGAAGGTGGCCCAGACATTGGCGGGATCGTCTTCGCGGGCGGTCAGGCCGCGGGGCACGCCGGGCACATTCGGATTGTCCAGCGCCCAGTGCGGCGTATTGACGATGAGGCCGACGACTTCGCGCCCGGCCGCCAGCTCGGCGTTGAGCTGCGCTTCGGTAAAGAAGCTGTCATTCCATTCGCCGTCGTTATTGGGCTGCAAGTCCGCCCACGGAAAACGCACCCGCGTCCAACCCGCGCCCAGCGCCGAAGCAGCGGCCGGGTTGTCAAAGGTGTCCACGGCGCCGAAGCGGCGATCGGGCGCGCCGGCAGCGCCCACCGGCGCGTGGCCGGCCAGCAGCGGGATCAACAGGCTGATGAGTAACGAGTAACGCGTAACACGCGAAAAATGACGAGTGATGAGTGACGAGTGATGAGTGCGGTGCATCTCATCTCCGATCTCCAACTTCCGACCCAATTGGCGGCGATTGTAACATGGCGAAGGGGGAACAAAAAACCCGCGCTCAGGGGAGCACGGGTCTGAAAGCAGAAGCCGGGGGAGGTCGCTCTTCTGTGACGCCCATGTGCGGCTAGCGGCGGCCGCCCTTTGGTCCCCAGTCTTCTTTGCCGGAGTCGCGCGTCTTGCCCAGCACAAAGCCGACCACCAACCCGAAGCCGATGCCGGCCAGCCCGATGAAGACGGCATACGACGGCGCATCGGGCAGGCGCAGGAGGATGATGGTGAACACCAGCCCGAGCAGCCCGCCGGCGAGCGACCACCAGACTTTGTCCGGGATGTCCTTGAGTACACTGCCCGCCGTGACTCTGGCACCCTGACGCCGCTGCAGGCTGACCTGGTTGTAGCGCGCCTTCTTTTGGTCGGGATCGTAGCGCGTGGCGATCTGCTGATCGCGGATGCGTTTGATGCGCTCCAGTTCATTCTTGTCCGTCATCGTCGGGCCTCCGGGATGACTTTATTGTACGGGTGTCGCGCGCCGGGTCAATAGGCCGTTCAGGTGTGGCTTGACACGCCGGCAGCGGGCAGGTATCCTCAAAGTGCGCCTGCCGAACAGGCGCGATATTCTGCCACAGGATAAAGTGATGATTTCGATTGTGCCGACCGATCTTGAACCGCGCGCCGCATACCGACTGTTGATCAGCGCGGTGGTGCCGCGCCCGATCGGCTGGGCGTCCACCCTGGGGGCTGACGGCTCGCTTAATCTGGCGCCGTTTTCGTTCTTCAACGCCGTCAGCAATATGCCGTTGACCGTGATGATCTCCGTGGGGCAGCGCAAAGGCAGTCCCAAAGACACGCTGCGCAATGCGCAAGAAACCGGCGAATACGTCATCAACATCGTGGACGAAGCGCTGGCCGCCGCGATGAATGAGACTTCCGGTGAGTGGGCCTATGGGGTCAACGAATTCGATCGGGCCGGGCTGACCCCCGCGCCTTCGATCGACGTGAAAGTGCCGCGCGTGGCGCAGGCGCCCGTGGCGCTGGAGTGCCGCGTCACCCAGATCGTGCCGGTGCAGGATACCACCTACACGCTGATCCTCGGCCGCGTGCTGCGCTTCCACATCCGCGACGGGCTGCTGCGTCCCAACGGCGCCATCGACCCGGTGCTGCTCAAGCCCGTGGCGCGCCTGAGCGGCGATGAGTACGCCACGTTGGGTCGTGTCTTTGAGATGAAACGCCCGACGTAATGCATGCCGCGCTAGGCTTTGGGCCGGCTCTTCACCGCCTGCGCGATGGCGGCGATGTGTTCGGGGGTGGAGCCGCAGCAGCCGCCCACGACGCGCGCGCCCAGCGCCACGTAGCGACGCGCAAAATCGGCCATCTGCTCCGGCGTCACATCGTAAGTGGCCACGCCGTTTATGAGCGTGGGCAGGCCGGCGTTGGGTTTGGCCCAGATCACCACGCCGGCGGCCGCGTACTCCTGCACGATCTTCTCCATGTTCTCCAGCGTGGTGCCGCAGTTGGCGCCGATGGCGGCGGCGCCCAACGGGCCGAATTGCTTGGCGACTTGTGTCGGCTTGACGCCCATCATCGTTCGCACGCCGCGATCAAAACTGAAGCTGACGACGATGGGCAGATCGGTCGCCTGCCGCGCGCCGTCAAACGCGGCCTGCGCCTCGTCCAGCGCGAAGTGCGTCTCGATGACCAGCACGTCCACGCCGCCGTCGTTCAACGCTTTGGCCTGTTCGGTGTAAGCGGCCACCGCGTCCGCAACTTCCAGCGGGCCGAAGGGCTTGAATAGCTGGCCGGTGGGCCCCATTGAGCCGCCGATCAAACAATCGGGTGCGGCGGCCCGCGCCAGGTCCACCGCCCGCCGATTGAGCTCGGCCGCCCGATCGGCATACTTCGAATCCTTCAGGCGGATCGACGTGCCGCCGAATGTGCAGGTCAGGATCAAATCCGAGCCGGCTTCCGCAAAAGATCGCTCGAGCGCCGAAATCCGATCGGGCTGTTCAAACACCCAATCTTCCGGCGTGACGCCGGAGGGTAATCCGACTTTTTGCAGATTGGTGCCGGTTGCTCCATCGGCCACCAGCACTTCCCCGGCCTGTAGTCGCTGTAGAAAACGATTGCTCATGCGTCGGCTCCTGTGACGAGGTCGCTGCATCATATCACGAGGCGGGCGGCCTGCCAACGGTTGACCGGCTGTCGGGCTGCGCGTATAATCGGCGCACTTTGACGGTGAGGTTGAGCGCGTGACTGAACTGGAATTGTCGGTGATGGCGCATAGCGCGACAACGGCCGACGATCTGCGCCCTCTGCTGGCCAGGTTTGAAGCTGAGCATCGCGTTCACATCAAGCTGCGCGTGTTCAACTGGGAAAACGGCTGGACCGAAGTGGTGAAGTTTGCGCTGTACGGCCATGGCCCGGACGTGTCAGAGATCGGCTCGACCTGGGCGGGCACGCTGGCGGCCACCAATACCGTTCGGCCGTTTGGCGTGCGAGAGATGGCGGCCGTGGGCGGGCGCTTTGCGTTTCTGCATCCGTCGTGGCAGAGCGGCTACCTGGCGGGCGAGCCGGAAATGTGGGCGATGCCGTGGCTAGGCAATGTGCGGTTTGTGTTTTATCGGCGCGATCAATTGCAGCGCGCGGGCGTGGATGAAACGGCGGCTTTTCGCACACCCGATCGGTTTGCGGCGGCGCTGGCGGCGCTTTCGGCAGCGGGCGTGGCGGCGCCGCTGGTTATTCCCACCGCCAACACGGTGAACACTCTGCACACGGCGGCGATGTGGGTCTGGGGCGCGGGCGGCAACTTCATCAGCAACGATGGCCGTCACACGCGCTTCGATTCGCCCGAGGCGCGCGCCGGCCTGCAGGCGTATTTTGATCTGCATCGGTATCTGGCGCCGGCGGCGCGCCGCTTGAACAGCGATGAATCCGACGCGATGTTCTTGCGTGGTGAGGCCGCCGTGACCATCAGCGATCCGGGTCTGTTGTATGCGCTGACGGCCGGCGATCGGGCCGCGCCCGGCCTGATTGAACAGGTGCAGACCGCGCTGCCGCCGGGCGTGCCGTTTGTGGGCGGCAGCAATCTGGTGGTGTGGCGGCACAGCCGGCAGCACAAACTGGCGGTGGAGCTGGTGAAGTATTTGACCAGCCAGGCGGTGCAGGTGGCTTACAGCCAGAAGGCCAGCAGCCTGCCGGTGCGGCTGGATGCGCTGACCGGCGCACCCTTTGGCACCGATGCGCTGTACCGGCCCATCGTGGAAGGGTTGAAGACGGGTCGCTCGTACCAGGTGAGCCGATTGTGGGGACTGATCGAAGAGAAGCTGGTGGCCGAGTTGAATGACATCTGGGCGACGATCTTCGATCAGCCTGAGCCAGATGTGGCGGCTGTGCTGGCCCGGCGATTGCCCGCCCTGGCTGAACGGCTGGACTTGATCTTGAGTTCCGACGCGCGCTGAAGGGGCTGATCTCAACGACAAAAAAACCCGGTCTTGCAGGACCGGGTTTTGATTTGAATCACTTCTTTTTAGCCGCGGGCTTCCTGGCGGCCGGTTTCTTAGCGACGGGCTTCTTGGCCGTTGGTTTCTTGGCGGCGGGTTTCTTCGCCGCCGATTTCTTGGCCGCGGGTTTCTTCGCCGCCGGTTTCTTGGCCGCGGGTTTCTTGGCAGCCGGTTTCTTCGCCGCCGCTTTCTTGGCGGCCGGTCGCCTGGCGGGCGCTTTTCTGGCGGCGAGCTTCTGCGCTTCCAACAACATGGGCGCCTCGGGCGCAGCCAGGAGCGTCGGCGCTTCGGCGGCGGGCAGGGCGGCTTGCAGACTCATGACCGGCACGCGCATCACCCACTGGCAGCGCGGGCAAGCCTGGACGTGGTGCGAGGCATTGACCTTGAGCGCGGCCTCGACGGCCGCTGCCTGATCGTCGTCGGAGAGTTGGACAACGTAACCGCAGTTGGGGCAGCGCATTTCAAACATCGTGGCCTCCTCGGACCTGGATTGAATCTGCGCGGTATTCTACCCGGTCGGCCTTAAAATGCAAGGGCCGGCTGCACAACCGACCACCGGCAACAAAAAAGGCTGTGCGGAAGGCACAGCCTGAGCTGGACAGTGACAGACGTGCGCAAAGGGTTACTTCTTCTTGGCGGCAGGCTTCTTGGCGGCGGGTTTCTTGGCAGCCGGCTTCTTGGCGGCGGGTTTCTTGGCAGCCGGTTTCTTGGCGGCAGGTTTCTTGGCAGCGGCCTTTTTGGCGGCGGGTTTCTTGGCAGCCGGTTTCTTGGCGGCCGGCTTCTTCTTGGGGGCGGGCGCCGGGGCCTCCATCACGGGGGCCGGTTCGGGCGCGGGCTCGGCCGGTGCGGGCATCTCATCCGTCTTGAAGTGCGACATCGCGAATCCTCCTGATTGGGTTTAGGATGTCAAGACAACACGCGCCTGATGGGCGTGGACTTGCCGCGCCAGCGATCGATCGACGTCAACGATAATTCTCGCATCACGATCGCTTGATGTGCAGCATTGTATAACAAGCGTGATCAAGAATCAAGAGCTAAACGCGGTTTCCTTGAAAATTGATCGACCTGATCAGGCATCGGCGCGTGATGCCGGCCGCGAGGCGATGGCAATGCCGATCAGGATCACGATCGCGCCGGCGATGGTCAGCGGCGGCGGCACTTCGCGCAGCAGCAGGAAAGCGAGCAGCGACGTGCCGACCGGCTCGGCCAGCGAGATCACGCCGACATATGTGGCGGGCAAAAAGCGCAGCGCGTAGTTGTAGGATGAGTGCCCCAACAGCTGCGGCAGCGCCGCCAGCAGAACGAGCCACAGAAAGGCCACGGGCGTATAGGGCACGCCGGCTTCATCGGCCACGAATGATGCGCCGGACATCGCCGCCAGTCCAACCAGGAGCAGGGCGGCCGTGCCATAGACGATGAAGATGTAGGCGATGAGCGACATCCGATGGCGCAGGCTGCGCCCGATGAGCAGGTAGCCGGCCACCGCCCACGCGCCGGCCAGCGCCAGAAAATCGCCCCAGAGCTGCGCGCCGCTGAGGCCGAATCCGCCGCTGTCCGATATGCCCACGAGGATGCCGCCGGCCACGGTGACGACGAGGCCCACGACAATGGGGCGCGTCAGCTGCTCGCGCAGGATGAGCCACGAGGCCAGCGCCAGCCAGATGGGGCCGGTGGTCACCAGCACCACCGACGAGGTGACGGTGGTGTAATCGAGCGAGGAGATCCACGTGGCGAAGTGCGTGGCCAGAAAGGCGCCGGACGCCAGCGCGGCCAGCGCCTCGCGGCGGGTGAGGCGGCGCAGCTCGTCGAGGTGGCGGCGCAGCGCCAACGGGCTGAGGATGAGCGTGGCGATGCTCAGGCGATAGGCGGCCACGGCCAGCGCGGGCACGCCGGCCTGTCGCGCCAGCCGGATCAGGATCGACGCGGTGGAGACGGCAAAAATGCCGACGGCCAGCACGAGCAGCAGGCGCACGGTTGAACGTTGGGTCATGAAGATCGATCGGGTTTGCGCGCAATACGAGTGATGTTGTCTTGACAAGGCTTGTAATCGAGACTACAATCCCTCATGAAGTCTATCACCCGATGACTTCGCGAGCAAATTCCTCGCAACATCAGCCAAGGATAAGGAGATTAACTAGAAATGGCACACGAATTACCTGCGCTTCCGTACGCACACGACGCCCTGGAGCCCTCCATTGATACCATGACGATGCAGATTCATCATGGCAAACACCACGCCGCGTACGTGACCAATTTGAACAAGGCGCTGGAGAGCGCGCCCGATTTGCAGAGTTTGTCGGTGGAAGAGCTGCTGAAGAACATCGCCAAAGTGCCCGAGGGCATCCGTCAGGCGGTGATCAACAACGGCGGCGGACACTATAACCACACGCTGTTCTGGAATATCATGGGCCCCAACGCGGGCGGCGTGCCCGGCGGCGAGCTGGGCGAGGCCCTTGCGTCGGCGTTTGGCAGCTTCGACGGCTTCAAGGAGAAGATCAATAATGCCGGCATGACGCGCTTCGGCTCCGGCTGGGCGTGGCTGGTCTTTAACAAGGACGGCCGGCTGGAAGTGTTGAGCACGCCGAATCAGGACAGCCCGGTGATGAACGGCCAGCGGCCGGTGCTGGGCGTGGACGTGTGGGAGCACGCCTATTACCTGAAGTATCAGAACCGCCGCGCGGATTACCTGAATGCGTGGTGGAACGTGGTGAACTGGGCGGCCGTGGCCGAGCGCTTTGCGAAGTTGAAGTAACCTGCCGGCGCCCGGGCCGCGCCGACGCCTGTAGCTGCGGTAACTCTGCCGATCGAATCGGCTAAACTAAACTCATTTGGAGAAACGACCATGACCCACGTAATTACCGCTTTGTGTCTGCGCGACAGCGCGTGCGTCGATGTGTGCCCGGTGGAGTGCATCATCGGCGGCAAGCCGGAGGAGCAGTGGCCCTGGTATATGATCGACCCGGATACCTGCATCGACTGCGGCGCGTGCGTGCCCGAATGCCCGTACGAAGCCATCTTCCCCGAGGATGAAGTGCCCACCGCCTACACGATGAAGGCCGGGCAGTATCTGTGCGATACCAAGGAGAATCTACCCAACGGTGAGCCGTTTGATGGTGAAGTGAGCGGGCATCACGCCAAGGTCCTCAACGCGTGGGCGCCCGGCGCTGGTTACGTGGTGGATCTGACGCCGGCCACGGCCATCAATGCGGCGTTCTACAAGGAAGGTCCCGGCTACAGCGCCAAAGAGTAGTCGAAACGGGTTCGACGAGAGGCAATCGTGCAGCAGGGCGATTGCCTCTTTTTGTTGTCGGTGCGGCCGGGCGGCGCGCCGCCGGGCGCGTGGTATGATTCTTGAGGGAGGCATGAATCATGACTGAGCAATACCGGTTGGAAAGAGATTCGTTGGGTGAGGTGCAGGTGCCGGCCGCAGCATATTACGGCGCGCAGACGCAGCGCGCGATTAACAACTTTGCCATCAGCGGGCTGCGACCGTGGCGGGCCTTCATCTGGAGCATGGCGACGATCAAGCGCGCGGCCGCCGAGGTTAATCGGGATCTGGGGCTGCTGGATAGCGGCATCGCCAGCGCCATCATCCGCGCCGCGCAGGAAGTCATCGACGGCCAATGGGATGATCAATTTCGCGTCGATCCGTTTCAGGCGGGCGCGGGCACCAGCCACAACATGAACGCGAACGAAGTCATCGCCAATCGCGCGATCGAACTGCTGGGCGGGCAGCGCGGCAACTACAAACTGGTCAGCCCCAACGATCACGTCAACATGGCGCAGTCCACCAATGACACGATCCCGACGGCGATTCGCTTGGGCGTGCTGTGGCGGCTGGATGAGTTGCTCGGCGTACTCGATCGGCTGGTGGCGACCCTGGAAGCCAAAGCCGTGGAGTTTGACGGCGTGGTGAAATCGGGACGCACGCATTTGCAGGACGCCGTGCCTGTGCGATTGGGGCAAGAGTTCGGTGCGTACGCGATGGCGGTGAAGCGCGATCGGGACAAGATCGCGCTGGCCGCCGATGGGCTGCGGCGGCTGGGCATCGGCGGGACGGCCACCGGCACCGGCCTGAACGCGCATCCCGAGTATCACGCGCGGATGATCAAGAAGTTGAGCGAGTTGACAGGTCTGAAGTTATACGAATCGGATAACCTGTTTGAATCGATGCAGGCGCACTCGGATGCGGTGTTCTTTTCGGGCGCGATCCGGACGTTGGCGCAAGACCTGATCCGCATCGCCAACGACTTTCGTTTACTCTCATCCGGCCCATCGACCGGCCTCGACGAAATTCGCCTGCCCGCCGTGCAGCCGGGATCGTCGATCATGCCGGGCAAGGTCAATCCAGTGCTGGCC
>CAZKBQ010000052.1:0-32711 GCA_964550855.1 uncultured Anaerolineae bacterium
CGCAGTGGCGGCCTCTTGCGCGGTGGCGGCTGCCGGGACGCCGCCCGCTTCCGCCGTTTCACCCGCGGCGCCGATCAAAGCAATGGGCGTGCCGGCCTTCACCACGTCACCTTCATTGAAGTACAACTTCAGCAGCGTGCCCGCGCCGGCCGCGGTGACTTCGGTGGTGACTTTGTCGGTTTCAACTTCGAGAATCGGCTCATATAATGCCACCGGATCGCCGACCTGTTTCAGCCAGCGGCTGATCTTGCCCTCCACCACGCTCTCGCCCAACTGCGGCATGATGACTTCGGTGCTCATGATTTCGTGACTCCCTCACTCGTTACTCGTTACTCGTCACTCATCACTCGTCACATGATAAGTGCTGAGTGCCCGATCTAGTAGCGTGCCAGCGCCCTCATCGCCTCTGCAATCTTCTGCGGATTCGGCATGAACCAGTCCTGCAGCGGATGGCTGTACGGCACGGCGGGCACATCGGGCCCGGCCACGCGCCGGATGGGCGCGTCCATGTAGTTGAAGCCTTCGTCCGCCAGCAGGGCCGCCATCTCTGCGCCGTAGCCCAAAAACCGATTGTCCTCGTACACGATGAGGGCTTTGCCCGTTTTCTTGAACGAAGTCAACACCGTGTCCTTATCCAGCGGATTGAGCGTGCGCAGGTCGATCACTTCCACGTCGATGCCGTCCCGGGCGACCTCTTCGGCCGCCTGCAGGCAGTAGAAGTGCATCATGCCATAAGCATATACACTGATGTCCGCGCCGGCGCGCGTGACGTTGGCCACCCCGATCGGCACGGTGTAATCGTCGGCGGGCACGTCACCTTTGATCAGGCGATAGCCCTTCTTCGGTTCCAAAAACAGCACGGGATTATCGTCACGCACGGCGCTTTTGAGCAGGCCCTTGGCATCGCGCGGATTCGATGGAATGACGACCTTCAAGCCCGGCACGTGCGCGTAGGTCGCCTCAATCGACTGCGAGTGGTACAGGCCGCCGCCGATGCCGCCGCCGTAGGGCGCGCGAATCACCATCGGGACGGTGAAGGTGCCGCCCGTGCGATAGTACATGCGCGCCGCTTCGTTGACGATCTGGTTGTAGGCCGGCTGAATGAAATCGGCGAACTGAATCTCGCAGATGGGGCGCAGGCCGTTCATCGCCGCGCCGATGCCCACGGCCACAATCGACAACTCGGCCAGCGGCGAATCGATCACCCGCGTCGGGCCGTACTTGTCAAACAGGCCCAGCGTGGCGCGGAACACGCCGCCGCGCGGGCCGACATCTTCGCCCGTGATAAACACGCTGTCATCGCGGGCCAACTCCTCATCCATCGCCTCGCGGATGCCTTCGATAAGCGTCTTTTCTGTCATGAGTAGTCTCCGCGCGCAAACGTAATGCCTGAGCGCCGCCATTACGTTTTACGTTTCACGCTTTACGCTTTACGTTTCACGTTTTACGCTTTACGTTTCACGCCTCACGGCGCAAATACCGGCCCCGCCGCCCACTCGACCGGCGGATACGGCGCGAGCTCGGCCGCCTGCTGCGCGGCATTGACCTCGTCCATCACGCGCGCGTCCAGCTCCATGTCGAGCTGATCCGTCAGCACGCCCGCGGCCTTCAAGCGTTCACGGAAAATGGGCAGCGGATCATGCGTCTTTAATTGCGCCTTGTCTTCTTTTGAGCGATACGTGCTGTCGTCGTCGTCCGAGGAGTGCGGCGTCAGGCGCACCACGCGCGCCTCAAACAACGTCGCGCCGGCGCCCGATCGAGCGCGGTCCACGGCCTCTTTCGCTGCCAGGTACGTCGCCACCGGATCGAGTCCATCCACCGTCACACCGTGCACGCCATACGCCTGCGCCCGATCGGACACGCGCGGGATCGCCATCTGCTTTTCCATCGGCACCGAGATGGCGTACTCGTTGTTCTCCACGACGACGATCAACGGTAGTTTGTGCACGCCCGCCCACGTCAACGCTTCGTGAAAATCACCCTGATTGGTGGAGCCTTCGCCGAGGCACGTCACCACCACCCGATCGCCCTTCTTCAGTTTCTCGGCCAGCGCCACGCCCGCCGCTTGCGGCACCTGCGTGGCGACGGGGCTGGACACGCTGTAGATGTTCCTGGCGCGCAGCGAATAGTGCTCGGGCATCTGCCGCCCGCCGGAACTGGGATCGCCCTGTTTGCCGAAGACGCCCAGCATCACATCGCGCGGTGTCATGCCACAGGCCAGCACCATCGCCAGATCGCGGTAGTAGGGCAGCAGGTGATCGTCGCCGCGCCGCAGCGCAAACACAATGCCGACCTGCGCGGCTTCGTGCCCCATGCCCGAAATGTGAAAGGCGATCTTACCCTGACGATGCAGCAGCCAGCAGCGTTCGTCCAGGCGACGGGCGCGCAGCATGGCTTCGTACAGGTCAAGCAGCAGATCGGCTGGCAGATCACCGAGCGAGGCGGCGCCCGGCTCAACGGCGGCTAAGGCCGGAGTCATGACCATGAAAACCCTCCCCTGGGTGGTTGGTCAACCCGCCCGACTTGGCTGATCGTGCGAGTTGTGCAGAGCTCACAAGCAGAGTATACCGCAGATCAAACAAAGTGGACAAGCATACGAGGAAACCGGTCAACCACCTGGTTGATCCTCCGGCTCATCCATGATCTGCCGGATCTCGCCGTTGATTTCAAGGCCCGCATGGCGGCCGGCGCCGTCAAAAATGACCGCGCCACTCAACCGCTCGATCAGCTTCACTGCGATCGTGGCCGTCAGGCTTTCGGTCACTCGCTGCAACATATCCGTGCGATAGGGTGCGTGGAGCAGGCCGCCCTCGCGGCGGGCCGCGTCGATTTCCAGACGATGACGCTTATCTTCCACGCGCAGACTGACGTGCGTATTCGACAACTGCAAACGGGTGATCTGCGCGCCGGTGTACGTGGCAAACCGGTACAGCCGCCGCTCGTGCCACAGGCCGATGATGAAGCCGCGAAACGAACTGCCCAGCCACGGAATCGTCGCCGCTGAAATCGTGATCGATGTGCCGGCGCGATCAAAATGATTGCTCTGTCCCCACACCCAGGCCTGTGGAAAGGCCTGGCCCCAGTCCTTCTCAATGTAGCCGCGCCCGCCGTCGAAGTTGATCGATACGCCGTTCATGGTCAGCGCGCCGCGCACCGTGTGATCGAAACTCAACACGCCATGATAGCATTCCATGAACGGCGCGAATGAGTACGGCCCCATAATGCCCGGCGACGTCAGCGTCACCGGCCACGGCGTCACGCCCTCAAAACCCAGTTCGCCGCGCAGCGATCGATCGGCGTCCCTGATGTCGAGTCGTATCCGATCGAGATAGAATTGGTTCGGTCCCACGCGCAGATCAAGTTCGTATTCTGAAGCCCAGAAGCGCTCAACGGGATAGCGGTGATACGTGGATCGGCCGGTCGCGCCGTCCAGCACCTGCACAAAGCAGTGCGAGGTGGAGGCGTCCCTGCCCAGAAAAACACCGGGGATTACGGCAAAAACCTGGCGCTCAGCCGCATCGACAAACTTGTAGTACCAGCCTTCAAAGTAATTGCGCCGCCGGCCGTGTCCGTGATACATGGCCGGTTGCCAGACGGCGCGCAGACTGGCCAGCATGTCAGCTCCGCCCGGCAGGCGTCTGACCGACGGGGAGCGGCGCCTCGGCGGGTGCGGGCGGCTCCACCGCGTGTTGCCATACGGCCTCGGCCAGATGCTTAAAGGCCTGAGCGGCAGGCGCGTTGGCGTCCAGCTGGAACACCGACACGCCCTTGATCAGCGACAGGCGCAGCTTGGGATCATCGGGTATCTGAAAGACGCGCGTTAGTTTCAGCGCCTTCTCGATCTGCGCCACCGGGATCGCGCCCGGCATCGTGGCCCGATTGACCACCAGCGCGACCCGATCAAACCGCACACCCAGATCGGGCGCCAGTTCCAGAAACAGCTTGGCATCCTTGACCGACGGCAGATCGGGCGTGATGACCAGCAGGATGTCATTGGCCACTTCCAACAACGCCAGGTTGTGATCGGTCAAATAGCTGGCGGTGTCCACCACCAGCGCCTGCGAATGTGACTTCAGGGAGCGCGCCACCTGAATCATCATGTTGCCGGTGATCAACTCCATCATCTCCGGCTTCTGCGGCGCAAACACCACGCTGATGCCTGACGAGTGCGGCTGCATCACCGACGGCAGCAAGTCCGGATCGGGGCGGCCGCCCGCCACCAGCTCAGCCAGCGTGGCCTTGGGGCGAATGTTGAGATCGACCGGCAGATCGCCCAGCTGCAAATCAGCATCCAGCAGCGTCACGGGCGTGATCAGATCGTGCAAAGCCACTGCCAGGTTAATGGCTACCGCCGTTTTGCCGCTGCCGCCTTTGGGGCTGTACACCATGAACACCGGGGCGGCCAACTGCTCATTCGGCGCGGAGCTGGCAATCGCCACCTCGCTCTTGGCCCGTGCCGCGCGCTCCGCCTGCTCCGTCTTCTGATAGATCGGCCGCCCGATGTCGTACACGCGCCGAATGCAGTTGACCAGTTCATCCGCGCTGAACGGCTTGGTCTGGTAGTCGCGTGCGCCGGCCAGCATCGCCGCGCGCATGTAATCGGTCTCGAACTGCACCGACATGATGATGATCTGGCTAAACGGGGCCTGCACCACCATTTCGCGCGTCGCCTGAATGCCGTCCATGTCGGGCATGTTGATGTCCATCAACACGATGTGCGGCTTCAGGTCCACCGCCATCTCCACCGCCTGCTTGCCGTTGAAGGCCTGCCCCACCACCTGCATGTCCGGCTCAAACGCAATCAACCGGCTGACATTGTCGCGCGTGTCCTTGTTGTCGTCTGCCACCAGGATGCGGATTTTGCCGCCGGTCGGAGGAACCGTGGGGCTGACGGGCACGGTCGGTTGGGGCACGGCCGACACAACTTTGGCTTCAGGCGCCGGCGCAGCGGCCGGTGACGCCGCGCCCCCTGCCCGGGCTTTCCCCGCGCCCAGCGATTCCAGAATACGTTGATCTTCGTCTGAGAGTATCGGCGCAGCGGCCGGCGGCGCGGCTTTGTCGCGCGCGGCTTTGTCGCGCGCAGTTTTATCGCGTGGTTTGCCCTTGATCGCTTGGGGCGCGGGCGCCGCTGGCTGCCGTCGCTGCCGGCGAATAATCAGCACCGCCAACGCCAGCACTGCCACCACGCTCAGCCCGATCAGCAGAATGGGGTTGTCCAACGACATGCCTCACCTTCAGGTTAAAGCAACCGTGAAATGGCTACTGCTCTGTCGAGGTGGATTTTATCACATTGGAGGCTGGCAGCGTAGCGAGGGAGTCTTGCGCGGCGCGGGCTTCAGCGGCGGTGGGCGGCGCCGCAGCGTAACGCGCCCGCACGTATAATTCAGTCAGCGACCGGAAAACCGGGCCGACTTCGGGTCGAGCCTGATCGAGCGCAGCTGCGTACCGGCCCGGCGTCTGGCGGGGTTCGCGCGCCCGATAGTTGATCCGCGCCCATTCGAGCCACTGCTGATAGACGCGGCGCACCGTAACGCGCGGATCATCGCCGGCCAGCGACAGATACAATGGCGGCGGCGCGGCCGGCGGCCGGGTCCGCCAGCGGCCCAGCAGCTCGTGCAGCTGGCTCAGCAGCAGTTGGCGTGACATGATGCTCTCGCGCGTCTCGTCCAGATTGCGCCTAGGCAGCAGCCCCCACTTGCGCAGCGCCCACACCGCCAGCACGGCGAAGATCAGCAGCGCGACAATCACCAGCGCGCTGCGGCTGATGGTGACAAACGTGGGCGAATTGAGAAACGATTCAATCTCCTGCTCGGCCTGCAGCCGTTGAATCTCGTTGCCGATGCGGCCGATGATCTGCAAAAAGCCCATGAGGGTGGTCAGGATCAGGCGCGCAATCGCCTGGATGACGGGCAGCAGCGGCGTCACCAGCCAGATCAGCACCGAGAACAGCGCGACCAGCAGCGTGCGGAGCAGCTCCACGCCCGCCGCCAGCAGCGGGCGCAGCGTGCCGATGAGCTGCTGTAGCGCCTCCGGCGACGCGATACCGGTTACGCCCAGCCCGCCCAGCAGGATGATGGCGACCACACCGGCGATCGTGGCCAGCCACGATCGGTTCAGGTGCAGCCACGGCCCGGTCAGGTCCTTCTGCTGACGGCGCGCGTTCTCCAGGCTGATCAGCGTCAACGCGCTCAGCGCCGTGCCAAAGAACGTCAACACGGCGGCCAGCATGACCGACGGCGCGACAAATGAGTTGAAATTGTTGATGAACAACAGCAGCGCCAGCGCGATGAGGCCGTTGAAGAAGCCGCGCTCCACGCCCTCATCCGTAATCGATCGGACGCGGCCCAGCATCACACCGCGCCACCACACCACCGCCGTCGCCAGCAGCACGATCAGTTCCGGCGAGATTGAATTTTGCCAGTCCAGCAGGCCCACGGTATAGTCCAGTGGAAAATGCTCGCCGTAATTCAACCAGGCCACCACGGCCAGCAGCGCCGCGCCCGTCATCAGAATCCAGCGGCGGGGATGCCGTGCGCCGCGCAGCGCCAGCCGCGTCACGGCCCCGCTGATCAGGATGGCTGCCACCATGGCCAGCGCCGACGGCACCGGGCTGTCCGGATCGTGGCCGGCCGCGCGCACCATCCACTTTACCCACGGGTTGAACCATGCCGCCATCATCACCGCCGAAGCGGCCGGCAGAATAATCGCATCAATCCAGCGCAAGCGCGACAGGCTCATGACCCATCCATCTCCGGCGCGAGGTGCAGCGCCGTCATCTCGGTCCAGTTCTCGGTAACGGCGTACCACGGCAGCTCGGGCGGGATCGCGGCCCGATCGGGTTTGCGTCCGATCGTGATCAACGCCACCGGATGCCCCTTGCGGCGATAGTCCAGCAACGCCGCCGCAATCGCCTCGTTCATCACCGGCGTCACGGCGAAGATCGACGCGCCGTAGGGCAGCTGTGGAGCCTCGATCCGCAGCAGATGCTCAAACGGCAGCAACGGCGGATGCGTCAGCTGCGCCAGCGCCTCCAGAATGTGCAGCTGCTGCGCGGCGTGGCGCGAAGCCGCAATGTGCACCCAGCGATCGGCTTCGCGCACGGCGCTGTTGGAGATCAGGCCCACCGAACGCTGCACTTCCAGGCCGGCGTGCGCCAGCGAAGCCGCCACCGTGATGGCCGTCTCAAAGAAATCGGTGACCACGCCTTCATACAAGTGCTCCAGCGTCTGCGTGTTGAGCAGCACGATCCAGTGCGGCGAGGCGCTGGGATCGAACACTTTGGTTTGCAGGCTGCGACGATGCGCGGTGGCTTTCCAGTGCAGGAAGCGCACGCTGTCACCCGGCTGGTAGTCGCGCGCGCCGGCCAGCCGCAGCGGATCCTCCAGCACGCGCCGCGCACTGCCAAAATCGCCCAGCGGCTTGGCCGCCGGCAGGCCCGGCTGCGCCAGCGGCACGATCTTGGGATACACCAGCACGGTCTGACGATAGTCCACTTCGCGGCGGCGCAGGCGAAAGCCAAACAGGTCGCCCGACGAAATCAGTACCGGCCCTAAGTCAAAGGCGCCGCGCCGCTCGCCCCGCAGGCGGTAACGGCGGCGCACTTTTTCATACCAGCGCAGGCTGTACAGGTTGATCAGATTCTGGCGGCGCGCCCGGCTGGAATACCCCCAGTCGGCTTTGACGACTTTCAGATCGCTGGGGAACTCATCTTCGGTTTTGAGCCAGGTGAGCGGCAGCGGCTTGGCGTTGATCACTTCGATCCACAGATCGGCTTCTTCGCCGAAGAACAGGCGCCGGGTGGCAAACTGCCGTGCGTAGCTGACCCCCGACAGGCAATACCGGCCCCACAGCCATGACGTGCCGATGACGATCAGCACGGTCACGTCGAGCAGGAAGAGCATGGGATTGCGCACCACCACGCTCAACACGAGGACGAATAACAGCAGGAGGCGGGTGAGTTTGCCAGTCATGACTCGTCATGAGTAATGAGTAACGAGTGATGAGTAATGAGCCGGGGAGGATCCGCCGTTACGCATTTACTCGTTATTCAGCGGGCCGGTTCCGACCAGGACTCCTCCACCGGCACCGGCACCTGCTCAACCACGCTCTGCAGCACGTCGGGCAGCGCCTTGCCATGCAGGCGCGACTGGCTGGACAAGATCAGCCGGTGCGCCAGCGTCGGGACGACCAGCGGCTGCACATCGTCCGGGATCACAAACGACCGGCCGCGCATGGCGGCCAGGGCCTGCGCGGTTCGGCACAGGGCCAGCGAGCCGCGCGGACTGGCGCCCAATGACAGCGCGGCGCTCTGGCGCGTGGCGCGCACCAATCCCAAGATGTACGTCTCCAGCGCCGGGCTGACGTACACACTGCGGCAAATCCGGCTCAGCGCCAGGACCTCCTCGCCGGTGATGACCGGCTGAAGATCGTCCAGCGGATCCACTTCGCGGAAGCGGCGCAGCACTTCGCGCTCTTCGTCGGGGTCGGGATAACCAATCGAGAGGCGCAGCAAAAACCGATCGAGCTGGGCTTCGGGCAGCGGAAACGTCCCTTCCAATTCGATCGGGTTCTGGGTGGCGATGACCAGAAAAGGCTGCGGCACCGATCGGGTGACGCCGTCCACCGTGACCTGCCGCTCTTCCATCGCTTCCAGCAGCGCCGATTGGGTGCGCGGTCCCGCCCGGTTGATCTCGTCGGCGAGGACGATCTGCGCCATGATCGGCCCGGGGCGAAATTCAAATTCGCCGGATTGCTGATTGAAGACGCTGACGCCGGTGATGTCGCTGGGCAGCAGATCGGGCGTGAACTGCACGCGCTGGAAGGTGCAGCCCAACGATTTAGCCAGCGCCTTGGCCAGCATGGTCTTGCCCAGGCCGGGCACATCTTCGATGAGCACATGGCCCGGCGTCAGCAGCGCGGCGATGAGCAGCTCCACCACCGGCGATTTGCCGACGATGACTCTTTCGATGCTGGCCCGGATCGATCGGGCGGCGGTTTGAACGGCCTGAATGTCTGGCATGGTTTGGAATGCGGGCGTTGGCTGTCGGATGTTGGAGCAACGACTCTGAACAGGTTTACTCACGCGCGGGCAGATTGGTTCAATTCACAACCTGCACGGTTTTCAACGTCTGCGCCTCGGCGCCGCCGCTGCGGTCGGTGACATCGGACATGGGCTTCCCTCACGCGCATGAATAAGGAAAGTGTAGTTTGATTGTGTTCCGGCGTCAACTCAACAAAAAGTGACGAGTGAAGTTGCTCCTCACTCGTCACTCGCCAGCGCCCCTGATACTTCACGCTACGGCTTTAGCCAGGCAGGACTGAATCGCCTGCCAATCTCGCACTGAACAACGCCCAATTTGCCTGACTGAAACCGCCGATGTGGTCATCAAAAACGCCCGGAAGGCAGACACACGATGCAGGCCGGCAGCAGCCCAATCTTGCAGAACGTAGTCCATGGGCGTCACCGCATCGGCAACTTGCGAGGTAATAATCCCCAAGATCACGTCAGGCCGATACCGCTGATAGTCGGCTGTCGATACCACGACGGCTGGACGCCGCTTGACGCCCGGAAAGTCCACCGTCACCACATCGCCAGGATTAAGCATCGTCGTCCCTCTCGGCGATAACGCGGCCGGCGTATTTTGCTGAGGCCCGGCTGAAGTCGTAAAGATCTTGCTGGCTCCAGGCATCGCTTTCGTCAACAACCCAATTAGAAGCAGAATCAGCGAGATCATCCATGATCAACTTCGCCAGGCGCAAGCGTTCGATAATGGATAAATTCCTGATTTGATTTTAGATAGAGAGATTCGACACTTATCAAGCCACCTCCAACATCCTGATGGATATAGTGTAATCCGCTTCCCTGGCAGCGTCAATCCAAACAAAAAGTGACGAGTGCGCCTGCCCTCACTCGTCACTCGTCACTCGTTACTCTTTACTCGTTACTCGTCACTCACAGCGTCTCCGCCACCACCTCCGCGATGTCCTTCACCTGCATCCCGCTCTGCAGCGCCTTGCCCGCGTCCGTCATCATCGTGAGGCAGAAGGGGCAGCCCACGGCCAGCGTATCCTTGCCGGTCGCCAGCGCCTCGCGGAAGCGATTCTCGTTGACGCGCTGCGTGCCGTGCTCCTCTTCCTTCCACATCTGCGCGCCGCCCGCGCCGCAGCAGAAGCTGTTGTTGCGATGACGCGGCAGCTCGGTGAGGTTGGCGCCGGCCAGCTGCAGCACTTCGCGTGGCGCGTCGTAAACCTGATTGTGGCGGCCCAGATAGCACGGATCGTGATAGGTCACGTCGGCGCGCACGGCGTCGTACTTCTGAAGTCGCCCGGCGGCGTACAATTCCTCGATCAACTGCGTATGATGGATCACCGTGTAGTGGCCGCCGAAGGCCGGATATTCGTTCTTGAGCGTGTGCAGGCAGTGCGGGCACGTGGTCACGATGCGTTTGGGCGCGACTTCGTTCAGCATTTCCACGTTGCCCGTCGCCAGTTCAAAGAACAACGCCTCATTGCCGGCGCGCCGCGCCGAATCGCCCGTGCAGCGTTCGTTCTTGCCGAGCACCGCGTAGTTGACGCCGGCCGCGTTGAGCACCTTCGCAAAAGCCTGCGCCGTCTTCTGCGCGCGCGCATCGGTGGTGGGCGCACAGCCCACCCACCACAGAATCTCCGGCTCGGGATTCTGCTCGATGGTGGGCACGCTCAAGCCTTTGGCCCAATCCAGCCGCGCTTCCGGCGCGATGTTCCACGGGTTGCCGGTGCGCTCCATGCCGCGAAACGCCTGTTGCAGCTGCGCCGGAAACTCGTTGTCCATCAGCACCAGATTGCGGCGGATGTCCAGGATGTCGCGCATCGGCTCGTTGTCCACCGGGCACACTTCCACACACGCGCCGCAGGTGGTGCACGCCCACACCGCCTCCGGGCTGATCGCGAATTCGATCAGCGTGCTGGTCGAATCGCGCCCGGCGGCCAGCGCGCGACCCTCCTGATTGATCTGATAGCGTTTGTTGATCTCCAGCGCCGACGGCGACAGCGCTTTGCCCGTGGCATGGGCCGGACAAGCGTCCTGGCAGCGATTGCACATGATGCAGGCGTAGGCGTCGAGCAAGGCTGACTTGGGCAGCTGTTCCAGCTTGGCCGCACCGAACTGTGTGATCGATTCATCCTCAAAGTCGATCTTGTCCAGTTCGCCCATCGAGCGGCGGGCGGGCTTCAGCATGAAGTTCAGCGGCGACATGATCAGGTGAATGTGCTTGGAGTACAGGAAATAGGGCACAAACAACAGGATCGAGCCGAGCGCGCACCAGAAGAATACATGCTCCAGCACGCCCAGCGTCTCGGGCGACGCGCCCGCCCAGAGTGCGCTCAGCATCGAGCCGAAGGGCTGCCAGGGATCAGTCCCGCCGATCGCCAGCTTCACGCTCTCGCCCACAAAGCGCGAGCCGACGTGAAATACGATGAAACCGGCCACGATGGCCGAATCGCGCTTGATGCCAAATGCGGCCTTGGGGTGCAGCACGGTGTTCTTGTTGAAGCCGAAGATCTGCTGGCCGCGCACGAGACGCCGCACGATCAATGCGATCATGCCCGCCAGCACACCCACCGTCAGCACGTCAGCCAGCAGGCGATACACCCCGCCGATGACGCTGTCTTCGAAGAAATGAAAGCCGGGAAAGAAACCGTACAGGCCGTCAATCACGTTGACGAGCAGATAGAACGTGAACCCCCACGCCACCAGCAGGTGCGCCAGGCTGGCCAGCGGCCGCCGCTTCAGCACGGTGCGCTGCGTGACAAAGACGTTTATCGCCCGCCGCACGCGCGCGCCCATGTGATCGGTGCCCAGCGTCCCCTGCCCGCGGCCCACCACCAGCCAGATGCGCTTGCCAACCTGATAACCGGCGTAGGCCGAAATCAGCGCCAGAACCGTGAAGATGAGTTTCTCAAGATCGGTGAGCATGTCAACCTCGCATTGTCACCTTGTCCCGGGCCGGGACAAGGTCGGGCTGAGGGTACGATCGGGGCAACAAAAAAGGCCGCGCCAACGCGCCGCCTTAACTCTGCTTCAACTTTTCCAGCACTTCAAACACCGGGGCATTATCGGGCACCTCGCCGATCGCGTTCACGTGCGCGTACACGATGCGCCCGGTCTTGTCGATGACAAACAGCGCACGCTCCGCAAAACCGCCTTCGCGCAGCACGCCGTACGCCTTGGTCACCCGCTTGTCGAAATCGCTCAACAGCGGAAACTCCAGTTTCAAATGCTCGGCGAAGGCCGCGCTGCTGTGCCGGCTGTCCACGCTGATGCCCAACACCTCGGTCTCCAGCGCCATAAACCGGCCCAGGTTTTCCTGCAGGCCGGGCAGCTGCAGACTGCACACGGGGCTGAACGCAAAGGGATAAAACGCCAGCAACACGTGCCGGTGGCCGCGATAGTTGCTGAGTTTGATCGTGCGGTTGCCCGACGCGGGCAGTTCAAAATCGGGAGCGATTTCACCGACCTGTAAAGCCATCGTGCTTCGTCTCCTTTGTTGTCGGATTCACAAGTTCAAGTCTAGCACAAGCGATGGCCGGTCGCAAGCGTCAAAGATAACGTTCAATCGATGACGCCCGGCGTTTGACGATTCAGCTTCAATGAGGATAATTACCGATGTGACCAACCATTCAAGCGGCTCGGCCGCCAACCCGATCGATTCCCCGGCCCGAAGGCTCACGCTGGCTTTACTGATTACCCTCGCTTTTGTCGTGGTGGAAGTGCTGGCCGGCCTGTCGGCCAACAGCCTGGCGCTGCTCACCGACGCCGCGCACAACGTCACCGACGTCATCGCGCTGGCCCTGAGCTGGGTCGCCCTGCGACTGGTGCTGCGCCCGGCCCGCGCCGAGCGCACTTACGGCTATCACCGCGCCGGCATCCTGGTCGCCCTGATCAACTCCGGCACCCTCGTCCTGATCGCGCTGGGCATCTTCTACGAAGCCGTGCAGCGGCTGATCGCCCCGCCGCCGGTCGAAGAAGACGTGCTGATCGTCGTCGGCCTGATCGCCGTCGGCGTCAACCTGGGCACAGCCTGGTTGGTGCACGCCGGCAGCGAACACGACCTGAATCTGCGCAGCGCCTTCGTCCACCTGATGGGCGACGTGCTGTCCACCATCGGCGCGGTGCTGGCCGGCGTGGGCATCGCCCTGACCGGCTGGCAGATCCTCGATCCGCTGGTCAGCGTCCTGATCGGCGCGCTCATCCTGTGGAACGCCTGGCTCATCATCCGCGACAGTCTGCGCATCCTGCTCGAAGCCACGCCGCGCGATGTGGACATGCCGGCCATGCTGGACGATCTGCTGGCGGTGGACGGCGTGCGCGGCGTGCACGACCTGCACGTGTGGAGCATCTCACAGGACCTGCGCACCCTGTCCGCGCACGTGCTCACCGACGATGTGTCGCTGAGCGAAAGCGCGCACATCCGCCGGCGCATCAACACCCTGCTGCACGACAAATACCGCATTCACCATTCCGCGCTGCAGCTGGAGTGCGCCGACTGCAGCCCCGGCGATCTGTACTGCGACCTCAACGGCCACGCCCACAGCGAGCCGCGGATGCTGACGCATCAACACTAAGTAGATTTACCGATTCGAGGCGGCTCCAGCCCACGGCGCCGCTCACATCACTTCCCATGGCGCGGGCCGCGACGCGCCGCGCAGCGAATCCAGAATGACCTGGGCCCGATCGGGATACACGTCTGCAAAAGCCCGCAGCAGGCCAAAGCAGCCCGCGATCATCATGTCGCCAAACGGCACGGCCAGATACGGCCGATGCCGCGAGTCGCGCATCAGCGAGCGGCGCGGCCCCACGATGGCGACGAACGGATCAACCAGCGGGCGGCGATCAAACAGCAGCGCGCCGTGCCCCATCGTGTCGAACACTTCGCGGTGCTGCAGGGTGCCGTCGGCCAGCCTGTCGATGAAGCCGTCCAACTGGTCGCGCGTGATCTCGCCGGTGTGATGCTCGAACACGCCTTCGATGCCGCCCGGCCCCAATCGAAACGCCAGCGTGTGGAAGTTGCCCACATTGCCGACGATTAGCCGCGGATGCGCCGCCACCTGCGGATCGAGCAGCGCGCCCAGCACGGCGGCCGGCGCGGTGTCCATCAGCAGCACGTCGCCGTCAAAGTTGGCGGTGTCCTCCACCGCCTGCAGCCGCGTCAGGTGAGCGGGCAGTTCGCCGCGCCGGTGTGCAAACGCCGACAGCCGGTTTTGCGCCCGGATGCGCTCTTCCAGATAGTCAAAGCGAAACTGCCGATCGGAGTAGCCGGCCGGTGCATTACCGTGATCGAACACGGCCAGCGCCAGGCCGTCCATGTCGAGCTCCAGCCCGAAGGCCGCGAAAGCCGATCGGATGGCGTTGAAGTCGAAGTCGCGCAGGCGAATGGTGCGGTCGTCGTCTTCATCGATGCGGCGCGCCTCGTCTTCGCTCACCACGCGGATGCCCATCGCCTCCACTTTGTCCAGCTCATCGTCAAAGGTGCGGGCTGCTTCCGGCGTGGCATACACTTTGAAGCCCGCGGCGAGGTGATCCTTCACCGCCCAGTGGCAGGGGCCGCCGCCCATGGTCACGCCGGCCAGCACGATGGCCCGCCGCTCGCGCGTGGCCTGTCTCACCTGCTTCGCCACCAGCAGCGTCGGCGAGGGCATAATCAGCTTCAGACAGTTCTCGAGTTCCCGGTCGCTGTCGTACAACAAAATGTCCTGCGTGCCCGTGCCGACATCAACGCACAAAATCTTCATTGCCCCTTAGCCTCCCGGCGTGGCCGCCCGCCAGATCGACGCGCCCGTCCCGTGCGGCGGCAGCGGCAGGTGACCGGCCTGCACCGTGGCGCGCGTGCCGCTGAACGTCTCCACAAATTCCGTGCCGTCGGGGATGGCCCCGTGCGCCACCGGCAGCTGTGAGGCCGCTCGCTCGATCGGGCCGCGGTGCGCCGCCACGAGTATGGTTTCCTCAGGAGCGTCCCTTAGAAAAGCCAGCGTGTCTTGATCAGCCATCAGCAGCTGGTAGCCGCCATCGAGCAGCGCGGGCGAGGTCTGGCGCAGTTCGATCAAAGTGTGGTAATAGGCGCGCAGCTCGTGATCCCAGCCCGCTCGATCCCAGCTCATGCACTGGCGCGGATCGCCGCTCAGGCCGATCTCCTCGCCATAGTAGATGCTGGGCACGCCGGGATAGGTCATCAACAGGGCGGCGGCCAGGCGCGCGCGGGCGCGATCGCCGTCCACGATGTTCAGGATGCGGGCGGTGTCGTGGCTGCCCAGCAGATTGAACTGCTGCCGCGCGATGACCCACGGCACGGCGGCGCGGTAGGCCTGCCAGGTGTCCAGCAGCGCCGTCGTCGGCCAGCGCGTATCCGAAGCCACAAAATGCGGCTGGGCATGCTGTCGCACAAAAAAGAAACTGAGCCAGTACCACAGCGGATGGGTGAAACCGGCGTAGTTCATCACGGCATCCCACATGCCACCCTGCAGTTGATCCGCGGCGTCGAACCAGTTCTCGCCCAGTAGATAGCTCTCCGGGTTTTCAGCCTTCACGGCAGCGCGAATCCCACACCCGATCTCGGCGCCCAATTGATCCGCGCCCTGCCGCGCCAGCATGTTTGCCACGTCGATGCGCCAGCCGTCGATGGCGTAGGGCTCGCGCAGCCAGCGGCGGAAGATCGAGTCCGGCCCGGCGTAGATCGTCTCGCGCAGTTGCGCACTGCGATAGTTCAACTTGGGCAGCGACTTGACGCCCAGCCATGTTTCGTATTCGTGCGGATGCTGATGAAAGGTGAAGAACTCGGCGGTGGGTGCGGCCCGATCGGCCTGCGCAGCCTGAAACCACGGGTGCAGCACGCCGCAGTGATTGGGCACAATATCCAGCATCAGCCGCAGGCCGCGCGCGCGCGTGGCGGCGCGCAACGCCGCCAGCGCCGCATTGCCGCCCAGATGCGGATCGACGTGGTCGTAGTCGGTCACATCGTAACGGTGATTGCTGTACGACGTGAACACGGGATTCAAATAGATCGCGTTGACGCCCAGTTCGACCAGATCGTCCAGATGCTGCTCCACGCCGATCAGATCGCCGCCGAAGAATTCCACCATGTCGGCGTGCGGCACGCTGGACACCGGCTCGCCCCAGCGTCTCGATCGGGCCGGATGTCCCCCGTAGGTCCATTCGCCGTCCCGCACGTTGTTGGCCGGATCGCCGTCGGCAAAGCGGTCGGGAAAAATCTGATAAAACACGGATCGAGACACCCACGCCGGCGCGGTGTAATCGGCCAGCAGCCTGAAGTCATCGGCGTCGGTGGGCACGTGCGCGTGCAGCCCGGTGCCGTTGTACCACCAGGCGCCGGCACGGCTGAACAGCAGAAAGCGATAGCCGGTCACCGGCATGGTGATTCTGAGACGCGCCTCCCACCAGCGGCAGACGGCGTTCTCGTCGCGCGGGCGCATCTCTGCAAAGTGCTGCTCGCCGTCCGGGCAGGTGCGCAGCAGCACCCGCTCGATCGGGGCGGCGGGATGGGCGCGCAGGCGGATCGTTACTTCGTCGTCGAGAGAGACGGTCGAGGGTGAGACGTAGCGGCTTGATCCATCGTGGTGAACGGAATCCAGATCGTAAGGCACGGATGACTCCCGGCAAAAAAGTGGTCTGAATTATACACGCTCTTCGGGCGGTCTGGCCGTTTTGAAGGCCTGATATAACAGCCAGTCATAGACGATCTTCAAGCCGCCCGCCAGAAAGAATGGAACATTCAACCACGCCGGGCTGCTGAGCAGCGCCCCGGTGAGCGACGGTGACAACGCCGCGCCCGTCGTGCGGGCGACGCCGGTGATGCCCGCCGCCGCCGATCGCTCGTTCGGCTCGACGACGGCCAGCGTGTACGACTGGCGCGTGGGCACATCCATCTGCGAGATGCTGAAGCGCAGCAGCAGCACGCCCACCGCCAGCGGCAGCGACGGCATCAGCGGCACCAACATCAACAGCACGTTTGATGGCAGGTGTGTAAACACCATGGTGTTGATCAGGCCGAACCGTCTGGCGAGACTAACTGCCAATAGGGCCGACAGGCCGGCCAGCACATTGGCGCCGAAAAAGATCGCGCCCAGCTGGGCCGGCTCGACATTGAAGCGCACAAAGAACCAGTAGGCGACGAAGCTTTGTACGACGAGGCCGCCCGCAAAGGCGTCGAGCGAAAACAACGCCGAGAGTTTGAAGATAGTGCGTCGCGATCGGTGCAGGCCGAATGCATCGATCGTCGAGACGCGCCGCTGAATCTGCGGCCGGTCAGGCTCGATGCGCGGCGACAGCCGTGTGAAGATGGCGGCCAGCGCCAGGCCAATCAGGCCGTAGCCGATCACATTGGCCCGATAGCTGTCCAGCGGAGCGACGCCGGCATCCTGCAGGGCCTGAGCTAGCGCCCCGCCGCTTAATGCGCCCAGCGCTGTCGCCAGCGATCCCGCCAGGTTGTACCAGGCGAACACCGCCGTGCGGCGAGCGGCTTCCACCAGGTGCGACAGAGCGGCCTGTTCGATCGGCAGAAAGGGGCCAATTTCATTGCCGCTGGGGCTAATCACGCCGATCGTGGCCGCAACGATCAGGATCAGATAATTCTGCGTCAGCGCAAACACGCCGGCCGCGAAGATCATCAAGAGCGCGCCGACGATCAGGGTGCGGCGGCGGCCAAACCGATCGGCATGCGTGGTCAGCCACAGCGACAGTGCCGTGTCGCCGATGAGTGTCAGGGACAACAGCGCGCCGATGGCAGCTTCACTCAGGCCCAGTCGTGCCAGATACAACACCAGCACCACGGACAGGAAACCGTAGCCAAACATGCGCGTCAGCCGCGCCGCAAACAGCCAGCGGCCGTCAACCGACAACCAGCGCATCACGTGGTCGGGTGCAGGCGGCACCACGCATACAGGGCATCGTACAGTTCAAACTGGCGCGCCAGATTCTCGTGATCGTCCGGGTAACGCAGGCTGTAGCCCGTGGCCAGCGCCTCCAGACCACGCGCCAGGGGATCCGTGTCGAGATCGGCCGCCACGTCAGCCGCATGGACGATGCGGGCCAATCGGCGCAGCGCCGGATCGGTCAGCTCGTACTTCAGCAGAATGGATTCAAATGAGCAGCGCCCATCGTGATGACCCAGCTCCACGCCCGGCGCATCGAACGGGATCGCGCCCGTCTCGGCCGCCACCCGCTCGATCTGATTTTTCGGCACAAACAGGAATTCGGCCTCGCTGTCGATGAAGCGCGAGATCAGCCACGGACACGCCACCCGATCGACATGCACGTGCGAACGAGTCAACCATTTCATGATCCACCTCCTTACCACACGTTGTAACACAGCTGTCAGAAAATGCCACCGCCATGGCGGGTATGGTATGATTTCACTTGTCCGGGCTGCTCCTGAATTCATCCATCGCTCCACGCATTCATCATGGCGACCGACCTGCGCGGCAAACTGAAAAAACTGGGCGTGCAGAAGGGCGCGCGGCACATCGCCGCGCCGCCGAAGCCGCAACGTCGCACCGGCCTGGAAGGGCTGATCGACGGCGAAGTGATCGAGACTGACTTCGGCCGCACGTTCGTTCACGCCGAGCGCTATGCGCCCGATCACGTCCACGGCGCGCACACGTTGGACGAGGCGCTGCAGCTGTCCGGGGCGGTGGCGGCGCGGCTGGCCGATGCAGACGGCGAACTGGATCTGACGCGGGCGGTCTTCATCGACACCGAGACGACGGGGCTGCAGGGCGGCACGGGCACATATGCGTTTCTCATCGGCGTGGGCGCGTTCGAGGCCGATCACACGTTCGGGGTGCGGCAGTATTTCCTGCGCTCGCCCGATGAAGAAGCCGCCATGCTCAAGCACCTGTCCGATACGCTGGATGAGTACGACGCCATCGTCTCGTTCAACGGGCGCGGCTTCGACGTGCCGCTGCTGACCACGCGCTTCACCCTGGCCCGATTGTTTCCGCGCATCCTCACGGCCCCGCATCTTGACCTGCTGATGCCGGCTCGTCGGTTGTGGCGCGGCCGGTTGGAATCGTGTTCGCTGTCGTCGCTGGAGGATCACGTTCTGGGCGTGCGCCGCGATCAGGCCGATATTCCCGGCGCACTCATTCCGCAGCTGTACATCGACTACGTGCGCAGCGGCGACGCGAGTGAAATGCCGCGCGTGCTCTATCACAACGTCGTCGATATTTTGTCAATGGTCACGCTGACCGCGCACGTCATTCGGTTGTTCGATCAGGCCGCCGAGGCCGATCGGACTTCCGGCGACCTGCTGGCGTTGGGCAAATGGCACGCCGCGCACGATCAGATTGAGCAGGCCGAGGCGTACCTCCGGCAGGCGATCGATCTGGCCGACGACGCCGAGACCCATCATGCCGCGGCGCTGCATCTGGCCACGCTCTACAAGCAGTTGGAGCGCCGCGCCGAAGCCGTGCCGCTCTGGGAAGCCGTCGCCGATCAGCCGGAAGTCTCGGCCATCGATGCCTGCGTGGAACTGGCCAAGCACTTCGAGTGGCACGCGCGCGACCTGCCGCACGCCCTGCACTGGACGGAACACGCCCTGACGCTGGCCGGCCGGCTGCCGCCCGGCTTTGTCCGCGACGAAGTGCAAGCCGCACTGAAACATCGACGACAACGCTTAGTCAGAAAGCTAACGAATAACGAGTAACAAGTCATCGGCGAGCACTCATCACTCATTACTCATTACGCTCCCCCAAACAAAAACCCCTCTCATATCAGAGAGGGGCTTCTGTCGCCATCGGGTTGGATTACGCAAAGCACTTCTTGTGGTAGTACATCATCTTGCGCTTCAGGCCGTCCTTGACCGGGAACATGTCGCCGACCGAGATGACCTGGCCGCACTTCTCGCACGTGTGCTTGGTGGGCATCGCCAACTTCCTGGCTTCTTCCTTGGACTTCTCACCCGTCTTTGCCATCGCTGTGCTCCTTCTGCCGCAGACTTGCGCTGATTGAAATCGCGGCGATAATAGCGCCGCGACGCAGTAAGTTTGCCATACATCCCCCACTCTGTCAAGGATCGGGCGACTGTGAAAACCACCATCCTGTTTGTCTGCAGCGGCAACTACTGCCGTTCGCCGCTGGCCGAAGGCCTGGCGCGCCTCCTGCTGGCGCGGCGCGGCCTGGCCGACCAGTTCGACATCATCAGCGCGGGCACGCTGGACGTTTATCACGGCCAGCCGCCTGCGGCGGGCATCGTAGCCGTGCTGCACGAACTCGGCGCGGACGGCCCACAGCGGCCGCCACATCAAATTACCGCCGACGAAGTCGCCCGCGCCGACCTCATCCTGGGTGTGGCCCGCGAACACGTTGACTGGCTCAAACAGCACTATCCCGAAGCCGCCGATCGCACCGGCCTGCTGTCCGGCCTCATCGGCGAGGACTGGGACGTGGCCGACCCGGGCCGCCAGGACCTGGCCGCGCTGCGGGCGACGCGCAACGTCATCTACAATGTGCTGCGCCACGGGCTGGATCAACTCATCCTGCGCAGCGAGGTGCGCCGATGAACCTGCTGCTCTTCGACGTGGATGGCGTGTTGGTCGAAGACCGCGCTTACCGGTTGGGCGTGATGGCCACACTCAACTACTTTGGCGGCCTCATGGGACTGCGCCCGCCCGTCATCGCCGAGGCCGTCATCGAAGCCTTTCACGCCCACGGCTACACCAACGAATGGGACATCTGCCCCTTTGGCGTGGGCGTCATGCTGATCGAAGCGCTGACCCGCCTGCCCGACGCGCGCCTGAGCGCCGCGCCGCCCCTCGAACTGCTCCGACAGATCAAGACCGCCTACCTCGATCCGATCCCGTTCGCGCGCTATCTCGATCGCACTGCTGGGCAGCCGGGCAATCCGGCGGCGCGCGCCGCGGCCGTGCTGCTGCCGGCGGCCGATCGGTTGATCCTGCGCGACGAGGCCCGCGCTGTGGTGCAGGCCTTTTTGCGCGAACTGCTGGCCGACCCGTATGACATCGCGCACACCATCACCACACAGGTCTTTCAGGAGCACGTGCTCGGCTCGACCGTTTACGAAGAAACCTACAACCTGCGCCCGCGCTTCGATCTGCCATCGCTGCTGTACACCGCCGATCGGCCGCTGCTCGACGCCGCTCACCGCCGCCGCCTCGATGAATGGACGCAGGCCGATCGGGCGCGCGTCTGCGTGTACACCGCCCGGCCCAGCCTGCCGCCCGCCGACGATTTGCCGTCGCGGACGCGCCAGCCGATCGGGTTTTCACCCGAAGCCGAACTGGGCGTGCAGCTGGTGGAACTTCAGGATTACCCCTTAATCGCCATGGGCCGCATGCAATGGCTGGCCCACCAGATCGATCAACGCGTGGAGACCCTCACCAAGCCCGCGCCCGTGCAGGCGCTGGCCGCCATCGGCGCGGCCGTTTCGCGCCAGGAAGCGGCCGCCCTGATCAGCGCGCATCGCTTGCTGTCGCGGGGCGAATGGCGGGAGCCGCTGACCCAGCTGCGCGGCCAGCCGCTGGACGTGTGGGTGATCGAAGATGCCACGCTGGGGCTGCAGGCGGCACGCGGCGCCATCGAGGTGCTGCGCGCGGCCGGCGCAGATGCGCGCTGGCATGGTGTGGGCGTCTCAGGGGGCGGCCCCAAGGCCGAGGCATTAAAACCGTTCTGCGAGATCATCGTGCCCGACGTGAACGCCGCCATCGATCACATCGAGCGCGCCATTGCCGCCTGACGCTTGCCGCATCCCGGGCGCGGTGTTATCATTGCCGCGACCTGACAGATTTAGCAGAATCTGTCAGGTCTAGTTTTGCACGGGACAGGAAGATCATCATGAAACGTCGCTTTCACTGGATCGCGTTGTTGACCATCGGCTTGCTGTGGCTCGCCGCATGTGACGCCGCGCCCGATCCGATCACGCCGCCGACCGATCAACCAACCAACCAGCCCACTGATCAGCCCACGCCTCAACCCACCAGCACCAGCACGCCGGCGCCCACCGCCACACCGGCGCCCATCAGCGTCTTTTCACCGGAGTCGCTGCCGCAGGTGGTGCGTCAGCACATCGCCGACGCCATTGCGGCGGATGTGGCCTTCGTCCAGTCGGCCGATCCCAACACCGCCGACGTGCAGATCGCCTACGCGCCCAACGTCGAAGGGCTGCCCGTGATCGGCCGCACGGTCTTCGCGCTGGTCGCGCCCTTCCCCACGCTGGTGGATGACGTGCCGTGGAGCGCCGTGCAGGCCGCCTGGCAGGGACAACCGGTCGAGTGTGAGGCCTGCGCGTTTACCAGCACATTGAAACTAAGTGAAACTACTGTGGCCGCCCTCAAAGTGATCCTGGGCGATCCCGCGCCCGGCGCGGTGGAAATTACGCCGCCCGATCAGCTGACGCAGGCCCTGTGGGACAACGCGAACTCCTGGGGCATCGTGCCGTTTGAGCAGCTCACTCCGCGTTTGAAAGTATTGTCCATCGACGGGCGCACGCCGCTGCATCATGACTTTGATCCGAGCGCTTACCCGCTGACGGTGCCGATCGGGCTGGCCGGCTCGCTCGATCGGGCGCAGCAGGTACAGGCGCTCTTTCCGCAGCCGATCAGCAATCGCGACGACAACCAATTGACGCTGGTCGCCATGACAGGCGTCACCGCCATGTCACGCGACTTTGCGGCCGCCATGGATGCCTATGGCGTGCTGTATCCGGCGGAGAAGATCAAGGATTGGTTCCTGAGCAGCGACATCGTGCACATCAGCAACGAGGTCTCGTTTTGGGAAGACTGTCCGCCGCAGCCCACCGCCAATCGCGGCGTGTTTTGCAGCGATCCCAAATACTGGGACCTGCTCAAATCGATCAACACCAACGTGATCGAATTGACGGGCAATCACCTCAACGACTACGGCTGGGAACCGTTGTCGTACACGCTGGGCATTTATGAAAATGCCGGGGTGCCGTATTTTGGCGGCGGACGCACGCTGGCCGATGCCACCCGCTACATCACCCTGACGAATCATGGCAATGTGCTGGCCTTTGCCGGCTGCAACCCGGTCGGCCCGGCCATCGACTGGGTGGACGGGCTGAACGACGGGCGCCCCGGTTCTGCGCCGTGCTCGTCGCCGTTTCCCGTGCTGCAGGAGGAGATCTCCAAAGCCAAAGCCAGCGGGGCAGTGGTGTTTGCCACCCTGCAGTACAACGAACAGCCGCTGGGCGATTACAGTTACGAGACGGCCCGCTCGCAGGCCAACGATTTTGCGCGGCTGGCGGCCGCCGGCGCCGATGTGGTCAGCGGCAGCCAGGGGCACAGTGTGCAGGGCTTCGGCTTCAAAGGCAACAGCTTCATGCACTACGGCGTGGGCAACCTGTTCTTCGATCAGACTCAGGCCATCAATCTGCGGCAGAACTTCATCGATCGCTACGTGGTGTATGACAACCGGCTGATCAGCGTGGAGCTGCTGGCGACGTACCGCGACGGCTCGCAGCAGCCGCGTCCCATGACACCGCCCGAAAAGCGCGAGCTGCTAAAGATTCTGTTTGACTTGAGTTACTGGAACGAGTAGGACCAGTCGGCGGAGAAGCGAATCAGCGCTCAAGCGAAGACACCCGACAACACAACGGGCGATCCCTGCGGATCGCCCGTTCGTTTTACTGGCTCATCACTCATTCGCTGGTTCGCTGTGCAAAGCGGTAGCCCACACCCCGTTCGGTCAGGATGTACTGTGGATGATTGACATCCGGCTCGATCTTCTGGCGCAGATACCAGACATACAACTTGAGGTAATGCCGCTCTTCCTTGTAGGCCGGGCCCCACACCTGCTCCAGCAGATACTCGTGCGTCAGCACCTTGCCCTCGTTGCGCACCAGCGTCGTCAACAGCCGAAACTCAATCGGCGACAGATCAACCGGTTTGTTATCGACTGACACCGTGCGCTGCTCGGTGTCCACCGTCAGCCAGCCGTTGGTGTAGTGCAGCGGCATGTCCACACCGTCGCTCTGCCGATGCCGGCGCAGCACCGCCTCGATGCGGGCCTGCAATTCCTTGGTGCTGAACGGTTTGATAATGTAATCATCTGCGCCCAGCTGCAGGCCGCGCACAATGTTGCGCTCCTGCCCCACGGCCGTCACAAAAATGATCGGCACGTCGTTCATCTCGCGCAGCCGCTGGCACACCGTCCAGCCGTCCATGTCCGGCATCATGATGTCCAGCAGGATCAGATCGGGCTGCCAGGCATAGGCCTGACGTAGTCCCTCCGCCCCGTTGCGCGCAATCTGCACCAGAAAACTCTTGCTTTCCAGTTGCAAGCGCGTCAGCGTCGCGATCGATTCATCGTCTTCAATGATCAGGATTTTCTCAGCCATACAACTCCCGCCGCAGCTTTCGCAGTCCGGCCATTTTACACCAGCCCGATTTAATGAGCAATCCATGTCCAGCTTTGAGCACTGTCGCGGCTGATCCACAGCCCGCCGCCCGCCCCGGCGGCCAGCAGGGTGTGATCCTGCGCGTAAGCCGGCGAGATGGCCAGCGCTGTGACGGGCACGGTGCCGGCGTCGGTGCGAGGCAGGCCGTTATCGGCGCGCGCCCAGGTGGCGCCGGCATCACGGCTGCGAAACAGGCCGTCGTCCGTGCCCGCGAAGACCGTCCGATCGACTGCAAAATCCGGCGAAAATACCAGCGCGCGCGGCCAGATCGACGGTGCGGGCCAGTCCGGCGGCGTCAGCGCCCACGTCCGGCCGGCGTCCGACGTTCGATAGAGCGCGCCGAACAACAGGCCGATCCAGAGCGTGCCATCGTGCGCGTAATCGGGCGAGACGGCGATGGTCTGTGCCACAGCATTTTGATCGTCGATCAGCTGCGTCCACGTTTGACCGCGATCGGCGGTGCGGTACAAGCCTCGATAGTCGATCCACGCCCACCAGCTGCCGTCGGGCGTGATGACAGGCTTCAGCCCGATCGATGCCGTGATCGGCGCGGGTGATCGAACATCCGCCCACGAATCGCCGCCATCCAGCGAGGCGCGCAGGCCGGGCTGCCGGTAATCGCCCGCGATGAGCACGGTCCGATCGGCGGCGAAGTTGGGCGAGATCGCCAGTCCGCCGATCGGGTCAGCGCCCGAGCCGATCGGGAGCGCCTCCCACTTCCACGGCCGGCCGCGCGATCGATACAGGCCCTGCCCCATCGTAGCGAAGATCGTCTGATCGCGCGCGAAATCCGGCGAGACGACGAGCTGCATCGGGTTGACGCTGTGCCGATCGGGGAATTGCAGATCGAACCAGTTGTTCAGATCGCGTGAAGCCCACACGCCAAACGCGCCGCCGCCCGCGTAGATTTCATTGGCCGTATCGCGCGCAATGGCGATGGACTGTATCGTAAGATCGGCAATGTGCCTTTCGGGCGGCAGTGCGCCGGCCAGATTATCGACGTAGTAGCGGCGCAGTTCGCCGGTGCTGAAGCCCGTGAACAGCGAGCCGTCGCTCGCCAGCGTAAAAGTGCTGCCCATGGGCTGATCGGGCGAACCGACGGCGTACCACGGCAGATCCTTGACGGGCCGCAGGTACAGGCGCGACGGCTGGCCGTACACTGCCAGCCACGCCAGCGCGTAATCAGGGCCGGTCAGTAGATCGGTTATGCTTCCCGGCAGGAGTTCCAGGCCGTCGCTTGCGGCCTGCCAGTGTTCACCGCCATCGTCGGAACGGAGCACGCCGCCGCTGCCCAGCGCTGCGTACACCGTCTGCGCGTCGGCCAAATATGCCAGCCGCGAGACTGAGTCTGGCAGGACTTTGATCCACGTCTCGCCCCGGTCGCGCGACAGATACGTCCCACCCGAGCTGGCCGCGCGGCTGATCAACAGGCGGCCGTCGCGCGCGAACGCCGGCGACAGCGCCAGCGCCGACAGCGCCGGATAAGTATCGCCACTTAATCGATCCAGATAGCCGTCGGCCAGTTCCAGCCACGTGAGGCCGCCGTCGGTGCTGCGGAACAGACCGCGTCGCGCGCCAACGGCGTAAACGGTGCGATCGCGCTCGAAGTCCGGCGAGACGGCCAGTTGATGGACGGCGAGATCGCTCAACCCGATCGAGGTCGGCTGCCACGTCGCGCCGCCGTCGGCACTGCGGTAAATGCCGCTGCCGAACAACGCCACGAACAGAGTTTGGTCATTTGCAAAGTTGGGTGAGAACGCCAGAGCGGCAGCCGTGTTGGTGACGGGCAGGCCCGCCACGAATTCCCACGTGGCGCTGTCGTCACGGTTGGCGAACAGCGTGCCCGAGCCGCTGCCATATTCGTCGGCCGCGAAGGCCGCAAAAATCAGTCGGTCGCGGGCAAAGTCCGGCGAAGCCGCCAGCCACTGCACGCTGCCGCGCGGGGGTGCGGACGGTGGGGGTTGAACACCCGGCGGGGCGGCGTGGCCGCGCAGCACATGCAGCCGCCCGTCACTCGACAGCACGTAGATGCGATCACGCACTGGATCGAGGGCGAAATCGATCGCAGCGGTGAGAAATGCGACTGAGATTTCACCCCGATAGTTCAACTGCCGATCGAGCACGAGCAGTCGCGGCGGATACGAATTGAGCAGGTACACGCGATCGTGAACGGGATCAACCTGCACTTTACCGACGGCATTATCCAGGCGTTTGAGGGCGCGGCCCTGCGCGTCGTACTTGACCAGCGCCGCACTCGACATGTACGAGCGGGGCACATAAGCTTCGCTTGACGCTGGATCGATGTCGAGGTTGATGACGCTGCGCTCGAAGTCCTCGGCGATGAGGTGATCGTCCGCCAGATCGAAGACGCGCAGCACGTTGCCGTTGTTGGAGCCGGGGATGCCGTTGTTAAGGCTGACGAACAGCCGCCGCGCCGGATCGATCGCGGCATCGATGGCGTACAGGCTGTAGCCCAGCGCGCCGGGTTCGGGCAGCGTGCCGCTGAGTGTGCCGCTTACTTCCAGCGTATCGGCGTCGGCCACATACACGCCGGCGTGAACAAGATAGACCTGGCCGGTGACCGCATCGGGCAGCGCCCGCGGCGTCAGTGAATAAGTGTCGCTGAAGAGGACGGTGCGCCGAAAGGCCAGCGTCGAGGCGTCGTACAGCCGCAGCGCAGGCGGCGCAGCAATGACGCCGTCGCGGCCGTACACGCCCGGCGTGCCGATGTAGAGTTTGTCGCGCTCCGGCAGCACGGCCACTGATCCGCCGGCGTCCACTTCGCCGATCGGAACGAGCGAGTCCGCGTCGAGCACCACCGTCCTCGACGCCGACACGCTGACGTACAACCGCTGATTCGCCTCGTCCAACGCGATGGGGTGCTGCAGCTGCCACGGATCGGTCATGCCGCGCGTGCCCAGATCGAGCGCGCGCTCGACGGCAGGCAGCCGCGAGGGTTCCGGGAGCAGTTGATCGGGGAACGGGGTGGCGGGAGGGACGGCGGGAGTGAGAGACGGCGGCGTGGAGGGAGCCGGCGTCGGCGCGATGGGCGGCGCCACGCAGGCGACGGCGAACAAGACGATCAACAGGCCCCACACCAAAATACTGCGCATTGCAGATCGCGGATCGCGTGAAGCGCGCATCCTCCCTCACTCTTCACTTCTCACTCATCACTTCCACCCTGGCCACCACCAGCGCATCTCGCCCATCGGTCATCTTCAAGCGCACGTTATTAAAATCGTACAAGCCGATTTCGACGGTATAGGAGCCGTTCGGGGTATTGTCGGAAATCAAAACGCCATATCGATCGATGACGACGTCGCCCGGTTTCCAGTTCACAGTGGGATGGAAGCCGCCGCCCGGCTCCCGATCGGTCTGCGCGACGATCTGGCCGTTCGCATCCAGCACGTGCACGAAGACTTTATATCGCTGATCGAGAATGGCATCGGCAAACCAGAACAGGTCCAGCTGGACGATGTCGCCGGGCTGGACGCGCCTGACCGGTATCGAGAAGCCGGCCAGGCGGATATGCGCGCCGAACTGCGCGTCACTCTGGATGTCAGGCTGATAGGACAGCCGCCTCGGCACCGCGTAGGTGACGAAACGCACGGCGCCCACCCAACGCTCGGTCGCTTTGTAAGCGTGTGCGTCGAGCCACGATTCGATCACTTTGTTCGGATCGGCTTCGGCGTCACCCCAGTACAACACAAAAATCCGCTGGTACCGCTGCGCCAAATCGCTCAACTCCGCTTCCACGGCCGCCGGATCGAGCGGGCGACTTCTCGGCAGCGGGTAGACGTTGGGGCCGTCGGGATAGTAATAGGTGAAGACTTCCCATTGATTGGCCGAATCCAGAATGATCGCATCGCCGGGGCGCTGGCGGGCCAGTATCTCGCGCGCGATGCCGCGATAATCGTCCCGCGCATAGGCCGGATCGAAGTAGTAGTTTTGCAGCGCCTGCGCGGTGGGCGCAGCGATCAGCACACACAGGAAGACCATCATCAGCGTCCAACTCCACGCGGCCAGCGGCCGGCCGGCCAGTTCGCGCGGCATCAACAGCGCGCCGCGCGCGATGCCAAAGGCGGTGCTGAGGCCGCGCGCCAGCAGCAGGCAGAACGCCGCCGAGCCGATGAGCAGGAACTTGAGATACGATTCCTTGAACAACCCGAAACCAAAGATCAAAGCAACGGGCACCAGCCACCACAACCAGATGGCGCCGGTGCGCAGCGCGTGCGGCAAAGGCTGCGCGTCGTCGGCGCGGCGCTCGTCAAAGTCGGGATTCCACAGGCTGATGACGAGGAAGAAGCCGCTGATGATCAGCGCCGTGATCGCTTCGCCGGAGGGGAACGTCGGGCCGAGCAGATACAATCGGGCGGTGTCCAGCAGCATCGCGCCCGCGTTCGAGGAACCCGGCGTTGAAGGCCACGTCGTGATCTGCCGGATGGCGATGGGCAGCCACGGCAGAAAGAGCACGCCGGCCGCCGCCGCCACACCCAGCCACGGCGCCAGCCGCCTCACCGGCAGCCTGCGCACCAACGCCCACATCGCCACAATGATAAAGTGCGTGAAGACGACGAACGGAAAAGCGTAGTGCGTATATAACCCGGCGGCGTAGAGCACGATCAACGACAGATGAAGAATGACCGATGACCAACGGCCCCGACCAGTTTTCTGCTCCCGATCGTTCCCCCAGTCCGTCAACAATCTTAGCAGCAACCCCGTCGCCGCTGCGCCGATGACGGCCAGCAGCATGTACATGCGCGCTTCCTGCGAGTAATAAATCTGGAAGGGATTGATCGCGGCGATCAGCGCCGCCAGCGCGCCCGCGCCGAAGACCTGCCGCCCGATGAGGAACGTCAGCCCGACGAGCAGCACCCCCAACACCGCCGAAAGCGACCTCAACGCGAACTCGCTCGATCCGAACAGGTCGCGCCAGAAATGCAGCAAGTAGTAGTACAGCGGCGGATGGATGTCGCCGGCCGCGCCCTCGGTGATTAATTGCAGAGAGCGCTCGGCGATGCGGGCACTGTTGCCCTCGTCGTTCCAGAACGACTGGTTGTCGATGAGATAGAAGCGCAACAACGCCGCCAAAGCAAGGATGAAAACGAGGGCGGTAAAACTTCCAATGGCTGATTTCTGATTACGGATTGGTGTCATCATCACCCCCCCCGCGTGCCAATTCGCCGCTTACTGTTTCGCCGTGTAGGCCTTCATCGCCTCGTACACGGGCAGCGGCGTAAAGTCCGGCTCGACCAGCCGGAAATAGTAGAAGCCCTGATCCTTCTCCGCGTCGCTGGCGCGCTTGAAGAACCACGTAAAGGCCACCTGCGCCCACGGCCATTCACGTTGAATGCGCTCGTACGCCATGGGCAGATACTCGGCCTGCGTCGCCAGCGACACCTGTCCGAAGCGCTTGTCGGCCACCTCGTCGGGCACGGCGTTCCAGCCCATCTCGCTGATCCAGATCGGCTTGGCGGCGTCGCCGTTCTTCACCATGAGGTCGCGAATGTACATCGGCCGCGAGAAGTTGACGTTGCGCGGTCGCAGGCGACGATCGGTCGGGCCGCTGAACAGGCCGTAACCCTGCGCCGACATGATGTCGAAGCACTGCCCCGCGCCCGCGTCGTACATGCGCTGCAGGAAGATGAAATCGTTCAGGCCCGTGCCCGGCCCCGGCCCCGGCTCCAGCGAGATGGTGGGCGTCAGCGCCGGAGCGATGACTCTGGCATTGGGATCGATCGCTTTGAGGCGACGATAGGCCGTGCACAGCAATTGTGTAAACGCCTCAGGATCGACGGGCTGCTCGCCCCATTCGGGATAGTTGTTCGGTTCGTTCCAGATCTGATAGTACGCGATGCGGCCTTTGTAGCGGGTCGCCACCGCAGCGACGTAATCGCCGTAATCATCCAGCTTCGCCGGCGGCGCAAAGCTGCCCTCCACCGCCTGCGCCCACTTCGGCGGCGCTTCCAATCGGGCCAGAATCTGCACGCCGTACTTGTCCGCCAGATCGACGATGTTGTCATACTTGGCCCACGCATCGATGCACGGGCCGTTGCGGCAATCCTGATAGTTCCCCTTGCCGCTAATCTCAAGGTCGTACCACGGGAACTGCTGCCGAATCCACTTGAAGCCGGCGTCGGCGATCATCTGCAAGGATCGCTCGCGCTTGGCGGGTTCAACTTCCTGCTCAAGAAAAGTGTTGACCCCGAAAGGGCTGAGATCCGATCGGGCCACCGCCGCATCCGCCGTGTCCGGCATCGGGCGCAGCAGATTGGTGGCGTAATCGAACGCGCCGCGCACTTGCGACAACAAACCTTCCTCGCCCGTCATGTCGAACAGCCACTGGCGCACGGCGTCGCGCGCCAGGAACAATACGCCCGCCGCCGCAACGATACCCATCACTGCCAATGTCAATCTACGTCGCATGTGCCAGCCACCAGCCATCACTCGTTACTCGTTACTCATTACTCGTCACTCAATGTCATTAAGTTAGCGTGCTGAGTCCGTCATTCCCGCGTGCAGTTGGCGGGAATCCAGCCGCCCCGCCGACATAAGTCGCCAATCGTCGCTCTGGATGCCCGACGCGAAGCGAGCATTCTGGCATGACATGTTCGGGAAAGTATATTCCACTAACTTAATGACATTGACTCGTCACTCGCCCGCGGATTATAAAACAAAAGCCCGGCTCATCACCGGGCTTCCCTGGTCAGTCTGGAGCGCGCTTACTTGTTGCCGTTCGGCTTGCCGTTCTTGGCCGCGCTGATCTCGGTGGACTTGATAAACGCCGACACTTCCTTGCGGGCGTCCTCAAAGTGCTTCTTCAAGACCTTATCCGTTCCCTTGAAGCTGCCCACCGTCCGCTTGGCGCAGGTGGCGCAGCCCAGCGACGCCCGATACGAGTCCAAATCGCACGTCAGGCAGCCGCCGATGTTGATCATCATCATCGAGAACGCCAGCGAATCGACGTGCGTCTCCGGCAGCTTCTTCACCTTGCTCACCAGCTGCCGCCACTCGTCGCCGCGCAGGTCCTCCAGCAGTGGAATCACCCGGCTCGGGAACAGGATTTCGCTTTCGGGATACATAGACTCTCTCGCTCAATAAAGTTTATGCTAAGTGAATGGATAATAGCATAATCACCAACTCGAATCAAGGGTCATATCCGACATTTTGCCAAAAAACAGGGGGATTTCCGGGGTTTTTGGCTCGCCACCCGCCAGTTGGCCGACATAAATAAGGCTGCGGGATGTCAAAATGGCGTTTCAGCGCCCACCCGATTGAGCCTTCTGGCCGATCGGGCCGCCGTGTCAACATCGATTCGTTAACGTGCTAAAATACAGACAACATCCGGGTCTGGAGGTGGTATGCGCCGCCTGTTTCAAGCCGTCCTCATCGCCGTCTTCTGGCTCATATCCGTCGTCCCCGGCGCCGCGGCGCAAGATCAACGCGGACTGGATGTCGTCATCATCGCCGACACGTCCGGCCCATTGCTCGATCAGATCGATCAACTCTGCCAGAACTTCACCCGCGACGTGAACGCGCTCAAACAGCGCGGCTTCGATCTGCAGGTCACCATTCTCGCCGTCGCCAAGCCCTATGCCTGCGCGCAGAGCGCCGTCAACGCCCTGCCCGGCTCCACCGTCGCCAGCGACAACGATTGGGGCGCGGCGCTGGTGGATGCCGCCAATCAGATCGTCTGGCGGCCCAACACCGTGCGCCTGCTCATCCCGTTCTCCAACCGCGGCCCGGCGCTGGGTGATCCGGTGGACGATCCGGGCGCCGATCGAGACGCGATCGCGCGCGCCATCCGGGCGGCCCAGGCCAAACAAATCGTGGTCTCGCCCGTCCTTGGCCCATCCGATCGAACCACGCAGCCCGAAGATCGAGCTCGCCTCGAAAAGCTTGCCGCCGATCTGGCGACCGCCACCGGCGGGCAACTGGCCCTGCTGCCCGTCGGCGCCAAAGACCCCAGCACTGACATCTTCCGGCTCATCGGCCGGGCCGCCGAACAGGCCGAAGCCGCGCCCATGTTGTCCATTCCCGGCGCGGTGCGCACGCTGACGTGCCGGCGCGACTTTACCAAATGCCTCACGCTCGATGCCTCGCTGCTGCTGACCAATCTCGTCATCGCCGCGGCCTTCACGCTCATCGCGGGCTTTGCCAGCGGCCTGTTGAGCGACAGTCTGGCGCTGCGCCGAACGACGCCGCGCCAACCCGACGACGTGGGCATCGACATGGACCGGCTGGAGCGCACGCCCGGCAGATTGCGCGGCGCCATCAGCCGGACCGCCG
>CAZKBQ010000053.1:0-32096 GCA_964550855.1 uncultured Anaerolineae bacterium
CATCGCGTGGCTGGCGGCGCGACGGCGCGCGTGGCGGGCGGCCGAGGCGCGGCGGGTGTTCTCGGTGGCGCTGGCCGCGCTGGCGCTGATCATGGGCCTGGTCGTCTATCGCGGACGGGTGATCGGCGCGGATGTCAACGATCCGATCTGGAATCAGGCCGACGGAGATTACCGGACGATCGGGCAGTGGCTGCGCGCCAACGGCGCGGCTGGGCAGGGCGAGGTGGATCCGATCGTGGTGGTGAATAATCCGCCGGGATTCACGTATCAGACCGGCCTGCGCTCGATTGTGATCCCGAACGGCGATGAGGCGATGTTGCTGGCGGCGGCGCGGCGCTTTGGGGCCGGCTGGGTGGTGCTGGATCAGAATCGGCCCGCGCCGCTGGCGGGATTGTATGCCGCGCCGGATTCCAGTGCAGACTTCAGTCTGCTGGCGACGTTTGACGGCGCGCGCGTTTTGAAGGTGGTCGCACCCTGATTTTAAGGCCCGGCTGTGCCATGTCATCACTCAGACCTTTTGCCCCCTACCTGCGTTTCTTCGTGTTTGCCCTTATTGCGGCGCTGGGCGTCAGCGCCCTGGCCGCCGTCTCGCTGGCCGGCGGACACACGGGCTTCCCGCTGGACGATGCGTGGATTCACCAGACGTATGCGCGCAACTGGGCGCAGACCGGCCAGCTGGCGTTTGTGCCCGGTCAGCCGAGCGCCGGTTCCACTGCGCCGTTATGGACGCTGCTCATCAGCGCGGCCTACCGCTTTGGCTTCGACTACTTCAGTTGGACGCTGATGTTGGGGGTGGCCAGCCTGGCGCTGACCGGCTGGCTGATCCAGCGCCTGGCGGGGCGGCTGCTCCCTCACCGGCCGGGCGCGGCGTGGCTGGCCGGCCTGCTGAGTGTGCTGGAGTGGCACCTGATCTGGGCGGCGGCCTCCGGCATGGAAACCATGCTGTTCATCGCGCTGGCGCTGGCGGTGATCGATGGTGTGTGGGCGGGCGGCCGGGGCTGGTGGATTGGGGTGTTGGGCGGGCTGCTGATTTTGACGCGGCCGGAGGGCGTGCTGTTGCTGGCGTTGGCGGCGGTGGTGGTGGCGGCCCGACCGGATCGCGGCGGCCTTAAGGAACTGATGGCGCTGGCGGGGGCTGCGCTGCTGACGCTGGCGCCCGGCGCGTGGTTCAATCTGCAGGCGGGCGGCGCGCTGTTTCCCAATACGTTCTACGCCAAGCAGGCCGAATACGCGGTGCTGACGAGTTCGCCCGCTGTATGGCTGAGCGCGGTCGGCCAGATGCTGGCCGCGCCGCTAGCCGGGGCGGGCGCGGCGCTGCTGCCGGGGCTGGCGGCGTGGATCGTTATGCAGCGGCGCACGCTGCGGGACCGCGCGGCGCTGGCTAAGTGGTTGCCCTTAGTCTGGGCGGCCGGTCACCTGGGGGCCTACGCGCTGCGTCTGCCGGTGCACTATCAGCACGGGCGGTATCTGCTGCCGCTCATCCCGGTGATCATTCTGTACGGCGTGGCCGGCCTGGCGGCGTTGAGTGAGGCGGGGCGGGGCCGCGCGGCGCAGCTGATCGGTCGGGCATTGGGGTTGGCCGCGCTGGCGCTGGCGATCGCCTTTTTGCCGCTGGGCGCCTCGGCCTACGCCGCCGATACGGCCATCATCGACGACGAGATGGTGGCGACGGCCCGCTGGCTGCACCTGCACACGCCGCCGGACGCGCTGGTGGCCGCGCACGACATCGGGGCGCTGGGGTATTTTGCCGGGCGGCCGCTGCTGGACATGGCCGGCCTGATCTCGCCGGAGGTGGTGCCGTTCATCCGCGATGAAGATCAGTTGTGGGCGTGGGTGCAGGCGCGCGGCGCGCGGTACGTGGTGGCTTTTCCCGATTGGTATCCGCGGCTGACCGGGCGGCCGGAACTGACGGCGGTGTTTGAGGGTGGGGCGGCGGCCAGTCCGTCGCATTTGACAGTGTACGCGGTGAAATGAGGCCGGCCATACGCGCCCACAGCGCGTCCTCCGGGCAAAATGCTTGTCGCGCGCGATTGATGTATGGTATACTGCCAGCGTCACGACCTTGCAGTTCTTGATTTGACAGGTGCAGTGTGCCGCCAATTACCGTGCTTATCGTCGATGATCATCAAATCTTCCGCCAGGGCCTGCGCGACAGCCTGTCACTGGACAGCGACGTGCAGGTGGTGGGTGAGGCGTCCGAGGGCGTGCAGGCGCTGAGCCTGGCGAAGGAGCTGCTGCCGCGCGTGGTGGTGACCGACATCAACCTGCCGGGCCTGAACGGCCTGCAGGTGGCCCAGCAGCTGCGCAAGGAAGTGCCCGGCGCGCGCGTGGTGATTTTGACGGCGTACGACGACGATGAGCAGCTGTATCACGCCATGCGGTCGGGCGCGCACGGCTTTTTCTCCAAGGATGTCAGCCCGTCGCGCATCATCGACGCGGTGCGGCAGGTGAACGCCGGCCAGTACGTGGTGGCCGACAAGGTGATGGACGATGAGCAGATGGCGGCCTGGCTGTACCGGGCCAGCCAGCGCTTTTCGTTCACGGTGGGCGACGAGGCGCAGGAGCCGTTTGTGCCCCTGTCGCCGCGCGAAATGGAGATCGTCCAGTACATCACGCGCGGCCTCAGCAACAAGATGATCGCGCACAAGCTGGGCATTAGCCATCAGACTGTCAAGAACCATATGACTTCCATCCTGCGCAAGCTGGATGTGGAGGATCGCACCCAGGCCGCCATTTACGCCATTCGCCACGGCTGGGTGCGGCTGCAGGACACTCAGGCCGAGCCTGAAAAGTTCGATAACAAATAGCCGCCATTCAGGAGTCTGAGCGTGGCCAACCCCACTCCGAAGAAACCCGTTTCCATCCCGCCGGCCCTGACCCCTTTGCAGCAGCTGGACGACGACGCGCGCGCCGAGCTGGAACAGGCCCAGAAGGAACTCAAAGAGATCGACGTGCTGATCCAGCAGACCAGCACCGAGGTGGATCGACTGACACAACGCAACGCGCAGGCGGCGGGCGCGTTGAAGCAGCTGGAGGCCACCCTGGACACGGTGCCGCGCGCCGATCTGCAGGCGGCGTACGTCAACGCGCTGGACGCGCAGAAGCGGCTGTTGATGATGCGCGGCCAGCTGGAGAAGCTGCAGAGCGATCAGCAGAACATCGGCCGCTACGTGGCGCACCTGCGGCGCATGGTTGACACCCTGCAAAAGCAGCCGGACAGGGGCGGCCCGGCAATACCGGCCGTCGATGGCGACGGCGGCGGTCAGCCGTCCATTGTGCGCATCATCGAGGCGCAGGAGCAGGAGCGGCAGCGGCTGGTGCGGCAGCTGCACGACGGGCCGGCGCAATCGCTGACCAATTTGATTCTGCAGGCCGAGATTTGCGAGCGCGTGTTTGACACCGACGCCAAGCGCGCGCGTTCGGAACTGGGCGACTTGAAGACAGCCGTGACCGGCACGTTCCAGAAAGTCCGCGATTACATGTTTGATCTGCGGCCGATGATGCTGGATGACCTGGGCCTGATTCCCACGCTGCGGCGCTACGTCGATAACTTCAACGAGAAGAGCGGCGTACCGGCGGTGTTGACCATCACCGGCAGCGAGCGCCGCTTCACGCCCTACAAGGAAGTGATGATTTTCCGGGCGGTGCAGGAGCTGCTGGCCAATGTGCGCGTCCATGCGCACGCCACGCGCGTGCAGGTGCTGCTGGACGTGGGCGAAGATGCCGTCCAGGTGGTGGTGGAGGACAACGGCAGCGGCTTCAACGTGGGCGAGGTCTTCGGCAGCCAGCCGCAGCGAGGCATCGGATTGGGCGCGCTGCGGGAACGCGTGGCGATGCTGGGCGGCGAGTTGAAGATTGAAAGCGCGGTGGGGCGGGGCACCAAGGCCACGCTGCAGCTGCCCATCTAGGGTCTGAGCTTACCGGCAGTGCGGGCGGCGCCGATCGATTTCGGCGCCGCCCGTTTGTTTTGGGTAAGACAGAGCGATCAAATTCTGTCGCAAATATGGCCGCGCGTTCCATGACCATAGTCCTATTGTTGCAGCCCGGTGACAGTGATATAGTGCCCCTAGTTGAAGCGCAAATTAATAAGCGAAAGGAGGTGATAGTCATGTTGTATTTGCCGCGCGAGGAAGGGCAGGGCCTGGTCGAATATGCGTTGATTCTTGTTTTGGTGGCCATTGTCGTGATTGTCATTCTGGCTCTGCTGGGTCCGGCCATCGGTAACATCTTCTCCAACATTTACGGGAACGTGTAATAACCTTGCTGACAGGACACGGGTCAGCTAGCGCGCAGCCCTCCTTCGTGGAGGGCTGCGTTGTTTTGAAGGTCGCCGGCTGTGTGCGGGCGATGGCGATTGAAATCGCGCCTGTGGAGCCGCGAATTCATTCGCCGGAGAAGTCGGTCGGCCAAATAATGACGCGCATGTGGAGACGCCATTTCGGTTGCCTTCACCGGTCAATTCTGCTACAATGACTTTCACATCGGGTTGCGGACGCGGCGTTATGGCGCAGCTCGACGCCTCGAGCAGTCTGGGAGTCATTTACCCGTACCGGAGTCGCATACAACGTGATTCTGTTTGGTGGTATAGTGCCAGTGACCGATCAGCCGCTGCTCATTTCACAGCTGCCGCAGATAGCGCGCACCACTCCAGATTCAACACACCTCGCTGAGGAGAAGAGCGTATGAACCGCAGCCGCACGTTGATTTTATTGGGCATTGTTCTGCTGCTGGGCGCCGTGGCCGTGCTGGTCTTGAATACGCAACAACCCCAGCCGGTTGCCACACCGGAGCCAACGCCTGTGCCCGAAATCAAGACCACTGAACTTATGATTGCGGCGCAGAATATCCCGCGCGGCACCATCATCGGGGCGGATGCCGTGGTGCCCAACAAGTGGCCCAACACCAGCCTGCCGCCCACTGAGCTGATCATCACCAATCCGAGCGACATCATCGGCAAACGGGCGCGCTCTGACATCCTGCGCGGTTCGCCGATTCTATCCAGCATGATTACGGCCGATCTCACCGAGCTGGCCGCGCGCGGCAGCGATGCCTCGCTCTTCATCCCGGCGGGCAAGGTGGCCGTGGCGTTCCCCATCAACCAGCTATCCGGCGTGGGCTATGCCATCAGCGCGGGTGATCACGTCGATGTGCTGATCAATTTCTCGGTGGTCGATGTCGATCAGGAAGGTCAATTCCCGATCGTTCCGTTCAATCGCAATCTGGTGGATGATCTGGTGGCCGCCGGGCTGCCGCCCGAGGCGGCGGTGTCCCAGGTGCTGGCCAACATGAACAACGTTCAAATCAGGCCGCGACAGGTGTCGCAGCTGACGCTGCAGAACCTGGAGGTGCTGCACGTGGGCGAGTGGCCGGCCGGCGGGTTGAACGTGGCGCGGCCCACGCCGACGCTGAATGCCGCCGAGCAGCCGCAGAGTCCGCCGGCGGCGCCCGGTGGTACGCCCACCCCCACTCCGCCCCGGCCGACGATGTTGATTCTGATGGTCGAGCAGCAGCAGGCCCTGGTGTTGCAGTGGCTGCGCGAGTCCGGCGTGGTGATCGATCTGGCGCTGCGCGGCGCCACCGACAGCGCACCCGTCTCCACCGAGTCGGTGTCGTATCAGTATATCCTGACCAATTTTAATATCACTATTCCTCCCAAGACCAACACGATCATTCAGACTCGATCGCAGCCGGGCGGGGGTGGTCAGTAATCGGCAGGTCAGTGGCTTTGCTCAGACTTGACGGCTAAGAGGCTCAAGCGTTCATGGCACCCGGTTCCGACAAGATCAGGATTCTTATCGTCGACGACATTCCCGAAACGCGCGAGAACGTGCGCAAACTGCTGGCGTTTGAGGCCGACATGGAAGTGGTCGGCGTGGCCGGCACCGGGCGCGAGGCGATTCAGCTGGCGCGCGAATTGCAGCCCGGCATCATCATGATGGACATCAACATGCCGGACATCGACGGCATCACGGCCGTCGAGACGATCTCGCGCGACGTGCCCGTGGCGCAGGTCATCATGATGTCCGTGCAGAGCGAGGCCGACTACCTGCGGCGCTCCATGCTGGCCGGCGCGCGCGACTTTCTCACCAAGCCGTTTACGGGCGAAGACCTCATCGCCACCATTCGGCGCGTGTACCGCATGAGCCAGTCGCGGGCGGGCGCCGCGCCGGCAGTGGCCGCCGCGCCCATCCTGCAGCAGGCGGGCCGCGCCGCACCCGTAGCCGCTCCCAGCGCCGCCCGTGAAGGCAATGTCGTCGTGGTGTTTGGCCCCAAAGGCGGGATCGGCACGACCACACTGGCCGTCAACCTGGCGATAGGCTTGCAGCAGAAGTTTACCGATGCCAGGGTCATCCTGGTGGATGGCAGCCTGCAGTTCGGCGACGTGGGCGTGCTGCTCAATCTGCCGCCGGGGCGTAACATTACCGACCTGGTGGACACCATCAACGACCTCGATCCTGATTCCATCGACACGGTGGCGCTGGCGCACACCTCCGGCGCCAAGGTCGTGCTGGCGCCGCCCCGGCCGGAAATGGCCGATCTGCTGCAGGCCGATCACCTGAAGCGCATTCTGGACGAGATGCGGCTCAACTACGACTACATCATCGTCGATACGGCCACGGTCATCAACGATCTGGTGCTGACGGCGCTGGACCTGGCCGATCGGATTGTGCTGCTGACCACGCCCGACATCCCCGCCATCAAGAACGCGCGGCTGTTCTTTGAGATTACCGATGCGCTGAATTACCCGCCCAACAAGATCATGCTGGTCGTCAATAAGATCGATCGGCGGACGGGCATCACCGCGCAAATGATCGAAGACAACATCAAGCATCCGGTTGTCGGTCAGATTCCGCTGGACGAGGCGACGGTGCTCAACTCGATCAACCGGGGCGTCCCGTTCATGATCGACGGGCGCGTCAAGCCGGTGGCGCAGGCCACGGCCCAGTTGGTCGATCGGCTGGCCGCCGAATTCCAGAGATCGACGCCGGCGGCCCTGGCCGACGAGCCGGCCCGCAAAAAGGCCGGCCTGTTCGCACGCTGAGGCGCGTCCCACCTGAGGAGGGTTCGCCATGTCCCTGTTGAAACGCATTGAAAAGAGCCAGCAGCAATCCAGCCAGACACCGGCGGCAGCCCAACCGGCCGCCGCCGCTGCCGGTGGGGCGCGACCACCGGCCGTCAGCGGCGGCGAGCAATCCAAACTGGCGGAGATGCGATTGAAACGCGCGCCCGCCACCGCCTCACCGGTGCGCGACGCCTATCTGGACCTAAAGACGCGGGTGCAGAACAAACTGCTGGCCGAGATGGACCCGTCGCTCGACGTGACCAAGACCGACGAAGTGCGGGCGATGATCGAGAACCTGTACGACGCCGTGCTGGCCGACGAGAACATCATCCTGAGCCGGGTGGAGCGCCAGCGCCTGTTCGAGCAGATCGTGGCCGAGATTCTGGGCTTCGGCCCGATTGAGCCGTTTCTGGCCGACGATACCGTGACTGAAATCATGGTGAACGGGCCGAAGAATGTGTATGTGGAGCGCGGCGGCAAGATCTCGCGCACCAACGCGCAGTTTGAAAGCAACGATCACGTCATGCGCATCATCGACCGCATTGTGGCCCCGCTGGGCCGCCGTATCGACGAGGCGCAGCCGTATGTGGACGCCCGTCTGCCCGATGGCAGCCGCGTCAATGCCGTCATCCCGCCCATCTCGCTGGTCGGCCCCACCATCACCATCCGCAAGTTCTTCAAGATTCCGTTGACGGTGGAGCAGTTGATCAGCTTTGGCTCGGTTACGCCGGAGGCCGTGGAGTTCCTGAAGGCCTGTGTCCAAGCGCGGCTGAATATCCTGGTGTCGGGCGGCACGGGTTCGGGCAAGACCACGTTCCTCAACATCCTGTCCGGCTTCATCCCCGACGATGAGCGCATCGTGACGATTGAGAACGCGGCCGAACTGCAGCTGCGGCAGGAGCACGTGGTCACGCTGGAATCGCGCCCGCCCAATATCGAAGGCCGCGGCGAGGTGTCCATCCGCGATTTGGTGATCAACTCGCTGCGTATGCGCCCCGAGCGCATCATCGTGGGCGAATGCCGCGGTGCCGAGGCGTTGGACATGCTGCAGGCCATGAACACCGGCCACGATGGCTCGCTGACCACACTGCACGCCAACAGCGCGCGCGACGCGCTGGCCCGCCTGGAAACCATGGTGCTGATGGCGGGCATGGATTTGCCGCACCGGGCCATCCGCGAGCAGATCAGTTCGGCCATCGATTGCATCGTCCAGCAGGAGCGCATGCGCGATGGCTCGCGCCGGGTGGTTGCCATCTGCGAAGTGCAGGGCATGGAAGGCGACGTGATCACGATGTCGGACATCTTCAACTTTGAGAAGACCGGCATCGAAAACGGCAAGATCATCGGCCGGCTGACGCCCACGGGCCTGCGGCCGAAATTCATGGACAAGATCGAAGCTGCCGGCATCCGGCTCCCGCCGAACATCTTCGGCATCGGTTCGCGCGTCGGGCGCTTCTAGCGCGGCTGCGGGCCGGCAGAGAGGCAGGTGATCGGGCATGCAGACAACTTTGGCGCTGATAATCGGCGGGGTGGCCGTGCTGTTCTTTGTACTGGGCATCGTCTCGTCGCTCCGCAGCCGAGGCGGCGTGCAGCAGCGGCTGGAGCAGTACGCAGGCACCGCCGAGGCGGAAGTGGCCGACCAGACCACACTGGACAAGCGGCGCGCCACGCCCATCGCCGACACCCTGAACCGGGCCCTGGAAGGGCGCCGGGTGGCGACCGATCTGCAGACGCAGCTGGCGCGCGCCGATCTCAAGCTGACGGTGGGCGAGTTCCTGGCCGTGCAGTTGATTGCCGCCATCGGCGGCGGCGTGATCGGCTATGTGCTGCTAGGCGAAGTGGTGCTGGCCGTGCTGTTTGTGGTGCTGGGCTGGTTTGCGCCGCGCTGGTATGTGTCCATCCGCCAGGGACAGCGCTTGAAGGCCTTTAACAACCAGCTGGGCGACGCGCTCAACCTCATGGTCAATGGTTTGCGCTCGGGCTACAGCGTGCTGCAGGCGATGGAGGCCGTGGCCCGCGAGATGCCGCCGCCGATTGCGGTGGAGTTCGCGCGCGTGGTGCAGGAGAATCAGCTGGGCATTTCGCTGGAGCAGGCGCTGGCCAACATGCTGCGGCGCATCAACAGCGATGACCTGGACCTGGTGGTGACGGCCATCAACGTCCAGCGTGAGGTCGGCGGCAACCTGGCCGAGATCCTGGACGTGATCAGCTTCACGATCCGGGAGCGCGTGCGCATCAAGGGCGAGATCAACACGCTGACGGCGCAGGGTCGCTATTCGGGCTATGTGATCAGCTTCCTGCCAATTGTGCTGGGCCTGATCTTGTTCGTCATCAACAAGCCCTATGTGTCGCTGCTGTTTACGCAGGGCTTCTGCGGCTGGGCGATGGTCATCTGCGGCCTGTTGATGATCGGCTCCGGCTTTCTGGCCATTCAACGGATCGTCAATATCGAGGTGTAAGCCGATCGGATGCCGGGATTAACGGGAGCAATCTGGAGTAGCCTATGTCTGAGCCATTGCTGATCGTGCTGTTGGTGGTGGGCGGAATTGTCGTGGTGTTGTTCATCATCGGCCTGACGTCGCGCAAGCCGCAAGATGCGCTGCAGGCCCGGCTGGCCGAATACAGCATGCGCGAGGTGCCCGTCACCCTGGAGGAGATCGAGCTTTCGCAGCCGTTTCGCGAACGCGTGCTGTCGCCGATGGTGCAACGCGCCGCCAGCTTTATGACGCGCCTGACCCCCGCCAATTCGCTGGAGTCAACGCGGCACAAGTTGGATCTGGCGGGCAATCCCAACAACTGGACGCCGGCCGAATTCTTTGGCATCCGCGCCATTGCCACGGTGGCGGCAGCTGCCCTGACTTTTCTGCTGCTCACCATCACCAATACCGAACTGCCCGCCCGGCTGGGCATGACGGCGGTCTTTGCGGTGCTGGGCTTTTTGCTGCCGGGCCTGTGGCTGGGCGGCAAGATTCGCAGCCGCAAGACCAACGTCATCAAGGCCCTGCCAGACGCGCTGGACCTGTTGACCATCTGCGTGGAGGCCGGGCTGGGGTTCGATCAGGCCATGCAAAAAGTGGCCGAAAAATGGGATAATGAACTTAGCCGCACCTTTGCGCGGGTGCTGCACGAAATCCGGCTGGGCAAGACGCGGCGCGCGGCGTTGCGCGACGCCGCTCAGCGGCTGGACGTCAGCGACGTGACCAGTTTCGTCGCGGCCGTCATTCAGTCGGAGCAGCTGGGCGTGAGCATCGCCAAGGTGCTGCGGATTCAATCTGATCAGATGCGCGTTCGCCGCCGGCAGCGCGCCGAAGAAAAAGCCCACCAGGCGCCGGTCAAGATGCTGTTCCCGATGGTGTTTCTCATCTTCCCGTCGATCTGGATTGTGCTGTTGGGGCCGGCCGTCCTGCAGGTCATCGGCGGCGCGGCGATGGGTGTGTTTTAGGCCGCAGGCAGTTCATTCTCCGCGCGGGAGATGCGATGCGCGGCTGGCAAGCTAGTGGACTGACGCGGGGGCGGCAAGGGTGGCGCGTGTTCATCGACACGCTGTTTCCACCGCGGTGTGGCGGCTGCGGCGCCGGGGGGAGCCTGTGGTGCGACGATTGCCGCCACGCGACGAGCCTCATTCAACTTCCCGTGTGTGACAAATGCGGCCAGCCTGACACATCGGGGCTGTGCGGCAACTGTCGCGCCCGTCCCCTGCGCATCGAATACATCCGATCAGCTGTCCTCTTTGACGGCCGCGCCCGCGACGCCATTCACCGCTTCAAATACGAGCGCTGGTCGAGCCTGGCCGAACCGCTGGGTGAATGGCTGGTGGCGGTCTGGCAGGCGGTTCAGCCGCCCGCCGATTGGATTGTGCCCGTGCCGCTGCACGCCGCGCGCGAACGCGAACGCGGTTACAATCAGTCCGCGTTGCTGGCCCGTCAACTGGGCCGGCAGGTGCGCGTGCCGGTGGTGGAGCAGGCGCTGCGCCGCGTGCGCGCCACCAAAGTGCAGATGCAGCTCAATGCGGCCGAACGCCAGGCAAACATGGCCGGCGCGTTTGCGGCGGTTGATGCGCGGCTGCGCGGCCGCCGGGTGGTCGTCATCGACGATGTGTGCACCACCGGCGCCACGCTGGACGCCTGCGCCGCGGCCCTGCTGGACGCAGGCGCAGCCGCAGTTTATGGTTTAACCTTAGCCCGGACACCTTAAGGGGCGCGCGCCCCTGTTACCCAAGGAGAACGAAAATGAACATCGTCGTTCGCGGTCGAAACGTCAACATTACGCCCCGGCTCGAAGATTACGTGGACAAGAAGGTGAGCAAGCTTGAGCGGTTCCTCCCGACGATTGACGAAGCGCGCATGGAACTGGCGGTGGAAGAGACCCGCAGCGCGCAACACAGCCAGATCGCGCAGTTGACGGTGCGCAGCCGCGGCCGCATCCTGCGCGCCGAAGAACGCGATCAGGACATCTTTGCCGCCATCGACGCGGTCACCGACAAGATGCAGCGCCAGATTACGCGCTATAAGGGCCGGCTGTACAAGAACGGCCAGCTGCGCGGCGCGGAGACCGTGCGCACCGCCACCGCCGAAGCGGAACCGCTGCCCGAACTGGAAGGCGAAGCGGAGGAAGTGCTGCTGGGCTCCATCGTGCGCACTAAGAAGTTCCCCGTCACGCCCATGGACGCGGAAGAAGCCATCGAGCAGATGGAGCTGCTGGGCCACGATTTCTTCGTCTTCTATAATAGCGAGGTCAACGGCATCAACGTGCTCTACCGGCGCCGAAGCGGCGACTACGGTCTGCTGCAGCCTGAACTGGCGTAAGCGACGGCGCACGGTTCATTCACGCGGGAGCCGGTCTGGCTCCCGCGTTTTGTTGCGAGGCACTCATGGCAGTGGGACTGGTGATGTTTGCGGGCGGCGACGCGGGCCGGCATCCCGCGCTGACGGCCATGCGGCGGGTGCGGCAGGCGTGCGCGCGCGATACGCTGAAACACGTCCTGACGGCGGGTTGTTTCGATCCGGTCGTCGTGGCGGCGGCCGACGACGATTGGGCGGCGGCAGTGGCCGATCTGCCAATCTCGATCGATCGTGATCAGCCCGATCGGGTTTTCCGGTTTGGCGCACGCCTCGCCGAGATCGTGGAACGTTACCGCCTTGAGCGGATGTTGTACCTGGGCGCGGCGTCGGCCCCGCTGCTGAGCGCGGCCGATTTCGTGCAGATCGCCGATCGAGTGGCAGATGAAACGCGCGCCGTCGTCGCCAACAATATTTACTCCACCGATTGGGCCGCCATCACGCCGGCGACAATCGTGGCCGATTGGATCGAGCGGCTGGAGACGGATAATGCGCTGGGCTGGGTGCTGTCCAACGACGCGGGCTTGCGGCCTGTCGCGTGGCCGGCGTCACCCGCCGCGCGGCTCGACATCGACGTGCCGGTGGATGCGCAGATTGCGGCGCTGCACCCGCGCGGCGGTGCGGAACTGCGGCAGTGCGTGGCCGATCTCAACTGGGACACGGGGCGGCTGCAGGCGGTGCAGCGCGTCTTGCGTACGCCGGCGTCGCGCCTGATTCTGGCGGGGCGCGTGCCGTCGTGGGCGTGGGCGCAGGTGGAAAAAGCCACCCAGTGCTGGACGCGCGTTTACAGTGAGGAACGCGGTATGCGGGCGGCGGGTCGGTTGGGCGCGGGGCAGGTGCGCTCGCTGCTCAACGATCACCTGCAGGCGGTGGGGTTGACGCAGTTGATGGCGGAGTTCGCGTCGCTGGCGGATGCGATGCTCTGGGATACGCGCGTGATCTGGGCGGCGAACGGCCGCTGGCCGGCCGAGATCGATCGATATGCGGCTGATCTGGGAAGACCCGACTGGATCACCGACGGGTTTATCCGTGACTTTACGCAAGCCGTATTCGCTGCGCCGCTGCCGATCGTGACGGGCGGGCACGCGCTGGTGTCGGGCGGGTTGTGGGCGCTGTTGGAGGCGATGACTAACAGCTAAAGCGGCGGGGCGGCGAGTTTTTCGATCTTGGGCCAGACTTCGTACCAGCGTTCTTCAGAGAGGCCCAGCTTGTGGCGCAGGGTTTCTTCGGCCATGCCGCCGCGCCGATCGGTTACGGCGCACGTCCAGCGCAGCATCTCAAAGGAGAGTTGTTTGGGCAGGCCGGCGCGCTGACCCACGTCGGCCAGCACGTATTCCAGGTTGCGGGCCGAGCAGGGAAACAGCGCGTGCGCGATCTGGTATTGCGCGCTGTATTCTTGCAGCAGAGGCACCCACGCCGGTTCCAGGCGCAGCTTGCGCTCTTTGCGATGGTAGCGCGGATCGGCGTAGCGAATCCACAAGGCCGGCGCATCGGCGTCGGACAGATCGATGTGCTCCAGCTTAATCGTCATGCACTCGCTCTTTTTGATGCCGGTCTTGAGCAGCAGCTTCACCAGCAGCAGCGGGCGCGCATCGGGCTGTTCGGCGTGATGGCGCAGCTCGCTGGCGGCGGCCAGCACCTGCCGCACCTGCTCGTCGGTGAGCACTTCGGGCAGGGGCGTGGCGACGGGCCGCTGGGTGATGGGCGCGGCCGGGTCGGTGTCGATGGCGCCGATCTCGTCCAGCCATTTGAAGAATGCCTTGAGTGTCGTGATGCGGCGCGAGAGCGATTTGGCGTTGCACGGCACGCCCCGACCATGCTGCAGCCAGTCGATGAAGTTCTCCAGATCGCGGACGGCGATCTGCCCGATGGGGCGCTGCGCTGTGGCAAACTCCATCAGGATGTTGAGATCATAGCCGAAGGATTTGACGGTGTGCGGCGAGCGCGGCGTGGTGGCCAGGTGCGCGAGATAGGCTTCGACGGCGTTGGTCAGCGGGGCGCGCGCGTTGAGTTTGGACGTGCCGGCGCGGGCCTGATCGATGGGCGCGATGGGCGACGGCGGCGGCGCAGCCGAAGGATTCTCCGCTGGTGCGGGCTGGGCGGCCGGCGGCAGGTCGTCGAACAGGGATAGCTGAGTGCTGTCTGAGGTCATGCGTTAAGGGTACTTGATCAGCGGACGATAGTCAACTGAACGGTGGGTCAAACGCTCTCTACTCCTTACGCCTTTCCCCGCGCCATGTCGATCAGCCGGCTCAGGAGGCGCGCGCCGTCGAAGCGCAGACCGTTGTGCTCATACTCGTTGGTGATCCACAGTCTGACGCCGTTGAGGTACGACGCGGTCTCTTCGGATAATGTCCGATCGACGTACATGTCGTCGTAGTACACGGCGGCCGCGACGGGCACGGTGTTGGCCTGCAGCGCGCCCCGGTCGTACAGACGCGGCCAATCGGCGTCGGCGGCCAGCACTTCGGCGGCGGCCTTCAACGGGCGTAGCGCCGTGTACTCGTCGAACATCCACGGATAAATCATCTCGCCGGTGAAGAGCAGGGGCCGATCGGGCGCGTAGTTGAATTCGGGGAATTCGGCCCTGATTCGCTCGGCCGACCAGTTGGCGGCTGCACCTTCGCAGTAGATCGGTTCGTGCAAGATGGCGTAGATGGGATCGGTGTCAAAACTCTGCGCGTTCTCCACGCCGCGCAGGAAGGCGTAGTTGAGTTCCAGTCCGCCTGCGCCGCGCACAAAGGCGTCTTCCAGCAGGTAGTGGACTTTCTCAAAACCGTCGCTCATGCCGAAGGGGGCGCCCAGTTGCTGCAGGCGCCGCACGCTGAGCGGATCGCCGCCGGGCAGCCGCACGTCGTGCGTGCTCAGATACGCGGCGATGTCGTGAACCAGCTCGGCATCGCCGGGATAACGCTGGAAATAGCGCTGATTTTTGGCGCGCACGCGCGGGTAGGTGCGGCGGTACACGTCGTCGGGATGATGGTCGATCGGCGGGAGGCCGCCCGTGATGAAGGCTTCACGCAGGCCGTCGGCCGCCAGCGACAAATAAGTGGTGATGATGAAGCCGCCGTAGCTCTGCCCCAGCGCGCTCCAGCGCTCGCTGCCGATCAACTCGCGGCGGATGTGTTCGGCGTCGCGCACAATGTTGTCGGCGCGGAAGTGTTTGAGATAGGCGGCTTGCTCGATCGGGCTTGAGAAGCGCGCCAGCGTCTGGTGGTTGATCGGCGTGCTGCGCGCCGTGCCGCGCTGATCGATCAGCAAGACCCGAAAGTCCCGCGCGGCCCGTTCGATCCAGCCCTGCGACCCGTCGGGGCGCGGCGAGCCAAAGCCCGGCCCGCCCTGAAAGAAGATCAGCCACGGGAGATCGGCGTGTGCCCGATCGGGCGTGGTGAGTTCGCGCGCAAAGATCGTAATCGATTCGCCGGCCGGTCGGGTGTAATCGAGCGGGACGGTGAATTCGTGATCGGTGAAGATGTAACCCGGGAAGCGATGCGTGGCCAGTCGCATGTTAGATCACCTTGACCAGTGTCCCTTCGCCCTTCTTCACGCTGAGGCTGGCGTCGGCGTAATCCATGGCCGGCTCCGTCCAGCGGAAGACAAAGCGCGCGGCGTCGTTGTTCACGTTGACGCAGCCGTGACTTTTGGGGCGGCCGAAGTCGTTGTGCCAGTACGTGCCGTGCACGGCGATGGCCGAGGCGGTGAAATACGTGGGAAAGGCCACGCCCGGCAGGTTGTAGTAATCGCTGCCTTCGCCGCCGATCATGTACGACGTGAAGCGTTTGCGGATGACGCGATATTCGCCGCGCGGCGTGAAGTTGGAGCCGTAGCCGGTGGCGGTGCGGGTGGTGAAGACCGCCCGATCGCCTTCGTAGCAGGTGAGGACCTGATCGGCCAGATTGACTTCGATGTATTTCTCAGCGCGGCTGGTCAGCGGCGATAAATCGGACGGGCTGAGATAGCGCATGGACCAGGCGGGCACGTATGGCCCGGGCGAATACGCGATGCCGTCTTGCAGGCGATACCACCACTCGCTGGCGGCGTCCTGCACCGCCTCGATGCCGCGATACACGGTGCCGTAGTAGAGCTTGCGGCTGATGACCTGGCTGTCCACACGCGCGCGCGCACCGGCGATGGGCACGCAGACCTGCAGCCAGACGCCGGGCCTGGCGATGGCGCGCAGTATGTTGCCGCTGGGCGTGTTTTCCACGGGCTGCACATAGGCGCTGTGGATGTAGCCGTCGTCGGTCTGATACCAGATCGGGTTGGTGGGCCAGGGCGCTTCGCCTTCCACTTGCGCGTACAGCGGGATGATGTCGTCATAGCTTTTGTAGCTTACGATCTCGGCTGCCAGCTTGGCCTCTTTGCGCACGGGCTGCCGCCAGCCGGCGGCGATGCGGCCCAACGAAGCGGGCGGCGCGTTTAGCCGCGCTTCGGCGCGCGCCAGGCCGTGCGGCAGGATGCTGACGGCGAAGGCCGCGCCGCTCAGTTTGATAAAATCCCGTCGGGTCAAACCGGTCATAAGGTTTCCTTTCCCGATAAGTAGTGATATGGAACACGCCTGCGATGGATTGGATAAGTATAGACGCTTTGGGCGGCGGGGTCAATCGCGCTTGCCACTGAACCCACTTGCCTCTATACTTGCGGGGGAGCAAACCACATGCAATTCTATTTCATTCGACACGCACAATCTGTCAACAATGCGATGTATGATGCCACCGGCTCGTGGGACAGTCGTAATGAAGACCCGGAACTGACCGACAAAGGCTGCCGGCAGGCGCAGCAGCTGGCGCACTACATCGCGCAGGCCGATGTCAACTTCGATCCCGAACGGCGTAACGAGGCGAACCGCTATGGCTTCGGCTTCACGCACGTCTATACCAGCCTGATGGTGCGCGCCATCTCCACGGCCACGCCGCTGGCCGAGGCACTGGGCCGGCCGCTGCTGACGTGGTATGACGCGCACGAGACCGGCGGCATCTATCTGGACGATCCGGTTACGGGTGAGCCGATTGGCCGACCGGGCAAAACCCGCGCCGATTTGGCAGCGCGCTTTCCCCGCCTGATCCTCCCCGACTGGCTGGATCATACCGGCTGGTGGAACCGGCCATACGAGACCGACGCAGAACGGTCGCTTCGAGCGCGGCGCTTTCTGGCTGATTTGCTGGCGCGGCACGGCGGCACCAACGATCGCGTGGCCGTAGTGAGTCATGGCGGCTTCTACAACCGTTTCTTGCACGCGCTGCTCAACTGGACACCGCCCAATAGCGAATGGCCTACCGGTACCTGGTTTGACGTGAACAACGCGTCGATCTCGCGGTTTGATCTGAACGGCGACAGCCTGCGGGTGGTGTATCTGAATCGCACGGATCACCTGCCCGCTGAATTGATTACCTGAGGAGGTTCAGCATGGGTTGTTTTCGCGCGGTGTTGTGCATCGTGTTTCCGCCGCTGGCCGTGATCGATCGCGGCTGCGGCACCGTGTTGATCGTCTTCGCGTTGACGCTGGCCGGCTGGGTGCCGGGCGCCATCGCGGCGCTGCTGCTCAACTATCAGGCCGCCAGTTTACGGCGTTGATCGGGTATGCCAATTCACCCCTTCATGCAAGTTGATGCGTTTACCGACCGCGCGCTGGGCGGCAATCCGTGCGCGATCGTATTCGACGCCGACGACCTGGACGAGGCCACGCGGCTGGCCATTGCCCGCGAGAACAACCTGAGCGAAACGGCCTTCGTCGTCCGATCGGCGGTGGCTGACTTTGGCGCGCGGTACTTCACCCCGGCGGAAGAGATTCCGCTGGCGGGCCACCCGACAATTGCGACGGTCTTCGCGCTGATCGACTCCGGCCGATTGAAGTTGACGGGCGATCTCACCACGATTTCGCTCGAACTGAAGGTCGGCCCGATTCGGGTGGACATCCAATCGGCGCATGGCGCCGTCCAACAGATCGTCATGTCGCAGAAAAAGCCGCAGTTTCTGGCGACGTACGATGCCGGCGACATCCTGCCGGTCTTTGGCCTCTCGATCGGTGAGGCGCTGCCCGGCGCGCCGATCCAGACCGTCAGCACTGGCACGCCGCAGTTGATGATCCCGGTCAATGGCTTGGATGCGCTGCGGCGGGTCAATGTCAACACCCTCGAGTTGACACGCCTGCATCAACGCGGCGACTTTTTCAGCGTGCACCTGTTTGCACTACGTGGAATTACTGAGCAGGGCCGCACGTTTGCGCGCCACTTTGCGCCGCCGCCCGATGTGTTTGAAGACCCCTTCACCGGCTCGGCCACCGGCGGCATGGCGGCGTATCTGTGGCACTACGGCCTGATCGATGAACCCGCCTTCATCGCGGAGCAGGGCCACTGGCTGCACCGGCCCGGTCGGGCCACGGTGGAAGTCGTGGGCGCGCCTGACGACATCGAGACGGTAAGGGTGGGCGGCGGCGCCGTCACGGTTATTCGCGGCGAAATCGCGATCTGACCACGGAGGACACAGAAGACACGGAGACCAGTCATCTCTGGCTCCGCCGGCAATCAGCGCGGTTCAACTTCCGGGAGAAATATGCCATCACGTTCGACGTGGATTGCGCGCGGCCTGCTGATCATCGGTGTGGTGAGCGCGGTATTGTACATGGCCGAAGTGGGCCAGGGTTCCGTCACGCTCCGCGTGATTCTCAAGACGCTGCCCTTGTTCAGCCTGATGGGATGGGTCCTGGGCACGGCGCGGGATCGTTACGCCACGTTGATCCTCGCCGGGCTGTTCTGCTCCCTGATCGGCGATGAACTGCTGGAAATCGGCGACGACTTGTTTATACCGGGCTTGATCGCCTTCCTGATCGGTCACGTCTGGTACATCGCCGCCTTCCTGTCCGTAACGCGAGAATCCCGCTGGCTCCGCGCAGTGCCATTTGCGGCGTGGGTCATCCTCGCTTACCTCATATTGCTGCCCAACCTCAAAGACATGGCCGCACCGGTGGCCGCTTACGTCCTCGTGATTGGATCGATGATGTGGCGCGCGAGCGCCGTTGTGGACAGGCCGGCACAGCGCTGGCAATGGCTGGCGCTGGCAGGCGCGATCCTGTTTGGCTTGAGCGACACACTGCTGGCGTTGAAGAAATTCAGCGGCGTCGTCATCGGCCCGTCGTTCACGGTGATTGGGTTGTACTGGCTGGGACAACTGGGCTTGGCGTTATCGGTCGGGCGCAGCCGCGCCGCGAATAAGAACGGATAAATGAATGGCTAACTCGTCGGTTGATGCCGGCCGTTTGCCCGATGCCCATCCGCTGCCGCGCTGGCAGAAGATCGCCTATGGCGCGGGCGACAGCGGCTTCTCGCTGACATCCACTGCGCTGGCGATTCTCTATCTCGATTTCCTCATCAACATCGTCGGGCTTGATCCGGGCCTCGCCGGTATCTCCCTGGGCATCGGTCGCATCTGGGATGCGCTCAACGATCTCCTCATCGGCACCCTGAGTGATCGCACCCGTTCCCGCTGGGGCCGCCGCCGGCCGTATCTGCTGTTCGGCGCGCTGCCGCTGGGCATCGCCTTCATCCTGATGTGGCTGGTGCCCGCCACCCACGACAAGCTTGTGCTGACGATTTACTACACTGCGATGTACATCATCTTCGACACGTTGTTTACGCTGGTCAACGTGCCCTACATCGCGCTGACGCCCGAGATCGCGCCCACTTACGATCAACGCACGTCGCTGCATTCGTATCGCATGGCGTTTTCGATCGCATTTGGCCTGATTGGCGCGATTGCGCCGCTGGCGCTGGTCGACGCCATCAGCGGGCCGGGCGCGTCGCTCGACACGCGCCGCTCGGCCTACGCGGTCATGGCCACCATCTTAGGGCTGCTCAGTATCCTGCCGGTTTATCTGACATTTGCGACCACCCGCGAAAATCCGGCTTTTCAAGATTTGCCCACGCCCGGCCTGCGCGAGTCCTTTCGCATCGCGGCCGGGAACAAGGCGTTTCTGATCGCGGCGGGCGTGTATCTGCTGACGTGGATCCCGATCGATCTGATCCAGTTTGTGCTGGTGTTTTTGATCCGCGACTACTTTGGTCTGGGCGGCAGCGATCGGGATGTGATCTTCGCGCTGTTGTTTGGCATCGCGGTGCTGGCGCTGCCGTTGTGGGTGTGGGTGGCGGAGCGCTGGGACAAACCGCGCGCCTATCAGGCCGGCATGCTGTTTCTGGCGCTGGTGCTGATTGCGTTGAGTCTCACGCCCGCCGATCAGGCGTGGGCGGCGTTCATCATCGCCGCCTTTGCCGGCGTGGGCGTGTCGGCCGCGCACGCCATCCCGCTGGCGATCCTGCCCGACACGATTGAATGGGATGAACTGCGCTCGTCCAACCGGCAGGAAGCCGCGTATTACAGCGTCATCACGCTGATTCAGAAGATGGTCAGCGCGGGCACCATCGCCTTGACGGGCACCTTGCTGGCCGCCACCGGTTATCGGCAGGCGGCGGCCATTCAGCCGGCGTCGGCCATCGGCGCCATTCGCTTCCTGTCCGGCCCGCTGCCCGCCATCTTCTTTGTGGCAGGGATCGTGCTGGTTGCTTTCTATCCCATCTCGCGCGAGAAGCACGCTCGCATCCTGCGCGCGCTCGACCGGAAACGCGCCCTGCGCCGCCGCTTGCGCGCCGTCGAGCCCCGCAGCGAGACGCAGCCCGACGCCGTCGGGATTGGCGATGGTGAAATCGCGTAATTCGTCACAGCGATCCGCCTGCTGCTCCAAAAAGCACAGATGATTTTCGCAGGCTAACACGGCAAAATCGTCGGCCCCCGATTGGACTTCCCGGCCCAACGTCCGGCGAACAAGCCGAGAAACGAGCCAGATCGCGGGCCAGACTTCAACCGGCGGCTGCGTGCCCGATGGTTCGCAAGTTCACATCGTGCCAAAACCGGCCACTATGTGGCTGAGCGGGAAAATCGTCAACGGGCGAGGTGACATCCTACACTGCCCGCGTCGATTCACTTCAGTTACGCTGACACTGCGTCAGCTAATGAACCAACCAACCCCGGGAGGCTCCCATGTCTGAAGACCTGTTTGCTGCCATGAAGCAAAGCATCATCGACGGCGATGAAGACGCTGCGGCCGAGGTGGCGCGGCAGGCGCTGGCGACCGGCCTCGATCCATTGGAGGCCATCAATCGCGGCTACGTCGAAGGCATGTCCTATGTCGGCGATCAATTCTCGGCCGGCGAGATGTTCCTGCCCGACATGATGCTGGCCGCCGAAGCGATGAAGGCCGCCATCGCCGTGCTGGAGCCGGAGATGCAAAGGCGCGGCACACAGCGCACGCTGTTGGGCAAGGTCGTGTTGGGCACGGTGAAAGGCGACATCCACGAAATTGGCAAGAACCTCGTCGCCACGATGCTGTCCGCCAGCGGCTTTGAAGTTCACGATCTGGGCGTCGATGTGCCTTACGAGAAATTTGTGGAGAAGGCGCGCGAGATCAACGCGGACATCATCGGCCTGTCGGCGCTGCTCACCACAACCATGACGGGCCAGCGCGCCGTCATCGAGATGTTGACTGACCTGGGCCTGCGCTCGAAGATCAAAGTCATGGTCGGCGGCGCGCCCGTCACCGCCAGCTGGGCCGCCGAGATCGGCGCGGATGGCACCAGCGAGGACGCGATGGGGGCAGTGGCGCTGGCGAAGAGATTGGTGGGGAGTGGAGCGTGAAACGTAATACGTAAAACGTAAAGCGTAATACGCAATACGCGAAGATGACACTGCCCATTACGCTTCACGTTTCATGGAGGAGCAACCTCATGCCCGGCAAAATCAATTCCATCACGAATCCGCGACTCAGCCTCGATATTCTGAGTCACGACGACGTGCTGAAGATTCACACCGCCACCCTCGACGTGATCGAGACGGTGGGTGTGCGCTTTCCGTCGCACAAGGCGCTGGACATTCTTGAGGCGCACGGCGCAACCGTCAATCGCGAAACGCTGATCGCCAGGATTCCCGGCCACGTGGTCGAAGCGGCGCTGAAAACTGCTCCGCCGATCTACACACTGGCGGCGCGCGATCCGTCCCAGGACCTGCCGCTGGACGGCAATCACGTCTTCCTCGGCACGGACGGCTGCTGCATCGAAGTCATCGACGCCTTCACCGGCGAGCGCCGCCGCACGACGAAGCGCGATAGCGAAGACTGCGCGCGCGTGGCTGATGCGCTGGACGAGATCGGATTCTGGTGGTCGATGGTGGCGGCGCAGGATCAACCGCCCGAATCGCGCAGCCTGCACGAACTGGAAGCGGCGTGGCGCAACACCACGAAACACCTGCAAACGGAGAGCATCGTCACCGAGCCGGAAATGAAGGCGGCGATCGAGATGGCCGCGGCAATTGTCGGCGGCAAAGACGAACTGCGCCAGCGCCCCATCTTATCGATCATGCAATGCACGACCAGTCCGCTCGGTCACGACGGCGGCTCGCTCGAGGCGGGCCTGCTCGCTGCTGAAGCGGGTCTGCCCGTTGGTTACATGACCATGGCCTCGTGCGCGTTCAGCGGGCCGGTGACGCTGGCGGGCAACCTCGTCGTCGGCAACGCGGAAGTGATCAGCGCGCTGGCCTTGATGCAACTTGCACATCCCGGCGCACCCGTCTATTACGCCGCCGCGCAAACGGCGATGGATCTGCGTACGGGCGGTTACACCGGCGGCGGGCCGGAGGACTATCTCTTCGGCGCGGCGACCAACGTGCTGAGTGATTTTTACAACGTACCACTATCGATGGGCGCCTTCGCCACGGGCGCCAAAGAACCCGACTGGCAGGCCGCCGTCGATAACGCTTTCTCGTCGTTCATGGCCTCACTTACGGGATCGGATATGCTGTTGGGGGCGGGTCTGCTGCACGGCAGCCGCCTCCTCAGTTACGAGCAGATGGTGATGGACTGTGAAATCTTCAGCATTGTGCGTGCAATGATGAACGGCATTGTCGTCAACGACGACACCCTGGCATTGGATGTGATCCGATCCGTCGGGCCGGGCGGTAATTTCCTCAAGCACAAGCATACCCGCGCTCACATGCGCGAACTGTGGCAACCCCGATTGATGGATCGGCGCCCCTACGGCCAGTGGGCAGAGAAGCGCGACGGCGCCAGAGATTGGGCGCGTGAGCGGGCACAAAAAATCTTGCGCGAGCATCAACCCGATCCGCTTGATCCGAAGTTGATCGCGGAGTTGAATCGTATCATCTCAACACTGGAAAGGTAACCACAGCGATCACGGAGGACACGGAGTGATTTTGTTTTCTCCGTGATCTCTGTGTGCTCCGTGGTTTGATTGAGGTGACGCTATGCAACCGAAACTGGAATTACTGGATCGCGCGTTGATCGATCGGATTGTGGGCGAAGCGTTTGAACTGATAATGTCGCCGGGCGTGCGCGTTCAATCGGACGAGGCGCGGCAGCTGCTGCTTGAGGCGGGCGCGAGCATCGACGGTGAAGTAGCGCGCGTTCCTGAGGCGGTGGCGCGCCGGGCACTGTCCACCGTGCCCCACGAGTTCTGGCTGCACAACCGCGCGGGCGAAGCGAGCGTGCATTACGGCGGCGATGACGTTCACTTCGATCCGGGCTCGTCAGGCGTGCAGGTGCTCGATCCAGACACACTGGAGCATCGACCGTCGCGCGCCGACGATCTGGTTCGGCTGATCAAAGTAGCCGAGAGGCTGCCGCAGCTGGCCGCGCAATCGACCGCCGTCGTGTGCGACGACGTGCCGAAATCGATCGGCGATCTCTATCGCTTGTTTCTGGTGCTGGTGTATTCCAACAAACCGATCGTGACGGGTGCGTTCAACGCGCGCACGACGCAGGTGATGATCGATCTGCTGGCGGCGGATAGCGGCTCACGCGACAGCCTGAAAAACAAGCCGCGCGCCGTGTTTGACGTGTGTCCGTCGCCGCCGCTGAACTGGAGCGGCTTCGCCTCGCAGAGCCTGATCGATCTGGCGAGGGCCGGCGTGCCCGCTGAGATCGTGTCGATGCCGCTGGCCGGGGCCACGGCGCCGGTGACGTTGATCGGCGCGATCACCCAGCACGCCGCCGAGTGCCTCAGCGGCATGACCATCCATCAACTCGCCGGGCCGGGATCACCGATCGTGTGGGGCGGCGCGCCCGCGATCTTCGACATGCGATCGGGCGCCACGCCAATGGGCGCGATCGAAACGGCGATGATCGACGCCGCTTACGCGCAGGTGGGCAAATCGTTCGGTTTTCCCACCCATTGTTATCTCGCGGCCAGTGATGGCAAACTCGTCGACGCGCAGGCGGGCCTGGAAAGCGGCGTCACGGCCATCGTGGGCGCGCTGGCCGGCGTCAATATGATCTCCGGCGCGGGCATGCTGGACTTTCTGATCTGTCAGAGCGCGGAGAAACTCGTCATCGATGCGGAAGCCATCGCGATGGCGCAGCGGCTGCTGCGTGGCATCGGCACGCCGACCGAGACACTGGCCACGGCAATGTTCGCGCGGACCGGCTTGAAGGGCGACTTCCTCAAGTTGAAGGAGACGCGCCGCCTGTTTCCGGGCGAGCAGTTCCTGCCATCGAAAGTGATCGATCGCGGGTCGGTGCGGGCCTGGCAGGAAGCGGGCGGGTTGGATGCGTTCGGGCGCGCCCGGGCGCGGGTCAATGAATTGCTGGCGGCGTATCAACGTCCGAAGATTGATGCAGCTGTTGAACGTGAATTGTTCGCCATCATGCGGCGCGAAGCAAGGGCCGCGGGCCTGGAAACACTTCCGGCCATTGAGTGATCGCCATCTGCCCGGACAGATTGACCTCTCCGAAAGTGCCTGACTTTCGGAGAGATTTTTTTGCGCGGTCTGCTCTTGGCGCAGCCAATCCTCGGTGATACCTCGTTCGACTGCTTGGCCTCTCATAGGTGCACTGGCGTGGACGGCCCGACATAAGACCGGCAAGATCGGTTATCAAGCCCGGGCCGTCGGGCCTGGATGGTCAACCCCATCGAGTGTTGCAAATTGATTACAACTGTGTTGCAGTATCGCAAAATAAGTAAAATCCCGTATTGACGCCGGGTGGTAAAGTTGGCATAATCGTAAGCATTGAGCGGCCTCCCATCGGACTGCAAGTTCTGGACAGGAAGTGCAATGAGCGCCTGGCGCAACCGGCTGGCCTCCTGGCTCACCAGCCATACGGCTCAGCCCGACGAATCCCGTCGGGGCCGGCTGCTGGCGCTGTTCTTGTTGACGGCGTGCGGCGTGATGATGGTGCTATTGGCAATTGACCTGGCCGAATACGCGGCCGGCGTCGTTCGGCAGGCGCACTGGCTCATCGCCGACCTGGCGACGCTGAGCGTGTTTGCCGGCATTTACTTTCTCAATCGCCGCGGCCTGGTGCGGCTGGCCGGCTACTGCCTGTTGGGCACGCTGATTCTGATGCCCACCGTGCTGCTGCCGCTGGATACGCTGAATAACAGCCTGGTCGTGTATGCCTTGCCCGTGGCGTTGGCCAGCTTCATCGTCTCTCCGCCCGCCTCGTTGGTCGTGGCGCTGGTGGCCGCTGGCGCGTATGTTGTACTCAACGCCGTGGGATTGTCGGGCAGCCCTTTCAACTATGTGGGCCTCATGGCCCTGCTGGTCCTGGCGTTTGTCGTCTGGATTGTGGCCGATTGGTTGCAGCGCGCCTTTCGGCAGGAACAGGCCGCCGAAAGCCGGCTGCTCGCCGACATCGAGCGCCGGGAGCAGATCGAGCTTGAATTATCGGCCAGTGAGCAGCGCTTTCGCCACCTGGTGGAGAATGTCGGCGAGGGTATTGCGATTGTCGATAACGACGAGCGGTTTGTGCTGGCCAACCCGGCCGCCGAATCGATTTTTGGCATAGCGCCGGGCGGCCTCGTCGGCCGCTCTCTGCTGGATTTCATTCCACCCGATCAGCACGCGTTCATTCTCTCGCAGACGCAGCGCCGCCTGCAGGGTGAAACCGGCACATACGAAGTGACCATTCTGCGGCCCGATGGTGCGCGGCGCGCCCTGCGCGCCACCGTCAGCCCGCGATATGACGGCGACGGTCGCTGTATCGGGTCGCTGGGGTTGTTCTTCGATCTCACCGATCGTCTGCGCGCCGAAGAAGACCTGCGTCGTGCGCATGCTCAGCTGGAGCAGCACTACCGGAGTGCGTTGGCCCTGCAAGAGGTCAGCCGGGCGCTCGCGTCTACCCTTGACGTTGATACGATATACCGCGTACTATATCGCGAGGTCGCGCACCGCCTGCTGGGCGCGGAAAACATGGTGGTGACCCTGTACGATGAAACCGCGGCCGAGCTGCGCTGCGTTTTCCTGATCGCCGACGGGCAGGAACAGGATGCAGCGGCTGTGCCGCCCCGGCCGTTGGGTAACGGCCCCAATAGCGAAACCATTCGCACGCGCCAGCCGCAGTTGATCGATTTCGACACACTCGATCGACAGCTGCCCCGTCACGGCCCTCTGCAGCTGATTGGCGACGGACGGCGGCCCCGCTCCTCATTGTATGTGCCCATGTTCAGCGGCGATCAAGTCGTGGGAGTGCTCAATATTCAGCAGTACGCGCCCGATGCCTTTACGCCCGAGCATGTGCAGTTGATCAACACCGCCGCCAACCAGGCGGCCGTGGCCCTGGCCAACGCCCGGCTCTTTGCCACGCTGGAACAGCGTGTGGCGGAGCGCACCACCGAACTGGACGAAAGTGAGAAGCGGCTGCGGGCGATCTTCGAAGCGACGCCCATCCCACAGATTATTACGCGGCTGGCCGACACGACCGTCTTAAACGCCAACCAGCCCGTGTGCGACCTGTTCGAGATCGATCGTGATCAACTCATCGGGCAAAAGGCCCGTGATTATTTTCGCAGTCAGCGGCAGTTCCGGCAGCTGGTGCTGGACGTTCACCGCAAAGGCCACGTCGATCAGGCGGAAGTGGAGGCCCTGACGGCGCGCGGCAACCCGATCTGGGTGGCGGTCTCCATGCGAGTGCTGACCTATGCGGGCGAACCGGCGCTCATCACCGGCTTTTACGACATCACCGAGCGCCGCCGCGCCGAGCAGGTCGTGCGCGACAGCGAGGCCAAGTTCCGCAGCGTGGTTGAGCAGTCGCACGACGGCATCGTGCTGACCGATGCGCGCGGCCTGATCGTCGAATGGAATCGCGGCATGGAAACCATCACCGGCTGGCTGCGCAGCCAAGTGCTGGGCCGCTGGCTGGCCGACGCGGGCTTGAACATCAGCGTGCACGATCGGCTGCCCGCGACCGGCAGCCGGACAGTTGAATTGGATTACGTGCGCGCCGACGGGCATCGCCGCAACCTGCAGGTGGTGTATTTTCCCATTGACCTGGAACACGATCGGATGTACTGTGCCATCAGCCGCGACGTGACCGCGCGGCGCCAGGCCGAAGATGCCCTGCGCGAGAGTGCGGCTCGCTTCCATCAGATCGCCGACAATATCCGCGAAGTGTTCTGGATGTCGCTGCCGGACAAAAGCAAACTTCTATACGTCAGCCCGGCCTATGAAGACATCTGGGGCCGCACCTGCGACAGCCTGTATGCCGATCCGGGGTCGTGGCGGGCCTCCGTTCACCCCGATGATCTGGCCGCCTTCGATCGTTTCTGGCAGCGGCAACAGCGCGGCGAGGCCGTATTTGCCGAATATCGGATCATACGCGCCGATGGCGCGCCGGGCTGGATCTGGGATCGGGCCTTTCCCGTGCGTGATGAGCACGGCCAGGTTTACCGGCTGGTGGGCGTGGCCGAGGATGTGACTGAGCGCAAGCGCGCCGAAGAAGAGCTGCGGCTGGCGCTGGCCAAAGAACAAGAACTGGGCCAGCTGAAGTCGAGTTTCATCTCCATGGCCTCGCACGAATTTCGCACGCCGCTGGCGGGCATTCTCAGTGCCGCCGAACTGCTGGAACATTACGGCCACAAATGGCCGGACGACAAAAAACAGCGTTATCTGCAACGCATTCAAACCAATGTCCAGTCGATGACGCGCCTGCTGGAAGACGTGCTGACTATCGGCCGGGCCGAAGCCGGTCGGGTGGTGTGCAGCCCGGCCCCGCTGGAAGTAGATCGCTTCTGCCGCGAACTCATCGAAGAAGTGCAGCTGTCCGATCAGGCGCGGCACCCGATCGACTTTGAGTTCGACCTACCGGCCGCGCCGGTATTGCTGGATGCGCAGCTTCTGCGGCAAATCCTGATAAATCTGTTGTCCAACGCTGTCAAGTATTCGCCTCCTGGTGCGTCCGTGCGCCTGACGGCCGACCGCGACACACACTGGCTGGTGTTTCGTGTCATCGACCACGGCATCGGCGTGCCTTTGGCGGCGCAGCCTCACCTGTTCGATACCTTCTTCCGGGCCGATAATGTGGGCGAGCGGCCGGGCACCGGTCTGGGCCTGGCCATCGTCCGCCGTTCGGTCGAAGCGCACGGCGGCGCCATTTCATTCGAGAGTGAACCCGGGCGCGGCACGACCTTTGAAGTCAATCTGCCGCTACACCCCGATCTGAGTGAGGAATCAGCATGACACGCCAAATCCTGATCGTCGAAGATGATGCCAGCATCCGCGAAAGCCTGATCGATTTGCTGGAGGCCGAAGATTACCACGTGCTGGTCGCCGAGAACGGCACCGTCGGCCTGCAGCTGGCGCGCGGCCATTTGCCCGATCTGATCATCTGCGACATCATGATGCCCGACCTGGACGGGTACAGCGTGCTGTCCGAGCTGCAGAACGCGCCGGCCACCTCCACCATTCCGTTCATCTTTCTCACCGCCAAAGCTGACCGGATCGATCAGCGGCGGGGCATGGGGCTGGGCGCCGACGACTACCTGACCAAGCCCTTTACGCGCACCGACATCCTGCAGGCCATCGAAGCGCGCCTGTCCAAGCGGGTGGAGCTCAACCGCCAGCACGACCGTGACATGGCCGCGCTGCGTAACAGCATTGCGCTGGCGCTGCCGCACGAGTTGCGCACCCCGCTCAGCGGTATCAAGACCGGCGCCTCGGTCATCTACGAGACGGGCGAGCATATGAGCAGCGCCGAGGTGAAGAACGTCGCCGACATCATTCACCAATCGGCCGAGCGGCTGGAGCGGCTCATCATCAACTACCTCACTTACGCCGAGACTGAAGTGACGCTGCGCGATTCCGCCACCACTGCCGCCCTGCGCACGCGCCGCACCGTCTCCACGCGGCTCATTGTCAAACAGGCGGTCATGGACGTGGCCCACCGCCATCGACGCGAGGCCGATCTGCAGCTGGAGCTGGCCGACACGTCCGCCACCATCGCCGATCTGCATCTGGCCAAAATTGCCGAAGAACTGGCCGACAACGCCTTCAAGTTCTCATCGGCCGGCCGCCCCGTTCGCGTCACCAGCAAAGCCGCCGGCGACCGCTTCATTTTGATTGTCGCCGACCAGGGCCGTGGCCTGACGCCCGAACAGATCGCGCACGTGGGCGCTTATCTCCAGTTCGACCGCAAGCTCCACGAACAGCAGGGTTCCGGCCTGGGTCTGGCCATCGCGCGCAACCTGGCGGCCCTGTATGGCGGTGAACTGACCCTCGACAGCGACCTGGGCCGCGGCACAACCGCCCGCGTTTCACTGCCCGTGTAACTGCTTGCGCCCGGCTCAGCATTTATCCTGACCGCGTGCCGCCCGTTGACCGCGGCCCCATTCGACAGTAGAATCAGACACCCGGCTGCTGATCGCCCGGGTGTCTGCCGTTTAGCGAGGTATCATGCCGGAACCCCTGACTGCCGTCGAAAAAAAACTGCTCAACTGGCAGGCCCAGCTGCTTGACCTCAGCCGCGCCAATCGTCTGCTCTACTTCAAAGCCGAGCGGAGCGGCGCCGTCCCGATTGTGCAGCCTCAGGCCGAAGAGCTGTTTCAACAACTGGTCGTGCGCGGCAAGACGTTCAGCTTTCCCGCCAGCGATCAACTGCCGTCGCTGGAAGTCGATCAATCCAACGACGCGCCGCTCAACCCCATCCCCGATCAGTCAACCAGCCAGGCAACCGGCCCGCTAACCGATCAACCGCCCGCGCCCCGGCGGCGCGCCACTGAGCTTCTCACCGCTTTGCCCGACGAGCGCTTGCCACGCGCGCTGTACAATCTGCGCGCCCGCGCCCGCGCCGCGCTGGAAGAGCAGGGCCTCAACGTCCTGTTCGTTGCCTTTGGCCTGTTGGCGTGGATCGATCCGGTGACGCGCGAAACCGCGCGCTCGCCGCTGGTGCTGGTGCCGGTTACGCTCAGCTTGCCCGGCCTGGGCAAGCCCTACACGCTGTCCATGCTCGAAGACGACGTCGTCTTGAACCCGACCTTGCTCTACAAATTCCAGACCGATTTCAAACTCGATTTGCCTGAACTGCCCGACTTTGAGACGAACGGCTTGCCCGCTTATCTCGATCGGATCCGCGCGGCCATCGGGGACCGATCGGGCTGGGCGGTCACCCTCGATACGTTCTTGGGCGTATTCTCCTTCCAGAAGATCAGCCTCTATCAAGACTTGGTGCTGAACAAGGCGCGCTACCTGGCGCATCCCGTCATCGCCGCGCTGGGCGGCGCGGGGCCGCTGCCGCCGCCGCCCGAACTCATCCCCGCGGCCGAACTTGACGATCGCATCCCGCCCGCCCAGATCTTCCAGGTGCTCGACGCTGATTCCAGCCAGCAGGAGGCCATTCAGGCCGCCCGGCAGGGCGCGAGTTTTGTGCTGCAAGGCCCGCCCGGCACCGGCAAAAGCCAGACCATCGCCAACATCATCGCGGAGTTTCTGGCGGCGGGCAAACGCGTGCTGTTCGTCAGCCAGAAGATGGCCGCGCTGGAAGTGGTGCAGCGCCGCCTCAACGAAGCGGGTCTGGGCGAATTCTGCCTGCAGCTGCACAGCCACCGGCGCGACAAACGCGAAGTGGTGGCCGAATTAGTGGAAACCCTAAACGCCGCCGGCTGGCAGCTGCGGCCCGACTACGAGGCTGATCTGCTGGAAGTCGGCCGCGTTCGCGATCGGCTCAACGCCTACGCCCGCGCGCTGCACGCGCCCCGCTTTGCGCTGCGCCGCGCTGTGTTCGACGCGCATGGCCAGCTGGCGCAGCTGCACGGCGCAGCCGAACTGCCTTTCACCGTCGGCGAAGTGACCACCGTGGACGCCGGGGAACTGGCCCGACGGCTCGATCTGCTCGATCGACTGGCCGCCCTGCCGGACGTGATCGATCAGTACGCGCAGCATCCCTGGCGCGATGCCGTCACCCGATCGGTCAGCTTTGCCCTGCGCGATCAACTGACCCGCGCGCTTGATGCGCTGCTCAAACTGGCGCCGGCCTGCGCGGCCCGCCTCGATCGGCTGGCGGCGGCCTGCGGCCTGCGCGCGCCGCGCACATTGCTCGAAGCTCGCCCGCTGATCGATTTTCTGCGCGAGCACGACGCCCGCATATTCACGCTTGATCTGGCCGCCATGCGCGAGCGCTTTGCCACCCGGTATCAATCGTTCCTGCGCGGCGTCATGAGCGATTATCGTGCCGACCTGCGGGCGTTATCCAGTGTGCGTTCAGCCCAGGACAAACTGACTTATGAAACTGCCCTTGCCACGCTCGAACGGGCTTTGGCGCTCAGGGCGGCTCTGTCGCCCAACGATGCGCCTCGCGCCGACGCGGCCACCGCAAACGAGGCAGCGGAAGCCGCTGCCTTGCTGCCGCAGATCGATCAGCTGAGTGCGCCACTGATCGAAGTGTACGGCCTGAACCCGATCGAGCGTGAGCCGTTTGAAGCGCTGTCTGCCTGGCTGGACACACATCGCCGCACGGTGGCGCAGCTGGACGATATGGCCAGCTTCAATCGCCTGCGCGACGAAGCGCCCGCCTTGCAAGTGGCGGCCTTTGTCGACGCGGCATTGCGCGCCGGCCTGCCGGCCGCACAGTGGCGGGCCGCCTATCTGCTGGCTTTCTGGCGCGCCTTTGTGGATGCGGCCACCGCCGCCGACGAGGCGCTGCGCGCCTTTGACAGCCGCGCCCACGCCGCGTTGATCGATCGGTTCAGAACACTCGATCGGCAGCAGCTGACCATCGCGCAGGCGCGCATTCGCGCGCTGGCCGGCGAGCGCCGTCCGCGCAGCTCGTGGATCGATGCCGCCTCAGCCGAGCAGGCAATTTTGCGGCGCGAAGCGGCCAAGAAGCGGCGGCTCAAATCGCTGCGCAAGCTGTTTGCCGAGATTCCGCG
>CAZKBQ010000054.1:0-30569 GCA_964550855.1 uncultured Anaerolineae bacterium
ACGATGCCTTCCTCAACCGCGGCGCGGGTCGCGCTGAGCGCGTCTTCCACGCGGTGCTTCTTTTCCTTCAACTCGGTCTCGGTGGCCGCCCCCACGCGGATGATGGCCACGCCGCCGCTCAACTTGGCCAGCCGCTCCTGCAGCTTCTCTTTGTCGTAGTCGCTGGTGGTGTTGTCGATCTCGGCCTTGATCTGCTCGATGCGGCCCTTGATCTGGCTGAGCTCACCCTTGCCTTCGACGATGGTGGTGTTGTCCTTGTCGGACATCACTTTGGCCGCCTGGCCCAGATCGTCGATGGTCACGCTCTCCAGCTTGCGGCCCAGCTCTTCGGTGATGACGGTGCCACCGGTCAAAATGGCGATGTCTTGCAGCATGGCTTTGCGGCGATCGCCGAAGCCGGGCGCCTTGACGGCCAGCACATTGAACATGCCGCGCAGCTTGTTCAGCACCATGGTGGCCAGCGCTTCGCCGTCCACATCTTCCGCAATCACGACCAGGTCGCGCTTGCCGCGCTGCAGCAGCTTCTCCATCAGGGGCACAATGTCCGTGGCCGCGCTGATCTTCTTGTCGTGGATCAGAATATAGGGATTCTCGATGACCGCTTCCATCGCTTCGGGGTTGGTCACGAAATACTGGCTGATGTAACCCCGATCGAACTGCATACCCTCGACGTACTCGGTTTCGAACTCGCGGCCCTTGCTCTCCTCGACCGTGACCACGCCGTCCTTGCCGACCTTGTCCATCACATCCGCGATCAGTTCGCCGATTTCCTTGTCGGCGGCCGAAATGGACGCCACGTTGGCAATTTCGTGCTTGTCCGCCACTGGCGTGCTCATGGCCTTAATGGCCGCCACCACCGCGTCGGTCGCCATTTCCAACCCGCGCTTGATCTGCATCGGGTTGGCGCCGGCGGTCACATTCTTCAGACCTTCGTGCACGATGGCCTGCGCCAGCACCGTGGCCGTCGTCGTGCCGTCGCCGGCCACGTCGTTGGTCTTGGTCGCCGCTTCCTTGAGCAGCTGCGCGCCCATGTTCTCGTACGGGTCCTTCAACTCGATCTCTTTGGCGACGGTCACGCCGTCGTGGGTGACCGTGGGGGCGCCGAATTTCTTATCGAGGGCGACGTTGCGGCCCTTGGGGCCGAGGGTGGTCGCCACCGCGCTCGCCAGCGCGTCCACCCCGCGCTTCAGCGCGTACTGCGCATCGTTGCTGAAAACCAGTTGCTTAGCCATGTGTCATACGCTCCGTATTATTTCTCGACAATCGCCAGGATGTCGCTCTCTTTGAGGATGAGCAACTTCTTGTCGTTGATTTTCACTTCGGTGCCGGCATACTTGGCATACAGCACGGTGTCGCCCACTTTCACGTCCATAGGAACGCGCTTGCCATCGTCGTCGGTGCGTCCGGGACCTGCCGCCAGGACTTTGCCTTCCTGCGGCTTTTCCTTGGCCGTCTCCGGCAGGATAATGCCGCTGGCCGTGCGCTCTTCGCGCTCAATCGGCTCCACCACCAGGCGGTCGCCCAGCGGTTTGAGTTTCAACTCGTCTGCCATGCTGATTTCCTCCAGAAGAAATGGATTGTCATTTACATGAAGATTGGTTAGCACTCTACCGGGACGAGTGCTAACCAACCCAGAATATACCACAAAATTCGAGAACGTGTCAAGTAGATACGTTAATTTCTAACGAAGTTTTAGCATTTCCCACGGTCAGCGTCAGGCCCGATCGGCCCTCGCGCCCCTCAGGCCGCCGGTACGCGGTCGGACATGGCCGGGTCTGCGATCGGTAGTTGACCGCGCACTTTCGTCCCCTGGCCGGGTGCGGAGATCATCTCAAATTTGCCGCCCAGCGATTCGATGCGATCGCGCATGGACTTCAGACCAAAGCTGCCGCGCGCCACCGCCTGCGCCCGATCGGCTTCTGAGCTGCCCACGCCGTTGTCGCGCACTTCAAACGCCACCTGCCCGCCCACTTTCATCACGCGCACCATCAGCCGGGTGGCATGGGCGTGTGTCGCGGCGTTATCCAACGCCTGTTGGATGACGCGATACAGCGCGTGCCGCGCCTCAATTGACAACACGGCTTCGACTTCGGGGGCAAGATCAGTCTGCACCGGCACATGATGCCGCTGACTGAAACGCTCGATCAGATCCTGCACCGGCCGGATAAAGCTGGTCTGCAGTTGAAAGGGCGCCAGGTTGGCCCTGATCTGTCGGACCGTCCGGGCGGCCTGTTCCACATCCTCGATGCAGCGCTGCAGCAGGGCGTCCGCCCGCGCCGGATCGTCGTGCGCGGCGCTGCGGCTCACCTCTAGAAAGAACGGCAGCCGCCCCAGAAACTGCTGGATCGTGTCGTGCAGTTCCTGCGCAATTTTGAAGCGCTCGCGCTCCTGCGCATCCGACACGCGGCGCGGCACCTGCTTCAATTCATCGATCTGCTGCGCTGTCAGCAGGAACAACGCCGCTTGTTGCGCGATCAATTCGAGGATTTCCAGATCGCGATCGTGAAAGATCTCTTCGTCCACGCGTTTGCCCAACCCCAGCAGCCCGATCGGGCCGGCCGGCCCGTTCAGCGGCGCCAGCGCTCCCAGCAACGTTGTGGCACTCAGCCGCTGCAGCCAGTCCGGCACTTCGTCTGATAGATCGACGGGCGCGGTGAGCGGCGCGGATCGATCGGGGAGCACAAGCCGCTCGGGCGGTGGGCCGGGCCAGCGGCCGGCCTGCGCCGCTAATTTGAACGTCGAGGTCGAATCGTCCCAGAGCCAGATTGCGGTCTGTTCCAACTGCAGCTCACTCACCACGGCCGAGACTATCATCTCCGGCAGACGCGCCAGATCCGTCTGGCCGAGCACGCGCTCGCCGAAGCGCCGCGCCGCGCCATAACGGGTGGACTCCCAGTTGAAGAGGCGCTGCAGCCGGCGTTGCACCGGCCCCTGAGCGCTCCACAACAGGCCGGTAACCAGGGACACGCCGAAAAACAACGCAAACGCCGAATGCTCAAAGTTCAAGTCCAGACTGCGCAGCAGCCAGTCGCCCACGCTGGCAATGAGCACACTAACGTTGAGTACCAGCGCGGCGACGAACAACGGCGGCGACGCACTGCGAAATGTTTGATAACGCAGAATGACGTAGGTAAATGCCAGCGGCAGCGCCAGATACAAGCCGCGCAAATCCAGCCCCGACCAGAAATACTGCGTTTCGCGGGTAAACGCCCCGATTATCGATACGGCCACCACCGGCAGCGTGCCGGCCGTGCCCAGCCACACCACTCCCACCTGGCGGCGCACCCGCGGTGACGGGGCGGAGAAGAAGGCTGTGGTCTGGCGCGCAATCATCGCCAGCACGCCCAGCGCGATCCCTGTCGTTGCGCCATCAAAGCCGAAGTCAGCCAGCCTGGTCACCTGCGGTCCCGGCCCGGTCAGCACGAACCACACCGTGGAAAACATGTACACCATCGCCAACAGGGCGGCCAGCCCATAGGCCAGGCGCAGCCCGCGTTGTACGCTGGAGCGGACTATCGGTATGGGAAACAACACCGCACAGTGAAGAAAGAGGACGCCCATCACCGACACGCCCGCTTCCCACGCCAGCTGGTTAAGGACGGCGACGGAATTGCCGAAAGGAAAGAGGCTGGCATGCCCCAGCCACTGATAACCGGCGATCACCGCCGCCGCAGACGCAAACACTCGATTGAGCGGTTCGGCCGGCCGCGAGCGATAGATGACCAGGCTCAACAGCCAGAACCCCAACCCGATGACGATCTCCGGCAATTTGAGATCGACATAGTCGGTGAAAGTAAACGGCCTGAGGGTCAGTTGGCAGGTGGCGTGGCGCTCACCATGACGGGTGGTCACCAGCACTTGTCGATCGGTCGATCCGGTCTGAAATGCCGTCGGCACGTGCAGTCCGGTGGGCTCACCGTCGATCGTCTCGATGATATCGCCCAGGCGCAGACAGTTGCCGGCCAGGGCCGGCCACCAGATCGGTGTGCCAAAATCCACCCGCCAGCGGTCATCGCCGAAGCTGTAAAACAGCATGAAACCGCCGTAAACGCGGCCTAGGTCCAACGCCAGCGCCCCGGCACTCAGGGCGCCCAGCGCCAGCATGCTCACGATCAGCACGCGCAGCCAGTCGGGGCGCGGCTGTCGCGCGGGAGCTACTTGCTGCTCGATAGATCGTAGATCATGCATGCTTTGGCCAGCAGGACGATGCGGTGCAGATGCGGCGGCAGGTCGCGCAAGCCCAGTTTTTCATAGACATTGCTGATATGATGTTCCACGGTGCGCGGTGCGGCCCGCAGTCGGCGGGCGATACCCTCGATGCTGTGCGAAGCTGCCAGGCCAAAAACCACCTCCTGCTCGCGGGGCGACAGCAGATCGAAGCGATCGAGCACATCGGCCACCCACGGGCGTTCGTCGGCCGTCAGGTGCTCAAGCAGATCATTGGCCAGAGACCGGGTATTGCTGACCTCGGCGTCGATGACGACGCGCCCCAGCTGCACTTCGCGGATGGCTTGAAGCAGCTCGGCAGGCGGACAGCCCTTGAGTTTGTAGGCCAGCCCGCGCAATCCGCCACGGACCATCTCCAGCAGTTCGCCGCCGCGATCTTCATACGCGGAAAACAGCACGACGCCCATGGCCGGGAAAGTGTCTTTCAGGCGGCGGGCCAGCGGCAGGCCGTAGTTGTGTTCCACGCGCGAGGGGGTGGCCGGATCAGGCGGGATCGAAATATCGATGATGGCAGCAGTCGGACGCTCCGTCAAAGCCAGCTGCCACGCCGATCGTTCATCGCCGGCCTCCAGGATTCGATAGCCGTAACCTTCCAGGTAAAGCCGTTGGCCTTCGCGGTTAAAGGCGTCGTCGTCAACCAGCAGCAGGGTCGCCGGGCTGGGCGGTTCAATCGGGCTGTTCAATCGATCTTCTCCACACGTTCCACCGGCAGCACGAAGACGCGCGCACCGCCCACTTCCACCGGAATGGCGCTGAGGAAGCGCTCGCGCGCTTCCAGGTTGGGCAGCAGCGGATGGACATGACGCGTGCGCCGCTTACAGTGTTTGCGCAACAGGCCCAGCACCATGTCCACCTGCCCATCGTCCACGACAATCATCAACGTCACATTGCTGGCGCGCAGAAAGCCGCCGCTGGAGCCGATGCGTGTGGCGCCGATGTTGTGGTCGTCCAGGTCCTGCACCAGGACGTCTTCATCTTCGTTCTGGATCACGGCAATCATCAGTTTCATGGCGGCCTCCGATGAATTCTTACTTGAGCGGCTGCGGTGTCGGCGTGCGCAGCGGCGGCTTGCCCATCACGATCTGGCACAAGTCCATGCCGGACAGCACCCGCTCGTCATCCGGGCGGATGGTGAGCGCGCGTTGAAAAGCGGGCACGGCCTCGCCCTCGTAATACTGGGCCGGATCGTTGTAGGCTTCGGCCAGGTAGCAGTTGGAAATCGCCATCGTGACGTACGCCGTCACGGCGCGGTCGCAGGCGCGCGACTGGGCGATGACGCAGTATTGATCCGCGTCGAACTCCTGGTTCATCAGCGCAATGGCCTGCTTGAACGTCGGAGCCGCCTCTTCATAGTTGCGGCGCGCGTAATAGGTCGCGGCCAGGTGGCTGCGCGGCGACCAGGCCTGCGGGTCAATCTGCACGGCCTGCTCCAGGATACTCTCAGCGTTCTTGTAATCTTCCATCAAGTAGTACGTCCAGCCCAGCTCGTCAAAGCCGGCCACATACGTCGGATCAACCTCGGTGGCGCGCTTTAACGTCTCAAGCGCCTTGGGCCAGTTGACCAACAGCCGGTAGTTCAGGCCCAGCGATACATACAGATCGACTTCGCGCGGTGCGAGCTGAATGGCGCGCTCATAGGCTTCGATTGCGCCGGCATAATTGCCCTGACTCTCGCGCACATAGCCCAGGGCGCGCTGCACATCGGCCCGGTTTGGATCGAGATCGACGGCCTGTTGCGCGTACTCGATGGCATTGTCCCAGATATTGAGATCGGCGTACGTTTCGGCCAGATGGGCGTAAGAGTCGGGATACTTCGGATCGAGCGCCACGGCCTGCTTGCCCACCGCCAGAGCACGCTCGTAGTTCTGGCGGGCTTCCAGCTCACGCCCGCGCGACTGCAGGCGGCTGCCGTGCCAGTCCAGCGCCATGGCCAGCACGGCCTGCGCGACGGCATCCTGCGGGCGCAGCTGCGCCGCTCGCTCGGCGTAACGCACGCCCTCCTCGGTGCGGCCACGCAGCGTCAGCAGCCGCGAAAGACGCAGCAGCACATCCACGTTCTCTGGATCGAGCGATACGGCCTGAATGAACGCGTCGATCGCGCCCGGCAGGTTACGGGCTTCGACCAGTGACTCGGCTTCCACCACGTACGATCGGGCCGTGCGCGTGGCGGTGGGCGTGGGCGGTGGAATCAGCTGCTGGCGCAGCTGGTTCTGATTGATGATGATCCACGTCCCCAGGCCGATCAGGATGAGCAACACCAACACACGGCGCGGCGATGATCGCCGCCGTGAACCCAGACTGTACATGTGTTTCCTTTGCGCGGCGCAGCACCGCGAGGTAACAGCATCATAGCATGGCGCTATGGCAGCGTCAACAGGCCGGATGGTGGATCGTGCTGCGGCCTGCCGCGAGCTTGTGCTATAATCGCGCCGTCAAATCGGGCGACAATCCCCGATCGTTTACGGAGAAACGATGAACTGTCGTCAATGTGGTGCGCCGATCGAGGCGGGCGACCTGGTCTGTGGCAATTGCGGCGCGCTGGTCGGCCAGAATGACACGGGCGCAATGGCCCGCGCGGCGGCGTTGACGCGGCCCGTCCCGGCCTCGCCGGCCCGGCGCCGCCGGCTGTCGGCCAGCACGCTCATTATCGTGCTATTTTCCTGCGGGCTGCTCTCGCTCATCATCGCCTCGGCGGTGGGCGGCGTCGTGGTGGGCTTGCAGGATCGGGAAGCCGATCGGCAGGCCGAGGCCGACAAGTATTATCAAGAAGGCCTGACCAACTTCGCCACCGGCAAACTCGAACTGGCCAAAGCTGATTTCGAATATGTGCTGCGGTTGGAGCCTAATTATCCGGGTGCCAGTCAGCAGCTCAGCCAGGTGCAGGACAGGCTCACCGTCAAGCCGACCCCCACCTCGGTCACGCTGACCAACGTGGCCGAGCAGCTCTTTGAGACCGCCCGGAGCGCCTTTCAGGGCAAGCAGTGGCGCACCGCCATCGATACCTTGTCGCAGCTGCGCGCCTTCGATCCGGAGTATCAGTCAGAGCAGGTCAAGTCGATGCTGTTTGATGCCGCGCTGACGTATGGCATGGAACTGCTGACGGGCGATCGGCTGGAAGAAGGTATTGCGTACCTGGATCAGGCCGCTTATCTCAAGCCGCTGCCGGCCGATGCGGCGCAGCAGGCGCAGTATGCCAAGCTCTATTTGACGGCGCGCGGCTACTGGAATGTCAACTGGCAGAAGGCCATCGACAGCTACGGCGAACTGTATGCGGTGGCGCCCGGCTACAAGGACACCTTCAGCCGCTATGTGGACGCCTACGTCGAATATGGCAATGAGCGCGTCCGCGCGGGCGATGCCTGCACCGCCCAACAACAGTTCGCCGAGGCGATCAAGCTACGGCCCGATGCCAATGTTCAGGCCAAATTGGATCAGGCGACACAAATCTGCCTGACTGCCACGCCGGCGCCTGTCACCGGCACAGGCCAGTCGCTGGCCGGGTTGTTCACCGGGCGGGCTGCGTTCCCCGTCTTCGATGCGGATGGCAGTCGGGTACTGGCGGCCAGCGCCGGCAATCCAGTGTTGTACGCAGCCGCCTACGGCGATCAACCGGAGTGGCAACGCGGGGGCAGCGCACTGGCCTATCGGACTGGTGCGGGCATCAACGTGGACGGCCGCACTGTTGCACCGCCGGGCGCGGCCTGGCCCACCTTCTCGCCCGACGGCCAACGCCTCATCTACGCGCTGCAGGGCCGGCTCTATCTGGTGTCGTTGAGCGGCGGCGACCCGATTGATCTGGGGCCGGGCCGCGCACCCACCTGGGGGCCCAACGGACTGCTGGCATATTCGGGATGTGACGCAGCCGGCGCCTGTGGCATCATGGTGCGCAACCCCGACACTCAGGACGCGCCCACCCGCTTGACCGGCAGCGCCGCCGACATTCCGTCATCGTGGTCACCGGACGGCTTCAACATTTCGTATTACTCCAACGTCAACGGCGACTACGATCTTTTCTTCGTGAACACCGCCGGCGGCGTGCAACAGGTGACCAGCGGGCCGGGCAACGATGTGGCCGGCGCCTGGGGACCGGACGGCGCTCACATCCTGTTCTTGTCCGACCGCAGCGGCGAGTGGAGTCTGTATCTGTCCAAGTGGGACGGCACAGACATCACGCAGCTGGCGCGCGCCCCGCAAGGCGGCGACTGGGTCAGCCAGCGCGTGTCGTGGATGCCCTGATCGGCTTGGACGGGCATGCAGAGGAGCAGACCATGAACCCGATCAAACTATCTCGCATCGTCAGGATCACGATTGGGTTGGCGATCAGTCTCGGCGTACTCATCGGCTGTGGCGCGCCTGCGCCTGCACAGCCGACGGCGACCAGCCTCCCGCCCGATCAGCTGCCGCGGCCCAACACGACGCCCGGCCCCGATGATCCGCAGATCTACCTGTTTGAGCCGCAAGATGGCGACCTCGTCACCAGCCCGGTGCTGGTTCGCTATGGCGTCAGCGGCTTCGACGCCGATTCCAGTCGCTACCAGATCATGTTGATCGTCGATCGCCCCTGCGTCACCCCCGGGCAGGCCGTGGCCGCCGATGATTTTCACCGGCCGTTCAAGCTGCGCACTGTCACTCAGAAAATTGAACTCCCGGCCGGGCCGCACCGCCTGTGTTTGCAAGCCCTCGATCAAAGCGGGCAGCCCGTGGACGGCCCCGGCATGACCTTCGTCGTCGACATCACCGTCCAATAGCCGCACGCCAGTCCGCCCCGGCCGCGCCGCAATTGCGGCGCGGCCGTTTGTTGGTTTTTTCACGCGCCCGGCGCGCGTCAGAGCGGCTGAACCTCTCTCCCCGGCACGCGGTATATATCTGCAAGAGCCGGCGACACCCGGCCGGGTGCGCCTCACCATCAACCCTTAATCGCCCGCGCGGGATCGATCAAGCTTGGTCGTCGCCCGGAGTAACAGGACATGGGAGAAGTTCTCTCCATCGCCCGTTTGCAGACGCTGACTTCACAACCCGATCGGTTGCTGCTGACGAAGTTGTTTGCGCCGCGCGCGCGCGCCGATCGCGTGCCGCGCCCCCGCCTGACCGCGCGCTTGGATGCCGGCCTGCGCTGCAAAATGACGCTGATCTCGGCGCCGGCCGGCTTCGGCAAGACCACGCTGCTCAGCGAGTGGCGCGAAGCCCACGCGCGCAGCGACCTGGCGGTGGCGTGGGTGTCGCTGGACAAGGCCGACAACGATCTCACGCGCTTCCTGACGTACTTAATCGCCGCGCTGCAGACGATTCGGCCCGACCTGGGCGCAGCCGCCCGGGCGACGCTGGAAACCGGCCAGGCCACGATCGACGTCGTCCTCACCAGCCTGATCAATGACCTGGCCGCGATCGATCGGGAAGCGGCCATCGTGCTGGACGATGCGCACGTCATCGAGTCGCCGGCCATCCTGGACGCGATCGACTTCCTGCTCGATCACCTGCCGCCATACGCGCACGTCTTTGTCGCCAGCCGCACCGATCTGCCGCTGGCACTTTCGCGGCTGCGGGCGCGCAATCAGCTGGCCGAGGTGCGCGCCGCCGATCTGCGCTTTACGCCCGACGAAGCCGGCGCATTTCTCAATCACGTCATGCGGCTCAACCTGTCGCCCGCCGACGTGACCGCGCTGCTCAGCAGCACCGAAGGCTGGGCGGCCGGGCTGCAGCTGGCGGCGCTGTCGTGGCAGCAGCGGGCCGATCAACCGGAGCATTTGCGCGCGATCACCGGCAGCGATCGGTATGTGCTGGACTACCTGATGGAGGAAGTCCTGCAGCGCCAAACGGAAGACGTGCAGACCTTTCTGCTGCAGACCGCCATCCTCGACCGCCTGTGCGCGCCGCTGTGCGAAGCCGTGACCGGCCGCGCCAACGCCGCCGCCCTGCTGGAATTGCTCGACCGCTCCAACTTGTTCATCGTGCCGCTGGACAATCAGCGGCGGTGGTATAGGTATCACCACTTATTCGGCGAACTGCTGCGCGGCCGGCTGCAGCAGTGGCAGCCCGATCACATCGCCGCGCTGCACCGGCGGGCCAGCGACTGGTGCGCGACCAACGATCTGCCGCGCGAAGCCATTCAACACGCGCTGGCTGCGCCAGACCCCGAGCGCGCCATCCAGTTGATCGAGCCGCTCGCGCGCGACATGCTGGGCCGCAACGAATCGCAGGCGCTGCACGACTGGCTCAGCGTCCTGCCCGCCGAGGCGCTGCTGGCGCAGCCGTCGCTGGCCCTGAAGTACGCCTGGACCTTGAATCACCTCGGCCGCTATGGCGAAGCATGGGCCTGGCTCGATCAGCTGGCGGACGTCGTCCACCAGCGACCGGGGCTGCACAGCGAGTGGTTGGCCGTGCGCGGCGCGTGTTTGTCGCTGACGGGCCGCTATGCGCAGGCGCGCGAGCTGCTGGCTGCCGCCTGGAACCTGGCGCCCGTCGACGCGACCATGCTGCGCGGTGTGATCGCGCTCAACCGCGGCGTGGCAGACATGATGCTGGGCGACATCGCCGGCGCGGCCCGCATCTTCGCCGATGCCGCCGAACTGGGTCAGGCCGCCGGCAATCTGCGCACGGCGTTTGCGGCGCTCAACAACCTGGCCGCAATGCAAACCCTGTTGGGCCAGCTGCACCGATCGGCCGAGACATATCGCCGCGCGCTGGCTCTGGCGCAGGTTCGATTGGACAATACGCCTGCCCAGCAGGCCATTGCCGCCATGCTGCACATCGGCCTGGCGGAGACTTTGTACGAGTGGAACGATCTGGACGGCGCCTGGGCTGAAACGCGGCTGGTCTTCAACCCCGACGAACCACGCACCATCGACGAGCAGGCGCAGTTGGCCGGCTACCTGATTTCGACGCGCATTTTGCAGGCGCGCGGCGAAGACGCCGAAGCGCAGCGCATGCTGGCCGACGGACTGCGCTTTGGCGAACAGTGCGCGAGCAAGTGGCACATTCACCGTGATCTGCAGGCCCTGCAGGCGCGCCGCCATGTCCAGCGCGGCGAACTGGCCGCGGCGCAAGCCTGGGCCGATGATGCGTGCTGGAAAGTTGACGCAACCGACCGGGAGCTGCGTGCTCGCTGCCTGACCTACCACACACTGGCACGTTTGTGGCTGGCGCAGGCATCGGCGCGGGCGGTGCCGCTGCTCGATCGGCTGGCGGCGGCCTTCACGGCGACTGCGCAGGCGGCGGGACTGATTGAGACACGGCTGCTGCTGGCGCTGGCTTATCAGCGGCTGGGCCACGGCGAGGCCGCCCGGGCCGCGCTGAAGTGCGCGCTGCAGCTGGGCGCGCCCGAAAATTTCATCCGAATTTTTGCCGATGAAGGCCGCCCGCTGGCCGCGCTGCTGACCGAGCTGCGCTCGACTCTTCGGCCGGATGAGACGGCGCTGTCCGCTTACATCGAACGCATCCTGGCGGCGATGCGGCCCGCCGTGCACGAATCGGCAGCCGGTCGGGCTGGGGCCGACAGCCTGATTGAGCCGCTGAGCGAGCGGGAGTGGGTGATCTTGCAGCATATCGCGGCCGGACTGTCCAATCAAGAAATCGCGCACCAGTTGATCGTGGCCGTCAGCACGATCAAGTGGCACATCAACAACATTTACGCCAAGCTGAATGTGCACAGCCGCACGCTGGCGCTGGCGCGCGCGCGCGAACTGGGCCTGCTGTAATCGGCGCGCCGCCGTCATTCGTCCGCTGCCGCGGACGTTAACCGGCCGTGCCTGCACTCCTGAGGGGAAGCAGGCGCGGCCGGTTTTCGTTGTACCTTGTTCTCCGACACCTCATCGTAATCAACCCACCCGGCCGACCCACCTTTCGGCGGGTGACAACCCACCCGGCCCGGTGCTAAAGTTGTTCGCAGCGGGATGACATCACGGTTGCTTGCTGCGATCCCCGCGTTTCTCCACGACGGAGTGGAGCGAGCGGCTTGGGCGAGGTCGTGTTTGAACTTCACTCCGTTGGCCCCTTTCAAAGCGCCGGCCGAGGTCGGCGCTTTGTTGGTCGGGGCGCCGCCCGGCGACCGGACGGGCCGGGCGAGCCGATCGGAGGGGGCTGGGCCGCCGGTCCCGATCAATTAGTATTTTCACTAAGGAGGTGATCGCCCGCGCTGCAATCGATCAGCCACGGGGCCCATACATCCTTGTGCCAGGACTCGGCCGTTCTCGCGGCCAGGCCGCGCCAGCGCCGGACCAGACTGCGCGATCTGCCCGGCGGCTGCGAGCCGGACGACGCAGCCCTGGACATTCGCTGACACTTCATGGAGGAGAACATGCTGTCACGTCACAAATTCGCGGCGGTGATCTGGCTGGCCGTGATCGGGCTGATCGTCGCGGCGTGCGCACCGGCGCCCGCCACCACCACGCCGGACACGGCGCAGCAGCCGACGACGGCGCCGGACATCAAGCCGTCTGAGCCGCCCGCCGCCAAACCAACTGAACCACCCGCGTCACAGTCGCCCACTGCGCCGGCCATGACCGACGTCAAGGCCAAGGATCCCGGCACATTTGTCTTTCAGACGTTTGGCGATCCTGAAACGCTGGATCCACACGTCGACTATGAAAGCGCCGGCGGCGGCCTGCTGCAGAATATCTATGAAAACCTGATCGCATTTGACGGCAAGGATCCGACGAAATTCGTTCCCCTGCTGGCCGAAACGATCCCCGAACCGAAGACGACCGACGACGGCGGCCTGGAGTACGTGTGGACGATTCGCGACGGCGTAAAGTTCAGCGAGGGCTCGCCGCTGACAGCCGAGGACGTGGCGTATTCGTTCTGGCGCTCGATGCTGGTGGGCGACCCGAACGCGCCGTCGTTCCTGCTGACGCAGGCTTTCTTGAACGTGGATGACGCCACCGACCTGGTTGATCCCACCGGTGGGCTGGTCGGCGACGCCGAGGCGCTGAAGGCGGCCGATGCCGGGAAGCTGGCGGCGGCCTGCGAGACGGTGAAAAGCGCGGTGACGTTTGACAATGCCAGCCGCACGGTGACGATGAAACTCGTACATCCGTGGGGGCCGTTCCTGTCCACGCTGGCAGGCGGACCATGGGCGGCCGTCGTCAGCAAGGCCTGGGTGGCCGCGCAGGGCGAGTGGGATGCAGACTGCGCGACATGGCAGAACTTCTACGGCATCCCGTCGGAATCGGGCCTGCTTCGCGACAAGACGATGGGCACCGGCCCTTATATCCTGGAGCGCTGGACGCCGCAGGAAGAGATCGTGCTGACGGCCAATCCCAACTACTGGCGCGAACCGGCCAAGATCGGGCGCGTGGTTATCAAGAACGTGACCGAGTTCGGCACGCGCTTCGCGGCCCTGCAGGCCGGCGACGCGGACAACATTACGCTGGGTTCCAAAGCCGACGAAGTGCAGATGGATACGCTGGTGCGCGACAAGTGCGATCCGGACACGAACCAGTGCGAGACCATCAACCCCAACGGCAGCCTGCGCGTGTACAAAGGCATGGCGTCCACCAACCGCACCGATGTGCTGTTCGTGTTCGACGTGGCCGAGGGCAGCAGCTTCATCGGCAGCGGGAAGCTGGACGGTGAAGGCGTGCCCAACAATTTCTTCAGCGATGTGCACGTGCGCCGCGCCTTCAACTACTGCTTCGACATCGACACGTACATCAAGGATGTGCTGCTGGGCGATGGCTTCAAGAGCAAGGCCATCACGCTGCCCGGCCAGCCCGGCTATGACACGTCGCCGTTCTACACCTACGATCTGGCCAAGTGCGAAGAAGAGTTCAAGGCGTCTGAGCTGAAGGCCGAAGATGGCACGTCGCTGTGGGACATCGGCTTCTACCTGCAGCTGGGCTATAACGCGGGCAACACCGGACGGCAGGCCGTGGCCGAGATCCTGGCCGCCAACGTGAACCAGGTGAATCCGAATTTCTTCATCTCGCCGGTGACCCTGCCGTGGCCGACGTTCCTGCGCACGCAGCGCGCCAAGCAGTTCCCCATCGTGTCGGTGGGCTGGAACGAAGACATCCACGATCCGCACAACTGGTACGTGCCCTACCTGACCGGCACGTACGCCGATCGGCAGAATCTGCCCAAAGAGCTGATCGACAAGTACGCGGTGCTGATCAATCAGGGCGTGGCCGAAACCAACCCGGCGAAGCGGGCCGAGATCTACGGCCAACTGAATCAGCAGATCTACGAAGACGCGCCGCAGATCATCCTGGCCGTGGCCACCCGCACCCGCTACGAGCCGCTGTACCTGAAGGGCTGGTTCGACGGGCTGAACCACAACCCGCTGGTCAACAACTTCTACTACTACGACTTCTCGAAGGAATAACCGGCGGGATCACTGCCAACCCGAGGGGCCACCACGGCCCCTCGGGCCGATCACAGGGAGGCGGCCTCATGTTTGCCTACATCGCACGGCGTGTTCTGATCATGCCGTTTCTGCTGCTGGGCGTCACCGTGCTGATCTTCGGCATGATCAGCCTGTTGACGCCGGACGAGCGGCTGGCGCTGTACCTGCGCGAAGTGCCGCGCAATGCGGCGCAAGCCGAAACGCTGATTCGCAAATACGGGCTTGATCAGCCGTTTCTGGTGCAGTACGGCAACTGGCTGCTCGGCCGCGAAGTGGATGATCCGCTCACGGGCCAGAGAGCCGTGGCCGGCGGCGTGCTGCGCGGCGATCTGGGCTGGTCCAGGACCGGCTCAGACTCGATCGCCAATGTCATCAGTCGCCGCTTTCCGGCCACACTGGAACTGGCGCTGTGGAGCATCGTGCCCATCGTCGGCGTGGGCATTGGCATGGGCGTGCTGGCGGCCGTCAACCACAACAAGTTTCTCGATCAGGTGCTGCGGGTGTTCAGCACCATCGGCAACTCGTTCCCGGTGTTCGTGTTTGGTCTGCTGGTGCTGATGATCTTTTACGCCAGGCTGGGCTGGTTCCCGCCGGACAATCTGTCGGATTGGGCGCAGAAGGCGGTGCTGGACCCGGCGAGCTTCGCGCGCTTCACCAGCCTCAACACGCTGGACGCGCTGCTGAACGGCCGGCTGGACATCTTCTTCGACGCGCTGCGGCACCTGGTGCTGCCCATCCTCACGTTGTCGTACGTCAACTGGGCGCTGCTGCTGCGCATCACGCGCACATCGATGCTGGACGCGCTGCAGCAGGACTACCTGCTGACGGCGCGCGCCAAAGGCCTGCGCGAAAAGGTGGTCGTCAGCCGCCACGCCCGGCCCAACGCCTTGATCCCGATAGTGACGGTGGCCAGCTTCACAGTGGTGGGCCTGCTCAACGGGGTGGTGATCACCGAGACGATCTTCAACTATCCCGGCATCGGCTCGGTGGCAGCGCAGGCCGCGGCGCAGTTGGACGTGTTGACGGTGCTGGGTTTCGCGCTGTTCAATGGTGTGATCCTGCTCGTCGCCAATCTCATCGTAGACATCTTGTACGGCGTCATCGACCCGCGCGTGCGTTTGAGTTAGGAACTTTACTAATCCGTCAGGAGGAGACCGATCATGGCCGCCATCGCCCAACCGTTTGACAATCCATTTGACGCGGACGAGCTGCCCGCGCAGCGCAGACCGCCGAGTCTGCTGCAGCAGCTCCTGAAGCAGCGCATCTCGATCGTGGGTTTTACCATTCTGGCGTTTTTCGTATTTATCGCCGTGGCCGCGCCTGTGCTCGCGCCGCCGCTGCCTAATGTCCGCGATCCGATGAAGATTCCGCGCGACGGCTTCAGCACGGTGCCGCAGCCGCCGGGCACGGTCTGGCAGCGCAACGCGCCGCCGCTGCCTTTCTGGTGGCGGCCACTCACCGGCCTCGATCACTGGACACACCCCTTCGGCGTGGCGAGCGGCGGCTGGGACATCTACTACGGTGTCATCTGGGGGACGCGCACGGCATTTCTGACCGGCGTCATCATCACGTTCTTCACGGTGACGATTGGAGTGGTGGTGGGCACGCTTTCGGCCTACTACGGCGGCGCCGTTGACATGATCCTGCAGCGCATCACCGAGGTCTTTCTGTCGTTCCCGTTTCTGATGGCGGCCTTGACCGCTGCCACCATCCTCCAGCCCATCATTGGCGGCAAGGCCGGCATCGGCGGAGCGGGGCTGGTGACGGCCGGCATCGCCATCATCATCTTCGGCTGGATGGGCAACGCCCGCCTGATCCGCGGCGACATCCTCTCGGTGCGCGAGCGCGATTACGTGATGGCCGCCCGCGCGGTCGGCGCCAAAGACCGTCAGATCATGTTGCGGCACGTCGTGCCCAACGCCATCTTCCCGACGCTGGTGGTCGCCTCGCTTAACATCGGCACCTTCGTGGTGACATTTGCGGCGTTGTCATTTCTGGGGTTGGGCGCGGAGCAGGGCTTTGCAGACTGGGGTCAGCTGCTGGCCTTTGCCCGCAACTGGATCACCGCCCTCGATCAATACTGGTACATCCTGTTCTTCCCCGGCCTGACGCTGAGTCTGTTTGTGCTGGGCTGGAATCTGGTGGGTGATGCCGTGCGCGACGTGCTGGATCCGCGCAGCCGGAAAACAAGGTAAAATGATGAGTGATGACTGACAAATGAAGCGTGCAAGGTGAAGCAGCGTGAAAATACTGATCATCGGCGGGACACGGTTTGTGGGCCGGGTCATCGTGGAGGCGGCGCTGGCGCGCGGCCACGCGGTGACGCTGTTCCATCGCGGGCAGACCAACGCCGCGTTGTTTCCCGAAGTGGAGCACGTCATCGGCAGCCGCGACGGCGGTTTGGCGCCGCTGGCCGGCCGCCGCTGGGACGCCGTCCTCGATACGTGCGGTTACGTCCCGCGCGTCGTCGATCAGTCCGCCCGGCTCTTGCGCGACGCCGTCGATCATTACACCTTCGTCTCGACCATCTCCGTGTACGCCGACAGCAATCCGCCCGGCATGGACGAAGACGCGCCGCTGGCCGTGCTCAAGGCGCCGACTGAAGAGATCACCAGCGAATCGTACGGCGCGCTGAAAGTGCTGTGCGAACAAGTCGTGCGGGACGTGTACGCCGATCAGGCGCTGATCATTCGGCCCGGCCTCGTCGTCGGTCCGCACGACTACACCGATCGCTTCACCTACTGGCCGTGGCGCATCGCCCGGGGCGGCGAAGTCCTTGCGCCGGGCGATCCCGATCAGCCGGTTCAATTCATCGACGCACGCGATCAGGGCGAGTGGATCATCCGCCTGGTGGAGCAAACCCGATCGGGCGTCTACAACTCGATCGGCCCGGCGTACACCCTCTCGATGCGCGCCTTTCTGGAAACGTGCCTGACTGTCAGCGGCGCCGACGCGCGTCTGACGTGGGTCGACGAAGCGTGGCTGATCGAGCACCAGGTCGAGCCGTTTCAGGATTTGCCGCTATGGGTGAAAACCAAAGACCCCGCCGTCCACACCGTGAATAATCGCCGCGCCATTGAGGCCGGCCTGACGTTCCGCCCCGTTGCCGACACGCTCCGTGACACGCTGGCGTGGGCCGGCACGCGCCCGGCTGATCACCCGTGGCGCTGCGGCCTGCCGCGCGAACGCGAGGCCGTCTTGCTAAGGGAATATCATGAGCGGACAACCGCCGCCTGAGGCGCGGCAGTCCGGCCGTTGCGGCTCACCCGGCGGCTCAGGTATAATAGCCGCATTCTCCGCCGAGGTGATCGCATGGAACTCAACCTGTGCCTGATGGGCTTTGGCAGCGTGGGCCGCGAACTGGTCAAGCTGATCGATCGCAAAGCCGCCGAGATCAACGCCCAGTATGGTCTCACCTTCAAAATCGTGGGCATCGCCACCGGCGCGCACGGCCTCCTGCTCGATCCCAAGGGCCTCGACTCAAGTTTTGCCCTGAGCGGCCAGTGGGGTGATCGCGCCTGGCCCGGCACCGATGAGACGCGCCTGCAGCTCATCCGCGGCTGCGCGGCACTGGGCAACGGCGCGCTCGTCGAGATGTCGCCGATCAATCGGGACACCGGCCGCCCCGCGCTGGATTACCTTGAACTGGCGCTGTCCCTCGGCCTGCATGCCGTCACCGCCAACAAAGGGCCGGTGGTGCACGGCTATCGTCACCTGCGCGACCTCGCCAAAAAACACAATCGGGCCTTCCTGTTTGAGGCCACCGTCATGGACGGCTTCCCGCTGCTCAATCTCTATCGCGAATGTCTGCCCGCCACCCGCGTGACGGGTTTTCGCGGTGTGCTCAACAGTACCACTAATCTGGTGCTGTCGCTGATGGACGAGGGTCAGTCCTTCGACGAAGCCGTGAAGTATGCGCAATCGATCGGCATTGCCGAGACCGATCCGAGCAATGACGTGGATGGTTGGGACTCGGCGGTGAAGGTGTGCGTGCTGGCCAACGTGCTGATGGGCGCAGACCTGCGGCCCGGCGAGGTCGATCGCACGGGCATTCGCGGCATCACACCGGAGATGATGACGGCGGCCGCGCAGGCCAATCGCAAGTGGCGGCTGATCTGCAGCGCCGATCGGACCGGCGACGCGATTACGGCCCGCGTCGCGCCCGAGCAAGTCTCGCCTGACGATCCGGCCTATCGCCTGCCGGGCACCACCAGCGTGGTCCAGCTGCGCACCGACACGCTGAATCAACTGACGCTGCTGGAAACTGCGCCCACGCCCGCGCAGACCGCCTTTGGCGTCCTGGCCGATCTGATCTCCGCGGCGCGCGGACATTTCTAACGAGTCACGAGTAAGGCGACGGGGGCTTTACTCGTTGCCCATTTCCCGTGATCCACTTTCCCAGGAGCCACTCATGCCCACTCCGCCCTATTTATGGGATGTCCTTATTCCGCTGCGCGATGGTGTGCGCTGCGCGGCCAACGTGTATTTCCCCGACGGCGACGGCCCGTGGCCGGTGGTGCTCAACCGCACGCCCTACGGCAAAGACACGGCCCTGCGCAGCAAGCGCGTGGAGCCGTTCGTCAAAGCCGGCTACGTCGTCGTCCACGTGGACGTGCGTGGACGCGGCAACTCCGAAGGCGTGTACAACCCGCAATTTCAGGAGATCGAAGACGGCTACGATGTGATCGAATGGTGCGGCACGCAGCCGTGGTCAACGGGCAAGGTCGGCACCTATGGCGGATCATATGAAGGCTGGACGCAGATCTATCCCATGCGGCTGCGCAACCCGCATCACGCCGCGGCCTTCCTCATGTGCACCCCGTCGATGCATCCGTTCAGCGAAGGCGTGTACTGGTCGGGCGTGCCCACGCCCATCACGGCGATGCTGACGATGTACACGTCTGGCAAAACCAACAAGGAGCAGATTCACAATCTCGATTGGGAAACGGTGCTGAATGTGCGGCCGCTCAAGGAGATGGCCGTGCGCCTGGGCCTGCCCGGCAGCTCGCGCGACGAACACTATCGCCATGAAGTCTTCGACGATTACTTCAAGCGGCTGTTTCCCGATGGCGTGTACGAGCAGATCGAGGTGCCGTGCTATCACGTCACGGGCTGGTTCGACGACGATCAGAAGGGCACGCTGGAGCACTTTCCTGCGCTGGCGCTGCATCACCCCGACGCGCGCGTGCGCCGCTCGCAAAGACTGCTCATCGGCCCGTGGCCGCACCGCCTGTCCACCGATACGAGCAAACTCGGCGATTTCGATTACGGCCCGCACTCGATGGTGCCGCTGCCTAAAGAGGCCATCCGCTGGTTCGATTACTGGCTCAAGGGCATCGACAACGGCGTGATGAATGAGACGCGCTGCCGCCTGTTCGTGATGGGCGCCAATCGCTGGATCGAGACGGACGCTTTCCCGATCGCGGACGCCATCGAGCGCAGCTTCTACCTTGCGGCCAGCGGGCCAGCCAACGGCCTGTCGGGCTATGGCCGGTTGACGTTCGATCAGGCGTCAGGTTTGGAGCACAGCCAGTACACCTTCAATCCCGCCCGACCGGCGCCCACGCCCTTCTGGCACGAGAATTTTCAGAACGGCACCAACGAAGACCTGCGCCCGATTCAGCGGCGCGACGATGTGCTGACTTTTACCAGCGAGCCGTTGACGGCGCCGCTGACCATCGTCGGGCCGATCAGCGTGGAGTTATACGTCAGCACTTCGGCGGTGGACACCGACTTTGTGGCGCGCCTCAGCGACGTTCAGCCGGACGGCTACGCCATGCGCTTGAATCACGGCATCGCGCGGCTGCGTTATCGCGAGGGCTACGAGCAGATGAAGTTGGTCAAGCCGGGCGAAGTGGTGAAGGTCACCGTGGATGTGTGGGCGACGGGCACGCAGTTCCAGCCCGGCCATCGTGTGCGGCTGGACATCACGTCGAGCGCGTTCCCCACATGGGCGCCCAATTTCAACACGGGCGGCAGCGTGTGGGAGGAGATCGAGCCGATCAGCGCGGAGCAGACGGTATATCATTCGGCGCAGTATCCGTCGCGCCTGATCCTGCACGAACTGCGCGATCCGAAGTTTGTCGATGCGTGGCCGGACAGCCGTTGGGCATGAGAGATCGATCGGGCAACAAGCAAGCCGCCGCGAGTATGCGGCGGCTTTTTTGATCAGACCTGGTCGAATCAGACCGCGCTGTCAGCCAGCGGCAAGCTGAGATGGAACGTGCTGCCCTGCCCGACGACGCTCTCCACCTGCACCTCACCGCCGTGCGCGGCGATGATTTCCTTCACCAGCGCCAGCCCCAGGCCCACGCCGCCATAGCGCCGCGTGCTGCTGCCGTCCACCTGGTAAAACCGGTCGAAGATGCGCGTCAGCTGATCGGCCGGGATGCCGATGCCGGTGTCACTCACGCCCAGCAGGAGATGCGTATCGTCGGCGCGCAGGCGCACCTCAATCCGCCCGCCCGCCGGCGTGAACTTGACGGCGTTGCTCAATAAGTTATCGAGCACGCGGCGCAGCTGCACCGGGTCGCCGTTGATCAGCGGCAGATGTGGCGGTGAATCAAAGCTAAGTGTCAGGCCGGCCTGCGCCGCCAGCGCCTGAAAATCTGCCTGCAGGCCGCCGACCAGCTCCGCCAGATCGATCGGGTCGTGCGCCATGCGATGCGTTTCGGCCGCCAGGATCGCCAGCAGATCGTCGAGCATCTTGGACAGCCAGCGGGTGCGCTGCACCATGACGCGCGCGCTTTCCTGCTGCAGATCGGACAGTTCACCCAGTTCGCCGTCGTTCAGCAGTTCTGCGTATCCGCGCACAATGGCCAGCGGCGTGCGCAGCTCGTGCGAGATGTTCTGGATGAATTCATTCTTCAGCCGATCGAGTTCGCGCTGCTGCTCCAGCGTGCGCGCCAGTTCCAGGGCCCGATCGTGCTCGGTGGCGTACAGGCGCGCGTTCTCAATGGCAATGGCCGCCTGCCCGGCCAGCGCCTTGAAGAATTCCAGGTCGTCCGCGCGAAACGGAGTTTGCCCCCCACCGCGCACCACCGCCATGACCCCCAGCCGGCGCGCCTTGGAAATCAGTGGCGCGCACAACATCGACTCGGGCGTATCGGGAGTACCGGGGATTCTGATGCTGCGCGCATCCCGCGTCGTATCGTTCACCATCTCGGCCAGGCCGTTCAGCGCCACCGCGCCCACGATGCCTTCGCCGAGCCGCACCGGTTTGGCCTTGATCTGTTCGGCATAGTTGCCCAGCGCCACGATGGCTTGCAACACCTCGCCGCTCTCGTCGGCCAGATACACCTCGCTATCGTCGGCCGCCAACAGATCGCGCGCGTGCGAGGCGATGCGCTCCAGCACCTGTGTCAGATCGAGCGTGGACGAAATGTGGCGATCGATCTCGATCAGCGCGGCCAGCTCGTTGGCGCGGCGACGCGTTTGCTCGTAAAGCTGCGCGTTCTCGATGGCGATGGCGGCGTAGTCAGCCAGGATGGACATCAGATGCAGGTCGCGCTCGCTGAACACGACGGGGCGGCGCTCGTTGGCCACGCTCAACACGCCCGTCACACGCTCGCCCACCATGGTCGGCACGCAGATGATGGCCTTGACCAGATAAGCACTCTGCACCCGCACCAGATCGTCGTTGGTCATGCTGATGGGCCGGCCGCTGCTCACCACACGGCCCATCAGCGTGTCGGTCACCTTCACTCGCGACTTGCGCGCCGCCGATTCCCGAAGATTACGGCTGGCGCGCAGATACAGCTCGCCGGTGTCGGGATCGAGCAGCATCAGCGAGCCTTCTTCGGCATTGGTCACGTTGACGGCGGCCGTCACCACCAGGCTCAGCACTTCTTCCAGATCCAGCAGTGAAGTGATCTGCTTGCCCACCGTGTACAGCGCGTTAAACTCCTGCGTCTGCCGGTCGGTCTGAGCGCGCAGCGTGTCGCGCTCCTGCCATAACCGCACCCAGCGCAGCGCGCGCGCCACAGCCTGCTGCAGGCGCTCGGGCGGCGCGGGCTTGACCAGCACGTCCAACGCACCGGCCTGCAGGGCGGCCTGCGATACGTCGCTGGCTTGCGACGAAGTCAGCGCCACCACTGCGGTCGATGCGGGCTGCGCTTTGATGAAATTCAACGCTTGATTGAGATTGCCTGATAAATTGAGGATGACGACATGAGGGCTAAACAATGACAGCCGCGTGCGCGCGTCGTCCAGGTTATCGGACTCGGCGTACGTCAAACCGGCCGGGCGGATGACATGATCAACCAGCCAGGCGCGGGACGCCAGGTGTCGATCCACGATGAGTACCCGCTCGTTCGCCATTAGGACCTCGGCCGACCGCCATTCCGATGAGGGTAGCCGCGATCATAGCACATTCCGTGACAAAGCATAATTCGCGGCCGGGCCGCCGCCTATGGTACAATTTATGCGCGCCAGCCACGCACCCCGGGAGGAACAGCATGAGCATGATGAGTGTCCTGACCTCGGTCGAACCCCAGATCGATCGGGACGAGCCGCAAAGCGGGCCGGAATTTGAGGCCAAACTGGCCGCCTTTGAAGCCCGCATCCAGCGCGGTGAAAAGATCGAACCCAACGACTGGATGCCGCTGGAATATCGCAAGCAGCTCATTCGCATGATCTCGCAACATGCCCACAGCGAGATCGTCGGCTGCCTACCGGAAGGCGGCTGGATCCCCCACGCGCCCACCTTCCGGCGCAAACTCGCGCTCACCGCCAAAGTGCAGGACGAAGCCGGTCACGGGCAGCTGCTCTATCGGGCCGCAGAGACGCTGGGCGTGACGCGCGAACAGATGATTGACGATCTGCTGTCGGGCAAGGCCAAGTATTCCAACATCTTCAACTATCCGGCGGTGACCTGGGCCGACGTCGGCATGATCGGCTGGCTGGTGGACGCCGCCGCCATCGTCAATCAGCTGATGCTGGCCGAAGGCTCCTATGGTCCGTACGCGCGCGCCATGAAGCGCATCTGCTACGAGGAATCGTTTCATCTCAAGCAGGGTCATCACTTCATCGCGACCATGGCGGGCGGCACGCCGCGGCAGCGCAGCATGGTGCAGGCCGCGCTCGATCGATGGTGGTGGCCGACCCTGATGATGTTCGGCCCATCCGACAAAGATTCGGTGCATCTGGAAAAGATGATGCGCTGGAAGATCAAGACCAGGACCAACGACGAATTGCGTTACGACTTCGTGGCGCAGTACGCGCCGCAGATTCTGCGTCTGGGGCTGACCATCCCCGATCCTCAACTGCGCTTCGACGCGGCGACGCAGCGCTGGCAGTTTGGCGAACCTGACTGGGAGGAATTCAAGCGCGTGATCTCCGGCCACGGCCCCCTGAACGCCGAGCGCCTCGCGGTGCGCCGCGCCGCTCACGAAGAAGGCCGCTGGGTGCGCGAAGCGCTGGCCGCAAAAAGTTCAATGGCGCAGTAGTGCGATGATGGACACTCAACTCCGAACGTTTGAAGTCTTTCACCAGAGCAAACGCGGTGAGCCGCACGTGCACGTGGGCGCGGTGCACGCGCCCGACGCCGAACTGGCCCTGATGCTGGCGCGCGATCAATTCGCGCGGCGACTGGACTGCACTTCACTGTGGGTGGTGCCCAGCGATCAGATTACGGCCACCACGCCGGCGCAGGCCGAAGCCTGGTTTGAGCCGGCCACCGACAAGAGCTACCGCGAAGCGGCCGGTTTCCCCATGCGCGACATCATCAAAAAAGCCGAGAAGTGGTCCGAATGAACAACGCCTCAAGTGTTGCCCTTAGCGCCCGATTGTTCTCCCTGGCCGACGACGAATTCCTGCTGGGCCATCGTGACTCGGAATGGACCGGCCACGCCCCCATCCTGGAAGAAGACATCGCCTTCTCCAACATCGCGCAGGACGAGCTGGGACATGCGCTGGTCTGGTACACGATCCTGCACGAGCAGTTCGAGCAGCCGACGCCTGATCAACTGGCGTTCTGGCGCGCAGCCGATCAATTTCGCAACGCCCAACTGGTGGAGTTACCCAGAGGCGATTGGGCGTTTACCATTATGCGGCAATACCTGTTCGACGCGTATGAAGACGCGCGCCACGAGTGGCTGGCGCGCTGCGGCTACGCGCCCATTGAAGACGCGGCCCGCAAACTGGCGCGTGAAGAAGTCTATCACCTGATGCACAGCCGGGGCTGGGTGCGGCGACTGGGCGACGCCACCGAGGAAAGCCATCGCCGCCTGCAGGCCGCGCTCGATCAACTCTGGCCGCACGCGCTGGGTTTGTTTGAGCCGCCAGCCGGCGATGAAGCCATGGCCGCGCAATTGCCGGAAATTCAGGCGAATTGGCGCGCGGCGGTTGAGCCGGTGTTGACGCAGGCCACGCTGACGATCCCGGACACAGCGGCGCAGATCGGTGGGCGGCGCGGCGCGCATACCCCGCACCTGACCACGCTGCTGAACGATCTGCAGAAGGTGGCGCGGCTCGAAGCGCCGGAGGCGGTGTGGTGAGCGACGCCGTGGTTACCACCGAGCGAGTCTGGCAGGTGCTCAACACCATCAGCGATCCGGAAATTCCGGTGGTGTCGCTGGTGGAGATGGGCATCGCGCGCGAAGTACAGATCGACGGCGGGCGCGTGATCGTGACCATCACGCCGACGTTCGCCGGCTGCCCGGCCATGCACCACATGCACGAGCAGATCGTCGGGCAGCTGCGATCGATCGGGGTGGAGCAAGTCGAAGTTCGCACATCGCTCAATCCGCCGTGGACGTCGGAATGGCTGAGCGACGAAGTGCGATCGAAGTTGAAGCAATTCGGCCTGGCGCCGCCGCCGCGCCACACCGGCAACATCGAAATCGCGCTGATGGAAGTGGTGCCGTGCCCGCGCTGTGGCTCGTCAGACACCGTGCTGGACAATCCGTTCGGGCCAACGCTGTGCCGCTCGCTGCATTACTGCACGAGCTGCCGCCAGTCGTTTGAGCGCTTCAAGCCGCTATGAGTCGCGCGGCAGCGGCCACGACGATTGGTTGCGCGCCAGCACGTCGATCATCGCCGCGTGAAACCGCCCGTTGCTCGCCACGATGCGGCCCGACCAGCGTCGAAGCGGCGAACCATCCGGCTCCGTCGTGTGGCCGCCCGCTTCGTTGACCAGCAGCACGCCCGCCGCATAATCCCACGCATTCAAGCGAAATTCCCAGTAACCGTCCAATCGACCGCAGGCCACGTTGGCCAGATCGAGCGCGGCGCTGCCCACTCGCAGCACGGCCTGCGACGACATCAGGAAGTCTACGAATTGCCGCGTGTTGTTGAGGCGATTCGTGCGCCGATCGTAAGGGAAGCCGGTGCATAATAACGCCCCATCGAGTGACGGCGTGTGAGACACGTGAATCGCCCGATCGTTCAACCAGGCCCCCCGCCCGTGCTGCGCCGCAAACAACTCGTCGCGCAGCGGGTCGTAAGTCACCCCCAGTTCCAATTCATCATCGACCAGCAGCGCCAGCGTCACGCTGAAGGCGGGAAAACCGTGGGCAAAGTTCGTCGTGCCGTCCAGCGGATCGACGATCCATTGAAAACGCGATGCCTGATGGTTCGCCCCGTTTTCTTCCGACAAGATCGCCTGATCGGGATAGGCGGTCCGAAGCCGATCGAGGATCAAGCGTTCGGATGCCCGATCGGCTTCGGTGATCAGATCGATCTCGCCTTTATACTCCGCCGTCACACCGCGTTGATAATAGTCGCGCAGCAATGCGCCGGCCTCGCGCGCCGTCTGCTTCGCAAACTCAAAGGCATGGCTTAATTCCATGACAATCGCCTCACATGAAAAGGGGCCGGCGCTTGCCGGCCCCCGGGTTTGTTCAAGGCCCCAAAGATACTCAAAAGCCTTGCTTACGTGTTGCCGACCGGCTTCTTCGAGACTTTAATCAGGTCGCCGTCCACTTCCACCGCGTACACTGGAATCGGCACGACGGCGGGCAGCTGCAACACCGCGCCCGTCCGAATATCGAATTTTGCGCCGTGGCGCGGACATTCAATTGTGTACTCGTCCAGTTCGCCCTCGGCCACCGGGCCGTCGTCGTGCGTGCACACATCGGCAAAGGCAAAGTATTCGCCATCGATCAACGTGATGCCCACGGGCGCATCGCCCACGCGCACCACTTTGACCCGGCCTTCTTCAACCTCACCCACCTGGGCTACGGCTATAAACTCGCTCATGGCTCTTCTCGCTAAAGCGTGAAGCGTAAAACACGACGGGCAAAATCGTGCCTCACGTTTCACGTTTTACGTTTCACTCTTCATCTTCACCCGGCCAGCCGTGGATGCCGTACGCGCCAGCCTTGAGCACTTTGAGTGATAACAGCGCGCATTTCAGGCGCACCGGCCCCAGCGGGATGCCCAGCAGATCGAGGATGTACTGCTTGTCGATCTGCTTCACCTCGTCCAACGTCTTGCCGATGATGTCCTCGGTCAGCATCGACGCCGACGCCTGGCTGATGGAGCAACCGTGGCCTTGAAAACGCGCGTCCACCACCCGGCCATCTTGCACCTTGAGATCCATGCGAATCTCGTCGCCACAAACGGGATTGCTGTCCTCGTAGGAAATATCGGGGTGATCAAGCGTGCCGTAGTTGCGCGGGTTCTGGTAGTGATCGATGATGTTGTCGCGGTAAAGGTCTTCCACTGAGTGCAACCTTCCGTCTTGAAGTGAAGAAATCATACCATACTTCGCTCATCGCTCAAACGAGTCACTAACTGACAGGTATCGCCAATAAAAATTGCGGCGCACTTACTCGAGTGCGCCGCAATGCTCTGCTTGATGTGATCGCTTTAGGTTGTTAGCGACTTTGCAGGATAGCCGCATTGGCCTTAAACAGGCCGTCGACGGCCTGATTATATGCTTCGATCGACTGCATAGTTAGGTCTAGAGCGGTAGCTTGCTTGTTCAGGCCAGTTGTCAAACTCTGAAGTGGCCCGGGCATCCCAAGGACCAGCAAATACTTGCCCCGCTGCAGAAAGAACCAACGCCAGGTCGCAGAGGGGATCTCTTTATCAGCAGCCTCAAATGTGATCATCTGACCAGAAGATGGCTCACTCTTCAGTGCTACGACTTGGCCTGCCGATTCGGACTTCATGATGCCAACTTGCCGCTGGAACTCACTTGCAGAGCAGCCGACTCATCCACAAAACGGTAGGCCAAATTCATGATGTACGCTTCTGACATCGAGCGTCCTTTGGAAGTATTCTCAAGCCCGACGAGCGGCGTCATGAGATCAATCCGGGCGCCACTGACATAGCCTTGTACAATATCAGCGCCATCCCTGGTAATCAGGCCATTTCTCCATGAGCCAGGCGTCAACGCGCTTTGTACCTGTATACGGGTATCCTTTGGAAGATCCGAGATTTGCAGCAATAGTTGTTCCGGGTTAATGTCACGCGCACTACTGAACTGGCTTCCAATCAGCACAACGGCAATCATCGCGCTTAACCCGACCACAACTCTTAGATTAGTATTTCGTAGCATCGTCGAAGCTCCTTTTCAGACCTGGGGATGCAATTAGCGTACAACAGTCGCGTTGTACTTGCTGGGGTTCTGGCGTGCAGCCTCGCAACCAAGCGTCGGATAACACCAACTTTTAGGGGTGAGGAGAGTGCCCTTTTCGTTCCCCCACCAATCCCACACCTTGATACCACCGCCACAGCAGTTTGTAGCAGTATTGCCGCCAGGCCCTGTGTAATTCGGATCGGCACCGTACGAACCTCTAAAACTCGCTCCATAGTGAGGTTCGTACCACGGATCATTGAATACCCAGCCCCAACTCGAGCCTGTAGTCCGCTCACGCACTCCAGCGTAGGCGATTGGGGCATCCAGCACGAATGTGCTCCCAATGACAACCCCGGCCAGCATCAGACAAATCACCGCAAATTTGGCAAAGTTCCAGCTGTTTATCATGGCCGCGTAACTCCTGATGGGTAGTGGCTTCGAAGCACACGACCAGGCTAAACTCTTTCGCCCTTCCGTACAAGAAGCAAATGTCCCGATTTTTCTTTTTGAGCCCGAACCGACTTTGCTTCCAGGACTGTTTTCCTAGCTGAGCCCCTTGGCCCTCATCCACACCGCGACCTGTGTGCGGTTGCTCAATTCCAGTTTGCCCAGGATGTGGCTCACATAATTTCGCACGGTCTTTTCGCTCAAGTGCAATTGCTCCACCCTTGCGCAATCAACCGCACGAGTTCAAATTCGCGCGGCGTCAAACTTGCCATTTGCTCACCGTTGTTTGACCGCAGCATCGTCACATCGACTGCCGGCACAGCGGGCCCTGTTTCGGCCTTACGACTGTGGCGCAGCAGATTAGCGGTAGCACGATTCTTTAGCTGAGGATCGAAGTCGACTCCACCCTCAGCCGTATTTCGCACCATGCGCTGAAGCACGTGGCTGTCAATATCCAGAGGATGAAGCGCCCGCACGCCTGCGCCAAGGGCCGATCTCAAAACATATTCGTCGCTCTCGGCGGTCAAGGCAGCAATTCGCGCATGCGGCAATAGTAAATGAATTGCAGCCCATACGTCGGCGTGGCGCATCTCGGGCGCATCAATGTTGATTAAGAGGACATCCACGGGCAGGTGTAGAGTGACCGGTATTACGGCCGCCGCCAAGAAATCTTCTCCGGCGCTGACAACGGCAAAGCCCCTCTCGCGGGGCAGAGAGGCGATCAACTTTGTACGACGGACTGGATCCGACTCAACGATTAAGACGGTGATAAGATTAATCACAGCGTTATCCATCGCGAGGAAATTCTATGGACGGGAGCCGGGCGCGTCAACTGGCAAAAATCAAGGGGTATTTACGACTGAAAAGAAAAACCTCTCCGAGGTCTGGGGCTTCGGAGAGGTTCTTTAATCACCGTTTGAAAATCGTCTTGGCCTTGTACAGGCCGGCCACCAGCGCGTCGATCTCTTCACGCTGCGTATAAATATAGAACGACGCGCGCGACGACGCGACGATGCCCAGCTTCTGATGCAGCGGCTGCGCGCAGTGATGGCCGGCGCGGATGGCGATGCCTTCGTGATCGAGGATGTCGGCCAGATCGTGCGGGTGAATGTTGTCGAGCGTAAACGTCGCCACGCCGCCGCGCCGATCGGGATCATCCGGCCCGATGAGCGTCAAACCGGGAATCTCACTCAAGCGCTCCAGAGCGTACGCGATGGTTTCGCGTTCGTGCGCGCGCACGGCGTCCATACCCAGCGCCGATAAGTAATCAACGGCGACGCCCAGCCCGATCGCTTCGGCGATGGCCGGCGTCCCCGCTTCAAACTTCCACGGCAGGTCGTTCCACGCCGCGCCCTCAAAGGTGACCTTGCGGATCATATCGCCGCCGCCCATGAACGGCGGCATGGCCTCGAGCAGCTCTCGTCTGCCCCACAACACGCCGATGCCGGTCGGCCCGCACATCTTGTGCCCAGAGAACGCCAGGAAGTCGCAGTCGAGCGCCTGGACATCGGTGGGCAAATGCGGGACGCCCTGCGCGCCATCGATCAACGCCAGCGCGCCCACCGCGTGCGCGCGGTCGATCACGTCCTTGATCGGCAGAATCGTGCCCAGCACGTTCGACATCGACGCGAGGCCGACGAGTTTGGTCCTGGGCGTTAACAGCGTATCGAGCAGCGCCGTGTCCAGATAGCCTTTGGCATCCACCGGAATATAGCGCACGATTGCGCCGGTTTCTTTGGCGATCATCTGCCACGGCACGATGTTGCTGTGATGCTCGGATTCGGTCAACAGAATTTCATCGCCCGCCTTGAGATTCGCCCGTCCCCACGTGAAGGCGACCAGGTTGATCGACTCGGTGGTGTTGCGGGTGTAAATGATCTCGCGGCTGGAGGAGGCGTTGATGAAGCGGGCGATCTTCTTGCGCGCGCCTTCGTATAGCGCCGTCGCCTCTTCGCTCAGCGTGTGAACGCCGCGATGCACGTTGGCGTGCGTGGTGCGATAGTAGTCGTTCATCGCCTCGATCACGCACGT
>CAZKBQ010000055.1:0-30528 GCA_964550855.1 uncultured Anaerolineae bacterium
GGCTCCGCGATGGCGCGCGCCAGCGTCACCGCCTCGTCCGCGTCCGGCAGATGCTCCACCAGCGCGCCAATCAACGACGCGCGCAGCCACTCGTCCACGACGGTCGGCGCGGAGGTCAGGACCTGTGCTTTAATATCTTCACTTAGATGGGCGGCCAGCGTGCCCAGCGTGATGGCGCGCACGTGCTCCACGCCGATCGCCTGCGCGGCCGCGACGGCGGGCGGAATCAGATCGGGCGGCAGACGGCCGGCCAGCAGCATCAGCGCCCGGCTGCGCAGCCACTCGCTGTCGATGACGAGCGCGGCGTCAAGCGCTTCGCGCAGCACCGCGTCTTTCGCGCCATCGGGCAGTGTGGCCGTCAACGGCACATAGGCGCGCACGCGCAGCCATGGGCTGTCGATGTCGCGCGCGACCGCCAGCGCCTCGGTCAGCGTAGCCGTCCGTCGGTCATCGGGCAGGGCGCTGCTCAGGCCGCACAGGGCGCGGACGCGCGCGCCGGCGTCGTGCAGGGCGAAGGCGGCGCTGAGCGCCGGGTCGCACTGGTCGTCGGTCAGATACGGCGCCAGCCGCGTCAAGGTGCGGGCGCGGGCAAACTCATCGGATGATCGCTGCTCGTCGTTCAAGGGCCAGCCTTTCACCGGGAATTAGTAGAAATCTTTATTCGGCCTCGTTGCGCGGATCGACCAGCACGCCCGCCTCGGCCAGCACCGCAACCAGCCGGGGCCAGTCGCGGGCGTGGATGCGCGCCGCCGTCGGCCCCAGCACCTCCAGCGGAAAACCGCGCGTCTTCGGCGATTCCTGCAGGCGCTTCAAAATGGCCGCATCTTTCACGCGCACAATCACGGCCTGTTCCACCTGCACTTCCGCGCCCTTCCTGGCCCAGCGCTCGATGGCCTTGATCAGCGAGGGCGGTACGCGCTGCTCCGCGGCCCGCGACAGGAAATCGATCACCTGCGCGGCATCGATCTTCTGCGAGGCCGCCCGCGTCAGCGACGACGGCGTGAGTCGATAGTGGTAAGTGTCTGTGTCCAGACCGATGGGATCGGCTACGCGGGCCAGCTGAAACCGATCGTAGCGGCGATCCGCCCCGACGCGGACGGTGGCATCAGCATGAATACTAAAGTGCTCAATCGGCCGGGCGGCCGCCCGATCGGTTTCCCGGCCCAGCAGCGCGGCGCCGATCGCCGTGAGGCTGAACGCGGTCGGCGCTTCGCCGCCGGCCGTGTCGAGGACGCCCAGCCACAGCAGCGGGCCGCCGAGGATCGATCGGATGAGCGCGCCTTCCACCCGCTCCCACGCCGCCGCGCCGCGCAGATAGTCGCCGCTGGTTTTGTCGCGGATGTAGTCTTGATCGAAGTCGGCGCGCAAAAAATCGGGCGACTGCGTTTTGATCCGATCGATCAATGCGTCGCAGGTGTGCCAGGCGCCGGGGGCGGCAGCGTGCAGCGCGTCCAGCACCACGGCGCGCACGGCCACATGGTCGGCGTTGATCAAAGCGGCGCGCTCAATTTCCACCTCGCGCACCTGCTTAAGATCGGACCAGTGAGCATCGCCGCGCCACGCTTCAAACAGAGCGCGCAGCTGATCAAGCGTGGGCGCGCGCAGCCAGTCCGCACTGACGCGGGGATCAGGCCGCAGCCGCTGGCCGGCCAGCTTGATCAGCCGGGCCTGTTCCAACACACGCCGCAAGACAAGCCAGCGCACCGGATCGGCCGAGCGCAACTGCGGCGTCAGGACGGTCAGTAGTGCGCGATCGGCGGCGCGCACAAAGTGGTTATGCAGATGGCTGAGCAGCGTGCAGGCATCGTCGGCCAGCGCCGCGCCGTGTGATCGAATCGTTTCCGGCGCAGTGGTCAACGGGAGCGGGGGCCGATCGGTCGGGGCAGAGGCCAGCAACGACAGCACCGGCTGCAGTTCCGCCGGCGCGATGAAGACGTCGCGCATGTCGCCGTTGGGCAGCTGCTCGAAGCCCTTGTAAATCAAGCCCAGGTACCACAGGCCTTCGGCGGGGCTGGCGGGTGAGCGCCAGGGCTGTTCGCGTTCCAGCCGGGCCGGACCAATCGATCGGATGGTGCCGAAGCGCTGCGAAAAACGCGGCGCGGGCAGCGTGCCGCCCGCGGCCAACAGGGCGCGCAGCCCGTCGCGTTCGGCCGGCGTCAGCTGATCGAGCATCACGCTCGATCGGGCGGGATCGCCGATCGTGCTCTCCAGCTGAGCGATCAGTTCGCGCGGCTTGAGCCCGGCGATGTCGATCGACCAGCGCGCGGCGATCACGCGCAGCAGCGCGACATCGGTATCGAGCAGACATTGACGCAGGGTGCGCATGGGGAAATTATAAATGACAAATGGAGAATGGGTAATGAGTGACGAGTAACGAGTAATGAGTGATGAGTGATGAGTGATGAGTAACGAGTAATGAGTGATGAGTGATGAGTGATGAGTAACGAGTAATGAGTGATGAGTGATGCGAGAAGGGCTTCCGGAGCGAGCGCAGGTATGGTGTTCGCCCCGGACGGTGGGTGTCAGCGATCGATGCGCCAGTAGATGCTGCCGCCGGCTGCGGCTTCACGGGCCATGAGTTTGTACTCAATCAGGCCGCGCCGCAGCGTGGCGGTATCCGCGCTATATTTGGCCAGCCGGTTGTTGACCTGCTTTTCGGTGTAGCGTTGACCCGGCTCGAAGGCGTCGAGCACGTAGCGCAGCAGCACTTGGAATTTCTTCTCCTGCGCCGGAAAGGCTTTGATCGTCCCGTCGGGGCGGGTGAAGGCCTTCAGCACTTTGCGGTCATAGGCGTCCCGATCGACCTCGGCGGCGAGTCCGGGCAGGTCGTCACGGTTGAGCAGGCGCTGCGCCATTGCCTGAATCGCGCCCAGGTTGAGCGAATACACGTTGTAGTACTGCTCCGACTTCGCCGAGACCAGGCCGGCGTGCGACAGGTTGCTCAGGTGATGCGAGACGGTGGACGCGCCCAGGCCCAGCATGGCCGACAGCTGTTCCACTGTGTACGGCTGCTGCGCCAGCAGGCCCACGATCTTCAGCCGGTTGGCGTCGGCCAGCGCCTTGAAGAAGGCCAGCAGTTCGTCGGCTTGAGTTTCGCCCGGCATGGTTCACTCCTGTATTCATTTCGATCAGTATCGAATTGATTTTACCAGAGTTGAACCGGTTGTCAAGGGCGGCAAGCGAAGGCGGGGGTGAAGAGCGCCCACGCTTACTTGCGTTGCTGGCCAGGGGAGAACGGCGGGGTCACCTCGCTCCGGGCCGTAGGGTGCCGGGCAGGGAGTCTGTGACGTGGAACGTCTGAAGCGGCCATTGCCGAATGGTCTGCCACAGCACGGAGAGGTCGGCAGTATCGGGAGACAGCTTCAAGGTAACCGGTCCTCAAAGGGACGGCCCACGGCCAGCGTCTGACGCAGTTCCAGCGGCAAAGCCAGGTACCGCTCGTCTGGCTCGACGCCTACGGCGTCCAGCACTTTGCTCAGGAAGCTGCGCGCGGCCGCCGCCAGCGCAATGTCGAGGATGTCGGCATCCGAGAGGCCGTGCGCGCGCAGCTCATCAATCTCTTCGGGCGTCACTTTGTAGGCATGCCGCGCGATCTTTTCGGCGTAGGCCATCATCGCCACTTCGGCGGGTGTCAGGCCGGCGTGGCGATAGTCGCGCGTGATCGCCTCGACCTGTTCGGCGCCGAAGAATTGGGACACCAACGCCGCCCCATGCGCCAGCGTGCAGTAGGTGCACCGCAAGCCGGCGGCGGCGGCCAGCGTCACCAGTTCGTAACGGCGCGCATCCATGTTGACGCGAACCGTGTGAAGAAGGTTCTTCCACGCCGCGTAGACCGCCGGCCGCAGACTGAAGGCATAGACGGCGTTATCCACCTCGCCGACGTCCACGCGCTCGGCGTCGTAGATTTCCTTGAGCAGGCCGGCCGCTTCGTCAAATGGGATGGTGCGGATGAAGGCCATGAGTCTCCCTCGAAAACACGATGAACCGGCCGATGCCGCCGGTTCATCATCTACGCGCCGTGCAGCTGGTGTTCTTCCGCAGGATCGAAGCGGTTGAGTTTGATCACCCGCGCTTTGTGGCGCACCAACGGTGGCACGGCCAGGTGCGCCTGCTGATCGTTCTCGGCTTCGATGATGGCCCAGCCGGAATGCACGCCGGCCTTGCAGCCCCAGTCGAAGTGGTAGAGATAGCCCATGGCGCGCAGCTGCGAAAACAGCATGATGCACTCTTCGGCCTCGTGCGGCGTTTCGATGAGATAGCGATCCACGTGTTAACCTCCCCGGCTCGATGTGGGTTGCCACCGTTCTATTGAGTTGTCGTAATCAAAGGTGTGTCGCCCAGCTTGCTTCTATTGTAAGCTGCCTGTCAAGCGGCGCAGAAACGCAACGGATGGACATCGATAAACGCCCGGCGCAGGCCTCATCAACCGTTGCTCATCTCCTTCAGCCCCCACGGAAAATCATACGCCGGCATCAGCGCCATGAACGGATCGGGATCAAACGCCTCCGGCCCCAGCACGCCCGCGCCCCGCCACTGGCCGGTCGCCAGCAATTCCATCGTGATCACCGGGCTGACGGCCGTCTGCCACACCACCGCCTGCACGCCGAACTTGTGCATGCACCACTCGTTATCGGCCACCTGATACAGATAGACCTGCCGGGGCCGGCCGTCCTTAACGCCCTTGACCCACGTGCCCGCGCACGTCTTGCCAAACATCTTGTCGCCGAGGTGCGCCGGATCGGGCAGGCAGGCAGCGACGACATCGCGCGGCGCAACCTTGACGCCCTTGACGTTGATCGGTTCTTTGTTGTCCAACCCCAGCATCTTCAGCGTCTTCAGCACGCCGATGAACTGATCGCCCAATCCGTACTTGAAGGTCACGCGCTTGCACTTCACCCAGCGCGGGATCAACAGCACTTCTTCGTGTTCGACGTTGACGACTTCCACGGGGCCGATGCCTTCGGGAAAATCGAAGATCTCCTGTCCGCTGAACGGCTCGGTGGTGTACCAGCCCCGATCGGCCTCCCAGACCACCGGAGGATTGAGGCACTCTTCGATCACCGTCCACACCGAGAAATTGGGCGCAAAGGTGTAACCGCGCACCTCCAAATTCGCGCCGTCGCGGATACCGATCTCGTCGATCTCGTCGAATAAGTGTTTCTCCGCATACTTCGCAAACACGTCGGCCATGCCCGGCTCAACGCCCATCCCCACCACCGCCAGCAGACCCTTTTTCGCCCACTTCGCCGCGCGCTCAAATTGATAATCGCCCAGTTTCACCCCCGTTTCGCTGAACGGCGCGGTCGGGTGCGGGCGGGACAGCGTCATGGCCATGTCCATGTACCCGCAGCCGGCCGTGTACGCTGCGTCGAAGATCGCCTCGTTGAAGATCGGATCGACCGCATTCATAATCAGATCGACCGCATGTTTCCGCGCCAGATCGACGATCTGGCGTTTGTCGCGCGCATCGATCGGCTCGGCCGGAAACTTCTTCTTGTCTTTCAATCTCGCGCGGACTTCCTTCACGCGCTTCAAATTGTAGTCAGCCAGCACCATCTTTTGCAGCCACGGCTTGTCCTGCGCGATGACGGCGATCGCTTCGCCCACACCGCCCACACCGATGAGTAGGACCTTCATGACGCTCCTTGAAGATATGAAGAGTTAGAGACCGGCTTGAGGCACCCGCTTCGACTGCGCGCCTGATGAGGCATGGCCGCGCGTGGCAAAGTATAGCACAGCGGAGCTGCCTCGCTCAGTCGTGGGCGACTCGCGACGGGTTGACGCCACACTCGCGCCGCAGGCCGCCGCTTGACAGTCTGCCGGTTTAGCTCAAAAATGTGAACGATCGTTCGTATTTTTCGGGCGGGTGTCTTGTCGATGTTCAACTCACGGCTGCTGTCGCTGGTCCGCAAGGAATTCATCCAGATCGTCCGCGATCCCCGCACGCTGATGATCATGTTTGTCATGCCCGTCATCATGCTGTTCCTGCTGGGCTATGCTGCCACCAACGATGTGCGCAACGTGCCGACGGCCATCTTCGATCAGGATCGCTCGGTCGCCGCGCGCCAGCTGCTGGCGGCCTTTCGCGCCGCCGACTATTTCCAGTTCACCGCCGACGTTGACTCGGTGGAGGAGTTGAAGTGGCTCATCGACAGCGGGCAGGTCAAAGCCGGCCTGATCATTCCGCCCGATTACAGTCGGCGGCTGACGGCGGGCGAGCAGGCCTCGGTGGCCTTTGTGATTGACGGCTCTGATCCGACCATCGCCGGCACGGCGCTGTCGGCCGCGACGTTGATCGGCCAGACGCGCGCCACCGCGATCTTGCGCGCCACGCTGGAGCGGCGCGCGGCCGGCGGCGCCCTCACCGCGCCGGTGGACGTGCGCACGCAGGTCTGGTACAACCCCGATCTGATCAGCGCCTACTTCATGATCCCCGGCTTGATCGGCATGATCTTGCAGTATTTAGCCGTGATTTTGACCTCCACCGCCATCGTGCGCGAACGCGAACGCGGCACCATCGAACAATTGATTATCACACCCATCCGCGCATGGGAGCTAATCGCCGGCAAGCTGCTGCCCTATGTGTTGATCTCGTTCTTCGACCTGCTGATGATTCTGATGCTGGGCACGCTGGCCTTCAACATGCCCATCAACGGCAGCGTGCTGCTGCTGTTGATCCTGGCCGGCCTGTTCCTGGTGACCACGCTGGGCATCGGCCTGCTGATCTCCACCGTGGCGCACACCCAGTTTGAAGCGATGATGATGGCGGTGTTCATCCAGCTGCCGGCCATCTTCTTGTCGGGCTTCTTCTTCCCGCTGGCCGCCATGCCGCCATTCCTGCAGGCGGTCAGCTATCTCATTCCGCTGCGCTACTTCCTCATCATCGTGCGCGCCGTGCTGATCAAAGGAGTAGGGTTGGCGGCCGTGTCCGGCGAAGTGCTGGCGCTGGTCGTCTTTGGCGTGGTCGTGATGGGCAGCGCCGTGGCGCGGTTTCGCAAACGGCTCGATTAAGCTCCGGGGGCGGCCGGTTGACGGCTTCCGCCGCCGGCGTATAATCGCGCCCGCTCAATGAAAATGAACGATCGTTCGCAAGTCAGGTGAGAATGGCACGCCAACCATCCCGTAAAAGCGCCGGACGGCGGAGCACCCGGCGGCTGGAAACCAAAGGCGGCCGCACGCGTGCGGCGCTGATCGAGGCCAGTTATCAGCTCTTCATCACGCGCGGCTATCACGGCACATCCATGCGCAACATCGCCGACGAGGCCGGGCTGGCCCTGGGCGGCATCTACAACCATTTCGCCACCAAAGAGGACATCTTTGTAGCGATGCTGATGGAGCGCCATCCGTTTCTGGACGTGCTGCCCGCGCTGCAGGCGGCGCAGGGCGAGACGATTGAAGACCTGGTGCGCGATGCCGCGCAGCGCATGATCGCGGCGCTGAACGAGCGGCCGGACTTTCTTAACTTGATCTTCATCGAGCTGGTGGAATTTGAAGGCCGGCACGTGCCGCAGCTGTTTCAGATCTTCTTTCCGCCGCTCATGGAGTTTGCGCAGCGCTTTCAACAGGTGCGCGGGCGCTTGCGGCCGCTGCCGCTGCCGGTGATCCTCCGCGCCTTCATCGGCCTGTTCTTCTCATATGTGATTACCGGTTTGATCATGGATAGCCAGTTGCCCGCCGCGCCGCGGGCGGCTGCCTTTGATCACTTTGTCGATATTTATCTGCACGGCATTCTGGCCAGGGATTGACACGCTATGTTGAATTCGCGGCTGCTGTCCATCATGCGCAAGGAACTCATCCAGATCACGCGCGATCGGCGCACGGTGATCATCACCTTCATCCAGCCCATCATCATGTTGTTTTTGCTGGGGTTTGCCGCCACCAGCGACGTGCGTAACGTGCCGGCGGCGCTGTTCGATCAGGATCATTCCAAAGCCGCGCGCGACCTGCTCGACGCTTACCGGGCCGCCGATTACTTCAAGTTTGACCACGAAGTCAGCTCGGTGGATGAGATTCGCCATCTGGTCAGCAGCGGCGACATCAAAGCCGGGCTGATCATTCCACCCGATTATGGCCGGCGGTTGGCGGCGGGCGAGTCGGCCCAGGTGGCCTTCATCATCGACGGCTCCGATCCGACCATCGCGGCGACGGCACTGTCGGCGGCCACCTTGATCGCGCAGGCCAAATCGACGCAAGTGCTGCAGGAACAGCTGCAGGCACGCGGCCAGTCGGTCGGGGCCGGCCAGCCGATCGAAGTGCGCACGCAGGTCTGGTACAACCCCGATCTCATCAGCGCCTACTTCATGATCCCCGGCCTGATCGGCACCATCCTGCAGCAGCTGGCCGTGATGCTGACCGCGTCTTCGATCGTACGCGAGCGCGAGCGCGGCACCATCGAGCAGCTGATCATCACGCCCATTCGATCGTGGGAATTGATCGTGGGCAAGCTTACGCCCTACGTGGGACTGGCTTTCTTCGACGTGATCGAAGTGCTGGTGCTGGGCTTTGTCGTTTTCAATGTCCCGATGGTGGGCGATCTGGGCTTGCTGCTGGCCCTGACCATGTTGTTCCTGATCACGGCGCTGGGCATCGGCCTGTTCATCTCGTCGGTCGCCAAGACTCAGCAGGAAGCGCAGATGTGGAGCATGTTGATTCAACTGCCGTCGCTGTTCCTGGCGGGCATTTTCTTCCCGATCGCGGCCATGCCGCCGTTTTTGCAGGCGGTGAGCTACGTCATTCCGCTGCGCTATTTCAACGAGATTGTGCGGGCGATCATGCTGCGCGGTGCAAGTCTGCAGGACATTCAGGGGCCGGTGATCGCGCTGGTCGTGTTTGCGGTGGTGGTCATGGGCGGCGCGGCGCGGCGCTTCCACAAGCGGCTGGATTGACGGGGGCGAGGATGAGCGATCGGCGTTTTGACGTGGCCGTGATTGGCAATGTCGGCATTGATACCAATGTGTACTTCCACCAAACCGATGTGGACTTTGACCGCGAGGCGAATTTCACGGAGAACCTGGACTACGTGGGGCAGGCCGGCGGCTACGCCAGCCGCGGTTACGCGCAGCTGGGCAAGCGCACGGCCTTCATCGGCTATGTGGGCGACGACTTCAGCGGGCGGTTCATCCGTGAGGAATTCGCGCGCGACGGCATCGATCTGTCGGCGCTGTTTATCGATCCGGCCGGCACCAGCCGCAGCGTCAACTTCATGTATCGCGACGGTCGGCGCAAGAACTTTTACGACGGCAAGAGCCATTTGCAGCTGCAGCCCGATCGCGCCGTGTGCCGATCGGTTTTGGCGCAGAGCCGGCTGGCGCACTTCAACATTCCCCACTGGGCGCGCACGCTGCTGCCGATGGCAAAGGAACTGGGCGTCGTGATCGCCTGCGATCTGCAGGATGTGGTCAGCCTGCATGACGGCTATCGCGAGGACTTCATCGAATATGCCGACATCGTGTTTTTCTCGGCGGCGAATCAGCCTGATCCCACGCCGCTGATCGAGGAACTGCTGGCCTGGAAATCGACGCTGATCGTCGTATCGGGCCTGGGCGCGCGCGGCTGCGCGCTGGGCACGCGCGAGGGTATTCGCTACTTCGAGCCGGTTGACATGGCTGCCCCGGTCATCGATACCAACGGCGCGGGCGATGCGCTGGCCGTGGGTTTCTTGAGCAGCTATGTGCTGGACGGCGGCTCGTTGGAGGAGTCGGTCACGCGCGGGCAGATCGCGGCGCGGTACACGTGCACTCAAAAGGCCGCCTCGGGACGGCTGATCACACCGGACATCATGCGACGTTACTTCGAACAAACACAGCCGATTGAAAACGCTGGAGGTTAGTGTGAAGACTCGGATGCAACTCATTCCGCTGGTCATTATTGTGGTGGTGCTGGGACTGGGCGCGTACTGGCTGGTCAATCGCGCCTCGGCGCAGGAGCCGGGCCTGAAGGCCAGTGGTACCATCGAGGCCACCGATGTCATCGTTTCGCCTGAAATTGGCGGGCGCGTGCTGGAAGTGCTCGCCACCGACGGCGACACCGTCCACCAGGATCAAGCAGTAGTCCGCTTGGACGACGCCCTGTTGCAGGCGCAGTTGAAACAGGTGGAGGCCAACGTCGCCGCCCTGCAGGCGCAGCAGCGCGCCATGCAAGCCCAGCAGCGCGCCGCACAGGCCAACTATGATCTCTTGAAGTCCGGCCCGCAGATCGAGCAGATTCAGGCTGCTCAGGAGGCGGTGAAGACGGCTGCGGCCAACGTCGCCGCCCTGCAGGCGCAATACGACCAATTGCGGAAGGGCGCGCGCGCCGCCGACATCGCCGCGGCCGAGGCGGCGCTGGCCCAGGCCGCGCAGCAGCGCAAAGTGGCCCAGGATGCTTACGACAAAGTGACCAGCTGTGTCACGGTGCCGGGCCGAGGCGAAATTTGCCCGGGCCTGGGCACACCGGAAGAGCAGGCGCGAGCGGCGTTGAATACGGCCAATGAATCTTATGCGGCCGCGCAGGCGCGGCTGGATCAGCTCAAACGCGGCGCGACGAAGGAAGAGTTGGAAGCGGCCAAAGCCCGCGTCGAGGCGGCCAGCGCGCAGCAGGCGCAAGCGCAGGCTCAACTGGAGCAGGTGCAGAAGGGCGCGCGCGCCGAGCAGCTGACGGCGGCGCAGGCGCAGATCGATGCCGCCACTGCGCAGCTGGCTGGCGCCGGGGCACAGATCGAGGCGGCCCAGGCGCAGGCCGACGCACTGCGTGTGCAGATTGGCAAGCTCATCTTGCGCGCGCCGTTGGACGGCGTGGTGCTGAAGCGCGCCATCGAGCCGGGCGAGTTTGTGCCGCCGGGCGCATCGTTGATGACGCTGGGCGATACCGGCCATCTGTACATTACCGTTTACATTCCTGAGGATCGCTACGGGCAGATCCGGCTGGGGCAGCCGGTGACGGTGAAGGTCGATTCATTCCCGAATGAGACTTTTTCAGCGAAAGTGACGCGCATCGCCGATCAGGCCGAGTTTACGCCACGCAATGTGCAGACCGCCGAGGGCCGGGCCACCACCGTGTTCGCGGTGAAGCTGGCGGTGGACAATGCTGATGGCAAGCTGAAGCCGGGCATGCCGGCCGACGTGGTGTTTGGCGAGTGAGGCCTGACACGTCAAACGGAAACGTGCTGAGGTCTGCGTTGAAAGAGGGTTCATGACGGCCATTGCTGCTGATAACTTGCACAAATCGTTCGGCGAAACGCACGCCGTCAACGGGTTGAGTCTCACCGTGCAGGAAGGCGAAATCTACGGGCTGGTCGGTCCCGATGGCGCGGGCAAGACCACGACGATGCGGCTGATCTGCGGGGGTTTTCAACCCGATCGGGGCCACGTCTCGATCCGCGGCTACGATGTGGCGAAACAGCCGGAGCAGGCCCGCGCCCAGATCGGTTACCTGGCCCAACGCTTCAGCCTGTACGGCGATCTGTCAGTGATGGAAAATCTACGCTTTTTTGCGGAGATGCACAGCCTGAAGAGCGCCGACTGGCAGGGGCGCGCGCAGGAAATTCTGGAATTTGTCGGGCTGGCCGAGTTTGCCGATCGGCTGGCCGATCAACTCTCGGGCGGCATGAAGCAGAAGCTGGGCCTGGCCACTGCGCTGGTGCACCGGCCCAAAGTGCTGCTGCTCGACGAGCCGACCGGCGGCGTCGATCCGGTGACGCGCCAGGATTTCTGGCAATTGATCATCCGGCTGGTGAACCAGGAAGGCCTGTCGGTGCTGGTGAGCACGCCTTACATGGATGAAGCCTCGCGCTGCACGCACGTGGGCTTCATTTATCGCGGCCGTTTGATGATTGAAGGCGCGCCCGGCCAGGTGGCCAGCCGCCTGACCGGCCGCATCCTGGAACTGACGGGCGAGCCGCGCGAGCAGCTGCGCCAGCTGGCGCAGCAGGCGGCGGATGTGGAAGACGTGCAGCTGTTCGGCGATCGGTTGCACCTGCGCGTCAAGGCCGGCCGTGCCGATCGGGTGGCCGCTGAACTGCCCGCGCTGCTGCACGCCCACGGCGCACGCACCGATCGCATCCGCGCGATCGCGCCGACGCTGGAAGACGCATTCATCGAGCTGGTTGAAAGCGCGGAACGCGAGCAGGATCAGTGAGCCATGGCAGACACCGTCATCGAGGTCAACGGCCTGACCAAGCGCTTTGGCGATTTCACCGCGGTCGATCACGTATCGTTCCAGGTGGAACGCGGCGAAGTGCTGGGGTATCTGGGGCCGAACGGTTCCGGCAAGACGACGACGATCCGCATGTTGCTGGGGTTGTTGCAGCCCAGCGAAGGTGAAGCGCTGGTCCTGGGCAAGAACATCCGCACGCAGGCCGAGCAGATTCGGCCGCAGGTCGGCTACATGTCTCAGAAGTTTGCGCTGTACGACGAATTGACGATGCGCGAGAACATGGAATTTTACGCGGGCGTGTACGATGTGCCGCGTCGTAGTCGCGCCGCCCGCGTGCAGGCCGTCATGGAGACGCTGCACTTGCAGGAGCGCGAGCAGGAACTGGCGGGCGACCTGTCCGGCGGCTGGCGGCAGCGGTTGGCGCTGGGCACGGCCTTGGTGCATCAACCCCGGCTGCTGTTTTTGGATGAACCGACCAGCGGCGTCGACCCGTCGGCGCGGCGCACGTTCTGGGATCTGATCTACGATCTGGCGCAGCAGGGCGTGACGATCTTTGTAACGACGCATTATATGGACGAGGCCGAGCATTGCCACCGCGTGGGCATCATGTTTCGCGGCCAGCTGCTGGCGCTGGATACACCGAGCGGTTTGAAAACCAGCGCCCTGCCGGGTGCGGCCTGGGACGTGACACCCGATCACGGCACCGCGTCGCTGGTGGAGGCGCTGTCGGCGCTGCATGATGTGCCGGGCGTGATGCGCGCCGGGCTGATCAGCGATCGACTGCGGGCGATCACGGCCCCGCAGGCCCATACGGCCGACTCGCTGCGCGCGGCGTTGGCCGGCGCGGGCTTTGCGGCGGCGAAGGTGGAGCAAGTGGAGCCGACGCTGGAGGATGTGTTCATTGCGCTGGCGGGCCACGATCAACGGACGTGAAAGCGGCCAAACAGCGAGAAACGGACAAACAGACAGAAATGTGCAAGCAGAGGCACGCTGAAAACCGGGCCTCTGCTTTTTGCATTTCACAAAATCAGCCGGGCGTGGTTATATTGGTCAGACACAGTCAGTGGAGCGAAGTGCATGGAGTTTGAAGCGTTAGTTGAGGCGCACAGCGGTGAGATCTTCGCCTATGTGTGGCGATTGCTGCGAGATACCGCCGATGCGGAAGATTGTCTGCAAGAGACGTTTCTGCGCGCCTATCGCTCGTTTTCGCGCGTGAGGGCGGGATCGAATTATCGGGCGTGGCTGTACAAGATCGCGACGAACACCGCGCGCACGCACGCGCGACAGCGCGGCCGGCTCAACGCGCGCACGATCGATCTCGATCCTGATCTGGAAACCGATCGATCTTCGCCGCCTGATCGGGTGGAGCAGCGGCAGTTGATCGAAGCGGTGACGCAGGCCGTGGCGGCGCTGCCGCATCAACAGCGCGCCGCGTTGATCATGCGGCAGTATCAGGAGCTGAGTTACCGTGACATCGCGGCGGCGTTGGACTGTACCGAGGAAGCGGCGCGGGCCAATGTGTATCAGGCGTTGAAGAAGCTGCGCGCGCAATTTGCGGTGGAAACAGCGTGAGGCGAAACATGGACGAAATCATTCAAGCACTGGATGCGGTGTATGCCGAGGGGCCGGGCGCGGCAGCGACGAAGCGGGCGCAGGCGAAATTGCGGCAGGCATTGGATCGGGCCAGGGGGCGGATCGTGTATTACGATGTGGTGTCACACTCAAGAGTGGGTGAGTTGTATGTGGCCGTGAGTGAACGCGGGTTGATTGCGCTGGATTTTGGATTGGGCGAGCAGAGTTTCATCGATCGCGTGCAGCGCCGCACGAAGGCGACGCTGGTGCGGTCGCGCGAGCGGTGCGCGGAGGCCATGCGGCAAGTGCGCGAGTATCTCGATGGGAAGCGCACGCGGTTCGATCTGCCGCTGGATATGACGTCGCTGACGGCGTTTCAGCGGCAGGTATTGTCGGCCGCGCTGAAGATTCCGCGCGGGCAGTGGCTGACCTACGGGGAGGTCGCCAAAGCGATCGGGCGGCCGCAAGCCTCGCGCGCGGTGGGCCAGGCGCTGGGTCACAACCCGGTCCCGATCGTGATTCCGTGCCATCGCGTGCTTGGTTCGGACGGCTCACTGCACGGCTATTCGGGCGGCGGCGGCATCAAGACCAAGGCGTGGCTGCTGCAATTGGAGGGGGCGACTCTGCCGAATAAGATTAGAGAATTTAGTCACAACGCCTAATAGGTATTGACAAATCGATGAACGGCAATAAAATAGTAGGCATGCCGGTGAAAAAGCCAATGGAGGTTAGACGTGAATGACAAAGCATCGAATATGATGCGGGTGGTGTTGATGGGTCGAGAAACCTATCGCGTTGCGGCCGGGCCGCGGGGGCTGCGAGTTCGATCGGGGCGGGCGTGGATCACGTTGAATGGCTGCGATCACGTGCTGAAGCGCGGCGAGCAAATCGCACTGCAATCGAAACACGATTATGCGGTTGTCTCGCCGGCCGGCAAGAGGCCGGTCGTGATTGAAGTGTGGGATGAGACTCCGCGCCAGTCTGGTGCGAAGCTGCGCCCGGTGGTGAATGCGTTGTGAGCACTCAACTCGACGACATCGATCGGCACATCCTTGATCTGCTGCAGCGCGACGCGCGGATGACGAACGCCGCCATCGCGGCCGAGGTGGGCCTGACAGGCCCGTCGGTGTTTGAGCGTGTCCGCAAGCTGGAACAGCGCGGCGTGATCAAGGGCTATACGATCAAGATCGATCCGGCGGCGCTGGATAAGCCGATGACGGCGTTTATCCGGCTGACGGCCGCGTTTGACGAGCGTTACGCAGCAGGTCTCAAGGCGGTCAGCGAAGACCCAGATGTGTTGGAGTGCTACAGTGTGGCGGGTGAAGACTGTCTGATCCTGAAGACCAGGTGCGGCAGTCCGAGCGATCTGGAAAATCTGTTGGGGCGCATTCGCAGCGCGCTGACGGTGCAGCGGAGTGTGACGATGATCGCGCTGCGCGCGCTGAAAGAGAATGCGCCGTTGAACGTGCGGCCCGCCGCCAACCGGCGGGCCGCCGGCAGGTCGGCAAACTCACGTCGATAAGATCGTGCCAGGGGGAAAGATGAAGTTAAAAGAGTGGGTGGCCTTTACGGTATTGGGCTTGTTGTGGGGCTCATCGTTTCTGTGGATCAAGATCGCGGTGGAAAATGTATCGCCGTTTGTGGTGGTGGCGCTGCGCGTCTCATTTGGGCTGATCAGCCTGCTGGCGGTGATGTACTGGCAGCGGCAGAGCATCCCGCGTGACCGCGCGACCCTGCTGAAATATCTGTTCATGGGCGTCTTCAACGTGGTGGTGCCCTTCCTGCTGATTACGTGGGGCGAGACGCACATCGATTCCAGCCTGGCCGCGATCCTCAACGCGACCACGCCGCTGTTCGTCATCGTCATCGCGCACTTTGCCCTGCACGACGAGAAGATCACCGGCCCCCGATTGCTTGGGTTGATTGTGGGGTTTGTGGGCGTGGTGGTGCTGGTGGCGCAGGATTTTGATCCGCGCGCGCTTCAGAGCGATCTGCTGGGCCAGCTGGCCGTGCTGCTGGCGGCGGCCAGCTACGCGGTGGCGCTGGTCTTCTCGCGCCGGCAGCTGCGCAACGTCAGGCCGGTGGTGCAGTCGACGATGATCCTGATGTTTGCCACGGCGATCATGTGGGTGATTACGCCCGTCGTCGAGCGGCCGGTGGCCCTGCCGGCGCAGCCGCTGGCGTGGGTGGCGGTGCTGTGGCTGGGCGTGCTGGGATTGTGCGCGGCGTATCTGCTGTTTTTCTGGCTCAACAACGTGTGGGGGCCGACGCGCGCCTCGCTGGTCACGTACGTGTTTCCAGTGGTCGGCGTGGTGCTGGGCGTGATCTTTCTGGCCGAGCCGTTGAACTGGAACATGGTGTTGGGTTCGGCGCTGGTGGTGGGCGGCATCGTGGTGGTGAATCGCAGGCCGCGCGTCGGGCATACGGCCGTCGCCGCCGCGCCGGCTAAGTAACGAGGCCGACGGAGGCGCTTTCGGCCGATCGGGCGGCGTGTTGTTCGATCGGCGCGTCCTCTGTCTCGCCTGCCGCCCGATTATTCACCAACAGCCACAACCCGATCAAACCCAGAAAGACGTGCGTGCTAATCTGCGGCGCGTAGCCGCCCGCGGCCATCAGCAGCAGCGCCTGGCCGGTTGACTCGCGCCGCCCCACCGCCTCGATCACAACGACGCTGCACAACCACAGGCTGATCGCGTACACCGGCCACGGCAGATACAACGTCAGCCCGATTGACCAGATGGCGAGGATGCCGGTCAGGGCGGGATTGACGAAGTGAAAGATCGTCAGCGCCAACGCCGGCAGCAGGGCGACCAGATACGTCTTGAGCGAAACCCGCCGCTGATAGATCCACCACCACCCGATCGGACTCAGCGCGACCAACGCTTCGCCGCCGTTGAAGACGGCGCCCGTCCATGGCGGCGCCGCAGATAGATTCAGAGCGCCGGCCAGCGCCGGTACCAAGTGATAGACCGCTCCGGCCAGCAGCGCCAGTGCGGGCAGGGTCAGCGCCGTTTTTGTCGCCAGATCAACCGCGCTGCGCCAGCCGTGCGCCAGCCACGCGCCGATGATGATCATCACCAGCGCGGGCGACAACACCGCCCACCAACTAATCGGCGGGACGAAGACGAACAGCAGACTCAACGCGGCAGTGAGCAGCAGCGCGCCTGCCAGCAGGGGCCGGCCCCGCTCGCGCCACGCGATCCACACGCTAACGATCAAAGCCAGCAGGCCCGTCAAGGTGAACGCCGCCTGTCCGATCGAGCCCAGCGCCTCATAAGCCGCAACCATCAGCGGCGACTTGGGCATGAACATGGCCGAGCGCGTGAACGTGCGGCCGATCAGCCAGTCGATCAGCGCGGCGAGCGTGAGCCAGCGAAAGAGCAGCAAGCGATTCATGCGGCGCTCACCAGTGTTTCTGTTCGACGCGCCAGCCAATCGATACGCCGATGGCCGCGATGATGATCGCGATTGCCAGCAGCAGCAGGGACAACATCCCCGCGTCGACGGGCGCCGTCGAGGTCGCCACGGGGGCGGGCGTGGGCGCGGCCCGGCCGACAGCCAGCGCGATCCACGCCGAGACTGACTTTTGGCCGTTGCGTTCGCCGTTCGCGCCGTCCCACGCCGCAATCGCCATGGGATAGACTTTCCCCGCCTCGAATGTCACAGTGCCGGGGCCGGGCGCCGCCAGCTCGCGGCTGAAGATCACACGCCATTTGCCGTCGGCCCACACGCCGTAACCCTGCACCCGCTGATCGGCCGGCGGCAGCGTCGTCAGCGTGCCAAACCCGCCTGCGATCAGATTCTCAACGGGCGACGTGTGAATGGCCGCAAATGAATTGCCCATGGCAAAAGCCGGGACGTAGTTGGCGTCTTCGTAATCGGTCGGGGCGGGCAGCGCCGTCTTCGCGAACGGATAGAAATCCACGTGCATGTTGGGATAGGCCGTTTCCATATCCTGCCGAGCGGCCAGATCCGCCTGCCAATCGGCCTTCCAATGCCAGATGTTCACGTTGCCGCCGGCCTGACCCATGCAGATGAACGGCTCGCCTTCGACCAGCGGAAACTGCACGGCGACGGCGTCACGAAAATCCTGCACGCGCACCACCGAATCATTCTGCGTCGCGTCGGCCCACTCCACAAGGATCGCCACCTGCCGGTCGTTCTTCAACGCCCGCGCCGTGACCGCTTTCACGTTCGTCTGGTTGAGGCGCGGCAGGCTGATGGTTTGTGCGCTCAGCGGCACTTCGATGGCGGTCGAACGCTGCCACAACGTCGAGTCGGGGTCTTGCAGCGGCAGCTCGCCGTCGATGTTGACGGCCACCAGCGTCAGGCCCTGCGAACTCGCCACCGGAATCTTGAAAGACGTCAGCGCGATCGCCAGCGCGATTAGACCGATCAGCGTCAAACGTGAACGAGTGATCATAGGCTCTGCTCCTTCGCCGCTTCAGCGGCCAGGCAGGCGCCGCAGGAGAAATCGGGATCGAACGGCGTGGGCCTGACTTCCGGTACGCGCCGCGGTTCCGGCTGCGCCCCCAACCGATCGGCTTCCGCGGCGACAAAGGTTGCCGTGAGATCGATTAACACCGCGTAAATGCCGGTGACTTGGGCCTGCCGTAACCGCTGCTGAAACCAGCTCAGCCAGCGCGCCAGATGATCGCGCAGGAACTTGCGCTGCGCGTCCACGCAAATTTCGGCCTGATCGATCCGGCCGTTGTTCAGCGCATACACCTCTTTCAACGTCAGGATGTGCATGAACTCCAGTTCGGCCGCGGCGTGATCGGGCCGCTCGCGGACCGCGCCGCCCACGTTGAAACCGAAGGCGCGATAGAACCCGGCGATGTCGGCCAGTTCCTGGCTTTGCCGGTATTCGTGCGGCAGGCCGTATTCCGTCTCGTAGCACAACGAACCTGTCAGGCCGAAGGCGCGCCGATGTGCGGCTTGAAGTTCGGTCAGCCCGATGGGGCGCAGACTCAACGGCCGATCGGGCAGATGTAACGCGTTCAGAATCGGTTCCAACAGCGGCGCGTCACACGTCCAATCTTCCGTTGGATACAGGAACGCCTCGGCCAGGAAGCGATAGAGTTGCGAGCGGCGCAGGGCAAGGCTTGCGTTCATGGGAGTTATCCTGGTAAATAAAGCGTAATGCGTAAAACGTAATTATTGCTTTACGTTTCACGTTTTAGATTGAGTTCAGCCTCTCCGGTGGACGTTCGTGGATCGGCTCGACCACCGACAGCCGCACCGCTTCGCGCCCCTTCGCGTCGAAGCCGATCACCGTGTCGTTGTACATCTGCCACGGCTGGCCGTTGATCTCGGCTTCATGCACCAGCGGCCCTTCTTCGATCTCAAAGCGGAAGATCATCTTCTGCGTGGTGCGGAAGAGCTGCAATACGGCCAGCAGCTCGCGCGAGGGCGCGGCATATTTGGCAATCGCCTCGTCCACGCCGGGGCCGAACATCTGATGCAGATAGGCGCGCGGCGCCCAGCGCGGCGGGATGTAGTAGATGTTGGGTTCGGTACCGAACTGCGGATATAACGGCAGCGCGATCTTTTCCTGCTTGATCAGGAAATACAGCGGGTGCCTGGGGGCCTCGACCCACGAGCCGTCGGCGGCGATGTCCACCAGCCCGTTCAGCCGAATCTTGCCGGGGCAGACGGCCATGCAGCGCGTCTCCATCGGCACGCCATCGCTCAATGGATCATTCCCTTCCACGCGCGGATAACAGGCCACGCATTTTTCGCTGGTGCGCGTGGTACCGCGATACATCGACTTCTTGTAGGGGCATTCCTCCACGCACTTGCGATAGCCCCGACAGCGCGACGGATCGATCAGTACGATGCCGTCTTCGGGCCGCTTGTAGACGGCCTTGCGCGGGCAGGCGGCCGCACAGGCCGGATACGTGCAGTGATTGCAGATCCGCTGCAGGTAAAAGAACCACGTTTGATGTTCCGGCAGCGATGCGCCTTGTTTGCTCAGGCCCAGGCTGTCGCCTGCGTAGCCGGTGGAGGTGTCTTCGTAAAACGTCGGCGCGCGCCACTCTCTGTCTTCGGGGATGTAGCCGATCGCAGCCTGGTTGCCGTCGGTCGCTTCAAAGATCGTCAGCCCGGTGTAAGTACCATAGGGCGCCTGATCGCTGGTCTGGCGCGCGTCCCAACCGGCCTGGATGTTTTTAGCGGCGTGCGCTTGGTCCAACAGCTGCAAGACCTTGATGTCCCAATGCTGCGGATAGCTGCCGTAGGGCTTGGTCTCGACGTTGTTCCACCACATGTATTCCTGCCCCTTGGAGAACGTCCACGTGGCCTTGCAGCCGCCGGTGCAGGTCTGGCAGCCGATGCAGCGATTGATGTTGAACACCGCCGCGAACTGCTTCTGCGGATGCGCTTCTTCGTAGGTGTACTGCATCTTGCGGCCCAGCTGCCAGTTGTAGACTTCAGGCATTGGTTGCTCCTTGTTCGATTGAAATCGAAGGCTGGAAAAGAAAACGTGTTTCGCCTGTCAGGCCGTGAATTCATTCACGGCTTCTTTGGCCATTGAATGACTCCGGAGTGTGCGTCAAAGTTTGGCAGCGGCCACGTGCTGGCGATTGAAATCGCGCCTGTGGAGCCGTGGGCTGAACGTCCACCGACGTGGACGGGGTCGCGTCAGCGCACGCCCGCCAGCCGCGAATTCATTCGCCGCAGGAGTCAGTCGGCAAAACAATGACGCGCACCTCATGACTCCGCCTGTTGTTGACAACCGTCGCTCACAGAGTTACATTCTCCAGCCAGCCATATAACAAAAATGTGATCGAGTATGACCATCCTAACCGTCTCATCCAAAGGCCGGATCGTCATTCCCGCTGAAATCCGTAAGAAGTACAATTTGCGGCCCGGTACCCTGTCGTCCTGGTTAATTATGGCGGCGTGATTTCCATTGTGCCCGCCATGTCTGATCCGATTGAGGAATCCGCCGGGCAATTCAAGGGTGGCTCGTCGCTAACTGCTGCACTTCGCGCCGAAAGAAAACACGAGCGAGCACGTGGCCGCTAGGCGCGAATCATCATCCCCCACTTCGCGCACATCCGATCGATCAACTCGCGCACGTAAGCCTCGCCCTTCTGCCGATAGATGCGGTGTGTTGCCATGAACATGGGATTGACGAACAACGTCAGCAACCGACGTGCGTCCCAGCCCAAACGCACGTACTCTTCCACGAGGCATTCCGCCATCGCTTCCAGTTGCCCCGGCTCACCCGGCAGCACCATGCCGACCATTTCCATCGGGTCGTCTTCAAAGTCGTCGTAGGACATGCCTTGCCTCTATGGCGTAATCCGTACTGCGTAAAAACGGATTCCGCAATCCGCAATCCGCAATACACATTACGCATTACGTTTCACTTCCACCGTCCCGCCGCTCAGATACTTCTGCATGAAGTCGCTCTCGTGGCCAGGCGTGAAGCCGGTTCGGGTCGGTTCCCATTGACCCTTGCCATCCGGCCCGCCGTCTTCGGCTTTGGTCACTTTGACGAGCGTCTCTTTCGGTACCGTGTTCAACGCGTGATTGTCTGCCTCGCCGCCGAAGATGAACTGCACGCCGGTCTTCTGCTTGTGGAACAGCGTGTCCGTCTGATGCATGGGCATCGACCAGTCGCGCGTCACCGACTGCTGCGAGCCGTAGCGCAGGTTGGCCTGATAGCCGGTGCCTTCGGACTTCGCCAGCCCGTCGGGCCGCGTTTCGTGCGCCTTCACCGATTTCTCCGTCGCCATGAATGGCGCGTGTTTCAGCATCACGATGTGATAGGGATAGGCCGGGTTGTACTTCGCGCGCAGCATGAGGCGCGAGACTTTGTAGAACGGATCATCGGGCTGCCAGCCCACGTAAGGGCGATCGGCGGGATTGGCGTCCACATACACGTAGTCGCCGTCTTCGATGCCCAGGTCTTTGGCGGCCTGCGGATTGATGTGCAGCTGATGATCGCCGGGGCCGGGCAGGCGCTTATCGGTACGATACGGATCGCCGAAGTTGGAATCGAGGATGATCGTCCAATCGACCGTGCTCCACGACGAGTGCACGCGATGCCGCGTCTTGGGCGTGAGACAGTAGAACTGAAAGCCCTGTGTCCACAGCGGATTGTGTGTGGCTTTCACCTGGCCCCAGCTCATGGCGACGTTGCGCACGGTGCGCTCATCCCAGCCCATCGCCTCAAGCGGAATGCCGTAATCGTCGGGCCTGACGAAGCGACTTGAAGTCACGATCACATTGGGCAGATACGGCGTGGCCTCCGGCCCTTCACGATGCGTGATCAGGTTCTCGCCGTACTCGATCGCTTCGGGGATGTCGCAGTAAGCGGCCAGCCGTCCCGTGTCCGTGTAAAACGGCGTCGAATCGTGAATCTGCTCCCAGAACGGAATGCGTGGATAGGTGCGGAACAGCATCAGCGCCGCGCCCGGTTCGCCATATTTGCCGTGGATGATGTCCTCAAACGTGTAGCCGCTGGTCGTCGTCGACGAATCGAGCAGGCGTTGAATGTAAACCTCGGGCCGGCCTTCGAGGATGAACCGCCAGTAATCGCGGAAGCGTGTATCGCCGATCGTGTCGCCGATCGCCGCGGCGAGTTCGGCAATGATGCGGGCGTCGTCGCGCGTGTCGTACAGCGGCGGGATGCCGCCCTTCCAGATTTGCAGGAACGGATTTGAGCACGAGGCTGTGATCTCGTGCGTCTCGAATTCCGCCCACGAATTGGCCGCCAGCGCGAAGTCGGCGTACTCGATCGAGGCCGTCATCTCGATGTCCTGCGAGACGATCAACTCCACGTTGGGGTTGACATTCTTGATCATCTCGTAGTGGTGCTTGGCGTTGTTGAGCAAATTCACGTTCGTAAAGTACATCACCTTCGTCGGCGTGGGCATGTGCGTCTGGCCGGTGAACACCTTGCGGCCATACTTCGGCGTCTCGACGATCAACGGCCGATCGTCGTGGTTCCAGTACGCAGGTTCTTCGTCTTTGGTGTAGGCGTGGGCGTGAATGTCCTTGCCCGGCGCGTTCGGATCGAGGTTCATCTCAAACGGATCTTCAGCCACCCAGCCCTTGAAGCCCGGCCCGGTCTGCGGCGAACCCTGGAACAGCGCGGCTTTGTAGTTGCCTGCCCAGGTGTAACAGCCCGCGCCCGGCCGCCCGATGTTGCCCGTCAGCATCAGCGGCAAAAACTGCGCGCGATTCGCCAGCGTGGCGTGGAACCAGTGATTGATGCCTTCGCCGATGTGAATGGCCGCCGGTTTGATGGTGGCGATGTCGTTGGCTAAACGCACGATCAAATCCTTGGGCGCGTGCGTGATCTCGACGACGGTATCGAGGTCGTAGTCCTGCAGATGCTCAAGGTACATCGACCACACCGTCAACACTTCGACCTCGGCGCCGTCGATCAGCTTGATCGTGCCCGACCAGGCGAGTTCGGGATCAAGCCCTTTCGCGTCCATCACCGCGCCCACCTCGTCGCGCGTGAGGGCGGCGAGCTGTCGCGTCTGCGCGTCAAAGACCACGTAGTCGCCCAACTTTTCGTACTGCGCCGGGGTCAGGTTCTGCTGTTTGAACGACGCGCCATCGGGCGACAGGCCCGGCTTATAGTCGGGAAAGACTTCGCTGGCGTGCAGGCGCTTCAAGTTATCGGCGCGCACCAACAGCGGAAAATCGGTGAAGTGCTTGACGAAGTCCGCGTCGTATCGATTGTTATCGATCAGCCAGCGCGTGATGCCGAGGAACAGGGCCGTATCGGTGGCCGGCCGGATCGGGATCCAGTAATCAGACTTGGTGGCAGGCGGCGAGTATTCGGGCGTGATGGTCACGATCTTTGCGCCGCGTTCCATGGCTTCGATGAAGAAGTGCGACTCGGCCATCTTGTTCTCGACGAGGTTTTTGCCGCATTGAATGTGCAGCATGGAGTTGCGCAGATCGTTGAAGTCTTCGTCGGAGGTTTGCAGGCCGGTCGTGAAGGGATGCCCCGGCGCCTGATCGCCGTGCCACGTGTAATTGGACCACAGGCGGCCGCCTTTCACTTCAGCGTGCCCCACGCCGCGAATGTGCTCGTCGAGCAGCGCCAGCGTGTTCGCAAAGCGGTACATGCCGTACTTGCCGATGACGCCCAGCAGGCCCATGCCACCGCGACATTTGATCGTGCGTGTGCCCGCGCCGCCCATCGCCGCGATCATCTCTTCAGGATAACCCTGTTTTCGCAGGAGTTCCGCGCCCTGGTCGCCGGAATAGCGCGTGGCAATCGCGATCATGCCGCGCGCCAGATAGTCGTAAGCCACATCCCACGACACCGGCAGCAGCTCATCGGCGCCGCGCGCATCAAATTTGTATTTCGTCTTCAACTCCGCTGTGAGTTCGGGAAAGCCGTCGTCGGCCCACTGCTGCCAGCCCGCGCGCATCAACGGCCCCTTCAGGCGATGCGGCCCGTAAATGCGCCGATGAAACGTCTGTCCTTTCTTGCAGCCGCGCGGATGCCAGTGCGGCGTGGCCTGATTGCCATACAGATCGGCATAGTGACCCACATCGTAGTTCTGCTCCGAGCGCAAAATGACGCCGTTGCGGACGAAGGCGCGCAGGCGGCAGGCGTGCGTATCGTTGGGCGAGCACACATACGTGAACGACGAATCGTAGCGATATTGATCGCGATAGACCTTCTCCCAATCCCGATCGGGGTACGCGGCCAGCGGGTTGTCCACGCCCACCACCTGCAGCAGCCGCCATTCCAGTTCGTTTGCGGCGATGGCCATGGCCGAAGCGCCGGTGAGTTTGAGAAAGTCACGACGTGAAAGTTTGGGCATGGCATCTACTCCATTCAGTGGCGTCAAGCCGAGCCGCTTTGCGACGAGGAATATCTGCACCCACGGCGTGCAGTGCGGTGTCTCTGCCCCCGATCGGCAAACCCGCCCGCTGGTGCAAAGCTTCCTCGCCTCGCCCGGAATGACACAGTGACATGTCAGGCGCGTCTGGGCAATTCGGCCAACGCCGTCAACAGATCGGCCGGGCGCGCGCCGATGCGCTGGCTGGTGATGACTTGCACGTTGGGTGTGTTCAGGTCAGCGCTGATGATGGGCAGATCGGGCTGCGCCAGCAACAATCGGCCGCAGTCCCCGATCAACTCTTGATCGGCTTCGGCCAGAATGACGGCATCCGGCCTGACGGTGGTCAGCAGCGTCAGCGCCGCTTCGGGCGACTGCACGCAGGCCAGCACGTTGATCTGCCCGGACCTGACCAGCATCTGCGCCAGCGTTTCTGCAAAGAGCGAATGGCCGATGATGATGACGGCGCGCGTCTCCATACGCACAGGGTACGCCCGATGAGCGCGTCAGTCCATCCGTCGCGCGCGGTACAAAGGCTGAAAAAAGCGGGATTGTGGCCGGCGGGCCAGGCCGAAGAACTAGTTCTGTGTGATCTCGCAGCGCACGGACAGCGTGAAAGGGCCGCTGTGCGTCCGCCGCGGATCAAATCACAGGTTGTCGCGGGTGGCGAGCCTGGCCGCGTGCCGCCGGTTGATGGCGTGGGTCTTGGCGAGGATGTTGCGAACGTGACTCTTGACGGTGTGCAAACTCAAGGACAGCTTGTTGGCAATCTCTTTGTCAGTCGCACCGGTTGCGATCAGGTCGAGGACTTCCCGTTCACGCGCGGTCAGATCTGAAGTTTCGACGGCCGCCGGCGCCGGGGCAGACCGATCGGCCAGCCGCGCGAATTCGTCGAGGAGATGCACCGCCAGCTTCGGCGGCAGCACCGCCTCGCCGCTCAACACAGCGCGCACACCGCGCAGAAAATCGCTGGCGTGCAGGCTCTTCAGCATGTAGCCGCGCGCGCCAGAGCGAACGGCTTCAAACAGTTTTTGGTCTTCTTCGTGTACCGTCAGCATCACAAGGCGCGCGTCGGGCCAATCGGCGCGGATGAGGCGGAGGGCTTCCAGCCCGTCGCAGATGGGCATGTTGATGTCCATGATGATCAAGTCGGGTTTCAGATCGCGCGCCAGCATCAGCGCTTCGAGACCGTCATTGGCCTGCCCGATCGTTTCCATGTCGGGCTGGGCGTTGATCAGCCCGGCCAGTCCTTCGCGAAAGAGATCGTGATCGTCCGCTAACACAATTCTGGCGCGGGCCATGTCGGGTCCTTTTTCATTCCGCCACCGGCAGCGTCGCCGTGATCGTCGCGCCGCGGCCCGGCGTTGATTCGATTTTCAATGCGCCGCCGCAGCGTTCGGCGCGCGCGCGCATGATGCTGAGACCCAGGTGTTGATCGCCGTCCACCGCCGTCGCGTCAAAGCCGCAGCCGTCATCGGCCACGGTGAACTGCGCCGAGCCATTCACCCGTTCCACGCTGACGCTCACGCGCTGCGCCTGCGCGTGACGGCGAATGTTGGCTAACGCTTCGCGCACGATGTGCAGCGCCTGGGCCTGCACCACCGGGGTCAGCGGCGGCGTATCCGTGACGATCAACTCGGCCTGCGCGCCGCTTAAGTCGTTGAAATCGGCGACGCACGCGGTGAGCCGGGCGGCGAAGTCAGCGCGCGCCGGCGGCTGGCGCAGGCCGGTCAGGGCCACGCGCACCTGATCGTAGGCCGCGCCGATGGCAGCTTTCATGCGCCCCACGTCAAGCGCCGCCTGTTCGGTTTCGCCAGAGCCGATCAATTCGCGCACCCGATCGGATTTCAAACTCAGAAAGCTCAGCGTCTGCGCCAGCTGATCGTGCAGTTCGGCGGCCAGCCGTTCCCGCTCGGTTGAGATCGCCGCCTGTTCAGTCTGCCGGCGTCGCTCTTCGGCCAGGCGCGCGTTCGCAATCGCAATGGCGGCCGAGTTTGCCAGCAGCGTCAGCGCACGCGTTTCGTTGGCGTCAAACGGCTGATGCGGCTGGCGCACCACACACAGGGCGCCGAGCATCGTCTGACCGGTGTGCAGCGGCGCCACCGCGCAGCGGCCCGGCGCTTGCGCGCCCAGAAACGTGCAGGCCGCGCAGGCGGCTTCAACCGTAATGGTCTCCCCATCGACCACCACGCGCTGCGCGGGATAGCGCCCGATGGGCTGCCGCAAATCGATCGGCGCCGACGCCGGGCCGCTGCTGGCGACAAGGTTTAATTGGCATGAAGCATGTTCGAGCAAACACAGCGCGGCGGCCGTGGCCTGCGTCAAGGTTCGCGCGCGATCGGTGACGGATTGCAACAGCCGATCGAGATCGATCTGCCCGACGATTTCCTGGCTCAATTCAAACGCGACGGTCAGTTCGCGGGTGCGCTGTGCGACGCGGGTTTCAAGTTGGCGACGTGAGGCGCTGATTTCGGCGCGCATCGTTTCAAAGGCGCCGCTCACTTCGCCCAGTTCGTCGTTGCGACCGGGTGGCAGCGGCTGTGATAACTGACCGGCGGCCATCTGTCGCGCGGCCGCTTCCAGTGCGCTCAAAGGCCGAATGATCTGCCGCCGCGTGACGGCGTAGCCGATGACGACCAGCGCCAGCGCGAGGACAAAGAAAACGGTTTGAATGATCTGCAACTGCGTGACTTTAGCCCGGGCGCGGATTTCGTAGTCGCCGACCAGCTGATCGAGTTGGGCTAGGATCACCGGCGCGAGCGCTTGCAAAGCGGCGGCCTTCGGCGGTTGAAGGTTCGATCGGAAAGCCGTCCACGTGCGGGCGATGTCGTCCAATCGGGTACGGATGGTTTGATCGGGGGCGGGCGGTAAAGCGATCGATCGGTTATCGGCGTCGAGGGCGGCCCCGCCTGAACGGAGCGCGTGCAGGGTGTGTTCAAAGCGATCGATGTTGGCGAGCAGTTGGGGATTATCGGGCTGCGCCAGCGCCAACCACGTGAGCTGCTGCGTCAACATGCGCTGGCGGCCGGCCAGGTTGATGACGCGCGCATCGTCGGTCTGAGCGCTGACGGCCAACGCCGTCGCCGCCGCCGAAGCGGCCACCAGCATCAGGAAGCCCAGGAAGATTGCACCCAGCCGCGAACGAAGCGATCGAAACATGTCGCCCTCCCGCGCCGCTGTCTTCAGTATAGGGTCAGCGCTCCGGCCTGCGTATGATGCGGGTCATATATGGTGGTTGTCGAAGGCAGCCGGCGCGTGGTATGATTCAGCCGTCGAGCCGCCCAGCAGGCGGCCTTTGATTTCACCGAGGACGTTGCACCTTCCCTATGATTTCGCCCCGTTCGGAGTTCTTCGCCGGAGTTCGCGCCGAGCTGCCCATCCTGCTGGGTGTGATTCCGTTTGGCCTGATTTACGGCGTGCTGGCGATCACGCAGGCGCATCTGCCGCCCGACGTCGCGCAGGCGATGTCGGCGATTGTGTTTGCCGGGTCGTCGCAATTTGTCGGGCAACAGCTGATGGCGGTGGGCACGCCGGGCGTGGTGATCGTGGCGACGGCGTTCATCGTCAACCTGCGGCACGCCCTGTATAGCGCTTCGGTGGCGCCGTTTGTGAAACCGCTGCGCGCCCGCTGGAAGGTGCTGCTGGCTTATCTGTTGACTGACGAAGCCTATGCCGTGACGATTTCGCATTACGAACAAACAGCAGTCTCCTTCGAGCACAAACACTGGTATTACCTGGGGGCGGGCCTCGCTTTGTGGAGTACGTGGCAGGCGAGCACCGCAGTGGGCATCTTCTTCGGCGCGCAGGTGCCTGAGAGTTGGGGATTGGATTACGCGCTGGCGCTGACGTTCATCGCGCTGGTGGTGCCGCGCTTGAAGGATCGCGCCAGCACCGGCGCGGCGCTGGCGGCCAGCATCGCTGCCGTCGCGGCGTTTGCGTTGCCGTATAAATTGGGCCTGATGACGGCGGCATTAATCGGCATTGTTGTTGGCATGGTCATCGAAGCGCGCCCGCCTTCCTCGCTGGTTACTCGCCACTCGTCGGAGCTGGAATGAACTACTGGTTGATTATCTTCGCGATGGGCATCGTGACCTTCGGCATCCGTCTGCTGCCGATCGTGCTGCTGGGCCGCATCGAGATTCCGCTGGTTGTTCAGCGCGCGCTGCGCTTCGTGCCGCCCGCCGTGCTGTCAGCCATCATCGCGCCGGAGCTGCTGATGCCGGGCGGGCAGTTCGACGTGTCGCCGGGCAATGCGCGGCTGATCGCGGGCGTGATTGCCACGCTGGTGGCGTGGCGCACGAAGAATGTGCTGTTGACGATTGCCGTGGGGATGATCGCCTTGTGGGTGTTGAACGCGATGGTGAGATAGGGCGGGCGGTATGGTCGCGGCGTTCGTTCACGGGTACATATTGTCGTTTGGGTTGATTCTGCCGCTGGGCCCGCAGAACGTCTTTGTGTTTTCGCAGGGCGCGGCGCAGCCCCAACTGCGGCGGGCTTTGCCGGTGGTCGTGGCGGCGGCGATCTGCGACACGCTGCTGATCGCGATCGCGGTGCTGGGCGTTTCGACCGTGGTGCTGACGGTGCCGTGGATCAAAGTGATCCTCGGTGTGGTGGGCGTGGCATTCCTGCTGTACATCGGCCGGCTGACGTGGCGTTCGGACGGCGGCGCCACGATCGATCAGGCGGCGCATTTGTGGCCGATCAAACGGCAGATTGTGTTTGCGGCGTCGGTGTCGCTGTTGAATCCGCACGCGATTTTGGATACGATCGGCGTGATCGGGACGAGTTCGCTGGCCTATCTCGACGCCGAGCGGTGGGCCTTCACCCTGGCGTGCGTGCTCAATTCGTGGCTGTGGTTCCTGGGGCTGGCGGCCGTCGGGCGCGCCGCCGGTTCGTTTGAGGTGGTGCGCCGGTGGCTCAATCGCGCGTCGGCCGTGATCATGTGGCTGAGCGCGATTTATCTGGTGTACAATCTGGTGCGGCTGGCGTGACGAGTGAAACGTGAAACGCGAAGAGACGGTTTCGACAAGGCCGCTGCTGGACAAACTGGGCGTAAAACCCTTTCATCGGATTTCGGTGATGGGCGTGGACGACGAGACTTTCTGGGCGCAGCTGACCGATCGGGCGGCCGACACCGTGCGCGGCCGCGTGCGCAAAGACAGCGATTTGATCTTCTTCGCCGCCGATAGTTTAGCGGCGCTTCAACGACTCGCGCGCCTGAAGACGCATTTGGTCAGCACTGGCGCGATCTGGGTGGTGTCGCTCAAGGGCAAGGCGGCCCGGCTCAAAGATGTGGATGTGATGGCGGCGGCGAGGGCGGCCGGGCTGGTGGACAACAAGGTCGTGTCGTTTTCGCCGACGCACACCGCGCTGCGGTTGGTGATTCCGGTCAATCAAAGATAATCCACGCAGGAACACTACAGTCTTGCCTGGTGGCTAAGCTGGGAGGCGGAATGAAACGCTGCGCGTGGGGCAGCAGCAATCCATTGATGATTGCCTATCACGACACGGAATGGGGCGTGCCGCTGCACGACGACCGGCTGTTGTTTGAGTTCCTCGTGCTGGAAGGCATGCAGGCCGGCCTGTCGTGGAGCACGATCCTGAACAAGCGCGAGAATTTCCGCGCGGCGTTTCACCAGTTTGAAGTGGCGCGCGTGGCGCGTTATACCGGGCGCGATGTGGAGCGGCTGCTGAAGAACGCCGGCATCATCCGCAATCGTCTCAAGATCGAAGCGGCGATCAACAATGCCCAGCGCTTCATCGAAGTGCAGAACGAGTTTGGCTCGTTCGATGCGTATATCTGGGGCTTTGTGGACGGTCGGCCGATTAAGAACCGCTGGCGGTCGATGCAAGAGATTCCGGCGAAAACGCCGCTCTCGGATGCGATCAGCAGGGACCTGCTGAAACGCGGTTTCAAATTCGTCGGTTCCACCATCGTGTACGCGCACATGCAGGCGACGGGCATGGTGAACGATCACACGGTGGATTGTTTTCGATATGA
>CAZKBQ010000056.1:0-30396 GCA_964550855.1 uncultured Anaerolineae bacterium
AGTCTCTTGGTGATTTGAGCGGCGTGGGTACACCCGGTCCCATCTCGAACCCGGCAGTTAAGCGCGCCAGCGCCGATGGTACTTGGAGGGCGACCTCCCGGGAGAGTAGGTCATCGCCAAGAGGCTTTTGTTTTGTACTCACCAGACCCGAAAGGTTCGCAAGACCTTTCGGGTCTTTGCATTCCACGGAAAGACCATGCCGCCACAAGTCGTTGTCGTCAGCCGGTGGGCCGAAGATGTCGCCGCCGCGCTGGCGCGGTTCACGCGCTGACGTCGCTCCACCGCGCCTCCCTTGTCAGATAGACGCACGCATGTTACAATCGGCGCGCCTTGGGGAGTGGCCAAGCTGGCAAGGCAAGGGACTTTGGATCCCTGATTCGAAGGTTCGAGTCCTTCCTCCCCAGCCAACACAAAACGCCGCTGATCAGATCTGATCAGCGGCGTTTTTCATTGACACTGCGGTTGGGTTAGCGGCGATACCACTCGCCGCGCCGAAATTCCAGCCGGGCCTGCTCAGCCGTCATCGAAGTGCTTACCGTGGCCGGTACGGGATACGTGCTCGCAATGGCGGCAATCGCAACGATCACAACGGCCAACAACGCCAGGGTCAGAAACGTCATCAACAGGCGGTGCTCCGACGGGTGAAACGGCCGATGGACGGGGGCGTGATGGACAGACATGTTGACCTCCTTTCAACCGCTGTGCCGTGCATGAGGTCGCCACCACCACAATGATGCCAGAGACAGCCGTCAACCCATCACTACCATAGCACCCTCGCCCGGTGCAATCAAGCACCACCGGCCGTTTTCACACAACTCTAACCGGCGCGCCGTATCAGGTTAAGGCGATGGCCTGCCGCACCTGACCGGCGATCTCGCCAAACGCTTCGGTTTGCAGCACACTCAAGTCACGCGGGCGGCGCAGCGTCACCGTCACTTCGCGCGCGATGCGTCCCGGCCGGTCGGTCAGCACCAGCACCCGATCGGCCAGAAACACCGCCTCCTGGATGCTGTGCGTCACCATTACCACCGTCGTCTGCTGCATCGACCAAATGCGTGTCAACTCCAGCGCCATGCGCTCGCGCGTCAGCGCGTCCAGCGCCCCAAACGGCTCGTCCAGCAGCAAAATGGCCGGATTGTCGATCAGCGCTCGCGCGATGGCGACCCGCTGCTCCATGCCGCCCGACAGACCGCGCGGATACGATCGGGCGAAACCCGACAGCCCCACCAGCTCGATCAGCTCGCTCGTCTGCCGATCGATCTCCGCGCCCGATCGGCCGGCCAGTTCCAGCGGCAGCGCGATGTTGTCGTGCACCGTGCGCCACGGCATCAAATTGGCCTTCTGAAACACGATGCCAATCGAACGGCCCGGCGAGGTCACCGGTTGGCCGTCCAGCCATACCCGCCCCTGCTGCGGCGTGATCAGCCCGGCCAGGATGCGCAGCAGCGTGGACTTGCCGCTGCCGCTGGGCCCCACGACACACACAAACTCGCCCGGCGCGATCTCGAACGACACGTCGTCCAGCGCCACCACGTGGCCGTTGTGATCATCGTACACGTGCCGAACGTGCTCGACACGCAGCGCCGCCCGCTTCACTTCGCCTCATCCACAAATTGATTGGTGTACAACTGCGCCGGATCGATCTTGTCCTTGATCAGGCCCATGCTCAGCAGCACATCCTCAGTGGCCTGCCACGCGGCCGCATCCGACCGGCCCGGTGTGGGCGTCTGCCACAGCTTGATCGATTCCATCAGCACCTGGCGTTGAATGGCGTCATTCTGCGGATTGCTGCCCAGCCCTTCGACAAACTTCTTGGACGTTTCAAACGCCAGGTCCGGATCGGCCAGCGCATCCTGCAGGCCGTGGAGCAGGGCGCGCACAAAGCCGCGCACCAGTTCCGGCTTGTCCCGGATTGTCTGCTCGTTGGTGACGATGCCGTTCGCCACCAGATCGACGTAGTCGCTCACCTTCATCACGTCCACGTCAAGACCGGCCGCCCGCAGTTGAACCGGCTCGTTGTTGATGTAGATCACGGCCGCATCCACGGTGCCCTGCTGCAGCGCCGCCACCTGCGTAAAGCCGATGTCCTGGGTCTTGATGTCGGCCTCGTTGATCCCGGCTTTGAACAGGATGCCGCGCCAGCCCACATAGCTTGCGCCGAAGAAACCCGGCAGCCCCACCTTCTTGCCGATCAGATCGGCTGGCGTCTTGATGTTCTTCCCGACCGGGGCAGCTACGCCCACCGGATAGGTGCGCCACCATTGCATCACGTACACCACCGGCAGGCCCTGCGCGCGCGCCAGTGGCACCTGCTCGCCGCTGACCACGGCAAAGGGCAATTGTCCGCCGCCCACCAGTTTCATGCCGTCGGTCTCAAAGCGGTAGTCGAATTCGATATCGATACCTTCGTTTTTGAAGTAACCCTTATCGACCGCGATGTAAAACGGCGCGTACTGCACGTTGGCCACATAGCCCATCGGCAGACGAATCGTCGTCAACGCGGGCGCCGCGGGGGCGGCCGCCGGTGCGCAGCCGGCAGCCAGCACCGCGCCAATCAACACGACCAGCCAGGCTCGTTTCATGATGCTCGCATCTCCGTCGTCATTGAAAATTATCGGTGTGCCCGATTACTTCTTCCATGCCAGCCAGCGGCGCTCCAGCAGCGCCACGCCGCCGTACAACGCCAGGGCCATCAACGCCAGCGCGATGAGTGCCACGAACGTACGCGCCGTATTGTATTCACCATTGCCCTGCTTGATCAAGAAGCCCAGCCCCTGATCGGAATTGACAAACTCCCCGACAACCGCGCCGATCACCGACAGGGTCGCGCCCACTTTGAGGCCGCTGAGGATCATCGGGAGCGCCGCCGGAACTTCGAGTTTCAGAAACATCTGCCGCCGGTTGGCCTGCAGGCTGCGCATCAGATCGATCAGGTTCGGTTCGATCGAGCGCAGACCGGCCGCCACGCTGATGAGGATCGGGAAGAACACGATGAGGAAGCTGGTGACGATCTTGGGCGTAATCCCGTAGCCAAACCAGATCGCCAGCAGGGGCGCTACCGCCACGATCGGGATGGCCTGCGACGCCACGATCAGCGGCGACAGGATCGAGTTGATGATCGGCGACTTGGCCAGCGCGTAGCCGAGCACGACGGCCAACAGCGCGCCCAGGATCAACCCCGCCAGCACGGCCGTGCCTGTGGCGGCCACGTGCCCCCAGAATGCAGCGGTGGGCACGGTGCGCAGCGCTTCGGCCCACACGTCGCCGGGTGACGGCAGGATGAACGACGGATAGTTGCCCACCATGACCACCAGCTGCCACGCGGCGATCAAGATCGCCACGCCCAGCAGCAGACCGGCGCCGCGCACCAGCGGCAAGTAGCGCCGCTTGAAACGGATGGCGCCGAACGGCAGATTAATGGACGTCATGCGCGCCGATTGAGTCGAGACGGCCATGGCGACCTCCTTATTTTTCCACGAACGCGTCGATGTGCTCATGTCAATGCCGGGCCGACCACGAAAAAAGCCCCTAGGGATGGACACATCCTTCGGGGCAGACAGCCGCACGCGTTCCGCCCGCGCGCCGATCAAAAACCCGAAGCCACAAGGGCTTCGGGGCGGATCGATCAACACGCGCACTACGGCGGTGCGAAAGATACCTTCTTCTATCCGGACTATACCGTCGGCTCCGGAGTTCGCTGTACTCCAACTGCGTGGAGTGCAACGTCACCGAATCATGTCCGCGGGTTGGATCTGCGCGGACTCGTGGGCTTTACCACCGATCGGGAATTGGCCGCAAACTTGTTTGCGCCCTCACCCTGCCCCGAAGGTCAGCTATTCAGTTGTTTACAACAAAAATTATAACATCAGCCCGGGGCCTGTCAATCGCGTCCGGGCTGACGTTGGTACTGATTTAGGGGTGACACTTGCCCTGTTTCAGTTGGCGCTGTGCAACTCCGCGTCCTTTTCAAAGTTCAACTCGCCCAACTGACCGGTGGCGATGAAGATGGCGCGCTCGCACAAGTTCACGGCCCGGTCGCCGATGCGTTCCAGATTGTGCGCCACCCACAGCAGAAAGGTGGCGCGGCTGATGTTCTTGGGATCCTCGAGCATGTAAGTCAGCAGTTCACGGAAGATCTGCTCGTACAGCTCATCCACCTCGTCGTCGCGGGCGGCCACCGCGCGGGCCAGGTCCACGTCGCCGCGCACAAAGGCATCCAGCGCGCTGCGCGTCATCTCTTTGACCACGCCCGCCATGATGGGCACGTCGATCAACGGCTTCAGCAGCGGCTGATCCAGCATGCGCAGCGTAATCTTGGCGATGCCCGTGGCGTGATCGGCCATGCGCTCCAGTTCCACGGCGATGTGCGTGGCGCCGATGACGGCGCGCAGGTCGCCGGCCGTGGGCGCCTGGGTGGCGATGAGCGTGACGCACTCCTCTTCGATTTTGAAGCGCAGCTGATTGACCTGCTTGTCGCCGTCGATGACTTGCTGGGCCAGCTCGCCGTCGCGCTGTTTCAGCGCCGCGATCGACCGGTCGATCGCGGATTCGACCATGCTGCCCATGCGCAGGATGTCGTCCTTGATGATGGACTCTTCACGGTTGAGCGCCGTGCGGATGGTGGTGGTCATGCATGCCTCCGATGGGATTCGGGCTGCCACTGATCGAGATACGTGATCAGGCGCGCCTGAAGGGCGTCGCGCACGGCGCGAAATTGCTGGGCTTGTTGATCGGGCGGGGCGGCCGCCGGGTCTGGAAAACCAAGATGCACTTTCTGGCCGCGCCCCAGCCAGACCGGGCAATTCTCGGCTGCGTCGTCGCACACCGTAATCACCAGATCAAACTGCGTGTCAACATATTCATCGGCGGACTTCGACCGCTGCCGGCTGATGTCGAGGCCGATCTCGTGCAGAGCGGCGATTGCCTGCGGATGCACGTAACCGGCAGGCCGCGTCCCCGCGGAATACGCCACAAACCGATCGGCCAGCTGCGCGTTGATGAGCCCCTCCGCCATTTGTGAGCGCGCCGAATTGCCGGTGCACAGCACCAACACGCGATAACGCTGATTATTCATGATCGCATTCATTGTAACACTCTCGATAGGGTGGGTCAATTCAATGGCTAACCGAAGCGGCCGGTCACGTAATCTTCCGTGCGCTTGTCCTTCGGCCGCGTGAAGATCTTCTGCGTCACGTCAAACTCGATCATCTCGCCGGCGCGATCGGCCCGCATCATCATCATCGCGGTGTAGTCGCTCACGCGCGCGGCCTGCTGCATGTTGTGCGTGACGATGACGATGGTGTACTCGCTCTTCAGATCCTGCATCAACTCTTCGATCTTGAGCGTGGCCACCGGGTCAAGCGCCGAGCACGGCTCGTCCATCAGCAGCACTTCCGGCTCGATGGCGATGGCGCGCGCGATGCACAGCCGCTGCTGCTGCCCGCCGGACAGCGCCATGCCCGATTGGTTGAGCTTGTCCTTCACTTCGTCCCACAGCGCGGCGGCCCGCAGGCTCTTCTCCACAATTTCGCTCAGTTCGTTCTTTTTGTGGATGCCGTACAGGCGCGGCCCGTAAGCGACGTTGTCAAACACGCTTTTGGGGAACGGGTTGGGGCGCTGGAAGACCATGCCCACGCGGCGGCGCACGTCCACCACGTCGATGCCGTTGCCATACACCGCCTGCCCGTCCAGCAGCACGTTGCCGTCGATGCGCGAGCCGGGCACGAGATCGTTCATGCGGTTGAACGTCCGCAGCAGCGTCGATTTGCCGCAGCCTGACGGCCCGATGATGGCCGTGATCTGATGGCTGTAAATGGGCAGCGTCACGTCGGCCACGGCGCGGAACGCGCGGTAGTAAACCGATAGGTTGGCCGCATTCATCTTGGCCGTATTCGCGTTCGCCGGAGCCGTTTCAATGGTCTGAACCGGCAGCACGACGCCTGTTTTGATAGCTAATCGATTTTCCATAGTTCTACCTCATTCTGCGCCAGGGCGCGACTATCGCGACAGACCCAGTTTGCGCGCCCGCCAGGCCACCAGCACGCGCGCCGAGACATTGAGTATCAGCACCAGCGCAATGAGCACCAGCGCCGTGGCCCAGGCTTTGGCGTGCCAATCGTCGTACGGCGCGATGGCATATACGAAGATGGTATGCGGCAGCGTGGCGATGGGTTGATTAATGTCGGTATTCATGAACGGGTTGCCAAAGGCCGTGAACAACATCGGCGCGGCTTCACCGGCGGCGCGCGCAATGCCCAGCATCAGGCCGGTCAACACGCCGTTCCACGCAGCGGGCAGGATCACGCGCCACGACGTTTTCCATTCGGGCGCGCCCAGCGCCAGCGAGCCTTCGCGGAAGGTGCCCGGCACCAATCGCAGCATTTCTTCTGTCGTGCGGGTGATGATGGGCAACATGATGAAGGCCAGCACCACGCCACCGGCCAGCGCCGAGAAATGCTTCTGCGGCAGCACGATCAGCGCGTAAGCGAAGATGCCCATCACGATCGAGGGCACTCCCGCAATCACATCGGTGCCGAAGCGGATGGCCAGCCCCAGCGGCGTGTTAGTGTGCGAGGCCGCGTAAAAGGCCGTCAAGACCGCGATGGGCGCGGCGATGACGAGGCCGATGCCCACCGTGATCAGCGAGCCGACCAGCGCGTTGGCGATGCCGCCGCCCGGCACCCCCGCCGGAGTGGGCAGCTGCGTGAAGAAGTCGGCGTTAATGGCCGGCAGCCCGGTTTGAACGACGTACACGATGATCCAGATCAACGGCACGATGGCGAGCGCCGTCGTCACACCGGTGAGCGTCAGCATCACCTGGCTGAGCAGGTTGCGGCGGCGCGTGCGCCCCGGCGATACGAAGCGGTGTGTCAAAGTGGTCATACGCGCGCCTCCGTAAAGGTACGCCGTCCCACGCGCCAGATCAACAGGCGCGCGATCAGGTTGATGATCAAGGTCAGCACGAACAAGATCAGCCCGATTTCGATGAGGGCGTTGAGATAGAGATCGTAGGTGGCTTCGGTGAATTCATTGGCGATGATCGAGGCCATGGTGTAGCCCGGATGCAGCAGCGAAGCCGAGAGATCGAGGTTGTTGCCGATGACCATCGTGACGGCGATGGTCTCGCCCAGCGCGCGGCCCAGCCCCAGGATGATCGCGCCCAGCAATCCCGATAAGCCATACGGGATCAACACCTGCCAGATCATCTCCAGCCGGGTCGCGCCCATCGCCAGCGAGGCTTCGCGCTGCGTGTTGGGAATGGCGCGGAACACGTCGCGGCTGATGGACGCGATGGTGGGCAGCACCATGATCGCCAGCAGCAGCCCGGCAGCCAGGCGGCTGGGGCCGAAGACCGGCCCTTCAAACAGCGGCAAAAAACCCAATGTGCTGTTGAGACCCTGCGCCAGCGGTTTGACAAAGGCCGGGATGAAGACGAATAAGCCCCACAGACCATAGATCACGCTGGGCACGGCGGCCAGCAGTTCGATCAAGAAACCGACGGGCTGCCGCAGCCAATCGGGCGCGAGTTCTGCCAGGAAAATGGCGATGCCGATCCCGACCGGGACAGCAATGATCAACGCAATCGCCGACGTGATTAACGTGCCCAGAATGAACGGCAGTGCGCCGAACGATTCGGCCACTGGATCCCAGTCGGCGGTGGTGATAAAACTCAGGCCGAATTTCTCGCGCGACAACGCCGAGCTCTGCCACAGTTCGTAGCCGATGGCGACGACGAGCGCCAGCACGCTGAGGGCGGCCAGCGTCAGCAGCCCGCGATAGAACCAGTCACCGTGCTGCCAGAGCCGCGCCAGACGGCCGGGGGCGGCGATCGGGCCGCGTGCGGCAAAACGAGATTGTGTAGCCACGTACCTGCTCCTGAAAACGAGTTAACGTCATTAAGCCCTGTTGACGCAAGTCCCTCCCCCGGTTAACGGTTAACCGAGGGAGGGTGGAGCGCCAACATTCAGACCGGTAAGACTTACTTGGGCAGAGGTTTGCCCTGACAGGTGATCTGCTCCAGCTTGGCGTTGACCTGATCCTTGACCACCGGCGGCAGCGTCACGTAACTGAGCGCGGTGGCATCCTTGTCGCCGTCAGGGCTGAAGGCCCATTCGAAGAAGTTCACCAGCTTGCGAGCCTTGGTGCAGTCCTGCTGATCCATGTACATCAGGATGTAGGTGTAGCCCGCGATGGGATAGCTGCCCTTACCCGGCCCGTCCACGATCGAGATGGCAAGTTTATCACCCAGCGCTGTGCCAAAGTCGGCCATGGCGGCCTGCGTGCTCTCGATCGACGCCACCACGTATTCGCCCGCCTTGTTTTGCAGGGGATTCAGCGTGGCCTTGTTTTGCAGCGCGTAGGCCAGTTCCACGTAACCGATCGCGCCGTCGTTCTGCGCCACGGTGCCGTACACGCCTTCATTACCCTTGCCACCCAGACCCACCGGCCACTTCACCGAGGTCGCCTTGCCGACTTTGTCTTTCCATTCGGCGCTGACGTTCGACAGGTAATCGGTGAAAATGTAGGTCGTGCCGGAACCATCCGAGCGATGCACCACGATGATGTCCTTGGCGGGCAGCTTCACGTCGGGATTGGCCGCTGTCAACACCGGATCGTTCCACTTGGTGATTTTGCCGAGGTAAATGTCGGCGATCGACGTGTAGGGGAACTTGATGGGAGCGGTGATGACGTTGCCCGCATCGTCCTTCAGATTGACCACCATGGTTTCCGCGCCGGCCACGGTCGGGAACATCTGAATGCCGGGCGCCGCCTTGAATTGATCATCGGTGAGGATCGCATCGGACGCGCCAAAATCGACGGTCTTTTCGGTGATCTGCTTGATGCCGCCGCCCGAGCCGATCGACTGATAGTTAAACTTGGCCGACGTATCGACAAAAGCGTAATCGTAGAACCACTTGCTGTACAACGGATAGGGGAACGTCGCCCCGGCGCCGTTGATGATAATCGACCCGGCCGCGGCGGGCTGAGGGGCGCCGGCATCGGGCGTGGGTGTGACAACCTTCTCGACGACCTGGGCCTGTCCCGGCACGACGACAGTTTCCTTGATGATCTGCGGCGTCGGCGCGGCGGTCGGCGCACAGGCGGCGGCCAGCACGGCTACCAACAGCATCAGACTGACTGCAACAAAACGACTGCGTGGCATGAGCTTCTTCTCCTTGAAAAATTGAAATTCGACTTTTGTAAGGGGCTAATCCAGCTGTTCGCCCGGGCCAGGCTGTGGGCTTGCCCTTACGCCGTTACTTTACCAGCCTGCTTTCAAGGGCTTCTTAAGCCGTCGTTAAAAATGCTTAACACGATCGGGCCAGATTCCGCGGCCGACAAAAAAACGCCCCCGCAGCCGTCGCCAGCGGCCGCGGGGGCACACCCAAGGAGGAGCATCGCTTGTTGGAACAAGACCCGGCGGCTTGCCTCATACCGATCAAGTCGCGTCACCCGCCGGGTCTTTTGTCGTCAGGCGTCGCCCGCGCTGATCGTCCAATTGTTGTCGTTAATCAGCTGCCGCACGGCGTCGCAATCGGGCACGCTCAACAGCGTCGTCATGCGGAGCGCGTCACGGCGCAGCACGAAGTGAAACACCCTGGTGCCCTTTACGCGCAGGCTCCAGTCGGCGCGCAGGTAAACCGGCGGCTCCACGCGCCAGCCCTCATCCAGCGCGGCCAGCAAGGTGTGATAGCGGGCCAGTGCAGGATCCGCGTGAGTGATGCGGCTGCTGTTCAAAATCGACCACCGATCTTCGACGTGCGCCTCAGGCTGCCAGTTGAGCATGTGAGCCTCCCGCGGGAGCGTCGCGCCGCCCGATCGGCCCGGCGTGCACCCTCAAAGCCCAGCGCTGGCCTTCCAGCCGTTCCAGCTCGGCCAGCATGCGGCGCAGCACCAGGCCGTCTTCATCCAGGCCATCGCGAACCATTCGCGTGAGTTCGGCTCGGAGCGCGTGAATCTTGTTATCCAATTCTTGAGCCATATCCATCTCCTTTGTCTGCGATAATCATAAGCGCTTTGGGTCAAGACCAATTCAAGGCCGGGTAAAGTTTGTTTAACACGCCGGAGCTTGCGGGGAAGCAAGGACCTGAGTTATACTCGGCGGCAGACGTGATGAGTAATGAGTAACGAGTAATGAGCGACCTCCGGCAACGCCTGTTAGTCGTCGAAGACGAAGCGACTTTGCGCGAGACGCTGACGTACAACCTCAAGCGTGAAGGGTACGAAGTCGTCGCGTCCGGCGACGGCGGCGAGGCGCTGGAGATCGCGCGCGAGCAGAAGTTCGATCTGATCGTGCTGGATGTGATGCTGCCGACGTTGGACGGCCTGTCGATCGTGCGGATTCTGCGCAAGGAGCAGCGCACCCCGATCATTTTGCTGACGGCCCGCAGCGGCGAAGTCGATCGCATCATGGGGCTGGAGACCGGCGCCGACGACTACATCGTCAAACCCTTTAGTTTGGGCGAATTTCTGGCCCGCGTGCGCGCGGTTTTACGTCGCGCCGCACCCGAAGTCAGCGCGAAGTTGGAAGCCGGCGATCTCTCACTGGACCTGATCGGCCGGAAAGCCTATCGGGGCGACGAAGAACTGCGCTTGAGCCACAAGGAATTTGATCTCCTCGCGGCACTGATCAAAAACGCCGGCACCGCCCTCAGCCGCGATCGCTTGCTGCAAGACGTGTGGGGCTACGACTTCCCCGGCGACACCCGCACGGTCGATGTCCACATCCGCTGGCTGCGCGAGAAGATCGAAGACGACGCCGCCGAACCAAAACGGATTGTGACGGTGCGGGGTGTGGGCTATCGATTTGAATAATCAAGGACAAATGTAACTGCTCAGATGTCATGCCCAAAGGCTCGCTTCGCGTCGGGCAGCCAGATTCGCGGCCAACATGGGCCTTGGATTCCCGCCAGAAGCACGCGGGAATGACAGTGCCGCCATGGGCTGAGCTGTTACTGACAAATGACCAATGACAAACAGCCCCCGTTTGTCATTGGTCACATTGTCCCCGCAGTGAAACGGAGCGGGATTTTTAATTGGTCATTGTTAGCGCACAACCAGCGGCACATTCACCCGGCAGCTAATCGGCCCGTATTCCGTGGAGCGCTTGTCGCCGTTGCTCAGCGTCAGCGTGCTGAACGCCGTGAAGCAGCGTTCCACGCTTCCGATTGTGATGGACCATGTGCCGTCGTAGTTGGCGGCGGTTTTGCCCCAGTAGGTGACCCCACCCACATAGCCGGCCGCGCTTATGCGGGCACTGTAGATTTCTACTTCGACGATTTCACCCAACACATGCGGCTCGGTTTTGCCCGTCAGCGTCACGACATCGCCGTTGCGCACCACCGAGGTAATGATCGGGTAGGGCGACGTGAGGGTGTTGCCGGTGTCATTGACCAGCGCTGTGTCGATGTTTAGCCCGCCGTTGTTAACGGCGCCGACTTTGGTCCATGAATTATAAGTGGCGTCGGCGCTGCGACCGATACCGTCGAGACCGTTGTCTTTGATCGTGCCGTCGTCGATGAGATTAGCGCTGGTCTGCGTGCCGGTGATCAGGATGCCATAGCCCGCGTTGCCCTGTACGAGGGCGCCCAGCACACGGTTATTTTTTGCGCCGCCGGCAATTTGCACACCGTGCCGTCCATTGTTGCTGACGCTTGCGACAACCACGCTATTGCCACGGGTCCCGTTGAGCAGGCTCAGGCCATCGAGCGTGTTGCCCGTCAGGGTGTTGCCCGTCAGGGTGTTGGTGGTGGCGGTGCTGCCGCTGATTTGTACCCCGTGGCGTTTGTTGGAGCCGATGACGTTGTATAGACCGGCATCACCAATTAGATTGTTGTTCGAACCGTTGTCGATCTGCACACCGTCCAGCGCGTTGTATCTGATCGTGTTGCCTTTGACGGTAGTCGAAGTGCTGAGCAGAGTCAGCCGCAGGCCGCTGCCACCGTTATAGCCAAGGGTGTTGCTTACAATAAGCGTGTTGGCGGTGGCATTACCTTCCACGCGCACTCCATCTGATTGATTGGCGATGCCGCGATCGAGGAAGTCTGAGCCAATGCCGTTCCCGGCCACGGTGACGCTGTGCGCGTTGTACAGGTGTATGCCATAAAACTTGTTCCCGCCGATGAGATTGCCGGTATTGGGGATCAACGCGCCCGCGCTGTAACCGCCGATTTCGGTGAACAGCCCGACATTGAAAACATACACGCCTACGGTGTTTGGCACGGCATACAGCCCCAGCGGGGTGGAAATCAGACCGATGGTGTTACTGTAGATTTTGTTATAGTACGTGTCGTCGGGGCTGACCACGCCGGTGCCCAGCACCTGCACGCCCGGCCCACCGTTGCCGCCGATGATGTTGTACTGCACAGTGTTCAGCGCCGCCGCCTGCTCGATGGACACGCCGCCCAGCGTGTTGCTGATCGCCAGCGTGCCAGTGGGGCTGAGGCCAATGTAGCTGTTGGCGATGGTGTTGCTGTCGGTGCCATCGCCGCGCACGATCACGCCGTAGCCGGTGTTGCCCGAAATTGTATTGCGCTCGATCGATGTGCCGCCGCCGACCGCGTTGCTCTTGGCGCCGCCTTCCACGATGACGCCCGCCGTCTGATTGCTCAACCGCACGCCCCCCGTCGTCACGCCGATGGTGTTGCTGCGCAGCGAATTGCTCTGCGCGCTGTTGGCGATGTGCACCCCGCCCAGCTTGTTGCACACCATAGTGTTGGCGTTGGCCGTGTTGCTGTTGGTGTTCAAATCCAGCCCGTAGCGCTCGTTGGCATACAGGCAAGTCGCGCCGATGGTGCCGTTGGCATTGGCCGGCGCGCCCAGATAGTTGTTGCTGATGGTGCTGCCCGTGGCCGTCTGCGCCACCCGCACGCCGCTGCCGCCCATGTAATAGATGGCGGTATACAGCACCTGATTGCCCGTGCCAGAGGTGATCCACACGCCGTCCTGATTCGCGCCGATACCCGGCCCGTCGCCGATGATGGACAGATCGCGGATGACGTTGTTGCTGGATGCCACGCGAAACGCCGCATCGCCGGTGTTGGGCGCGTTGATGGTCGTTGCCCCGCGTCCGTTGCCTTGGATGGTGATGCTTCCGCCCGTCAGGTCGATCCACCCGGCGGTCAGCGTCACATTGACGCCTGCCGCAAACGTGATCGTATCGCCGCCCGCCGAGGCGTTGGCGTTCTGCACCGCGCCGCGCAGCGTACAGTCGTTGGCGGCCGCCGTGCACGCGGTGACGATCGTATCGTCCGATCGATCGACCACGTAAGTCCCGTTCACCGCCTCGCTTTCGGCCTGTACCCGATTGGCCCACGGCGCGATCGAGAGGAACAGGCCCGCCATCAAAAAGATTCGCACAAACAATTGCTTCAACATGATTGATCTTCTGCCTTGAGGTTTTTGATCCACGGCTCTCCACGAATCTTCACTAAAACTCATTCGCGTTGATTCGCGCCAATTCGTGGATCGATTTTTAGGCCGAAATGGTGGCCTGCGCCTGCTTCATCGTGTTTGCCAGCAAGCTGTACACCGCCGTCCACGCCGCCTTCACTTCCGGCGTAAAGGCCGCGCCCAACTCTTGCTCCAGCATCCACAGCAGCGCCGCGCCCACCGTCTCATACTGCTCAAACGTCACGCCGTAGGTGTCGTGTCGCGCACCCAACGCCTGCACCGCCGGGACCAGATCATCCAATCGGTTGAGGCTGTTCACCGCCAACTTCAACATCGTCATCAACTTGTGTTTTTGTTCGGCCATCTCGGCCGGAAACATCGAGCGCAGTGTTGGGTCGAGCGTAAACAACCGCGCATAAAACCGATCGGCGGCCGCTGCCGCGTTGGATTCAACTCTGGCAAACGAATCTTGCACTAACGCGATATGTTCCAGTTTCATGTCGTGCCCCCCTGTGGTATGCTTGCGTTCAACGCACTCATTGTGCCAGAAACGCCCGTCGCCGGGTAGATCAGTCGGCGATACAAAAAGCGATATAACCTTATGAACGAACCGCTAACCTTTGGCCCGTGGCTCAAACAGCGCCGCAAAACGCTGGATTTGACGCAGCAAAATTTGGCCGACCTCACTCATTGCTCTCTCGTCACCATTCGCAAAATCGAAGCGGGCGCGCTGACGCCGTCCAAACAACTGGCCGAAGCGTTGTCGATGGCGCTGAAGATCGATTCGTCCGATCAGGCTGCGTTCATTACGTTTGCGCGCTCACGTCATGAACGGCAAGCGGCGGACTCATTCACAACCCGATCGGCCTCCGCCGCCCGATCGGTTCCCGCGCCCGACGCGCCGCGCGTGTATCGCGTGCCGGCCTCGCCCACCGCCATCATCGGGCGCGAGTGGGAGATCAGCGCGGCCCGCGATCTGTTGCGACGCGAGGCGCGTCTGCTCACACTCAGCGGGCCGCCGGGCGCGGGCAAAACGCGCTTGAGTCTGGCCATTGCCGAAGCACTGCAAAACGACTTCGCGCACGGCGCGTGCTTTGTGCCGCTGGCCGCCGTCGACGAAGCCGCGCTGGTCGTCAACGCGCTGGCCGATGCGCTGGGCGTGACCGAAGCCGCCAATCGATCGTTGGCAGAGGTGACGCACACTTACTTAAGCGACAAACAGGTCCTGCTGGTGCTGGACAACTTCGAGCAGGTGATGGCGGCGGCGGGTGAAGTGGCGCAGGTGCTGCAGGCCGCGCCGCAAGTGAAGATCATCGTCAGCAGCCGCGAGACGCTGCGGCTCTACGGCGAACACGATTTTCCCGTGCCGCCGTTGACGACGCCCAACTTGAAGGCGGCGTTGTCGTGCGAAGAACTGAAGATGTATTCGGCGCTGGAGTTGTTTGAGCAGCGCGCCCGCGCCGTGCAGCCGCGCTTCGAGATCGACGAGCACAATGCGGCCACCATCGCCCGCATCTGCGCGCGTCTCGACGGGCTGCCGCTGGCGATCGAGATGGCGGCGGCCCGCATCCGCTGGCTGTCGCCGGAGAAGCTGCTCGATCAATTGACGCAGCATCTGCCGTCGCTGCAAGGCGCGTGGCGCGATCGAGCGCCGCGTCAGCAGACTTTGCGCGGCGCGATCGATTGGTCGTATCACCTGCTCACGCCGGACGAGCAGCGACTCTTCAACCTGTGCGGCGTCTTCTCAGGCGGCTTCGACGTCGAAGCGTTGACGGCGATCGCGCACATCGATCAAACCGAAGAACTCTTGCAATCGCTGGTGGACAAGAGCCTGATCAAATACGCCGCTGGCCGCTACAGCCTGCTGGAAATGATGCGCGACTATGCGCGCGATCAACTCTCGAACGCAGGCCAGCTCGATCGGGTGCGCGCCGATCACGCCCGCCACTTTCTCGCGGTCGCGCAGATCGCCGATCGGGCGTGGGGCGGGCCGCAGGAGCAGGCGCAGCTCGATCGGCTGGAGATCGATCACGATAATTTGCGCGCGGCGTTGACGTGGGCCAGCGAACAGATCGAACCGGATATGCTGTGGCAGTTGTGCGCGCGGCTGGGCTGGTACTGGAACGTGCGCGGGCACTGGAACGAGGGACAGCGCTGGGTCGAAATCGCGCAGCGAAAAACAGCGGCCCCGCTGTCTGTCGATCAACAGCGCTGGCGCGCGGCGATGTTGATCGCGGCGGGCGTGCTGGCCGAGAATTACGGTCGATCGACGGCGCGGGCGTGGTATGAGGAAAGCCTGCAACTGTACCGCGACCTGAACGACGAGTTGGGCATTGCTGAGGCGCTGAGCGGGCTGGGGCGCGTGGCAGCGGCTGAAGGCGATTTCACCGCGGCGTATTCGCACCTGAGCGCGGCCATCAATCACTATCGCGCAGGCGGTGAGGTGCGCGGTTTGTCGGCGGCGCTCAACAGTCTGGGTTATGTGGCGTATGCGCGCGGCTTTGCGGCCGAGGCCGAAGCGCTGTGCGCGGAAAGTCTGGCGCTGCGGCGCGCGGCGGGTGATCAGCTGGGCATGGCGGTGACGTTGAACAGTCTGGGCGCCATCGCGGTGGAACACGGCGACTACGAGCGGGCGCGGGAGTTGTACGAAGAAAGTCTGGCCGTGCGGCAGGCCTTTGGCGACAAGCGCGGGCAGGGCGCGACGTTGAACAATCTGGGCATCATCGCCAGTAATCTGGGCGATTACGCGACGGCGCGCGGGTATTACGCCGCCTCGCTGGCGCTGCGTCGCGAACTGGGCGATGCGCGCGGCATGGTCATCAGTTTGATCAATCTGGGGAACGTGGACTTTCAACGCGAAGATTGGGCGGCGGCGCGGGCGTATTATGCAGCAGCGTTGTTGCAGCTGGAAACGGTGAAGGACTTGCGCCTGACCGCTGCGGCGATCAATTGTCTGGGCAATGTGGCGCTGATTCAGGGTCAGGCCGCTGAGGCGCGCGGCTATTACTTTGACGCGCTCAAGCGGCGGCGCGAGTTGGGCGATAAGCGCGGCTGGCTGCACACGCTGGCGGGGCTGGGCGGCTGGCTGGGTGCGATCGGTCGATACGAACGCGCCGTCGAAATCGCGGGCGCGGTGATGACGTTATCGAAGACGCTGGAGTGGCCGCTCGATCAGCCGGAGCAGCGGCTGCTGGATCAGGCGGTGACGGCGGCGCGTGAGCAACTCGATCGCGCCACGTTCGATCAGGCGTGGACGAAGGGCGAGAAGATGTCGTTGGAGGAAGCGGCGGAGATAATGAACGATATTTGCTGAGGCAGAGGTTTAGCTCTGTCGGATTTGTGTCAGGTACAGGTCGAAATCCATCGCATTGCCAGAACGCACTCAGCAGGATGTGCGAGAGCACACCCCGGCGCGAAGGTTTTGCGGTGATTGTTGCCATTGCCGGCGTGCTGGCGATGGCGGGCAGTCTGGTTATAGTTTCGCTGCAAAGTCGCGGATGCGCCGGGCCGCGTTCTGCACTAGCGGCTGCCCGTGTCCGAAGCACACCTGCTCCGCGTCGAGCTCAGCGATCTTCTTGATCGAGCGAATATTCTCGGCCATGTCCACCGTCAGTAGCGCAATCGGCAGGCGCAGGCTGGGCAGGTTGAACAGCACATCCCCGCAAAACAGGATTTTGCGATCAGGCTGCCAGAAGGCGATGTGCCCCGGCGCGTGACCGGGCGTGAACACCACGCGCAGTCCGCCCAGTGCGTCGATCGTGTCGCCATCACCCACCACCCGATCGACCGGCGTTGGCTTAAAGATCATATCGGGCAGGCGTGATCTTCCGGGGCGGCGCGCGATCGGCTGTTTGCCTTCGATGACAGGTGCCTCCAACGCCGAAGCGATGACCTGCGCGCTGGTCAAGGCCTTCAGGCGTCTCAGGCCGCCCACATGATCGGGATGCGCGTGTGTGATGAGGATGCGCTTCACCTCGTCGGGACGGCGGCCCGCCTGCCGCAGCTGCGCGATGATGCGGTCGGCGGCCAATCCCAGGCCCGCGTCGATCAACGACAGACCGTCGGCGTCCTCGAGCAGATAAGCCCGCCCCATGATCAGACCGGTGAAAGATCGAATGCCCGGTGCGATATCCTGCATACGCGGCCCCTTATGGCGCTGTCGGCAGCGTAAAGTAAAATACCGCACCCTGGCCCGGCTTGCTCTCTGCCCAGATTTTACCGCCGTGCGCCTCCACGATGTGCCGCGCGATGGCCAGACCCAGCCCGGTGCCGCTCTTGCCGCGCGCCTGATCGACCTTATAGAAGCGCTCGAAGATGCGCGGCAGTTCTTCGGGCGGAATGCCGACACCGGTGTCGCGCACGCTGACGGTGATCTTCTCCGCGCCGGCTTCCGCGCCGATGGTGATCTGTCCACCTGACGGGGTGAATTTCAGCGCGTTGTGGATGAGGTTGCCCAGCACCCGCCCGATCAACTTCTGATCGATCTCGGCGCGCAACCCGATCGGGGCGGCGTTGCTGAGCGTGATCTGTTTCTGCTCCGCCTGTGGTGCAAAGTGCCGCAGCTGCTCGTCAATCACCTCGTGCATCTCAACCTGCGCCAGCTGCATCGGCATCTGCCCGGCCTCGATCATTGACAGATCGAGCAGTTCCTGGGCCAGCTGCGTCAACGCTTCCACTTCGCCGATGACCTGATGCAACATGCGGACGGAGACGTCGGGGTCGTCTTTGGCGCCGGCCAGCAGCGTTTCGATGAGGAGACGAATGGAGGCCAGCGGCGTGCGCAGTTCATGCGAGACGTTGGCGACGAAGTCGCGCCGCACGCGCTCCAGCCGGTGCAGCTGTGTCTGATCCTCCAGCACGACCACCGCGCCGCCCGATTCAATCGGCACGGCGCGCACCAGATACGGGCGGATGTTCCACGTCACGGACTGCTCGGCAATCTGGCGGCGGCTCAGCGCGGCTTGCACCACCGCGTCGATCTCGTGCGAGCGGGTGGCTTCGATGACGGTCTGGCCGATGAGGGTCTGGTTCAAGGCCTCGCGCGCGCGGGCGTTGACAAACCGGATCACGCTGTCGGTGTCGATGACCAGGAGCGGGTGCGGCGGGCCTTGCGTCAGAGCTTCGGCGCGGGCCTCGATCTGACGGAGCTGCCCGGCGAGCTCGGTAGCCTGCGCGGCATAATCGTCCAGCTGATCCTGCAGGGCGCGCTGAACCTGGCGCGTCCGCCACAATTGCACGCCCAGCACGATCGCGGTGAGGATGAGCAGTACATCAAGTACGTTCATACTCACAATTATAACCAGTTTTATCGGAGCAACTGCGAAGGATCGGTTGCTGCATTTCCCAGCGCCCGCGTGGGGAGGCGGGCGTGAACGGGCCGAGGGAGCCCCCTCCTACGTCGCGATCGGCGCCAGCAGCGTTTGACGCGCAGTGTCAGACGCCGTTACGGGCACTGCACCAGCCCCTGCGCCCACAGACAGCCGCCGCAGGCCGGAAAGGTGTTGCCCACGCAATCTTCCTCGTTGCCGTCCAGCAGCTCGCAGCCGCCACAGAAGGTGCAGGGCGCAAATTCAAAGCCCTGCACGTGGTTGCGATAGCGCACGTACTCCGGATCATTCCACAGCTCGAGCAAGCCGCGCTGGTTGACGTTGCCGACATGATGCGCGCGCGACATCCGCCAGTGGCCCTTGATGAGGTGCGTGTGGGTGTGCATCAGCGGCAGACAGGGGCTGACCGCGCCGTTCCACGCTATCGCCAGCGCGCCGCTCTCGATGAAGTTGCACACGTCGTTCGCCCCCGCAAAACTGCTGCCTGCAAAGTTGACGTTATAGCCGCTGCGAAACGCCTCGACCAGCGCGTCTTTCGTTTCATCGGTGAAGGGGATCTTGGGCAGGCTCAAACGCGGCATCGTCGGCGAGGTCATGAAGCTGATGTCGTTGACGGCACTCTCGTACAGCCTCTCGCCTTTGAGTTCCTCGTCAATGGCCAGGACGTTGCTGACCTTGAAGTGCATCGCACCGAGACGCTGGGCCATGCGCAGCACCTCCGGCAGATCGTTGATGTTGCGCTTCATCGCCACAAAAGCCACGCCAATCTCCGGTTTGGGGAAGTGACCGCCGCCGCGCAGCCGCCGAAACGTCTTTAGATTTTCGAGGATTTTGGGCAGTTCCGCGCCCAGGCGCACATCGCCAAAGTGTTCGGGCGTCGCGCCGTCGATGGACACCCACAACAGATCAAGCCCGGCCTCGATGATCTGGCGCGACTTCTTGTCGTCGAGCAGCGTGCCGTTGGTGATCATTTCCACGCGGCAGCCGATCCCTTTGGCCTGGGCGATCCAATCGGGCAGGTGAGTGTGCAGCGTCGGCTCGCCGATGCCACCGAAGAAGATCGTCGGGCGCGGATCGACTTCGCGTATGCCGTCGAGGATGCGTTGATACGTCGCGTCTGTCATGCGGCCCAGCGTCTCGCTCCAGTTGTTGCGATAGCACGTGACACAATCCAGGTTGCAGTGATCGGTCGGCTCTACGTACAGGCGCGTCAATTGCGAGATGGGACGGTGCAGGCGCACGACGTTATCGGCGTTGTCCACGCGCACCTTCGCGCCGGGCACCAACCCGTATTGCTTTGCCAGTTCGGGCGGCAAAATCAAGCGGCCTTGCTCATCCACCTCCGCCCACGACGCCTGTTTGGTTGAGATCATGCCCTGCTCCTGTAAATCCGACCACGGAGGACACGGAGATCACGGAGAAAAAAGGACTTTCTCCGTGGTCTCAGTGATCTCCGTGGTTTAATCAATCTGCATCTACAATATTATACCGGATTATCAGATTAGTGTATGATGCAGATCATCCGGTGTCTGACGAATAAAATTCGCGCCTGAAGGGGCGCAGCGCCGATCGCCCGCACCACTCTGCCTTGCTTCAGGTGTCATGGCCCGTGCGGGCGCGTCGAAGCAGCGCGGTTGATGCTTCCCGCTTTTCGTGTTACCCTATGCCACCAACGAACTATCGCACTATCGGACTAACATGGGCACTCTCAATCCAAATCTGCTGTCCAAACACACCTCCCTGATTCTCAACGAATCCGCCAAGATCATGACCACCGTGGGCAAGCGCGTGCTGATGCCGGAGATCGTGCTGCTGGGTTTGATTCGCACGCCGGACACGTCGGCGCGACACATGCTCGACAAGATCGCGCAGGAACGCGGCTTCAAATTGAGCGATGTCGATCAGGCGGCGATCAATCAACTGAAGATGCGCGAAGGCCGACCGGCTGATTTTACGTTCACGCTTGATAATGGCGCGGCGGTGCAGCTGTCCGATGAATTGTTGAAGGCCATCGACGATGCGTTGACCATCGCACAGGCCAACGACGAAGTGTGGATCGGCACGGAGCATTTGCTCTCGTCGCTGGCGACGGCGGGCGTGAGCACGGCGGGTTTGCTGCAAGCGCGCGGCATCACGCCGCAGGCATTAAGCCCGTATTTGAAAGATCGATCGATTGCGCGACGCATGACCACGCGCGATTGGGTGGCCGACGCCCGATCGGGTGAGCTGACCCCGATGTTCTTTCGTGAGTCGTTGCTGCGCGAGTTGATCAGCGTCCTCTCGCAAGCGGGCCAGCGTCACGTGCTGCTCGTCGGTAACGTGGGCAGCGGGCGCAAATCACTGGCGTACTCGCTGGCGCTGCTCAGCGCGGAAGGCAAGGGGCCGCAGGGCGTCGCCGCGCTGATCGAGATCGCCGAATCGGCGCTGCTGGACAATCCGGTGGAGGCGCTCCGCTCGGGCGTGAAACAAGCGATTGGGGGCGCGTTGTTTCTGCCCAACGTCGCGCGGTTCTTTGATCGATTCATCGCCGACAAGATCAAGAACATCGTGCAGAAAGCGTTTCTGGACAAAGACCCGATCGTGATTGCGACGGCGACCGAGAGCGAATACAACGAAACATTGAAGTTGCTCAACGGCGTGTACGTGCTGCGCGTGCCCAACGCGACCGTTGAAGAAACCACTGGAATTCTAGGTGTTTTGAAGCCGCAGTTCGAGCGCGAGTACAGCCTGACGATTGCGGCGGGCACGCCCAGCACCGTGGCCGTCATGGCCGGACGATACTTGTCGAGTGAGGCATTGCCCGGCGCGGCGGTGAAGCTGCTGCATCGCTCGGCGGCGCTGGTGCGCATGTCCACGCAGGAAGAGTTGGCCTACAAGCCCGACGCCAAGCCCGACGCGACGATCGACCCCGACGATGTGATGCTGGCGCTGAGCCAGATGACGGGTATTCCGGCGACGAAGTTGGGTCAGGATGAACGCACGAAGTACGCGCAGATGGCGGAGTTCATCAAGAGCCGCATCATCGGGCAGGATGAGGCCGTGCTGGCGGTGAGCCGCGCCGTCAAGACCGCGCGCGTGGGCCTGAAAGATCCCAAACGCCCGATCGGATCGTTTCTCTTCCTCGGCCCGACCGGCGTGGGCAAAACGGAACTCGCCAAGGCGCTGGCCGAATTCATGTTTGGCAGCGAGGACAATCTTGTCGCATTGGATATGACCGAGTATCAACAGGAAGATTCGCTCAATCGCCTGATCGGTTCCGCGCCGGGCTACGTGGGCTTTGAAGGCGGCGGACAACTGACAGAGCGCGTGCGGCAGCAGCCCTACTCGATCGTGTTGTTCGACGAATGCGAGAAGGCGCACCCGCGCATCCTCGACGTGCTGCTGCAGATGATGGACGAAGGTCGCCTGACGGACGGGCAAGGCCGCGTGGCGAAGTTCAGCGACGCGGTGATCATCCTGACCAGCAACCTCGGCGCGACGTATCTGGTGGATCAATCGCTGGGTGAAGATCAGGCGCACGACCTGGTGATGGAGGCCGTGAAGCAGCACTTTCGCCCGGAGTTTCTCAATCGCCTCGACGAGATCATCATGTTCAATGCGCTCTCGCCGGAAGCCGTGCGCAAGATTTTGGACTTGCTGTTGAAGAAGGAAACGAAGTTGGCGGGCGAGCGCGGCCTGACGATTGAGATCACCGAAGCGGCGCGCGTGTGGCTGATGAGTCAGAACGATCATCCCGAATGGGGTGCGCGGCCCCTGCGGCGGATCATACAAAAATTCGTGCGTGAACCGCTGGCCGATTATCTGCTGGATGAGAATCCAGCGGCGGGGACGAAGATTACGATTGATGTGCGCGGGAATGGATTAACGTTTGCGTCCAGCGAATGAATTCGCTGGCTGCCAATGGAAGTCGGCTTAAGCCGACTTGGGCTGATCCTTGCACCGGCATGTACGTACGGTGTTCATTCGGGCGCGAACCGCCGGGTGTCAGATCAGCTATTCGCCGGCGCCCTCGCTCAAGCGCCGCAGTCGCGCCTCGTCCGTCACCACGATGTAGCCGCCCGGCTCCGTCAGCGCCAGCCCCTCTTTGCGAAAACGGCTCATGATCCGGATGGCGGTCTCAATGGTCGTGCCCGCCATGTCGGCAATGTCCTGCCGCGCCAGTGGCAGGTTGATGCGAATGCCCTGCTCGGTCGCTTCGCCCGTCTTGGCGGCCAGCTTCAGCAGGATGTGCGCCACGCGCGTATCCACCCGATCGGTGGACAGGGCGCGCATGTGCATGGCCGCACGCAGCCGCTCGCCCAGAATGCCGATGATGCGCAGCGCCACATCAGGATACTGCCGGATGATCTGGCAGTATTCCTCCCGATCGAGGCTCAGCACCGTCGCGTCGAACATGGCTACCGCCGTGGCCGGGTGCGTGGGAAACAGGATGCCGGCCCCGCCAAACATCTCGCCCGGCATGATGACTTCCAGCAGGTTCTCCTGTCCGTCGGCGCTGTATTTGACGATTTTCACCTGCCCCGATTGGACCAGCCACAACCGATCGGCTGGATCACCTTCCAGAAAAATCACGCGGTTCTGATCGAAGTGATCCACCCGAAAACGCGGCGCAAAGGCGGCCACCTGCGTCGGAGTCAGGGTGGCGAACATCGGCAGGCTGCGGATGAGATCAATCGTCTGTGACATCTTGCGTGGAGGTTAAGGCGTAGTCGTACAGGCTGCGCGACGCTCTATCGCCCTCGCAACCGAATGCGGGCATCGCGGCAGTGCGGACACTCCATCCCGTAATACTCGCGCCCGCAGGTGCGGCACGTGCGCGGATCCACCGGGCGCTCGTCTGACAGAGACGCCGCGATCAGCACGATCTCTTGTTCTTCAAAATGGCTCAACCACTGATCCAGATCGTCGTCCATGATCGTCCAGCGGCCGTCCACCTTGCGCAGAATACCGCGCTTTACGGCGGCGTCCATCTCATAAGCTGCCGACGCCATCTCCAGCACCGTTGCTTTACGCAGAGACATCCGTCTCCTCCTTCACCGGCTCGGGCGGCGTCGCGCGCGGCGCCATCACCCGCTCGGCCGGGCGGCCAGCCACAATCCGATAGTGATCCAGATCGCGGGCCACCAGTGTTTCAGGGAAGATGGCGCGGGCTTCCGCCTGTACGTCCTTTTCCCCGTAGCGACGCGAAATGTGCGTCAGAATCAACTGCCGCACGCCCGCGTCACGTGCCAGCCGCGCGCCGTGCGTGGCCGTCAAATGGCCGTACGCCTGCGCAATGTCGGCCTCTTCCTGCAAATACGTCGATTCGATTACCAGCGTGTCTGCGCCCCGCACGTGCTCAATCAAATTGTCGGTGCGCGCCGCGTCGCCCACCACCGCCAGCGACGCGCCCGGCACGGCCTCGCCCAGCACCTCGCCCGGCTCGATCATGCGTCCGTCTGCCAGCCTGATCGACTGACCGTTGACCAGCAATTTGCGCTCCGGCCCAAACGGCACGCCCAGCGCCTCGGCTTTTTCAGCCAGGAACGGCCGATGGGCTTTCTCACGGAACAGGTAGCCGAAGTTGCCGCTGCCCCGATGGGTGACCGGAAAGGCGATCACTTCAAACGATTTATCCTCGAACAGTTTGCCCGGTTTCACTTCGACAAACCTGATTTCGATCGGGACGGGCGCGTCGCGCAGCACGATCTTGTAGATCAGATCTTCAACCCGATCGAGTGCGCTGCGCCCGCCGTACACGCTGAGCGACTCAAACGTCTCCCAGCGGATCAGCGTGCTCAACAGGCCGGCCAGCCCCAGGATGTGATCCAGATGGCCGTGGGTCAGCAGAATCTTGTCGAGCCGCTTGAAGCCCAGGCCGCTCTTCAACAGCTGACGCTGCGTGCCCTCGCCGCAATCGATCATGAAGCGGTGCTCGTTGTGCATCACGATCTGCGAGGCCAGCCCACGCTTGATGGACGGCGCTGAAGCCGACGTGCCCAGGAAGACGAGTTCAAACATGATAAGTCGCAGGCGGACGAATGGCGAGTCCGGCGCGCGTCACGGCTGCGCGCTGGCAATGGCGGTGCAGATCAGGATCAGCGTCATCAAGATCAGGCTCAGCCGCGTCAGCCGGGTCTGCTGGCGCTGCAACCGCGCTGCTTCGGCGGGGTTATCCACGCCGTTGGCGGCCAGCAGCGCCAGCCGTCGCAGGGCCGGCTGCAGCGAAAACGTCAGGTAGGCGGCCAGCCCGATCATGCCGATGACGCCCAGATGCTTGATCAGGATCACCTGCGACCACACGTTGTCGAATTGCAAGAAACCCTTATAAAAGCGATTGTTGACGAGCTGCACCATGCCCGTCAACAGCAGCACGATCAGGCTGAGATTGGCCAGCGGCTGAAAGCGCTTCTGCAACCCGTCCAGCAGCCGGGCGCGCGTTTGGGCGTCCGCCACCAGCCGCCCGGCCAGCGGCTGCACCAGAAAGACCAGTGTGACCAGCCCGCCGATCCACACCACGGTGGCGACAAGGTGAAACAGGTAACTGATGGATAACAGGAAACTACTGGTAAACATGACGACGATTATACCCGATGGGTAAGTGCGCGGCAATGCAGCGAACAAGAACCGGCCAGCGCAGAGCTGGCCGGTCGGGGGGTGCAAGGCCGATCGGGGCTGGCTAATCCCCGGTGACTTCCTTCAGGTACAGGCGCACCGGATCCCACGAAGCGCGCCGCGTGCCATCGGTCTTGATCAGGCTGTACGGCACGGGATCATCGGTGGGGCCTTTGCCCTTGTTGCCATAATCCAGATTCCACAAAAAGGCCAGCTTCACAAATCCCCACTCCTGCATCAGCCGGAAGGCCTCCACGATGTATTGACCCTGCTCGGCCACGGTGTTGTCCTGGGCAAATTCAAAGCCCGGCGGATACGCGCCGTACTCTTCGCTGGACGCCCAGCCAAATTCGGTGACACACAGCGGCTTGGCGCCCTTCAGAATGCTGTTGTAGCCCTGCAGCGTGTCCTTGAAGAACCAGGAATGGTGCGGCGGGCCGTTGGACGCGTCAAACGGGCCTTTAAACGTGGCTGTGGCGGCTTTGGGCAGGCTGGGCGCATCAGCCGCCCCCACATTCGGCCCGATGTTGTAGCCGTTGTGGTGCGCGCCCACGCAATCGGTGGTGTTGAGCAGCCCGGCGTCGATCATCTGTTGCAGGTATTTGAAGTCGTCAATAGCCGAAGCCGGATCGTCGAAGCCGGTGGGCGACAACGCGCCGCTGATGACGATGATGTTGGGGTCACGCGCTTTGATGGTCTGATAGGCGGCCTGCAGCAGCCGGATATACTGCCCGGCGTCGATCAGCTGCGGCGTCGTGCGCCACTCGCGGCTGAGATTCTGCTCGTTCCAGACCTCGATGGCTTGAATCTTGCCCTTGTACCGATCGACCACCTGACCGACAAAGTTGGCATAGGCCTGAGGGTCGTCGGGCGGCCCGTCTATGGCATCCGGGTCATTTTCGCCGGGCGGCAGGCTGGGCTGCAAGTTGGGATGTGTCCACTGCGGCGCCGTGACGATGCTGAGCATGACGCGCAGACCACGCGCGTGCGCGGCGTTGATTATCGAATCAAAGCCGCTCCAGTCGATGTTGCCTTGATCGTGTTCGAATACGCCCCACTGCATCTGCTGTTTGATCCAGCGCGCGTGCAGGCGATCGGCCAGGTCCACCGACACGTTCGGATCGCCCACCAGGCCGTTGACCTGCACGCCGTAGCCGAAGGGCAGCTCGGGATACAAGCCGTCTGGCCCGAAGGCGGGATTGACCGTCGCCGGCGGTTGGGCGGGCTGCGCCGGTTGAGCAGGTTGTGCCGGTTGAGCCGGCGCGGGCTGAGCGGCCTGCGTCGGCGGCAGGGCGGCAGTGGCCGAGGGCTGAACCGGAGCAGCGGTTGGCGCCTGCGTCACCGGCTGCCCGGCGCTCTCTGAGCGGTTGACCAGCACCACAAATACCAGGATCGCGCCAATGATGACCAGCACCAGCCACGCGCCCACCAGCACCGGCAGGGGAATGCGATTGAGCAGGGAGGGATTTTGTTTCCTCATGAATTCTCCAGAGAACGGACTCAGCTAGCACAATGCTTAATCGACGACAGGCTCACACGGCCGGCCCGCGATCGATTAAGCATCATGCTGCACGCGTCGAATCAGAATCTATCTTGACCCGACCACGTTGCCCAGCGCGTCGCAGGCCGGGCAGCCGCCGTTGGGCCGGATGATGGCATAGCCCGCCATGGGGTCGCTGCCGTAGTTGGTAAAGTTCACGTTCCAGATGATCATCATGCGCACCTTGCCGCTGTTGGCCGACATCGCCGCCGCCTCGGCCAGCCAGGCCGCCTGCTGCGCCACGGTCACATTCTTGGCCCACGCAAACGCCGGGGCCGTCGATTCCAGCGACGGGAAGCCTTCCGGGCTGAGATAGCCGAACTCGGTGAAGCACACCTTGCGCGCGCCGCCAAACGCGTTGTAATACAGATTCAACGTTGGCAGGAAGTACCAGCTGTAATGCCCGCTCTGATCGGCCGGATGGCCCGTCGTGGCCGACGGCGAGGTGGCCCCCGAGTTGTGGTGCGCGCCCACGCAGTCCATGTAGTTGACTGCCCCCGCCGCCGCCATCTGCGCCAGGAAGGTATCGTCGTTGCAGCCGTCCGGGCCACAGCCCGCCGCCCCCCACCAACCGGTGGGCGCCAGCGCCGCGCTAATCACCAGCGTGCCGGGATTGGCGGCTTTGATGGCGTTGTAGGCCTTGGCGAGCAATTGCGTATAATTGCCGCCGTTCACCTGGCCGTTCGGCCACTCGCGATCGATGTTGGGTTCGTTCCACACCTCGATCGCATCGGCCCCGGCCGCGGCCATGCTGGCCACCGAGCGCGCGTACTCATCCTGATAGCTTGGGCTCATCACGCTGCCCTTGTCGCCCAGCACGCCCAGCAGCACCTTGAAGCCCTGCGCGTGCGCCTCGTTGATGATGCTGGCCGCGTCGCCGCCGGCAAAGGTCTGCACCTTCACCCAGCGCATGCCCGCGCGTTTCATCAAGTCCACGCCGCGATAATCGGCGATGTGTCCGCCGATCTCAAAACTGCCGCCCACAATCGGGCCGGTTACCGGCGGGGGCGCGGCCGCGGGTACATTACTGCCCGCGGGCGGATCGCCGGCCACGATGACCACGCTCACTTGCTGGCCAAAGTTGCCCTGCGCGCTCTTGAGCTGCCACAGGCCGGTGTAGTTACCATACTGATCGGGCGCGGTCAATTCAACCGACACATCCACCTGCGTGCCGCTGAGCACCTTGCCCACTTTCACACTGGCCGTGTCGCCCAGCTTCGTGCCGGACACATAGGCCAACTCGGTGTCATCCGGCCAATTGCATGAACCGTCGTTGACGAGTTTCCAGGTCTTGGTAAATTTCTCGCCGTTCTTAAACTTGGTGCCATCCGGCACGGTCACATCGGCCACATACTTGCCGCTGAGGCACGGCGCACCAACCGTGGCGGTGGTTGTGATCGTGCTCGATCCAGCTATCCCGGCGGTCACCGTCGTATCAGTAATGGTATCGGTCACGCGGCTGCTCACCACGATGGTGCCGCTGCCCTTGGACTGCGTGCCGATCATCGCCATGACGTTGTAAGTGCCTGGCTCATCGGGCGCGGTCCAGATCAGCGTCGTATCGGTAATGGGGCGGGTAGCCTTGGTCACTTCCTTGCCATTGGCGCTAAACACCCAGGTCATGTCCAGCGCCGTCGACAGATTGGTCGGCACCGCCTGCTGCCGATAACCCGTCAAGGCCTGGTTCAACGCCAGCGGCAGCACATCGCCCGACAGGCCGGTGATTACCACGCCGCGCAGATGCTGCGGCAGCAACACACCCAGCCGCTGCGCCAGGCTGGCCGCGGTGTTGACCATGACCGAATGCTGCTGGCCCTGATCTTCAAACGTGAAGCGATAGGTCAGCGTGGTCGGATCGAAGTTGTAGTCGCTGACTTTCAGCGGATTATCCAGCTGCAAAGTCACGCTGGTGCCGGCGGTCACACTCAGCGGCCCCGATAGAGCCAGCTGGCCCAACGGCTTGATCGCGTCGGCAAAGCTCACCTCGCTGGGCGCGGCACCTGCCTGCGCATTAAGGCTGGCGATGGACACATACGGCTGGAATTTGTAACGGCTCACCTGCGTGGGCGCCCATTCGGCCAGCGCCTGCGCGATCTGCCCCGGCAGATAGTTGGCCGGGTCCTTGCCAAAGTCCGACTGCACGATGTCGGCTGCCGCGCCGATGGCGACCCAGTCATAGCCGGCCGTATCGGGCGCGCCGTTGGCATCGATGGCCGGCGCCGGCAGCACCACCGCCAGTTTCTTGTTTTGCGCGTGGACGCTTTGCGCCAGCTGCTGCACAAAGCGCGTAAAGTCGGCGCGATACTCAACCGGCAGGCCGCGATAATCGATGGCGACGCCCGCAAAACTACTGCGCGCGGCCAGATTGGTCAGCTCGGCGAGGTGCGCTTTCACGCCTTCCTCGGAGGCCAGCACGGTGCGGATCGGCGCGGGATCGATCGAACGAACGATCGGGAAGAGCTTGGCAGTGCCGGTGTCGGGCAGGGTGCCGGCTTCGGCCAGGATCGATCCATCGTCGGACACGGACCAACCCGCAATATACACTTCATTGAGCAGCGGCACGGCATCAGCCGGAATAGTCTGACCGGGCACGATCTCCGCGGCCACGTAAGGGGCTACCGACGTGGTTTGAAAGAGCGCCACTGTCTTGGGCAGGTGATCGACCTGAGCCGACACGGTGTTGCTGGTGGTGTCCAGATACGCGCCCAGCCACGACCACGTGCGGCCGTCCCACGCGTAAAGATCGAAGGTTTCGTTCGGTTGCGTATTGGCCGGCAGGTTAATCGCCAGGCTGGCGGCCACCGGGCCGGAATTGCACGCCTCGATTCGATAGAGCGGGCTGCGCATGAGCAGGTTGACGGGCTGCGCCTCGCGAGCGGCTTTTAATTCATCGCCGGCCTGGCTGGCATCGAAGACGGCCTGCTCGATGCTCTGCGTCTTGACGGTCAGCGACTGCGCCGGATCCGACAGGGCCAGCGTCAGCCCGTCGGGCGTGGTGGTCGCCGGCGTCTGTGCGTTCAGCGTAAGGCCCGCGCAGGTCAGGCCCACACGCTCGGCCAATGAAATGGGCGGCAGCAGCAGGCCAATGATGACCAGCGCGGCGATCAGACCATAGATCAGCCAGTTGCGCCGCGGGCTGTTTCTGAATGAAAGACTACTCATCGGGATGCACAGTCCTTTCTTGGGCGGCCAGGGTGAGCAAGGCGGCCGCTCAAAGCCACAAAAAGTGACGGCCCAACCTGCGCCGTCACGCGGTCGGCGTTGCGTCGACCTGTAGGTAGGCGCGATTCTAGCATGGCGGGGGGGAACACGCAAGCAGGCGGGGGAAATGTGTACCGGGTTGGTTGCATTCTCGATATGGGCTTAGTATAATACACCCGGCATCCCGTCCACTGACACTCAACATTCAACGCGCCGCACCCGGATGCCGCTGGCGCAGCGCCGCAAGTTGGGAGGCCCCTTGTTTAATTTGTCGCCATTACGCGTTAAGACTGGCCGGTTGGCAGTGATTATGCTGGCCGGGCTGCTGGCGTTGGCTGCCTG
>CAZKBQ010000057.1:0-29670 GCA_964550855.1 uncultured Anaerolineae bacterium
AAGCGGGAATCCAGAACGCCAGAGAGGATACACGCGCTCGTCGGCCTCCCGTCATTCCCGCGCAAGCGGGAATCCAGAAGACCGGAGAGCGTCGGGGATTCACCACGGAGGGCACGGAGGACACAGAGCCTCCCGTCATTCCCGCGCAAGCGGGAATCCAGAACGCCAGAGAGGATACACGCGTTCGTCGGCCTCCCGTCATTCCCGCGCAAGCGGGAATCCAGAAGACCGGAGAGCGTTGGGGATTCACCACGGAGGGCACGGAGGACACAGAGCCCCCCGTCATTCCCGCGAAAGCGGGAATCCAGAACGCCAGAGAGGATACACGCGCTCGTCGGCCTGTCGTCATTCCCGCACAAGCGGGAATCCAGAATCACGCCGCCCAAATCAGTTCAACTCAACCCTCTCTCGCACACACTCTATCATACACCGCCGCCGTCTCCGCCGCCGCCCGCGCCCAACTAAACTCTGCCGCCCGCCGCAAACCCGCCGCCCGCAATTCCAACCGCTGCGCCTCATCGATCAGCAAACTGTACAGTCCTTCGGCTATCGCCGCCGTGTCAAAAGGATCGATCAACCGGGCTGCGCCGCGCGCGATCTCGGCCAGCGACGAGCGATCGGAAGTCAGCACCGGCGTCCCGCAGGCCATCGCCTCCACGATGGGCAAACCGAACCCTTCGTAGATCGATGGGAACGCAAAGACAGTCGCCAGCGAATACAGCGCCGCCAGATCGCCTTCGGGCACATAGCCCAGCCGCCGCACGCCCGCTTTCAGATCGAGCCGCTCGATCTCGGCCAGCAGCGCCTCATACTTCCAGCCCAACTGTCCCACCAGAATCAACTGCGCGTCTGGCACACGCCGTCGCACTTCGGCAAACGCCCGCACCAGCCGCGTCAAATTCTTGCGCGGTTCCAGTGTGCCCACATACAACACGAAAGGCATGCTCAGGTTGTATTTGGCGCGCACCCGCGCCAATTCGCCGCGATCGCCGATCGGCTGGAAGTGAACCGCCGCGGCTTCATAGACCACGTGAATCTTGTCGGCCTTGATGTGCAGATCGCTCACCACATCGCGCTGCGCCGCCATCGAGACCGTAATGATGGCATCAGCGCGGCGCGCCAGCATGGGCAGCAGCGGCCGCACGGCCAGCACCGCACGCAGCGGATGCAAGCCCGGATGCCTGAATAACGACATATCGTGAAACGTAATCACCATGGGGCAGGGCAGATTGATCGGGGCCAGTGAATTTGTAAAGTGGCACAGATCCAATCGATTGTCCCGCACGGCGCGCGGCAGCATCGTCTGCATCCAGATGGATCGATTGGGAAACGGGCGGCCGATCTGCGGCAGCGCGCTTGCCGGCGTCTGTCCATTCAAAATGCGATTGGCCAGCGGCGCGTAACGGCGACCGTCATCGCGCGCGATGAGGGCGGTCAGCAACTGTCGGGCGTAATGACCCACGCCCGACGGCTGCGGGAATTGCAGCGGCGTCGCATCAAAGCCGATCAATTGTGCCATAAACCCGTCCATAAGCCGGCCATCAACCAGAACAGGCCGTAGGTGGGCGTGTAAGCCCAGAATACATCCACCGCGCCGTGGACGAAAAACAGGCCGATGCCGGCCAACAGCCCCGCCCACACCGTCGCTTTCTCCGGCTCGCTTCTCACCATTCGCCAGGCGCGACGCGCGGTCAGCATCAGTCCGCCGATCAATACGCACAACGCGCCCAAACCGATTAGCCCCATGGTGGACAAAATTTCCAGATACAGACTATTGGCGGTGACGCGGTCGTCAAAATAAGCCGTGCCCAGCAGCGGCCCGTAACTCAGCCGGAAATTGTCCGGCCCGATGCCGGTCAACGGCGAGGTCTGCCATAATTGCCAGGCCGCCTGCCACAACTTCAACCGGCCCGGCGGAGGCGGCAGATTGGGCGCCGCCCTCGTCGGCGGGGGTGGCACATCGATCGGCCCGGCCTTCACCGTCACCGACACATCACCCGTCACATTTGTCTTGCCGCTGAACCAGATCACATTCTCTTGCACCAGATCCCATTGCAGCCGATAATCTCCCGGTCGCAGCGGCGCCTGCACGCGCGCCGTCAGAGTCACCATTTCGCCGGGCGCAATCGATCGGGGCAGGGGCGTGCGCCAGCCATCCTGCACCACGATTTGTCCCGACGACACTTCGGCCCAATGATAACTGAGCGCCGTAGGCTGATCGCCGTCCGGTTCCCAGGCGCGCACGCCGGTATTCGTCACCGTCACGGTCTGCGTCGTCGTCGCGCCCGCCGTCAACGTCAGCGCCGTATTCGCGGGCGCATACACCGCTCGATACCAATCTGCATCATTTTCCGATTTGACTCTAAGGGCGAGCCATGGACTGATGATCAGTTGACTGCCCGTCAGCACGCTCATTGCCAATAGACTAAGCGCGGCGGCTTTCGGCCAACCCGATCGGCCTTCTCCCCGATCGAGTTTGATCCCGATCACGATCAACGCGACCAATCCCAGCGCCGCTGCCAGCAAAGCCGCGCGACTGGCGCTCAAAACCATCGCCTCCATCAGCGTGATCGCCGTCACACCGGACAAAACCAGCCAGCGCCGCTGCCGGGTGCACCGCCATTGCCACAGGCCCAGCCCCAGCACTGGCGGCAGCGCCGCCTCCCAGTACATCGCCGCCGTGTTGGCGTATTGAAACGATCCGCTGGCCCGCAAAAAGTTACCGATGAGCGACGGCCCCGTCTTGAAGATCGACAAGACGGTGGACGCGCTGGGGACGCTCACTTCGATAATGCCCAGCATGGCCGAAACGCCGGCGCCCATCGCCAGCGCAATCAGCACCAAGCGGCTATGCGGCTCCGTCGCCGCGCGGCTGGTCGTTGGCAGCGACGCAGCCGCCATAAATAGCAGCACACCGCCCAATCCTCTCAACGCAAACTTCAACGCTGCATCGCGCTCGATCGGCGCGGCCAGCGCCGTGATGATCAACGCCGCCGCCCACATCACCGCTCCCCAGTGCGCGGGCGTCCAATCGATCCGCCGTGTCCGTGCGACAGTCCAGCCCCACGCGGCAATGGTCACATAGAGCACTGCCTCCACATTGGTGATCACAATCGGCCCAACGGTGATCAACGGCGTCTTCAACTCAAACGGCAAAATCAACGCCAGCGCCATCAACGTCAACGTCTGCAGGCGCAGACCGTTCTCGTTCGTCGAAATGGCTTGATCGGTGGTCATCAAATCTCAATCGCCGCGCAGTGCCAGCGCGCACAAGATCAGCAAAACCGTCTCGCTCGTCAATGTAGCCAGCGCCGCGCCGGCCACATCCAGACGGGGGATCAGCAACAGGCACAGGCTGATATTCAATACGAACACGCCGAGATTGAAGATCAGATTCAACCGCTGGCGTCCCTGCGCGATGAGGAAATGCGTCAGGGCGTAGTTGACAAAGGCCGGCAGCAGCGCCAGCGACAAGATCTGCACCGGCACGCCTGCTGCCGCGTACTCGCCCTGATACAACCAGTCGATGAGGAGTGGCGCGCCCAGCCAACCGGCTGCCGCCAGCCCGGCTCCCGCCGTCGCCAGCAGCGCGATCGTGCGCACCCGCAGGCGACGAGTCTGCGTCCAGCCCGCGCTGGCCTGTCGCGCGCTCAGCGCTGGAAACACCGCCGCCAAAATCGCCGCCGGAAAGATCGCCAGGGGTTCGGTCAAGCGCTGCGCCACACCCAGCGCGCCCACCGCGCCTGCCGTGGTCAGCGCGTCGAGCACGAAGACGCCGGTGCGCGTGTACGCAATCGACGCGAAGGTGGCTGCACCCAATGGCGCAGCCTCGCGCAGCAGGGCGCGGGCCGTCGGCGTCCCGGCCTCGGCGGCGCGCGGCCCCCATTGTCGGCGCAGCACGCCGTGACCGATGGCGGCAAAGGCCGCGCTCGTCGTCAGATAAGCCAGCGCCAGGCCCGGCAGACCCGTCCCGGCCATCAGGGCCAGCGCGCCCAACCCGAACAGCGTCACGCGCTCGGCCAACATCAGCCGCGCTTCCAGATCGACGCGCTGCAGGCCGCGCAGCACGTAGCCATAGTAGTCAACCACTGAGCTGAGCAGCAGCGCCGCGGCGAGGAGCAGAGTGGGGAGGCGCAGATCAATCGATCGGGAGAGGGCCACCAGCGCCAGCGGCAGCAGTGCCGCCAGTGACAGCGCGGCTTTGATCGCCAGACCGGTCGCGGCCACTCGCGGCGCGCGCTCCGGATGCCGCGCCACCTCGCGCGTGACGATGACGGGCACGCCGAAGTCGGTCAGCGCGCTCAGCACAAAGCCCACCGCCAGCGCCAGCGTCACCGCGCCGTACACCCCGGCGCCCAGCGCGCGCTGCGACAGATAGGCCAGCGCGAATTGCAGGCCGCGCCCCAGCACATCGGCGGCCAGCTTGGCGGCAGCCTGCGCGGCCAGCGGCGGGCGGGCGGCGGCAGTTCGGCTAGAAGCGGCGTTTCCAATCACGGGCAAACCTGGCGGGGCGGCCCGCCGGAAAAATAAGTGTTTTTGCGTATTTACAGGCGGCGGCAAAACGTGTACAGTAAGGCTGCGGTGCTGCGCCAGCCGGATCGTGTTGAGGAGCGTCCATGGCAACTGTTGTGCGTGCAGTCCTGCACCCGCTGGTGCTGATGTGGGCGGCCATTCTGTATTATGCGCTGCACGATATATCTTTTTCGGCGGTGCTGCTGGTCGGCGTGCTGGGCTACGCGCTGGTCGATCTGCTGCTGCGCCGCCTCGGCCCGCATCTGGGGAAGATCATCAGCGCCTTGATGTTGATCGCCTTTCTTGCCCTGTTGGTCGCCGATGCCCCATTTCGTGGAAGCGTGCAACGTTTCATTGAAGATGTGCTGAAACTAACCGGCCCGCGCTCCATTGTGTGGGGACTCGTCGTCACCTTTGTCTATGGTGTGCGGCGCAGCGGCTCACGCCCGACGACGATCTGACAAACCAAAAACGCGAGTGGCTGACTCGCGTTGTGGTGTACCCCCGGTGAGAATCGAACTCACGCCACCGGCTCCGGAGGCCGGTGCTCTATCCGCTGAGCTACGGGGGCGTGAACGGTAGTTTACCACAGGCCCCGGAATTCTTCAACTTTTCGGTGAATGAATTCGCGTCTGGTGGGCGTGCCGCCGTTCGTCGGCCTGCGCCGACACGAATTCCCGTCCACGGAGAGCCTGCCCTGAGCCTGTGAAGGGTGGACGGTCAGCCTGCGGTTCCACAGGCGCGATTTCAATCGCTGGCATGGCTTCATCCCTCCGCTTAGCCGTTGCCCTGTTGACAACTCGCCCCGGCTCGATTAAGATGCAGCCCGGCGAAAACTTGTTCGATAGGATCCATTCATGGCTCGACGCAAGCGACCTAACGCGACTAATCCGGCGGACAGCGCCAACCCGATCGTGCCTCACGGCGAAGTGACCCCCTTCGGGCTGGTGCGCGCCATCGACATCGATCATGAGATGCAGCAGGCCTATCTGTCGTATGCCATGAGCGTCATCGTGGCGCGGGCGCTGCCCGACGCGCGCGACGGCCTGAAGCCCGTCCATCGTCGCATTCTGTACGCCATGCACGACATGGGCCTGCAGCCCAACTCGGCCTACAAGAAATCGGCGCGTATCGTGGGCGAGGTGCTGGGCAAGTACCATCCGCACGGCGACATGGCCGTTTACGATGCCATGGCGCGCATGGCGCAGGACTTCTCCATGCGCTGTTTGTTGGTGGACGGACAGGGCAACTTCGGTTCGGTGGACGGCGACGCGCCGGCCGCCATGCGCTACACGGAGGCGCGCCTCGCGCCGCTGTCCGCCAGCCTGCTGGCCGACATCGAAAAGAACACCGTTGACTTCGGCGACAACTTCGACGGCACGCTGAAAGAGCCGCTGGTGCTGCCCAGCGCCGTGCCCAACCTGCTGGTCAACGGCGCGGCCGGCATTGCCGTGGGCATGGCCACCAACATTCCGCCGCACAACCTGGGCGAGGTGTGCGACGCCATCGCGTATCTCATCGGGCGGTGGGATAAGATCGATCGGGTCAGCGTGGACGATCTGATGAATCACATCAAAGGCCCGGATTTTCCCACCGGCGGCGTGATGTTTCGCTACAACGAGGCAGTGGAGGGCGGCGACGCCATCCGCGCCGCCTACGCCACCGGGCGCGGGCGCGTGGTCATTCAGGCCAAAGCCTTCATTGAAGAAGCCGAGCGCGGCAAGAGCCGCATCGTCGTCACTGAACTGCCGTATCAGGTGAACAAGAGCAGCTTAATCGAGCGCATCGCCGACCTGGTGCGCGACGGTAAGATTGAGGGCATCACGGATCTGCGGGACGAGAGTGACCGATCGGGTCTGCGCATCATCATCGAACTCAGCCGCACGGTCGAAGACCCCAAGGCGGTGTTGGGTCAGCTGTTCAAGCACACGCCCATGCAATCGACCTTCGGCATCATCAACCTGGCGCTGGTGGACGGCGAGCCGCGCCTGCTGCCGCTGAAGCGCATGCTGCAGATCTTTGTGGAACATCGGCAGGTCATCGTGCGGCGGCGCAGCGAATTCGATCTGGCGCGGGCCAAAGAGCGTGCGCACATTCTGGAAGGTCTGCTCAAGGCGCTGGCCAACCTCGACGAAGTGATCCGCCTCATTCGCCGCAGCGCCGACGCCGACGACGCGCGGCAGGGCCTGATGAAGCGCTTCAAATTGAGCGAAGCCCAGGCCACCGCGATTCTGGATATGCCCTTACGGCGGCTGGCCAGGCTGGAGCGTGAAAAATTGGAGGCGGAATACAAGGAGAAGAAGGCGCTCATCAAGTACCTTGAGGATTTGCTGAAGGACGAGAAAAAGATCCTCGGCGTCATCCGATCGGAAATGCAGCAGCTCAAAGAGAAATTCGGCGACGCGCGCCGCACCCAGATCGTCGAATCGCAGATCGGGAAGGGTGAAGTCGTCACCGCCCACGATCTCATCGAGAGCGGCGAAGCGTGGGTGGCGGCGTACGAAGACGGCACGCTGGCGCGGCTGGGTGAAGAGTTGGTGTTGAGCGAAGACAAAGCGCCCACCGCGCTCGTTCATGCCGACATGCGCGACAATCTGGTGGCTATTACCGAGTTGGGCCAGGCCGGCGTCATCGGCGTGCATCAACTGTCCGAGCAGGCCATGCCCGCCGCCGATGTAGTGGGCGTGCCCACCGGTCAACGCATCGTCGCGCTGCTGGCGCTGCCCATCGCCAAACCGGAATTGCCCGGCTACCTGTTTTTGACCACGCGGCTGGGCGTGGTCAAGCGTGTGCTGCTGGCCGATGTGGCCAAGGCCTTCGGCACCTTCAGCGTGATGAACGTGGCCGACGACGATGTGATTGTGTCGGCGCGCGTCACCCGCGGCGAAGGCGAGGTGATGCTGGTCACGGCCCGCGGTCAGTCCATCCGCTTCAGTGAAGAAGAAGTGCGCCCGATGGGCTTCAACGCCGGCGGCGTGGCCGGCATCCGATTGGTGGGTGAAGACCTGGTCATCGCTGCCGATGTCGTGCGCGCGGACGCGGAGGTCGCCATCATCACTGAGCAGGGTGCGGGCAAACGTTCGGCGCTGAGCGAATATCCAAAGCAGGGACGGGCGGGGCAGGGCGTCATCGCCATCAAGGTGGCCGGCGGTGACGCGGTGGCCGGGCTCGCCATCGTCGGCCTCAAGGACGACGTGCTCATCACCACATCGCGCGGCAAATCAAAATTGGTGAAGGGGCGATTGTTCAAGAGTCTGGGGCGCGCCACCGGCGGCTATGGTGTGCAACACGTGGTGAAGAACGAGGTCGTCACCGGGCTGGTTCAACCCGCCGAACGTGTCAACTTCGGCGAGGACGGCCCGGCAGGCGAGCCAGAGCAATTGAAATTGATCGATGAGCAGCCGGCCAAAAAGAGCCGGGCGACGGCCAAGCCGCCGGCTGCCAAATCGACAGCCAAAGCCCGAGGCAAGACCAGGGTCAAAGCCCGATAAATGCCTGCGGCGCACTCACAACGAGTGCGCCGCATGTTTTCTGATCGTCGACGCTGCTTCACTGCCTGAAGCGTGTCATGCCTCCTGCACCAACCGCTCCAGTTCCGGCAGGAAATCATTCGGCATAAACGGTTTGACCCAGAAGGCCGTTGCACCAATAGCCATGGCCCGCTCGCGGCGGTCGGCGGTATCCAGCGCCGTAAACATCACGATGGGCACGCGCGCGGTCTTTGGGTCGGCCCGCAGGCGACGGCACACTTCGAAGCCGTCCATCCCCGGCATCATCACGTCCAGCAACACCACATCAATCTGATGGCTGGCGGCCAGCGCCAGCGCTTGTTCGCCGCTGTCGGCGCTCATAAATTCCCAGTCGGGACGTTTAAGTCGTACAGTCAGGCGCAGCATTTGCAGAGTGGCAGGTTCGTCGTCAACAGCGAGTAGTCGAATGGGCATACCGGCAGCCTGAATAAAACAGATGCTTGATTATACACCAGCAAAACGCGATCTCCCTCGCGTGTACGGCGCGAGGGAGACCACTGTTAGGAGGGCCGTCACTGGTCAAGGTGGCTTCAGCGGGTGAGGCGGCGGCCGCGCGGTTAACAATGTCCGACGTCGGCCAGACAATAAGGTGAAATAAGTCGCGTTCCCGGCTGCATCCGTCTGAGCGTGTGTCCCGGCGCCAGGATGCTCAGAGTCTGGTTTGTGAAGGTCGCTCCTGCCTGTTAGTATAGCGAAAACCGGGCGGAGTGCTGTTGGCGTTTCGTTGGTTTTGTGTTGGCGTTTCGTTGGTTCGATCTGAAGCCCGATCGGACGGGAAGACCGATCGGGCTTGGCCCGGTCACGCCGGTTTGGGCTCGGCGTGCAACGGCTGGAAGCCGCGACCCAGCACTTCGCGCGCCGGCATCACGATCACAAACGCCTGATTGTCGTGCTGATAAACCAGGGCTTTCAGGTGGCTGACTTCCGTCACAGTGAGCGCCACCATCAAGATGGGGTGGGGCTGCCCCGTGTACATGCCCGTGCCGTCGAGGCGTGTTACGCCCCGACGCAGTTCCGTGAGGATGGCCTGGGCCAGTTGACGGGTGTTCTGTCCGCCGATGATGAGCGCCACCAGCTGCGGCCGCTTGCTGCCGGCTCGGAACCAGGCCCGCTGGTCTTCGGCCGCGGCGGGTTTGCCTTCGCCCGCAAAGATGGCCGAGAGAGTCTGCCCCATGGTTGAATCGGTGTAGCGCGGCAGCACTTCGCCGGTGGCCTGTTGCAGGCCCACCGTCGCCAGACCCAGAATGAACAGCGCCAGATTGAACAGCAGGCCGATGGTTAACATGATGCTGCCCGGCACGGGCCCCAGCGCGGCGCGCCCGATGAGCTCTTCGAGGTTGGCGGCCGGCGTTGGAAAGAGCGCGCTTTTCAACAGCCATGCCACGCCCAATACGATGTAAATCCACAGGTAATTGCGCCGGAAACGCCGCCCCACCGCCTCCCACATGGAAATGTTGAAGTGCGGGTGCAGCAGATTTTCGGCCATGGATTCCGCCCAATCGGCAGCCGGGCCAAACGGTGGCACAAACATTGCCGCCAGGAAATCCGTCTCCATCAGGCGGATGCGCGCGGCGAACAGTTCGTAGTATCGGTAGCGGCGCGCTTCGATGAACAGAAACAGTGTGACCAGCAGGGTGTTCAGAATAATCACCCCATGATGCCCGGTCGGGTTGCCCAGTGCAAACGAAATGGCTGCGCCGGCCGTGATGACGGCCCAATTGGTGGTGTTGTCCAATCGCTGCCGCCAGACGTTGGCGCGGCTGACTTCGCCCCGATAGAAGTGCACCATCGCCGTGGTGAATTCACTCGCTTTCAGGTGGTATCCGCGATAGGTCCAGACCGTATCGTTGGCGGATTTCTCATCGGTATGATGGGGAGTTGAGTCGCTCACGGCTGCCTCCTTAAAGTTGTGTGAGAAATCTCACTTGCCTCTTGACACGGGGTGTATAATAAATTAGAATACTGCAATATAAATAGTTATTGTATAAGTTAATTATAGATTTTGTCGTGATGTTGGCGAATATTGGGCAACACGCTTTGTAACGTTGAACGGGCTGGATTGACTAGCTGTAGTTAATGATAGCACAGAGTTGGAGGCGAGATGAAAAAGCGGAAGAGCCAACGCGACTATGAGAAGTTGGATGAGGGCGTTGAGGTCGCGCTTAGCGACGCAGAGGGCAGTATGGACCTGGCGGGCGACGAACTCGACGATGAGGAGTTGGAATTGGAGCAGGCCGACGAGAACTGGCTGATTGATGAAGCTGAGCAGAGTGACGCGGAAGGGCTCGAAGATGATGCCGATTGGTCGGATGATGAGGAAGCGCCTCCCGCCGAAGGGGTGGTCTTGGAGGGCGAATTTGACACGGTCGCTCATTACTTCCGTGAATCGGCCCGACACCGGTTGCTGCCTCCCGACAGGGAACGTTCTCTCACGCAGGCAGTGAAGCGCGGCCGCACCGCCCAGCACAAGTTGGACCGATCGGGGCGGGCCACGCCGGCCGCCGAGCGGCGCAAATTGCAGGCAGCGGTGAACGAAGGCCTGGAGGCCCGCGAAGAGCTGGTACGCGCCAATGCCCGCCTGGTGATCAGCATTGCCAAACGCTATCAGAATCTGGGCCTGCCGTTGATGGACTTGATCCAGGAAGGCAACATCGGCTTGTTGCGCGCCATCGATCGGTTTGAACCAGCCCGCGGCTTGCGGCTGTCCACATACGCCACGTGGTGGGTGCGGCAGGCCATCAACCGGGCGGTAGCCAATCAGGGCCGCACAGTGCGTCTGCCCGCCTACCTGCAGGATCGCCTGCACAAGATGTATCGCGTCTCGCAGGATCTGGAACAAACGCTGGGGCGCACACCCAACGATCTGGAACTGGCCGAATCGCTGGATGTCGCGCCGGAGGACGTTCAGGCGATGCGCTCGGCGGCGGTGCCGGTGACGTCGCTGGACGAGCCGCTGAGCGAAGACGACGACGATTCGCCGCTGGCGCAGATCGAAGACAGCGACATCATCCCGCTGGATGATCTGGTGGCGCGCCGCCTGCTGCGCGAGGCGATGGAGCGCGCGCTGGAAGAGTTGCCCGCGCGCTACGCGATGATCGTGCGGATGCGCTACGGCATGGACGGCGATCGTCCGCGCACGCTGGAGGACATCGCGCAGAAACTCAACCTGAGTCGCGAGCGCGTGCGTCAGATCGAGCGTGATGCGTTCACGCGGCTGCGCATGCAGGACGATATCCGCAAACAGCGCCTGCCATTTGCGGCTTGAGATGGCGCTTCAAGCCAGCACCCGAAGGGTCTTCACGGCCCTTCGGGTGTTTTTTGTGCCGTTCTGCTCACCAATCGGCTTCATCTTCACGCACCACTGCACCCAGCAGCCCGACCAGCGCCGCGGCCTGCCGCGGGCCGATGATGACGCCGGCCACATCGGCAGGGTGGAGCTGCGCGCCGGCGATAGTTGAGCCGCGCAGATCGGCGCCCTTCAAGCGGGCGCGGCGAAAATCAGCTTCGCTCAGATCGCAGTCACGGAAGACTGCGCCCGACAGATCGGCTCCTTCAAAGCCGGCCTGCCTCAGCTGGCACCGCTCAAAGCGCACCGCGCGGCAGCGCGCCGACCAGAACACGCCCAGCTCCAGCGTACACTCTGTCATCACGACATCGGCCAGCTGGGCGTCGGGCAGTTTTACGCCGATCAGCTGACAGGCTCTAAATTCCACTCGCGTCAGGTGCGCTTTTTCGAAATCGACGCCGGTCAGCGTGCAGCGGCTGAAGCGCACATCCACCAGGCGGGCTTTGGACAGATGCGCCTGCTCCAGCCGGGCGTCGGTCAGCGAGACTTGTTCCAGGGTAAGGTTTTGCGCGGTCTGGCCGGACAGATTGACGCCGGTCGCGGCCAGCTGCGTCACAACCAGGTTATCCTCGATCGTCGCGTAAGGCCAATCGGTTGTGCGCAGGCCGGCCAGCTGCGGCGCAGCCGGACTCCGCTGATCCGTTCGTCTTCGCATATCACCGCCTCGTGGCGTGATTATATCGCATGCGGCGAGGCACATGATATAATCCCCAGAACTTTTTACGGGAGTGATCGAATGCACGTTGATACGATTTTGGCGCACGGCACGCTGGTGGCGATGGACGAAGCGTTTACGTTGATCCCCGATGGGGCGCTGGCGATCAAAGGCGACAGCATCGCGGCCATCGGCGGCTCCGATGATGTGTTGCGCGCCCACACGGCCGACGCGGTGATCGACTGCCACGGCTGCGCCATTCTACCCGGCCTGATCAACGCGCACACGCACGTGCCCATGACGCTGCTGCGCGGCCTGGCCGATGATCTGCGGCTGGATGTGTGGCTGATGGGCTACATGATGCCGGTGGAGCGCGAGTTTGTGACGCCCGATTTCGTGCGGCTGGGCACACTGCTGGGCTGCGCAGAGATGATCCGATCGGGTGTGACAACTTTTGCGGATATGTATTACTTCGAGGATGCCATCGCCCAGGCCACCGCCGAGGCCGGGCTGCGCGCCGTGCTGGCGCAGACCGTGCTCAAGTTTCCCTCGCCCGATGCGCCGTCATGGGAAGACGCCATTGAGGCCTGCCGGCTGTTTATCGAGAAGTGGAAGGGGCACCCGCTCATCGTGCCGGCGGTGGGGCCACACGCGCACTATACCTGCCCGTCCGAAGTGCTGGACGCCTGCGTGACGCTGGCGACGGAATACAACGTGCCCCTGCACACGCACGTGTCTGAAACGACGCTGGAAGTGGATGACAGCCGCAAGCAGCACGGCATGCCGGTGGTGCCGTGGATCAAGAAGCACGGCCTGCTGGACACGCAGCTGATCGCCGCGCACTGTGTCCACGTTGATTCCGGCGAGATTCGCGCGCTGCAGCGGGCCGGCGCCGGCGTCGCCCACAACCCCAGCAGCAATCTGAAGCTGGCCAGCGGCGTAGCGCCGACGGCGGAGATGCTGGAGGCGGGCGTCAAGCTGGGGCTGGGCACCGATGGCACGGCCAGCAACAACGATTTGGATATGTTTGAGGAGATGCGGCTGGCGACGTTTATTGCTAAGGGGTTCTCACGAGATCCGCTGGCGGTGCCGGCCCGCGAGACGCTGAAGATGGCGACGCTGGGCGGCGCGCGCGCCGTGCATCTGGATCATTTGACCGGTTCGCTGGAAACCGGCAAGCGGGCCGATGTGATTGTGCTGGATTTGACCGGCCTGCACAACACGCCGCGCTTTGCGCGCGATCCTGAGGCGGTTTATTCGCAGATCGTGTATGCGTGCAAGAGCACCGACGTGCGCGACGTGTGGTGCAACGGTCGGCCGCTGATGCGCGATCGCGCCCTGCTGACGGTGGATGCGCCGCGCGTCATGGCCGAGGCCCAGGCGGTCGCGGGCCGGATTGACGCCTTCCTGCTGGCGCGCGAGGGCAACGTGCTGGACAAGCTCATCGCCATTGGCGGGCTGGCACAGGAGGAGTCGTACGAGGTTCAGGTGAAGGTGGCGGTGGACGACGCCGCCGAGATCGAACGGATACTGCGGCAGCCGCCCCTCCGGGTGGAGCGCTCGTCAGTGCGGCGCCAGTACGACACTTACTTCCTGTTTGCCGATCCTGGCTCCAGCCGCATTCGTTACCGCGAGGATGAGATCCTCGATCGGGCCGGCGCGGTGACCGAAGTGCGCTATTCGCTGACGTTTACTCAGCCCGGAAAAGAACGCGAATTCGAGCGCTCGATCCTGCTATCCCGATCGCGCTTCACGGCCCGCGCCGATCGATCGCAGCGCTTCTACCGCGAGTATTTCCGCCCGGCCCAGGAGCGTGAGGTTGACAAGGAGCGGCGGCGCTACCACATCGTGTATCAGGATACGGAGTTCGCCGTAAACCTTGATCACATCACCACGCCGCCCATGCCCGGCTGGTTCATGGAAATCAAGAGCCGCACCTGGTCGCCGCGCGACGCCGAGAAGAAGGCGGCGCTGATTTCGGAACTGCTGGCGCTGCTGGGCGTGGATCTGGAACGCATCTCGCGAACGGAATACGTGGAATTGTAGGCGCGGCGGATCAATCGGGAGGAGTGTAAGCCGCGATCTGCTCGTCGTCCAGCGCGGCGAAGTACTCCTGCAGCGAGCGGTGGATGAATTGATAGCCGCCGCCCACGCGGCGCAGCAGGATCAGATCGACGGCGCTGTTCAGGAACTTGATGTAATCCCACGGGAGGGCGCCGCTCCGCCACAACATGAAGCGCAGCGTGTAGTGATTGAACACCGCCGACCAACCGAACAGCAGGCCGCCTTCTCCAGCGAAGAGTATGACCGCGGCCGGATTGAACGTGGTCAAACTCAAGATCAGGAGCATGGGGCCGCCGGCGACCAGCGCGCCAATGAAGCCATTGCGGACCGAATCGCGCAGACCCTGGCCGACTTGAGTGTGCGTTTCCACGCTGGCCGTGTTTAGGCCGTCGGCTATCATGAACCACGTGATCCCGATCAGGACGGACGCCGGCAGCCATTTGAAGGGGTCTGATAGATCCCAGTGCAGCGGCCAGTCGATCTGTTGCCCCAACCACTCGGTGACGTGCATAACCGAAATCCAGAATATGCCCATCACCAGGCCGAACAGTGTTCCGCTGACCGCGCCGGCAGCCGCACCTCGCCATGACCACTTGAGCCGTTCCACCATCTCGTGGCGGGAGAAGGAGTTGGCGGCATAGACGCCCGTTAGTGCGCCGAGGCCGCCACCACCCAGCCAGCCGAATAGCACGAGCGAGGGATCAACCCGGCCGGCCAGGAACCCGCCCAGCAGAGCGGCCGTTAGCAGTGCAAAAGTAGTGACAAAGACAAAATGATGCAGACGACGCTGGAAAGGCGAAGCCAGCCAACTGGGACGCAATTCCTCAATCAAACAAAAACTCAGGTTGTGCGCCAGCATGCCATGCGCCAGCCAGCTCAGCCAGCGCACAGTGTCGTGCGAAGCGTAAGCGTGAGGTGCAGTGCGGCGTTCGAGCATGTTCTGAACGTACGTATCGAACAGATGCCGGCGGAGTAGCTCCAGATTGTTGTATACCGCGATGTCTTCGGCCGGCACGCCGCGATACGCCAATGCCAGAATGCTCAACATCAGCGGAGTCGAGGCCAGTTCGCGCAGTGCGGCATCACGCGCAAAGGCTTCGCGCGCGCCGCGCAGTTCGTCACCGGCGCTCAGCAAATACGCTTCGGCCTGGGCCGGGGTCAGCGGTTGAATCTGGACGGCGGCGTTCAGCTGCAAGCGAGTAGTCAGGACGTGGTAGGCTGCGCTGCGGCTACACACGACAATGGGCGTGAGGCCCTGCTTGAGCCGAAAGGCGTTGATGGCTTCGACGCACGCCTCGCGTGCTTCAGGCTTCACTTCATCCAGGCCGTCCAGCAGAAGTAGCAAGGCGTCTTCCTCCACCCAGGCCCGGGCGAGTCGCAGACCAACCTTGTACTCCAGCACCAGTTCATCGACGAGCCACTCCGCCAGAGGTTTCTGCTTCTGCGCCCACGATGCCAGCGGAAGGACGACCGGAATGCGCTGGCCGGCATCCGCTCGAGCGCGGGCCAGCAAGTCGCGCGTCAACTCCAGCAGCATAGTCGTCTTGCCCGCGCCGGGCGCCCCCAGAATCAACAGCGTGCCGTTGGCCTCGTCGAGAACCTGAATGATCCGGGTCCCTTCGGGCAGCGGACGATCCGGCTGAGGATAAGCGCGTAACGCCAGGTTGAACGGCCGCTCAACCGCTTCGCGGTGTTGCTCCAGCCCCAGCTCCAGCACTACGGCGCGATGAAGCGACTGCTCCAGCGCATCTCTGATCCATAGATTCTCAACCAGTTGCAGCATGTCCCGGCGTTGCTGCGGGGTGGAGTGATATGGGCCGCGTCCGAGCAGGTTGAAGAAATACTGCTTGACCTCAAACTTGTTGCCGCCCACCACATCGCCGCTCACATTGACGGTGCTGGCGTTGATGTTGAGATCGTGATCAGTCGGCTGAGAGTCAGGGCGCGTGTCGGAGGTCTGATCGGTCATGGTGGGCCTGTGCAAACGATCTGAACGACCAACGTATTGTAGGCGGGAACGCGCGGGCGGTCAATTGTGGCCCGATCGACGCAGCGCGCGATCAGGGGAGGAGCGCCTGCAGGATGGCGCGGCCCAGCGCTTCGGCGGGTGCGGCCAGATTGCCCGGTGGATTCTCCAGCAGCACGACGATGGCGTAACGGGGCGCATCGGCCGGCGCCAGGCCGATGAACCACGACAGTTTCTTTCGGCCGCTGTAGGCTGCGCCGCCGTGGCCGGTCACTCCGTCGAGTGTGTGCATGGCCGCCAGCACCGTTTTCGCAGTAGATATACTGATGACACGCTGCGCGCTGCCGATGGGCGGGGTCGGCGACCAGGTCCCGTCGGGCAGCTGCACTTCGCTGACCAGCCGGCCGGCGGGCAGGCTGCCGCCGTTGCCGATGGCCACCGCAATTCGCGCCAGATGCAGCGGCGTGACGGTCAGCTCACCCTGGCCGGCCGCATACGCCTGCAGAGCGGCAGTGGTGCTCAGCGCCACCGTCAACGTCGGCGCGGCGACCGTGCGAATCTCAAGCGGCGCCGGCTCAGTTAATCCCCATTTCTGCGTAATGGACAGCAGCTCGGTCTCACCCAGGGCCAGACCGTAGTTGGCAAAGAAGGCCGGGCAGGCGTTGGTGTAGGCATCGACGACGGTGGTGACGGGCTGCGTGACATAGGTGCACTTCAGCGACAGTTCTCCCGCCGATACGGGCGCGGTCAGATCGGGCAGTGTCTGCGTGAGCGTCGTCGCGCCGCGCTCCAGCGCTTCGGCCAGCAGCACCGTTTGTAAGATCGCGCCCGGCTGATACAGGCCCTGGGTGGCGCGGTTGAGCAGCGGCGCGGCCGGAGCGGTGGACAGTGTTTTCCAGTCTGCATCCAACGTGTTGGGATCGTAGGTGGGGAAGCTGGCCATCGCCAGCACCTGCCCGTCGGGTACGGACAACACCACCACCGCGCCCGGCTCGGTCAGGCGCGCGGCCACCTGCGCAGTGAGCGCCGCGTCAAGCGTGGTGCGGACGCCGGCCCCGATCTGCGGCCGGTGGAGCAGCTGGTCGATCGGGTTAGTGGTTCCCCTTAGCGTCCGATCAAACGCCTCCTCGAGGCCGGCCAGACCATAGTTGATCGAATAGTAGCCGACGGCGGGCGCAGTGTCGGTCAGCGGGTAACGTCGAATAAAGGTGCCCGACACCGGCGTCGATTCGGCCAGGACGCGGTCGGCCCGATCGACAATGGGCCCGCGCTGAATGTGCTGCTCGGCAAAGATCCGGCGCGGATTGTCGTTCCGTGTGGTCAGCTCCGGGCCGATCGATGACCACCAGCCCAGCAGCGCGGCCAGTGCGGCAAAGGCCGCCAGGAGTGCGGTCGTGACGTGGCGCAGTGATCTGGACATCTCACTCGCGATCAGTGGAAATGTGCAGCAGCATGCCCAGCATGATACTGCTAATCAGCAGCGAGCTGCCGCCGTAACTGACAAATGGCAGCGTGACGCCGGTCAACGGCGCCAGGCCCACGCTGCCCGCCATGATGATAAAGGCCTGCAGTCCCAACAGGGCAGACAGGCCCGCGGCCAGCAGCCGGCCAAAGGTGGCGCGCGCCAGCAGCGCCGAACGCAGGCCGCGCGCCGTCAAGACGGCAAAACAGGCTGTCACTGCCAGCGTGCCGGCCAGTCCGAACTCCTCGCCGATGGCGGCCAGCGGCATATCGGTATGCACAGCCGGCAGGATTACATCGGGGTAACCTTGCGCCAGGCCCGTGCCCAACACGCCGCCTGTGTTGACGGCGATAAGCGACTGCACGACCTGGTACGAGGACCCGGCTGCGTCGGCCCACGGATTCAGCCACGTGTCGATGCGGCTCTGCACCCGCCCGACGAACAGGTAGCCAACCACCCCGGCCACTGCCAGTAGCAACGCCCCAACCGCCAGATAGCGCGCCTGACCGCTGGCCAGATATAGCATGACGAGAAACGTCAGATACAGCAGCAGCGATGCGCCCAGGTCTTGCTGCGCAACGAGCAGCATCATCGCCACGGCCCACATGGCCAGCAGCGGTGACAGGTAAGGCAGGGTCAGATAGCGATCGCGCTCGTGCAGGCCCAGGCTGCGGGCCACTTCGCGTTTCTCGGCCAGATACGAAGCCAGAAACACCACAAAGACCAGCTTCAATAATTCCGAGGGTTGAAAGAACACGCCCAGAAGGCCGCCCAGCCACAGCGGCAGGCCCGCGCCCTGTGGATTGACGCCGATGATGAAAGTAAGCGCCAACAGGATGAGGCCGATGAACAGCCACGTATAGCGGTATCGACGCAGCCATTTGAGGTCGGCGGGAGCGTGCAGCACCAGCCACATGGCGGCAGCCGCAGCCGCCAGCCACGCTGCCTGCCGCGGCAGAAAGCCGGGCGCCAGTCGCGCAATTTCGATCAGGCCCCAGCCGGTGAGCAGCGCCATGACGGGCAGCAAAAACGGATCGCGCGCGCGGTGGTTCCGGCTAAGGGTGATGTGGAGCGCGCCAAACGTGCCGATCCAGGCTGCCCCGGCTATCAGCAACCACCCGGGTTCGATGGTGTAGCCGCCCAGCACGGTTGAGGCGCTGTGGGCGCTGACCAATGCCAGCTGCGCCAGTCCACCCAACGTAAAGGCGGCGGCCGCCAGCAGCAGAATGCGTTCTTGCCATGCGCTGCCCGAGCGGTTGAACCAGACCGTGGAGGAGTCCACCGGCAGGGTGGCATCTTTGTGATCGGCGTGGGCGTGTTCGAGCGAGATCGGATTGATCGGTCGGCTCACCATTTCACCTGGCCGAGCGCCGGCCGGCCGATTTTGCGGCGCGTCTTCCGGGACGTTTGGACGCGCGAGCCACATCGCCCAGATATTTGCCGACGATGGGTTGAAGGTCGCGGATGACGCGTCGAGGGATGGCCTCGCGTTGAGTGATGATGGCGTTGGCCAGCGCGCTGGCGCATTCGCAATCACGCTCGGCGCGCAGCGTGGGCGCTAGGTTGACGATGGCCTGTTTGCTGATTTCGACGTTGGCCAGCAGCCGCTCTACCACCATCGCCACGGTTACCGGCTCTTCGTGCCACACGTCGTAATCGGTGACGTGCGCCATGCACGCATAGCAGATCTCGGCTTCGCGCGCCAGGTTGGCCTCGGGGATGGCCGTCATGCCGATGATGTCCAGCCCCCACTGGCGGAACAACTTGCTCTCGGCCTTGGTGCTGAAACGCGGCCCTTCAATCGTCACCAGTGTCGCGCCCCGATGAACCGTGGCCCCCGTTTGCGCCACCGCTTCGTACACCTGCCGGCTCAACACCGGGCAAAATGGTTCGGCCAGACCGATGTGACCCACCAGCCCGTTGCCAAAGAAGGATGCCGCGCGGCCGCGGGTGCGGTCGAAGAGTTGATCGGGAATGACGATGTGGCGCGGCGCGAATTCTTCGCGCAGGCTGCCGCAGGCGCTCACCGACAGGATCTGCTCCACCCCCAGCGATTTGAGCGCCCAGATATTGGCGCGCGAATTCACCTCCGAAGGCGTCAGTCGGTGTCCGCGCCCGTGTCGCGGCAGAAACGCGACGCGCTGGCCGGCCAGCGTGCCCACCGCGATGGCATCGCTGGGTGGGCCAAAGGGCGTGGCGATTTCGACATGCTTGACGTGCGTCAGTTGTTCCATGTCGTACAGGCCGCTGCCACCGATGACGGCGAATTTGACCGGTTCGTGTCTGGGCATGTGAGGCTCCTGTTGATCGAGGTCGCGGCTGATTGTATACTGTAGGCGCAGATCGGTCAATCAACCGGAGGGTGAACCGGCCGCCGCGCCGGCACGGTCATGCGCGTTTTGTATCAGGACGACTACTTATTGGCCATTGACAAGCCCGCCGGGCTGCCCACGCTGCCCGACGGTTACGATCGCGCTGCGCCGGACGTGCGCGGTCTGCTGGAACCGGACTTCGGCCGGCTGTGGATCGTACACCGGCTGGATCGCGGGACAAGCGGGGTGCTGCTGCTGGCGCGCTCGGCCGACGCTCACCGCGCGTTGAACGCGCAGTTTGAGGCGCACACCGTGCGCAAGGTCTATCACGCCCTGGTCTCAGGTCGGCCCGATTGGACGGAACGCACGCTCGATTGGCCACTGCGTCCCGACGGTGATCGCCGCCACCGCACCGTGATCGATCTGTCGGGCGGCAAGTCGGCCGTGACGTGCGTTCGAGTTCTGGAGCGTTTCGCGGACGCGGCCCTGATCGAAGCCCGGCCGGAGACCGGTCGCACGCATCAAATCCGCGCGCATCTGGCCCACGCGGGGTATCCGCTGCTGGGGGATGAGCTGTACGGGCCGGGTGAATCAATCGGGGTTTTGGCGCGAACCGCCTTGCACGCGCTGTCGATCGACTGTATGCATCCGATCACGCATCAGCCGTTGTCAATCGCCGCGCCTTATCCTGAAGACTTCAGCATGGCCCTGGCTGCGCTGCGCTCGCTCACCCTCTAGCCAACCCGAGCGGCGAATCAAGCCCTCAGCCGCTACCGATAGTGCCGCGCCAACTCCGACGCATAGCGTTGCCCCACGCTGTCGGCGTGCTCGACGAGCCAATCGCTGAGGCGGGTGCGGCCGCTGGGCGCGCCGTCGACGACGAGCAGGTTGGACATCAGGCCGTCCAGCTCATCTTTCGTCAGCACCACGTCGCGCACGAAGCGGCCAATAAACTGCGACAGCCGCAGCGCGAGGTTGGGCGGCAGGTGAATGATGATGGCCCGGCTGTTGACTCTGGCGGCGATGGTGCGTACCAGCGTTTCGAACGTGAAGATTTCCGGCCCTACGGCGTCGATGAGTTGGTTCTCTTTGGCCCGACCGGCGCTCACGGCGATCTCGGCCAGATCGTCGGCGGCGATGGGCTGCAGCCGATAGTCGCCGCGACCCGGGATGACGAAGATCGGCGACTTGCGCAGCAGCCAGGCGATGTTGTTGATGAGGATGTCTTCGTCGCCAAAGATCACCGTGGGGCGCACGATGGCGTAGGACAGGCTGGAGTTCATCAACGCCTGCTCCAGTTCCGCCTTGCCGCGAAAATAGGGCAGCGGGCTGGTGATGTGCGGATTGGTGATGCTGAGGTGGACGAAACGACGCACCCCCGCTTCTTCGGCGGCGCGAATCAGCCTGCGGGTGTTTTCGACGGCCTGGTCAAACGTTGTGGCGCCGTGCGTGAAGCGCACCCAGTAGGTGTTGTACAACGTGCTCACGCCCTGCAAGCTGCGGACGAGTTCGCCGGGTCGATCGAAGTTGAATGGAAAAGCGTCGATCTGCCGATCGAATGGGCTGGGTCGCTGAGGGTGGCCGGTGAGGGTGCGCACCAGCCGGCCGTCGTTCAACAGCCGGCGCGCGATGTATTTGCCGCTGTAGCCAAAAGCGCCGGTGACGACATCCACTTCGTGAACCGAGTTCGCTCGCATGGGCCTGGCCCTCAACTGAGCAGCAGCGCCGCCGCCAGCAGCGCGCCAAAATACAGATGCAGCTGCGCCGTGCGCGCCAGTGTGTGATTCAGCGCCGCGCCGCGCTGGCCGCCGCGCACCGTACGCGCCAGATCGAGCGCCAGAGGCAGCGTAATGAACGGCAGCCACCACCAGCCCGGAAAAACGCCCGTCAGCATCGACAAGCCGATCGGGAACAGGTATGCCCCCAACAGCAAAACGCTGTATTCGAGGCGCGTATGTCCGTCGCCAATTCTAACCGCCAGCGTGAGTTTGTGCGCCTGCCGATCGGTCTCAATGTCCCGCAGGTTGTTGACGACGATGATGGCCGTGACGAGCAGCGCGACCGGCAGCGCGGCCAGGATGGCGGTTGTTGACACCGCGCCCGCGTGCAGATAGGCGGTGCCGGCGACGGCGATCAGGCCGAAGAAGATGAAGGCGGCCGCATCGCCCAGGCTGTGATAGGCCAGCGGAAACGGCCCGGCGGTGTAAGCGACTGCGCCCAGGATCGACAGGACACCGATCAGCGCAATGGGCCAGCCCCCCACGCCGACGAGATACAGGCCGATCATTGCGGCGGCGCCGATGACCAGACTCAGCGCCACGCGCATCTGGCGCGGCGTTACCAGCCCGCTTTGCATCACGCGCCGCGGCCCCTGGCGTTGATGGTCGGCGCCCTTCAGAAAATCGAACAGATCGTTGGCGTAGTTCGCGGCGATCTGCAGCAGCAGCGACACGCTCAGCGCGGCCAGGAAGACCGGCCAGCTGAAGCGCCCCTCGCGCGCGCTGACCGCGCTGCCCACGAGCACCGGCACGATGGCGGCGGGCAGCGTGCGCGGCCGAGCGGCCAGCCACCAGATGCGCCAGCCTGTGGGAGGAATCGTCTCGACGTTCGACACAGATTTACACAGTTGACACGGCTTTTTCGGCTGCGGCGTGGATGGCGGCCACGATGTTGTAGTAGCCGGTGCAGCGGCAGAGATTGCCGCTGATGGCCTGCTGAACCTGATAGTGGTCGGGCGCCGCATTCTCTTCGAGCAGGCTGACGCCCGCCATGATAAAGCCGGGGGTGCAGTAACCGCACTGCACCGCGTTGTGATCGACGAAGGACTGCTGCACGGGGTGCAGCTGCCCGTCGTGCGCCAGCCCCTCGATGGTTACGATGTTGGCTCCATGCGCGCGCGGCGCCGCCACCAGGCAGGCCATTACGGCGATGCCGTCAAGGAAGACCGTGCACGCGCCGCACTCGCCCTCGGCGCAGCCTTCTTTGGTGCCGATCAGCCCGGCGTCCTCACGCAGCATGCGCAGCAGAGTTTTGTCGTTGGCGCCGCGGATCGAATAGTGTTGGCCGTTGATCGTCGTCTCGATCGTTTCTCCGCCGCCCGCGGTGTGCGTCTGCACTTGCGGCGTGGCCCACGTCGGAAAGCGGCCGTTGGTTTTGCCCCACAGCAGCGCAGGCTGTGTCGGATAATCGGCGCGCTCCGAATTATCGCGGAGCTGGCGCAGCGCCCGCATGGTGGTCACGCGCAGCATCTCCACGCGATACTCGGCCGGGCCGCGCACGTCGTCGATGGGGCGGGCGGCGTTCACGGCGAGTTCACCCGCGCGCTCAATCACGGCTTCAGTCAGCGATTTGCCGACGAGGTATTTTTCCACTTCGGGCGCGCGCACGATGGTGGGCGCCACCGCGCCATAAGTGATGCGCGCTTTTACAATGGCGTCGCGGTGCAGCTCCAGCACCACCGCGCAGTTCACCACCGAGATGGCCTGGGCGCGGCGCAGCGCCAGCTTGATGAATGTGCCGCGCTCTTCGCTGTTCATGGCCGGGAACGAAATATCGGTCAGCAGCTCGTCCGGTTCCATGGCCGTCCGGCGCACGCCCTTGTAAAACTCGTAGAATGGCAAGGTGCGCGAACCGCGCCCGGCCGAGGTGAGCGTGACGCTGGCGTTGAGCGCCCACAGGGGTGCGATGGTGTCGTTGGCGGGCGAGGCGGTGATGAGGTTGCCCGCGATGGTGCCGCGATTGCGGATCTGTGGCGCGCCCACCTCCCAGCAGGCCCGCGCCAGTGGATACGCGTGTTCCACCAGCGGTGCTGACGCCACCACCTGATTGTGCGTCACCAGCGGGCCCAGGTGAAACACGCCATTCTCCAGCCGGATTCGATCGAGCTCGGGCACGTGCGTAATGTCGATCAAAACGCGGGGCGTCCTGATCTTGCGCTCGAGTTCGATCAGCAGATCGGTGCCGCCCGCGATCACGCGCGCTTCGGCAGCGTGCTCCTGAAGCAGCCGCAGCGCTTCGGGCAGGGTGGTGGGAGTGTAGTAAGTGTGCCACATGATCGGTTCCTGTTGTAAGCAAATTCAGCGGCCGGCGCCGCTGGAAGGTTCGACGTCAAGGGTGCCAGCGCGGGCGGCAATGGTCTGCAAGCCGGCGGCAGCGGCGGCCTGCGCAGCGGCCTGTTTGCTGGGCCCGTCGCCGCGCCCGATCGGTTCGTCACCCAGATAGACTTCCACGGTGAACACTCGGGCGTGATCGGGCCCAGTAGCGTGAATCGTGCGATAGTGCGGCGTGACGCCGAAGCGGCCCTGGACCATTTCCTGCAGCCGGCTTTTGGCATCCCGATCGGCCTGGGCGGCCACAATGCGCGCCACTTCGGATTTGAGCAGCGGGTGCAGCAGGCGCTGTACGGCGCGCAGGCCCTGATCGAGATACAGCGCGCCCAGCACGGCCTCAAACGCATCGGCCAGCAATGACTGGCGCGCCCGGCCGCCGCTGTCGGCTTCGCCTTTGCCCAGCCGCAGCTGCTCGCCCAGCGCCAGCTGGTTGGCAAACTCGCTGATCTTTTCGGTGCGCACCAAAGCCGATCGGACGGAGGTGAGCCGCCCCTCAGTCCATTCGGGATAATGCTTATACAGCCACAACGCCACCACGAAGTCCAGCACCGCATCGCCCAGCAGTTCCAAGCGCTCGTTGTCTTTGCTGCCTGCTTCGGGATGCTCGTTTAAGTACGAGCGGTGCGTCAGAGCGCGCGTCAGGAGTTCGGGGCGGTGAAAATCGGGCAGAGACATGATCGTAGATGCTGGTGGGCGGCGGGCCGGGTCACTCGACAAAGCGTTTCAGGATCAACACGGCATTGTGTCCGCCAAAACCGAAGGCGTTGCTCATAAACGTGTTGACGGTGTGAGCGCGCGCCGTGCCGGGCACGTAGTCCAGATCGCAGTCGGGCAGTTCGGGCGCCGATAGATTAATCGTGGGCGGGATCAGGCCGGTCTGCATGGCCTTGATGCCAAAGACCAGTTCGATCACGCCGGTGGCGCCCATCACGTGGCCGGTCATCGCCTTGGTGCCGCTGATCGGAATGTGGTAAGCGGCTTCGCCGAAGACGCTCTTGATGGCGATGCTCTCGTACTTGTCGTTGAGCGCGGTGGCGGTGCCGTGCGCGCTGATCCAGTCGATGTCCGTCGGTTGCAGGCCGGCGTCCTTCAACGCCGTCTTCATGGCTCGCGCCGCGCCCACGCCGTTTTCGGCCGGCGCGGTCAGGTGGAAGGCGTCAGACGTGCTGCCGTAGCCCGCCACTTCGGCCAGCGGCTGCGCGCCGCGCGCCCGCGCAAACTCCAGGTCTTCCATGATGAGCGTCGCGGCGCCTTCACCCATCACCAGCCCGTCGCGATCTTTGTCGAAGGGGCGGCAGGCCTGCTGCGGGTGATCGTTGTTGTGGCTCATCGCACCCAGCCGATCGAAGGCCGCCATGCCCACAATCATGATCGGCGATTCGGTGCCGCCGGCCACCACCGCATCGACCTGCCCCAGCTGGATGGCCTGATACGCCAGCCCGATGGCATCGGCGCCCGCTGCGCAAGCCGACACGGGCGACCAGTTGGGGCCGTGAATGCCCCAGTCGATGGAAATGGCGCTGGACGCACCGTCGCAAATGGTATTGGGAATGGAGAAAGGCGGCATGCGGCGCGGCCCGCCTTCCTGCAAGACCAGAATCGATTCGTAATACGTCCGCAGTCCGCCCACGGCCGTGCCGTAAAAGCAGCCGATGCGCTCCGAATTCGCTTCAATCGGCAGACCCGATTGATCGATCGCTTCCCGCGTGGCAGCCACGGCCATTTGAATGAAGCGATCGCGCCGGCGCGCTTCGCGGAAGTCCATGTATTTGGCCGGATCAAAATTCTTCAGTTCGGCCGCGATGTGAACCTGCAGCGGCGACGAGTCGAACAGCGTGATGGGGCCGACGCCGGAGTGACCGGCGATGATGTTGGCCCACGATTCCTCCACGGTCAGGCCGGTGGCGTTGACGGTGCCCATCCCTGTAATGACGACGCGCTTTCGAGCAGTCATGGTCTCCCTCGGTTAATCAGGAATAATACTAAGGCGTGGCGTCGGCCGGCGTGGGGTGATAATGGCCCTCCACCCACGCTTCGCCGTCGGGACCGATCTCTTTCTTCCACACCGGCACGATCTCTTTGAGACGATCGATGCCGTAACGCGCGGCCTCGAAGATGCCCTGATCGCGATGCGGCGCGGATACGGCCACCAGCGTGGTGAAGCGGCCCACGTCCAGCCGGCCCACCCGCTGCACCAACGCCACGCCCTGCACCTGCGGCCAGCGCGCGCGAATCTCGCCCGCAATCTGCTTCATTTTGGCTTCGGCCATCGGCACATACGCTTCGTAATACAACTGCCGCGTTTCATGATCTTCGCTGACGCCGCGCACCGTGCCCGTAAACGTGCAGATGCCGCCGGTGGTCGGCAGCGTGATCGACGCGAGCAGTTCGTCCAGATCGATCTGATGATCGACGACGCGGCAAATTTCTGGATACGACATGTCTCCTCCGCTGACGGGCGGAAACAGGGCAATTTCGTCGCCCGATTGGATCGGCGCGGCCCCAAAGGCAAATTCGCGGTTGACGGCCACCAGGCACGTCGGCAGCGACGGGGCCAGTTTGGGCTGCGCGGCCGCCAGCCGATCGAGCAGCGTGCCGACGGTGGCGCCGTCGGGCAGCTCCACGCTGATCTGCCCCACCCCCGCGCGATCCTTGAGAGTAGCGAACAACTTGACTTGAACGATCATGCTTCCAACACAATATCGCCGCTTTTGCCGCCGTGCTTCTCGACCAGGCGGATGGCGTCGATGCGGGCGTCGCGCTGCACGGCCTTGATCATATCGTACACGGTGAGCGCGGCCACGCTGACGGCCGTCAACGCTTCCATCTCCACACCGGTCTTGCCCGTAGTCTCGACTCGTGCCGTAATCTCAATGGCCGGATCAGCCGATCGGGCTTGAAGATCGATCGAGATGTGCGTGATCGCCAGTGGATGGCACAGCGGAATCAGTTCGCTCGTTTTCTTGGCGGCCATGATGCCGGCCAGCCGCGCCGCCGCAAAGACATCGCCTTTGGGCACACCGCCGCTGACGATCATATCGAGCGTGGCTGCGTTGAGCCGCACTTCGCCGCGCGCCACGGCGACGCGGTGCGTGTCGGCCTTGCCGCCCACGTCCACCATGTGCGCGCGTCCGTGTTCGTCGAGGTGGGTCAGGGTCTCGGTCATCTGCGTCTGGCCTCGCGTTCCTCACGCAGCTCGCGCCACAATCGCAGCCGGAATTTGAACAGATCGCGGAAGGCGCGGACGATCACTTTGAGATTGGCGCCGGTGGGACGACCGGCCACGCGCGGCAGATGCGTCACCGGCACGTCCTTCAACTTGAAGCCGCGCGCGCGGGCTTCGGCCAGCATCTCCGTATCGATCATCGCGCCGTCGGATTCGATGTGGATGTGATTGAGCAGATCGCGCCGAAAGACTTTGAAGCCGCAATCGATGTCGTGAATCGTGCGGCCGAACAGCAGCATGACCACGGTATTCCAGCCGCGCCCGTTTAACCGGCGGATCAGGTTGTCCTGGCGGTTGACACGCCATCCGCTGACCAGCGCCACATCGGGCGTCAGCCGCTCCAGCAGCCGCGTGATTTCGCGGAAATCAAACTGCCGATCGGCCGGCGTAAACGCGATCAGGTCTTTGGTGGCCGCGGCAAACCCGGCCTTCAATGCGCCCCCGTAGCCGCGATTGGGAAAGTGTTCCACCAGCTTGAAATTGGGAATGCGCGGCAGCAATTCGGCGCGAGCCACGTCGCCGGTGCCGTCGCGGCTGCCGTCGTTGACGAGAATGATCTCATAGTCCAGGCCGAGAGTTTGGGCGACTTCGGAAATTTCTTCAACGGCGGCGACGACATTGGCGGCTTCATTATAGGCCGGAATCACGATGGATAAACTGGGCATTACAGACCTGACAGGGTGCGCACGAACCGGCGCCGGATGTCGTGATTATATCACAGCGATGGCGCGCCATCAGCGTTGCGCACCGTTGCTGATCGCGGGTCGATCAGGTATAATCCTCGCGCTTAATCGGGAGACCATCATGCTGGAAAGACTCAAATCGTTTCGCGACGCGCTTACTCGCACGCGCCAGGCCACCTTTGGCCGCATGGCGACGCTGCTGGGCGCCACCGAGATCACACCGGATTTGTGGGATGATCTGGAAGCACTGCTCATCCAGGCCGACGTGGGTGTCAACACGACGCTGGAAGTGCTGGGTCGCGCGCGCGAACGGGTGCGCAAAGAGGGCGTCACCAAAACCGATCGGCTGCGCGTGATCCTCAAGGAAGAACTGCGGGGGTTGTTGATAACGCCGCCGCCGATCGATCTGCTGGACGCCGATGAACTGCGGGTCGTGTTGATCGTCGGCACCAACGGCTCAGGCAAGACCACCAGCATCGCCAAGCTGGCGGCGTGGCTCAAGGCCCAGGGTCGCTCGGTGATGCTGGCCGCCGCCGATACCTTTCGCGCGGCGGCAGGCGATCAGCTGGACATCTGGGCCGAGCGGGCGGACGTGCCCGTCATCGGCGGACAGCCCGGCTCGGATCCCGGCGCGATCGTCTTCGATGCGATCCAGGCAGCCGAGTCGCGCCACATCGACGTGTTGATCGTGGACACGGCCGGGCGGCTGCACACCAAGTTCAACCTGATGCAGGAGTTGAAGAAGGTGCGCAACGTGGCGGCCAAGGCGCGGCCCGGCGCGCCGCACGAGACGTGGCTGGTGCTGGATGGCACCACCGGCCAGAACGCACTGTCGCAGGCCCGGCAATTCAAGGACGCCGTCGAGGTTACCGGCATCATCATCACCAAGCTCGACGGCACCGCCAAGGGCGGCATGGTCTTTGCCGTCTCGCACGATCTGGAACTGCCCATTCGTTTTATCGGCACGGGCGAGAAAATGACCGACATCGCGCCCTTTGACCCCGACGCATTCATCGACGGACTGTTTGAGCCGGATCCGGCCGAAGATTCTCAAGCAAAGGAAGCAGTGGCGGAGCCATAAGCTTCGCTGCTCATCACTCATCATGGATGATCTCAAAGCCCACCTCAATGAATTGAATGTCAAGATCGCCCGGCTGATGGAGCGTCTTTGACATCGCGGGCAAAAGCGCGCATATCGGCGAGCTGGAGCAGCGCGCCAGCCGGCCCGATTTCTGGAACGACCCCCTCGCGTCACAACAAGTCATGCGGGAACTGAATGATCTGCGCGGTCTGGTGGACGGCTGGCAGGCGCTGGCTCAACGCGCCCGCGATGCGCAGGAACTGGCCGAACTCGGCGATGAGTCGATGCAGGCCGATCTGGCCGCGGAGGCCAGCACAATCCAATCGGAACTGGATCGCCGCGAGCTGCAGCTGATGCTGGCCGGTCCGCACGATCGCGGCAATGCCCTCATCGCGCTGCACGCGGGGGCGGGCGGGGTGGACGCGGCCGACTGGACTGGCATGCTGCTGCGCATGTATCTGCGCTGGGCCGAAGAACGCGGCTATAAGGCCGAAGTGGTCGATCAGCTGGAGGGCGACGAGGGCGGCATCAAGAACGCCACCGTCACTATCGCCGGCGACTCGGCCTATGGCTATTTGCGCTCAGAGCGCGGCGTGCACCGGCTGGTGCGGCTGTCGCCGTTCGACGCCGCGCACCGGCGGCACACCTCGTTTGCGCTGGTGGAAGTGTGGCCGGAACTGGGCGAGGGCGACGAGATCGAGATCAAGCCGCAGGATATCAAGAT
>CAZKBQ010000058.1:0-29561 GCA_964550855.1 uncultured Anaerolineae bacterium
CCCGTCGGCTGCGCGACGAGCCGGACTGCCGTTTGCTCACCATCGCCGGCCCGGGCGGCATCGGCAAAACCCGATTGGCTTTACAGGCGGCCGAGGCCCGTCTGGCTGATTTTGCCGACGGCGTCTTCTGGGTGGCGCTGGCTCCGCTCAATTCGCCGCAGCAGATCGTGGCCGCCATCGCGCAGTCACTGGGGGTGATCTTCCACGCGCCCGGCGATCCGCGCGTCCAGCTCATCGACTATCTGCGCGAAAAGCAGCTGCTGCTCGTCGTGGACAACAGCGAGCATCTGTTGGACGGCGTGGATGTGCTGGGCGAAATCCTGATGGCTGCGCCGCGCGTCAAACTGTTGGTCACTTCGCGCGAGCGGCTGCATCTGCAGTGGGAATGGATGTTTGAGTTGGACGGGCTGGAGTATCCGGCCGACGCCGACGATCCGCGCGCCGAGGCGTGCAGCGCCGTGCAGCTGTTCCTGCAGACCACGCGCCGCGTGGCGCCGCATTTCTCGTTTGAGGCCGAGCGCGCGCCCGTGGTGCGCATCTGTCAGCTGGTCGGCGGCACGCCGTTGGGCATCGAACTGGCAGCAGCCTGGGTGCGGGTGCTGTCGTGTCGCGACATCGCGCAGCAGATCGAACACAACCTCGATCTGCTGGCCACCACCGAGGCCGATCGCCCCGAGCGGCAGCGCAGCCTGCGCGCGGCTTTTGAATATTCGTGGAACTTGTTGTCAACTGAAGAACAATTCGCCTTCAAGCGCCTGGCCGTGTTTCAGGGCGGTTTTCGGCGCGAAGCGGCCGAAAAGGTCGCCGGGGCGCCGCTGTCCTTGCTGTTCACCCTGCTGGACAAATCCCTGCTGCGTCGCAGCACGGCCGGCCGCTTCGACATGCATCCGGTCTTGCGGCAGTACGTGGCCGAAAAATTGGAGCACAGCACCGAAGTCATTGATGCGGCGGCGGTGATGGCCGTGACCCAGACCCGGCTGGCGCAATACTACGTGAACTATGTCCAGACGCACCAGCACGATTACGCCGCGCTGGACGACGAGTGGATCAACGTGCGGACGGGCATGCAGCTGGCGCATGATCAGGCCATGTGGCAGACCGTGCTGGATTACGCCGTCAGTATGCGGGCTGCCAGTCTGGCGTTGGGCCGCTTCACCGATGTGCGAGAGGGCTGCCAGTGGACGCTGACGGCGGCGCAAGCCCTGGCCGATCGGGCTGCGCTGGCCGCATGTCGGCGCTGGTGGGGACAGGCCTGCATCGAGCAGGGCGATTACGCCGAAGCCACCCGCCACCTGCAGGCCAGCCTGGAATTGTATCGCGCCTTGAACGACCGGCGCGGCCTGGCCGACGCGCAGTTTGGCCTGGCGCGCATCGCGCTGGAACAGGCCGATTATGCCCACGCCGAAGAGCTGTTAGCCGGCAGCCAGTTGATCTACGAGGAGCTGGGCGATTCCATCGGGCTGGGCGGCGTGCTCTATCAACAGGCCAACTTGCGCTTCAACCGGCAGCAATGGGCGCAGGCCGACGAGCTGGCTCGCCGCGCCCTGGATCTTCAGCAGCTGGCGGACGAGTCTGACAGTCTGCTGGCTACGCTGCGCTTGCTGGCCGACATCGCGCTGCACGGCATGGCCGACTTCGCCCGCGCGGAGGATTATTGCCAGCGCGCACTGGAGCGCTGCGACGAACGCCGCAACGTGGGCGAGCGCGCGGCGGCCCTGTACACGCTGGCCGAGGTGCACCGTCTGACCGGTCGCACCGCTGAGGCCCGGCGCGAAGCGGAAGCCGCGCTGCAGCTGTTCAAGGAGATGGGTGATCGGCAGTCACAGGCGCGGGCGCTCTACCGGCTGAGTCTGCTGGCCGCCGACGCGAAGGATTTTGCGGGCGCGCAGCAGGCCGGCGCGCGCAGTCTGGAGTTGTGCCGGCAGCTCAACGATCGCTGGGGGCTGGTGTATGTTGCCCATCATCTGGGCGAGGTGTGCGCGCAGCGGCAGCAGCCCGACCGCGCCCGCGAACTGTGGCTTGAAGCCGGGCGCGTGGCCGGGGAATTAGGGCATCCCCTGATGAATGCGCTGCGCGAGCGGCTGGAGGCCGAGGCCGCTCAACAATGAACGGTCGGCCTCGGATTGCCCGGGGCCGACCGCGCCGCTGCTCGATCTGGATCGTTGAGGCTCAATGTAGCTGCCGGCACGCTATGGCCAGCGCGTCTGCGGCCCTTCGGTCGTCCAGCCGTTGGCGATCAGCCGCTCGCGCCACTGAGCCACCTTCACAAAGTCCGCTCCGTAGGCCGAAATCAGGTTCTCCGCCGCATTTACCCAACGATTGCCCGTCACGCCGTCCGGGTCCAGCTCGGCCGTGACTTGTGCCAGCAGGCCGGGCAGGGCTGCGCGCTGACTGTCGTACAGATCGTCCAGATGGGGTGTGCCGACATGGCCGTTTTGCACGTAAACAGGCTGCACGACGCTGCCCGACCAATCGCTTTGCATCCCCGTCAACACCTCCATCGCGATCAACACCAGCCGATCCACCGGGCGTAAATCGGCGGAAGCGGGCGCGGTCGAGATGGCCTCATCGAGCCGAATGGCGCGGCCGCCGGCCAGGAAATGATCGCGACCGCCGCAGCGGATGCGGCGCGTCTGCCAGCGCTGGCGCAGTGCCTCGGCCCACACCGCCCAGCCGTTATCCGGGTTGGCGGCGCGCTGCAGGACTTTGATGTACACCTCGGGCCGCAAGATGGGCACCGGGTGATCTTCGTCGCTGGTGATGAAATCGTCGCACGAGTTGTGCAGCGACAGGTCCTGAAAGTCCAGCGCGATCACCGGCCCGCCGATCAACGTGCCGTATACATCGGCGAAGAGTTCTTCCAGCCAGCGATAGCACCACGCGGGAAATTCCGGCGAATCCAGCGTGACGTACGTTTTGAGCGCTTCGAACGCCCGCTCGCGCAGCACCTGCTGCAGCGGCATACCGGCGTTGGGCTGGCCGGCCGGTACCCGGGCGTGCCAGAAGACGTAATGGCCCACCTCGTGCGGAATGGCCAGCTGATCGCGTGGCGCGCTGAGGCACGTAAACGGAATGCCGATCAACGCGACCGGCGCGTAGGGAATGACGCGGCTGACCGGCGACTTTTGAAAGTAAGTCACCACTGTCGTATCCGCCGGCAGCAGACCCAGGTCAATGGCGGGCTTAAGCGCCAGCCATGCCAACTTGTCGGCTTCCTTCAACGTGTGGGTCATGGCCGCCGGGCCGGCCAGTCGTTGTTCCACGGCACGCTGCCATACTTCCAGATCGTAACCGATCTGGTTCAGGACGATGGAGTAAATGGCTTCGGGCGGATACTCATCCCACGCTTCCAGGCGGCCGGTATTGAAGCCCGTGCGGAAATACGCGAACTGATCGCGCCCGTACGCTTGCAGGCACTTGAGCAGCGGCTTCAGCGTGCCCCAGCGCGACAGTGACAGCGTGTCGTAATCGCGCGTCATGGCGTACATCAGGCCGTCCAGCGCTTGCAGGCGATCGTCCCACACGTCGGCCGTGCGTTCCGCGTTGAGGTCGGTTACAGCCATCATGGCAAGGTCTCCTCTGACTGATCGATGTCGGTATATCTCGATGGTAATCTGGCCTAACGATACCAGCTGGGCGTTTATTTACCATGTTTTCCGCAGCAGCGCCGATTTTCTAACCGGTTTTTGACATAAGCGGCGCCGCCGCCACGCTGGATCAACGCTGGCAACACGCGGCCACGGTAAAGTGGCCTCACCTCAAACGCCCGACCAGCCGATCGGGCGCGGCCGATCAATCGGGTGGGGGCTGCAGCACCGATTGAGCATCCCCCCGGAACGGCGAATCGTTCGCCGCCGGGCTATCGAGTCAAAGCAAAGGAGACCCATGTCTGACACAGCTGTTGCCGTTAAGGAACACCATCAAGTTGACGAGTGCTGTCCGGTGTTGGAAGACTATCAGCAGTGCGATGTGCTGGACTTCCGTTACCGGTTGCCGTTTCGCCCGCGCCTGGCGGCCAATCTGGCGGCGCAGGGCGTGCGCGTAGAGGTGGTGCTGCGCTTCCGGCTGGAGCGCTGCCCCGGCCCGCTGGTCAGGGGCGATCTGGCCTACACAACCACCCTGCTGCCCGGCGAGCAGGTGCGGTTGTTCACCAGCGACCGCCGCAGCCGCTTCACGTTGGACACCGAAAGCAAGGTGGCGTACCGCAATCAGTCCATGTCCACCGAATCGTATTACATGGCGGGTATGGCCCAGTCGATGAGCAACCTCAGCATCCTGGATCAGAGCAAGGCCACCAACGACTTCAGCGAGTCGTCGTTTGGCGGCGGGGCGGGCGGAGGCTTCAGCCTGTTCGGGTTGGTGAGCTTCGGCGGTTCGGTGCAGGGCAGCTCGCACAACGCGCACTCCGTCAGCACCTTCGTGCGTTCGCTGTCGCAACACGCCGAGTCGAGCAGCCGCCACGTGGAGACGGGCACGCACGCGGCCAACTCCATCTCGATCGGCGAAGTGGAAAGCCGCACGCACACCGAGACGGAGTCGCAGGATCACTTCGAGTCGGCGTCACGCACGTTCCGCAACCCCAATCAGTGCCACGCGCTGACGTTCTACTTCTTCCGCGTGAACAAGGTGCAGACCGTCAAGTGGACGCTGGTGAGCATCGAGCGGCACGTGATCGATCCGGCCGCGCCGACGGGTGTCGATCTGAATCCGCCCACGTCGGCGGGCGGGGTGTCGGCCACCCCGATCGGGATTCTGGCGACCGCGAAAGATCGCATCGAAGTCGAGCAGCGCGCTCGCACGGCGGTGCTGGCCGCCAACGTCGGCGAAATCGGCGCAGCCGGTCTGAATCGCGCCGCGCTGGCGACGGCCGCCTTCGTTGCCGCTGATCAACAGGCGTTGTCGCCGGCCGTCGTCAAGGCCGCGCTGGCCGCCGTCGATAAGGAACTGGCCGCCGCCGGGTTGATCAATCCCGAGACGGGCGAGGTGACGCCGGAGGCGCAGCGGCTGTACGGCTGGGAGCGCACCATTACGCTGCCGACGCCGGGGGTCATGGTGAAGGGCTGCCTGGACGAGTGCGATGTGTGCGAGCCGTCGCTGGACAAGGCCATTCAACTTGATCTGGAGCGCAAGGCGTTGGAGAACGAGTTGTTGAAGAAGAAGATCGATTTGCTGGAGAAGTCGCAGGAGTATCGCTGCTGCCCGGCGGACGAGGAAGAGAATGGCTGAGGCGTGATCGGCGGCGAGTCGGCACCCATCGCCGCCGCCACGCGCCACGCAGGGCAGATCGTCGGGGGGCGATCTGCCCTGTCTGTTGCGCGATCTCGATGGCCGGCCAATTCGCGTTTATAATTCCCCCCATGCTCAAGATCCTGTTTTCCCGCCAATGGCGCGTGGCGACCATCCTCGTCATCGTCGCCATCCTCGTGCAGCTGCGTCTGGCCGTCTGGCAACTCGATCGCTTGCAGGAACGCCGCGCCTTCAACGCTCGCGTGCAGGCTCAACTGGACGCGCCGCCGCTGACGCTGGATGCCGACACACCCATCGCCGATCTCCCCAACATGGCGTATCGAACGGTGGTGGTGCGCGGCGAGTATGACTTCTCGCAAGAAGTGGCCCTGCGGATGCAGACCTGGAACGGCAAGTTGGGCGCGCGCCTGCTCACGCCGCTGCGCATCGCGGGGACCGATCGGGCCGTGCTGGTCGATCGGGGTTGGATTCCGTACGAGGAATCGGAAAACGGCCAGTGGCCGCAGTACGCGCAAGCGGGCATGGTCGAAGTGCGCGGCCGAATTCAGACCTCGCGCGATCAAACGGGCTTTGGTTTCCAGACCGATCCGACGCCGGCCCCCGGCCAGCGCGTGACGGCGTGGAACCAGGCCAATGTGCAGGCCATTGCGGCGCAAGTGCCCTATCCGCTGCTGCCGGTGTACATTCAACAGGCGCCCGACCCTGATCCCGACACGGTGCTGCCATACGCGGGACTCGCGCCGCTCGATCTGAGCGACGGCCCGCATCTGGGTTATGCGGGGCAGTGGTTGTTGTTTGCCGTGATCTTTGCCGTGGGCTATCCGGTGTTCGTGCGCCATCAACGGCGCGAGGCCGAGAGGCGCAAAGCGGAACCGGACTGGGAGAAGTAGCCGGCGGGACGCACACTCCACCAGCGCGGCCTGGAGTGGTGGCCGTTTTGATTTACGCCAACGCTTCCGCTGAACGACAATCCATTTGCTTGTCCCGTTACGGGGTGATGCGCTGCATCAGCGCGACGATGGCCTCCACGGTTTTGGCCTGCTGTACCTCGCGGCTCATCGTCGCTTGGCCGTCGCCGGCCTGCGGCCCGTAATTGCCAAACTGCGCGTGGTTGCCGCCGTCGAGCAGGATCAACTGCGAGCCGGGTGGCAGGCGCTTTTGCGCGTCTTCAAACACCTGCCGCGCCACGCCGTCATTTGTGCCCACGATGGTCACCGCTTGGATCGGCAGCGCGGACAAGTCCACATTGTCCGCGGGATAAGCCGCCAGCAGCGCCAGCCCTTGCACGGCCGCCGGATGATCTTTTACGTACTGCGCCGCCATCGATCCGCCCAGCGAGTGGCCGGCGATGATCCAATGCGTGATCTCAGGATAAGCCCTGATCACGTCATCGGCGCGGTTGAGGCCAAAGATCGCCAGGTCCAGCGGCATCGGCACGAGGATGGCCGTGACGCCCTGCGCGGCGATCGAGGTCATCAGCGGTGCATAGGCCGCCGCGTCGACGAGGCCGCCGGGGTAAAAGATCACGCCCCGATCCGTTGGCACAGCCGATCGGAACACGTACCAGCCCTGCGGCGTTTTCACCTCGTCAGTGATCAACGCCGCCGCTTCGGGGAACGCTGCATAGCGCGAGACCTGTGTCCATACCAGAAAGCCCGCCATCAACACCACGACCAGGATCGCCACGGCCAGCAGGCCGATCTTCACATACTTGCGTTTCATCCCCGTCAGCCCTCACTCGTTAACTGTGTGCACGTTGTCCATAACGCCCGGTAATCTTCGATCGGGCTGCGCGTCCGATCGGTTTTGTGTTTGGGCCGCACGCGCCGATCGAACCAGAATTCACCCGTGATCGCGGCCGGCCGCGCTGCGGCCGCCAGCCACACGATCGTATCCGCGCCCTGATCGGGCGTGCGTAGCAATCGCCCCAGCACGGCGCGAAACGTGGGCAGCCCGGCGCGCACGATGGGGGTGTCCACCCAGCCGGGATGCATGGCGTTGACGGCGATCCCGTCATGCTTCCACTGCGCCGCCCACAGCTCCGTCAACATGACCTGGGCGCGTTTGGCCTGAGCATACGCGGCTAGATGGCCGAACGGCTTGCGCTCAAATTGCAGATCGTCCACATCGAGCCGCGCCGCGTACATCCCGCCCGACGAGACGTTGATGACCCGCGCCGGGGCGGCCGCCCTCAGCAGTGGCTGCAACAACTGCGTCAGCAAAAACGGTCCCAGCACGTTTGTCGCCAACGACGCCTCGTAGCCGTCCACGGTGAGCTGGCGCGTGCGAAACTCTGCGCCGGCATTGTTGATCAACACATCCAGCCGGTTGGTCTGCTCGCGCAGTCGCGCCGCGCACGCGTGCACTGCCGTCAAACTGCCCAGGTCCAGCGTCTCTACGTAAACATGCGGATTGCGCGTCGCCAGCAGGATTTGGCCGCGCGCCGCTTCGCCCTTCTCGCGGTTGCGCACCAGCAGATACACCGTCGCCCGTCGCTGCGCCAGCGCCTGCGCCGCCGCGTAGCCGATGCCCGAATTCGCGCCGGTAATCGCGACCACCCTGCCGCTCAGATCGACAGCCAGATCGCGCTCGTCCCACATCAGGGCGCGGCGCACGCGATAACCGATGACGGTGTAACTCGGCGCGATGAGCGCGTCCAGCGCATCGTCAATGGCCAGATATGATCGGGCGAGCAGCGTGGCCGGATTCATGCCCGACTGCCCAGCCAGAACTTGCGCCAGTCATCGCCGCTGCGCAGCGCGGCCAGCAGCACATACAGCGCCGCCGTCCAGTTGCCCAGCGTCAGCATCAGCACGACCCAGATGATTTTGATCGGCCAGGATCGTTCGCGATAGATGATCCAGCCCGAAAACAGGATGAAGCCCACGTACAGATCTACCAGCGAGACCACGCCCCACGACAGGCCCAGCAGCACATCGCCTTCGGCGCTGAAATTGCCGTTGATGAAGGCGTTGCCAATGGCCGCGGTCATCGCAAGCCAACCGATCAACGCGACTACTTTAACGATACGCATTTGTCCTCCCGACGCTCCGGGTCTAATAAAACGTGGTGCGGATGACGGGCTGAAACAGTTCCACGCGATGCGCGCATGCCGGGTCCACTGCGCAAGCCGCGCACTCCGGCGTGGTCATCTCCGGGCAGCGGCGGCGCGCATTGAAAAAGAACCAGTCCACCGCGCCCATGCTGCGCCCCGACTGGCGCTGCACGCGCCCCACGGCCTCAAACGCCGCCAGCCGCACCGCCCACTCATCGGCCGCCGGCAGCACCTGCCGCGCCGTCAAGCGCTCGCGCAAATCGCCATCAATCACGTCGATCAGGCCGGTGCGCAGGCACGAGCGCATCAGGTGATAATCGATCACGGGCGGTTGCGCTTCATCGGGCGCGGGGCGCAGCCAGCGTTCCGGCCGCTGTTCGAGGATCAGGGCCAGCAGCATCGATTTCTTGCGTAAGGGATCTTCCTTATAACCGGCGACGTGATCCAGCAGCGACAAAAAAGCGGCGCGCGGGCGCGCGGCCCGATTGGCGATCTCGACGATCTGGGCGGGCGTCCAGTTCAAAGCGATCAGATCGCGACCGTACGCTTGCGCTGCGCGCAGGTGCAGCTCAAAGGCCGGCATGGGCGCTGCGCCGTCATCCGCCGACAGCATCGCCGCCAGTTGTGCGGCCGTGAGATTGGCCTGCGACGCCGGCGACATGATCGACGGATCGCGCTGCCAGGCGCGGCGATAGGCTGCAAACAGATAATCGGAGCCTTTGAGCGTCCGGCCGTCGAGTTGAGCGATCATCGGTTCAGCGTAGCGGCCGTCGCGCGCCTCCCAGAACCCGAACTGCTGCAGGGTCACGGCGAAGAATAGATCGAGCGCCGGCGCCGCCGGGCCGTTCGCCGGCGGAAACAGATCGCCGGTAAAGTCAAACGGTTGAACTTCGGGTAAATGCTTAATCAAATCCCCAATGCGCGCGATCTGGTCGTCGTTCACGCGGACGCGGTCGTCGGCCGGATAGTCGGGCGCGGGCGCATCGTCCAGCAGGCGGGCCGGACCGACGCCGCCGATCATGTGGGCGGCCAGCGCCACGCCGCGCCGCGCGGCCATGACCGGCTGATCGCCGCGCGTCAGCGCGGCCAGCGTCGCGCCGCAGAACGTGTCGCCCGCCCCGGTCGGATCGAGTTCGGCGGCGGGCAGGCCGGCCACGAGCGTGCGGTGATCGCCTTGCAGCACCAGCGCGCCGCGCTCGCCGAGTGTGAGGAAGATCAGCTGACCGGGTTGCGCCACCAGCCGATCGGGGCTGCCGAACAACAACGTCGCTTCGTTCTCATTCAGGAAGAAATAATCCGCCATGTCCATCAGCGCGCGCACCGCTGCCGGCTCGTTGCGACAGATCCAGCTGTAGGTGCCTGCCGAGATGCGCGCCCCGGCGGATTGAAGCCGCCGCGCAAAGTCGAGCTGGCGCTGGGCGGTGCGCAGCGCGCCGATGTGCACGACGGGCGCGACCAGCTGATCGGCGGTCAGGGCCTCCGCAGTGATCAGCATCTCGCCGCCCCAGAAGGCATCGACCAGCGTGGCGCGTCCGCCGCCGTGATGAGCGATTTCAAAGCGCGGCAGTTGATCGGGCGGGACGACCGGCCCCGTCCACGCCAGGCGCTGCGAGGCTGCTTGCAGTTCGGTCGGCATGGGATCGGGGCGGGGGGCGTGCATCGCCACGCGCGCGCCTGCTTTGGCGGCAGCCAGCGCGGTGTACAGACCGGCGCCGCCCGCCGAGCGCGCCGTCTGACCGTCGGTCAGGTGCAGCACATCCAGCGACGCGCCGCCGATGATGAGCAAATCATACAATGACCCTTCGGGGGAAAACGCCGCGAAGGGTTGAGATCGATCAATGGTCATGTCAACACTCATGGACGATTCTATCACACAGCAGCTGCCGCGTAAATCAAATGGAGTCAGCTGTCAGCGGACGACAGGATCGTCGGAGATGGTGCCGCGCCCGATCGGTTCTGCCAGCCGATCGGGCGCGGCACTGCGCTGCGTGGTCAACATCGCGCCGCGTCACAGGGTGTTCATGGCCGCCGGATCGTTCACGGTCGGCAGCCACAGTTTGAATGTGCTGCCCGCCCCCGGTTGGCTGTCAACTTCCACGGTGCCGCCGTGCGCCTCGATGATCTCTTTCACGATCGCGAGGCCCAGCCCGGTGCCCGGAATGTTCGACTGCGAGACTTGCCGGCCGCGATAGAAGCGCTCAAACAGATGCGGCACGTCCTCCGGCAAGACGCCGATGCCGGAGTCGGCCACGTCAACGCGACACCGGGCATGCTCGTTATGGACCTGCACGCGCACCCAACCAGCGGGCGTATATTTGATGGCGTTGGCGACGAGATTCGTCAGGACGCGGTTCAGCTGATCGGGCTGGCCCATCACCAGCGGCGTCTGTTCCGCCACTTCGCACGTCAACTGCAGCCCGGCCTCTTCGGCGGCGGCCTGCTGCGCGGCCACCACGTGCTCGGCGATGGAGTTGAGATCGATCGCGGCCAGGCCGCCCTGGTCGCGATCCCGTTCGAGGCGTGATAGATCGAGGATCTCGTCAATCATCATCCGCAGGCGCGCCGTCTGCTGTTTGAGCCGGCTGAGGTAGAGGTCGTGCTTTTCCGGTTTGCCGGTCTGCAGCAGATCGACGTAGAGCGACAGGCTGGTGACCGGCGTGCGAAGTTCGTGCGAGACGTCGGACACAAACTTGGACTTGAGCTGATCGAGTTCTTTCAGGCGCTCGTTGGCGACGGCCAATTCGCGTGTCCGATCGATCACCCGCCGTTCGAGGGTCTCCAGCAGTTCGGCGCGCTGCAGGGCGTTGGCGGCAATGTCGCCAATCGCCGTCAGCCGGCGCACTTCTTCATCGTCGATGGCGGTCTGGCGGCCCACCCACAGGGCGCCGATGGTTTGATTCTGCGCGATGAGCGGCACTCCGGCGATGGCGTGCATGTAACCCAGCAGGTCCGGCTGGGAGGGAGCCGGCTCCTGGTCGGCGGCGTTGAGCAGGCAGGGGCGGCCGGTGGCGATCACCCGGCTGATCGCGTCGGCGCCGGGCGGGATGCGCCGACCGGTCTGGCCGGCTGCGTCGCCTTGTCCGAAAGCCACGACCGCCTCGCCGGTGGCCGGGTCGAGTGTGATCAGCGCGGCGCTATCGGCCCGCAGCAAATTGTAGGCCTGGTGAACGATGACCGGCAGCATTTCGGCGCGGGTCGGGGCGGCGCGCAGCGCGGTCGCCGTCAGGGCGATGGCCTCCAGTTCGCGCTCACGCTGCTTGCGCTCGGTGATGTCGATGAAAGCACCCACCGCGCCGCGCGGCCGGCCGGTTTCGTCGAGCACCGGGACGACGTTGGCCAATTCGTAAGTCACCCGGCCGTCGTCAAAGATCAGCTCATGTTCCATATCGCGGATTTCGACGCCGGTGGCAGCCGCCACCTGCAAGGCAAAGTCAGCCGGGGCAATCTGAAGGCCGTTTTGGCGGACTTTAAAAGGCGGTTTGTTTGGATTATCCGGGGCCGTCGCGGATAGGTTGCTGTCAAGCGGGTAGCCTCGCGCGTCATAGGCCGCGCGATTGCCGGTGACCAGCCAGCACATCTGATCGTGCGCAATCAGGATGCTGGCGGGCACCACGTCCATGATGGTCTGCAGTTCCGCCGCCCGCTCACGCTCGCGGCGCACACTGTCACGCAGCGCCTCCTCCGCCCGCTTGCGCTCGGTGACATCGTAGAATGTCACCGCAAACTGGCCCAGCGCCGGACAATAGGCGCTGCCTTCGAAGTATTTGTTGTTTAAAGCCGAATATAATTCATAGCGGGTCGATTGGCCGGTGAGGGCCACGGGGCCGAAGACTTCGAGCCAGTGCGCCAGTTCGTCGGCTGGCAGGATGGCGCTGGCGCGCTGGCCGATGACGGCCTCGCGCGGCGCATTCAACATCACCTCAAAGGCATGGTTGACTTCCAGGGTAATGTAATCCACTGCCCGGCCTTCGGCGTCGCACACGATCTGATGCAAGGCCGCACCGGTGAACATTTCTGAAAACAGTTTGCGATATTTCTCCTCGCTGACGCGCAGCGCCTCTTCGGCCTGCTTGCGTTCGGTGATGTCGATCATGAAACCTTCGTAATACAGCAGCTGTCCATGCTCGTCACTGACTACACGGGCATTGGTCGAAGTAAAGATGCGGCTGCCATCCTTGCGACGGTTCTGATTGACGAATTCGATTACCTCGCTGCGTTCGGCCAGCAGGCGTTTGAATTCCTCGCGGCGGGCGGGATCGCCGTGTACCTGAGTGGCGATGTCAGTGACGGTGGACAGCATATCTTCGGGTGAATCGTAACCCAGGATGCGCGCCATGGCCGGGTTCACGCGGAGGTAGCGCCCTTCCGGTGTGGACTGAAAGAAGCCGACGGGCGTGTTTTCCAGGATGGTGCGGTATCGTTCTTCGCTTTCGCGCAGCGCCCGTTCGGCGGCCTCTCTGGCCTGCCGCGCCTGCTTCTGGGCCAGGGCTTCTCTGACGGCGAAGGGCAGGCGGGCGATGCGATCCTTGAGAATGTAATCGGTGGCGCCGGCCTTGATGCACGCGACGGCGGTCTCTTCGTTTAGCGAGCCGGTGAGGACGATGAAGGGCAGGGTGGGGTCGTGCGCCAGCGACAGGCGCAGCGCCTCCATGCCGTCAAATTCGGGCATGGAGTAGTCGGAGACAATCAGATCGGGCTGGAAGTCCGTCAGCGCGGTCAGAAAGTCGTCACGGGTTTCGACGCGCGCGGTGGTGAAGGCCAGTCCTTCTTTGCGCAGCGCGCGCTCGGCCAGTTCGACATCGTACAGCACGTCTTCGACAAACAGGAGGCGGATGGGCTGATCATCAGTCATGGCTCTGCTCCTCATGGTTGAGCATCGCGACGGAGCGGCCGCCGACCAATCGGGCGTGGGTCAAGTTTGAGGCGTCTGGTTAAGCAGCAGCCAGTATAACCCGATGTCCTTAACCGCGGCGATGAACTTGTCGAAGTCCACCGGTTTCACGATGTAGCTGTTGACGCCCAGCTGATAACTCTCGATGATGTCGCTTTCTTCTTTGGATGAGGTCAGCACGACGACGGGAATGATCCGGGTGCGCGGATCGCCTTTGAGCACCCGCAGCACTTCCAGCCCGTCCACTTTGGGCAGCTTCAGATCGAGCAGGATCACTTTGGGGCCGGTGCCGGCCGATCGGCTGCTGTACGCCCCGCGCGCGAAGATGAAATCGAGCGCTTCTTCGCCGTCGCGCACGTGCACCACGCGGTTGGCCAGGTTGTGTTTTTTCAGGGCGCGCAGGGTGAGCTCGGCGTCAGCGGTGTTGTCTTCGACCAGCAGGATTTCGACTTCATACGGATTAATCATGATCGGCCTCGCGGTGTGGCAGTGAGAAGTAGAAGGCGGCCCCCCGATCGAGCTGGCCGTCTGCCCAGACCCGTCCGTCGTGACGCTGGACGATGCGCTGGACAATGGCCAATCCGACGCCGGTTCCTTCGAAATCTTCGGCTTTGTGCAGGCGCTGAAAGACGCCGAATAGTTTGTGGGCGTAATCGGGATTGAAGCCGACGCCCGTGTCTTTGACGAAGTAAATGTGTTCGTTGCCCTGCCGATAGCCGCCGATTTCGATGCGGCGATCAGCCTTTGGCCGGGTGTATTTTATCGCATTCGAGATCAGATTGACCCACACCAGACGCAAAAGCACCGGGTCGCCGGTTGCTTCGGGCAGCGGAGCCAGTGTGAAGGTGAACTGCGCCTGCACGGCCGGATCGGCGAGGTCGTCGTACACGGCCCGGGCCAGCGCCGTCATGTCGAGGCGCTGCCGTATCAGATCGCTGCGTGTCACGCGCGAGAGCGCCAGTAGATCGGTGATGAGCTGATCCATCTTTTGTGCGTTGCTGCGCACAATGCCGAACAATCGCTGCCCTTCAGCGTCCAGTCGATCGCCATAGTCTTCCTGCAGGATGCGCGAGAAGCCGTCGATGGCGCGCAACGGCGCGCGCAGGTCGTGCGAGACGGAATAGGCAAAGGCTTCAAGCTCGCGATTGGCGGCCTGCAGCTGTGCGGTGCGCTGCGCGACGCGCTGCTCCAGCTCGGCGTTGAGCTCACGCAGCGCGTCTTCGGCGCGTTTGCGCGCGGTGACGTCCCAGACCGTCGAAATCATCAGCGCTCGATCGGGAAGGGGAATGTTCCGGGCGGTGACGTAAGTTGTCTCTTCGCCCGCGCGGGTAATGGGAATGTCGGTCCAGATCAGGCGCTCGGGGTCGCCGCTGGCGGTGTCGTCCAATACTCTTTGCCTGATCTCTGCTCGAAAATCAGGGTCTTCGTACACGGCGTTCCAGAAAGCATCCGGTTCGGCCAATTCCTCTTTCGTCGTCCGATACAGCCGGGAAAAGTTGTCGTTCATGTAGCTAAAGGTTACGGTCGGGCTGACGGAATTGACGGCTATGCCCAGAGGCAGATTGTCCAGGACGATTCTGGTGAACGCTTCGCTTTCGCGCAGCGCATCCTCGGCGTGCTGGCGCTCCATGTCTCGCTCGGCGAATTCCAGCGCAAAGGCTAGGTCCTGGGCCAGCTCGTCCAGCAGCTTGATCTCGTCCTGATCGAAGTAGCCGGGGTCGGGCGAATACAGGTTCAGCGTGCCGCGCACCACGCCGGCTACCTTCAGTGGAAACGACGCGGTGGAGCGGATGCCCAGGGCGAAGACACTTTGCTGACAGCCGCTCAGCTGGCCGTCGTCTGCCAGCACGTTGCAAATCGTGTGCCGGCCGGTTCGCAGCGCCAGATCGATCGGGCACAGGCTGGTCGGCTCGTCTGTCAGCGAATGGTTCAGCGTATCCAGATAGCTATCGCTCTGGCCGGCGCGCGCGGCCACCTGCAGTCGGCCCGTCGCTTCGTCCACCAACCCGATCCATGCGAGGCGGAAGCCGCCTTGCTCGACGGCGATCTGACAGGCACGTTCCAGCAACAGCCGGGAATCACGGATGCGGACGATGGCCTGGTTGATGTCGCTGAGCACGGCGTACACGCGGTTGAGTTTTCTGATCTGTTTTTCGGCCTGTTGACGTTCGGTGATGTCGTTGATGATGGCAAGAAAGACCGGATTGCCGCGCGTTGTGACGTGCTGAAGATGGACTTCCACCGGATAATCGGAGCCGTCTTTGCGGCGGTGAACGGTCTCAAAGATGGCCAATTCGCTTTGACCGGTGCGCAGCGGCTGCAGCAGCGCCTCAAATGCGGCCGGCGTCATCTGGGGTTTGATGTCCACCGGCGTCAGATCGGCCAGTTCTTGCGGAGAATAGCCGAGGTTCCGACAGGCGCCGGTGTTGGTGTAGATGAAGCGCAGTGATCGTGCATCGAAGACATAGATTTCGTTGAGGCTGCGCTCCATCACTTCGTGCAGCCAGGCGCGCTCGCGCTCAACCTCATAGCGCTCTTTGTAGAAGCGCACTCGCTGCTGCCGCCAGATGAGCATCACGCCCGCGCCTGCGCCAAACAGCATCACGCCCACCAGCACGGCCATCTCAACCAGCCGCGCCCGCAGCGGCGCGTACACTTCCGATATGTCCATGCGCGCCACCAGGTACCACGGCGAATCGGGCACGGGGCGCGTATCGGCCAACACCGGGACGCCGCGATAATCGATGCCTGCCGCAACGCCGGTCTCGCCGCGCGCCGCCCGCGCCGCGGGCAGCGTGGCATTGTCCAGCGGAAATCGCAGCTGGAGGGCGGCGTTTGGCTGAAATCTGAGTTCGCTCAGAAACAGCACATCGTTGCCGTCACGGCGGACGAGCAGCGTTTCGGCTGTTTCGCTGGGCGTGGGCCAGCGGTTGATTAAAGGATAGAGATACTGCCAGGGATCGATGCGCAGAATGACGACGCCGATGGCCCGATTGCGATCCTGCGGATCGAGGACGGGCGCCAGCACGGCGAGGTGTATCGTCTGATCGGGCGGATGCCGATGAAAATCCAGCAGAGTCACCTGCCGTGACTGGAGGACGGCGGCAATATCGTCCGCCAGGTCAGGCGCGATCGGCCCAGGTTCGCCGGGGCTGACCAGCCGTTCGATGTTGCGGTCGTCCAGCAGCGAAACCCGATCGTAGTGATAGGCCTCCCGGACGCGGTTCAACCACCATTGCAGCTGCTCGCGCGAGACCGCGTCGGACGGGTCATCAAAAGCGCGCTGAACCAGCTGCGAAAAAATCGGGTTGTCGTAGAAAGTCTCGCCGTCGCCCAGCCGTTCCTTTCGCCACTGGATCAGCTCGCTCACTTTAAGGTCGGCAATCGCCGATAACTGATGTTCGACTTCGTGCCGGTATTGGTTTTCGTAGTTGCGATAGTACAGGTAGCCGACGGTCACAATGGTTAACGCCAGCCCGGCAAAAACCAGCAGCAGTGTATTGACCAGCCGGGTCGGGGTGGCCTCACCGGGCCGGCTCAATTGTCGGACCTGATGTTGAGCGCTGGCAGTCAGCGATAGGCTCAGCGCCAGAAAAGCCAGGCTCGTGGGCAGCGCGGGCGGTATGAGGGTCCCGCCGTAGAGCAGGGGCAGGCCGACAAAATATGCGAGGACGAATACATAGTTGGCCAGACCAGCCAGGGCCGCAAGAACGAACGCGGCAATCAATCGCCAGGTTCGATTGCGGCCGGATAGCCCTGAGGCCAGAAACGACCCACTAATCAATAAGAATGAGAGCGCCGTCACAGGCGACATATGACCGAGCGGCACGCCGTTCAACACGCCGGTGATGGGCAGCCCCACGTGTTCGACATTCAGGTAGATGCCCTGCGCCGACAGGATCGCCAGCACCAGTGAAACCAGCGCGCCCGCCACACCTACGATCATGCTCCAGCGCTGCGCGACGCGGCTGTGCGGTCGGCGCGCGCTCCAGAACGTGGCCAGCCCCAAGGTCATGAACAACAGCGCCGTGCTGGGCGCCATGGGGATAAATTCCGGTCCCAGGCTGGCCAGCAGCGGAATCGGCAGTGTCCAGCCGAGCAGGGCGAGAAACCCGAAGCCGGCAGCCACGATGCCGCCTGCCCGGGCTAATCTTCCCGGCCAAACTCCTGCTGATTCTGGGTTAGTGTTCACGAGCAGCCTCAGCGTCTACACGATAGTGAGATGATAAGCCAGAGTAAGGGTGTGTGGCAATAGGCAAATGTCACCTGCTGGCGCGTGACATATCCGAATCTGCGCAGCAAAGGGGACTTGCATCGCGGGAACGGCTTCACCATCCCGCCGGCGCACCAGGTCATACATCAAACCGCGAGCGTAGCGTCTGCCGCTTACTTTGCTACCAGCTGCAATTCCTTGATCCCGGCCACTTTCACATTGAGCTCGACGCGACCCAACGCGGCCAGTTCCTCGGCCGCCCGCCTTGCCTCGCCGGGCGTCCAGCCAAACAGTCGGGCGGCAGCCAGCAGTGGCGCGGCGATGACATTGTGAAGATACCGATCGAGGATCGCGCGGCGCGCCTCACTTCGCCCGATGGTGCGCGCCTGCCCCGGCAGGTCAGGTAGCCAGCGCGGTAAAACTTCGTAGATGAAGGCATAGCGCCACGCGCCCACCGGCGCGATGCCGACGGGCAGCACTTTCAAGCCGACCTGCAGTTCGGTGAGGGCCTTTTCAAAACGGGGTTTGCTGGCTTCGGCGCTAAGACGCGACTCGCGCCGCAGCCGGATGGCGTCCAGCGCGCCGTTTTTCAGCAGCGCCTCGTAAATGGTTTTGGCCTCCGCCGACAGCGCGCCCGTGCGATATTCGTCCAGGTAATCATGCTCGTAATCACCATAGTTCTCGCTGAGCGCGTAGAAATTGGGCAGAAACTCCAGCCCGATCAGGGTGGCGCGGCCTCTAAGGAACTTTCCGTAGTACCAGACGCGGCGGCCCAGCGCATCGTCCTTCCAGCCCCACGTCCGCTCGATCTCATAGCCGCGGTGTTTGTTCGTGGTTTTTACCACCCGGCCCGCAATGGCGTCCCACAGCGACGGCATCTCCACGCCCTGAATCGGAAACAGGAAGCTGAAGCCGACATCATTTACAAACTCAACCGCCTGTTCGGGGGTGGTCACGCGCAAGTCCAGCCGGCGGCGGTAGCGCGCCTCACGGCGATCGATCACGGCACGTCTGGTCAGTCCGGTCATGGGTTGAGATTACTCCAGGCACGGGCGGCTGTCAACCGCCGGCGATGGCTGTGGCCTTTGACAGGCAACGCCAGTCCGGGTACAATTGCCCCTATAAAAACAAAAATACAAAATATTCATAGGTTCATAGCAACATGACCAAAGCCTTTACCGAAGCCGAGAAAAAACGCCTGCGCGAGCGACTGCTGAAGCAGGGCCGCAAGCTGTTTACTCAGTACGGGCTGAAGAAGACCAGCCTCGACGATCTGACGCGGCCGCTGGGCATTGCCAAGAGCACGTTCTATCTGTTCTTTGAATCGAAGGAGGCGCTGTACTTTGAACTGCTCGTGCAGATGCGGCGCGAAGTGGAAGAGCGCATTCGTGCCGCGTCGTTTGCCGCGACGGACGACCCGCGCGACGGACTGCGCCGCTTCATGCACGCCGTGGTCGACGAACTGGAGACCAATCCGCTGACGCGCCGCCTGCTTACGCAGCCCGAGGAACTGGAGCTGCTGGCGCGCAGCGTGCCGCCCGAGCTGATGGCGACCAAAGCGGCTGATTCTGCCGCGTACATTTTGCCCGCCATTCTGGCCGGGCAGGCGCAGGGCCGCATCATCGCCGAGCCGCCGGCCGTGATCGCGGGCGTCATCCGATCGGTGACGCTGCTGACGCTGCATCAGGACCTCATCGGCGAAGACATCTATCCGCAGGTCGTCAATTTGATGATCGATCTGATCGCCCGGGGGCTGGCGCCATCCGATCAGACGGCTTGAATTCAGGAGGAACGGACATGAACGCGCAGGGCAAAGTCATTATCGTTACGGGCAGCAATGCCGGCATCGGCCGGGCAGCGGCGCTGCAGCTGGCGCAGTTGGGGGCGACGGTGGTGATGGTGTGTCGCAACGTGACGGCCGGTGAAGCCGCGCGGCAGGCCATCGTGGCGCAGTCCGGCAACCCGGCCGTCGATCTGCTGGCGTGCGATCTATCGTCACAGGCGTCGATCCGATCGTTCGTAGCCGACTATACGCGCAAGTACGCGCGGCTGGACGGGCTGATCAATAACGCAGCCAATTTCGATCACCGCCTGAAGCAAGCCACGCTCACCGCCGACGGCGTGGAAGTGATCTTTGCCACCAATCATCTTGGCCCGTTCCTGTTGACGCACCTGCTGCTGGACACTCTCAAGGTCAGCGCGCCGTCGCGCGTGCTGAACGTCGCCTCCAAAGGCCTGATCACGTACCCCTTTCTCTCGATTGAATTTGACAACCTGAACGGGCAGCGTCGATTCACGACCCAACATGCTTACTATCACTCGAAGCTGGCGCAGATCATGTTTACGTTCGCTCTGGCCGAGCGTTTGCAAGGCACCGGCGTCACCGTCAATTGCATCCGCGTGCCCAACGTGCAGATCGACGAAGGGCGCTACGATTATCTGACGGGCTGGCGGCGCAAGGCTTATGAGATCAAACGCCGGCAGGCCATCACGCCCGCGCAGATGGCCGAAGCTTACGTGCGGCTGATCCTGGCGCCCGAATTCGAGACCGTCACCGGCCAGTATTTCGACGAGCACTGCCGCGTGGTGAAGCCGTATCGTCCGGCGTATGACCGCGCGGCGCAGCAGCGCCTGTGGGCGATCAGCACGGAGTTGACCGGCTTGTGAACAGGGCGATTGAGACCGATGGGGATGATCAAACCGATCGGGCCGGTAAAATAGTCCGCTCGTTCCGGCGGACACTAAAACCAAAACGCGGCGTGCCCGCGTATTGATCGTTATCCTGACGACATACGGGCTGGCCGCTATGCTGCGCATCTTACTGGTGGATGAAGATGAGACCGTGCGAGCCGGGCTGCGGGCCTGGCTGACGCTTGACCCCGATCTGGCGGTGGTGGGCGAGGCGGCCGACGGCGTGCAGGCGCTGGTGCAGGTGCGCGTTCATCGGCCGCAGGTGGTGGTGATGAACGTCGATACACCGCTGCTCAACGGCCCGGCAGCGGCTGAAGTGCTGCGCGCCACCTGGCCGCAGTGCGCAGTGGTCTTGTTTCGCCTCGCCGACCGCGATGGCCGGTCCGCTGACGCGAGCGTGGTCGATTTGTCTCATTCTCCCGACGAAATCTTCAGCGCGATTCGCCGGGCCGGCGGACGGTTCCTCAAACCGCGCATGGCGTCCCCTATGGCCGATAAGCTCAATCGGTGGTCGCCCGTGCCCCGATCGATCTGGCCGGCCCGACGGTAGGTCTCGCCCTTCGAATCCAACTTAAGTCTGAGGCCGGTTCGGGCCTAAGCCGCTTCTTGATTGGCCGGCAATTGTTTATAATTGAGGCCAGATAAATCAAGGAGCCAACCATCATGAGCGAACTGCCTCCCGCCGACCGCACCACCGATCGCCACAGCGGCAACTGGATCGTCGCGCTGGTCCTCATCGCCATCGGCGCGATCTTCCTGCTACAAAACCTGGGCATCGTCAACGTCTTCTTCATCCACAACTGGTGGGCGCTGTTCATTCTGCTGGGCACGGCCGGCGCGTGGGGCACCGCCTGGCGCATCTATCAGAACAACGGCCGGCGCGTCAACGGGCAGGTGACCGGAGCGTTTATTGGCGGACTGTTTCCGCTGGCCGTGGCGCTGATCTTCCTGTTCAATCTCAACTGGGGCAGCATCTGGCCGATTTTCCTGATCATCGCCGGCCTGGCCGTACTGGCGCGCAACTTCGGCCAGTCCAACTAACTTGGCAACCTCCTCCTTTGGGCGAGCGCGGGCATCCATTTCGGATGCCCGCGCAATTCGTTTGCCGGCCTGCCCGGCGTGACATTCAACCTGACAGAAGACGACGTTGCTCACTGCCTCGGCCCAGATCGGGATGTTAATCTAGAGGCGAAGGTTGATCCAACCGCCCCCGTCAGACAACAGACATTCACCAGGAGGCATCGCATGTACCGCCGTATCCTTGTGACACTGGACGGATCGCAAGTGGCCGAGCAGGTGCTGCCACACGTCAAGGCGCTGATCGAAGGTCGCGGCGAGGTCAACGTGTACTTGTTGTCGGTGGCGCAGATCATCGACGTGGCCGCGGCTTCGGCCATGGTGTACCCGATCGCCGTTTATCCGGGCCAACCCGTGGATGAAGCGGCCGAGCGGCGGCGGGTGGAAGACGATTTGTGCGGCTATCTGCGCGGCATCGAGAAGGAACTGGCCGTCGGCGGCGCGCGCGTCACCAGCGAAGTGCGCTTCGGCCAGCCGGCCGACGAGATCATCGCGTACGCGCGCGACATCCAGGCCGATCTGATTGCCATGTGCACGCACGGCCGCACCGGGCTGGCCCGCTGGGCCTACGGCAGCGTCGCCGACCGCGTGCTGCGCGCCGCCGACTGTCCCGTGCTGCTGGTGCGGGCGCGGCCGAATCAGTAATTCTAGTGAATCCGCTTGACAGCGAGCGAGGTGACAAGCATGGATATTGGCATTCCGCGAGAACGCCGCGAGGGCGAATACCGGGTGGGCTTGACGCCGATCGGCGTGCAGCTGCTGACCGCCGAGGGGCACACGTGCTACGTCGAGCGCGGCGCCGGCCTGGGGGCGGGCTTCAGCGATCGCGATTACGAGCTGGCCGGTGGCAAGATTGTCTATTCCACACCGGAAGCGTATGGGCGCGCCGAGCTGGTGCTGAAGGTGGCGCGGCCCACCGCCGAAGAAGCCGACTGGCTGGTGGAAGGCCAGTCGCTGATGGGCCTGCTGCACCTGGCCGCGGCGCGGCGCTCGCGCGTGGACGTGCTGCTGCAGAAGAAGATCACCGCCATCGGCTACGAGATGATTCAACTGGCCGACGGCACGCTGCCGGTGCTCACCCCGCTCTCGCAGGCGGCGGGCCGCATGACCGTGCAGGTGGCCGCCACGCTGTCCCAAAACGATCGGGGCGGCAAGGGTATCCTGCTCAGCGGTGTGCCGGGTGTGCCGCCGGCCGAGGTCGTCATCGTGGGCGCGGGCACGCTGGGTACCAACGCGGCGCGCGCCTTTCTGGGCATCGGCGCCACCGTGTATCTGCTGGACAAGGATCTGGCGCGCCTGCAGCAGGTGGAGGCACAATTGGATGGCCGGGTGGTCACCATGGTGTCGCACGAGTTCAACCTGCGCAAGGTCGTGAAGTTTGCAGATGTGCTCATCGGCGCGATCCTGGTGCCGGGCGCGCGCACCCCGATCGTGATTACGCGCGAAATGGTGCGCACCATGAAGCCGCGCAGCGTGATCATGGACCTGTCGATCGATCAGGGCGGCTGCGTGGAAACGAGCCGGCCCACCACGCATCGCGTGCCCACGTTCATCGAGGAAAACGTCATCCACTACTGCGTGCCCAACATGACCGCCGTGGTGGCGCGCACGGCGACGCACGCCTTTAACAACGCCGCCTGGCCGTACATCCAGGCGGTGACGCGCCGGGGCGTCGATCAGGCCATTGCCGAGGATCCGGCGCTGGCCTACGGCGTCAACACGCAGCACGGCGAAGCCGTCAGCGCCGCGTTGAAAGTCAATTCATTGTGATCGGGCGAGGTGATGGAATGGCTGCTTGGACCAGACTTTATCAGGAACGCACGACCACGCCGCAAGAAGCCGTGCGGGCCATCCAGCCCGGTCACCGGGTCTTCTTGACCGGCAACTGTTCCGTGCCGCAAAAAGTGATGCAGGCCCTGGTGGACTACGCGCCCGAGCTGCACGACGTGGAGATCTGCCAGGTGCTGACGGTGGGCGATGCGGCCTACGTTCAGCCCGGCATGGAAAAACATCTGCGCGTCAACACGCTGTTTATCAGCGACAACGTGCGGGCTGCCGTCAACGAAGGCCGCGCCGACTTCACGCCGATGTTCTTGTCGGAGATGCCGGCGGCCTTTCGGAAGGAGCTGCTCATCGACGTGGCGCTGATCCACGTCAGCCCGCCCGATGAGCACGGCTACTGTTCCTTCGGCATTGAGGTGGGCGTCACCAAGACAGCCGCCCAGGTCGCCAAGATCGTCATCGCCGAAGTGAACCAGCAGATGCCGCGCACGCTGGGCGACTCGTTCATTCACGTCTCCAAGCTGACGCACATCATCCCGGTGGATTACAAGCTGCCGGAGATTCACATGGGCAGCACGTCGGAGACGGCCGGCCAGATCGCCAAACACATCGCGGCCATGATCCCCGATGGCGCGACGCTGCAGACTGGCATTGGCGCCATCCCCGACGCGGTGCTGCGCGAACTGACCGGCCACAAGGACCTGGGCGTGCACACCGAGCTGTTCGCCGACGGCGTGATCGATCTGGTGGAGCGCGGTGTCATCAACGGCGAGCGCAAGAGTCTGCATCCCGGCAAGATCGTGGCCGGCTTCCTGCTGGGCACGCAGCGCCTGTACGATTTTGTGGACGACAACCCGATCGTGGAACTGCACCCGACCGAGTATATCAATGATCCCTTCGTCATCGCCCAGAACGATCGGATGGTGGCCATCAACAGCGCCATCGAAGTCGATCTGACCGGGCAGGTGTGCGCCGATTCGATCGGCCCGCGCTTTTACAGCGGCGTGGGCGGTCAGGTGGATTTCATCTACGGCTCATCGCGCAGCGAAGGCGGCATTCCGATCATTGCGCTGCCTTCCTCGGCCATGATCAAAGGCCAGCACACCAGCAAGATTGTGCCGTTATTGAAGCACGGGGCGGGCGTGGTGACCACGCGCAATCACGTGCGTTTCATCGTGACCGAATACGGCGTGGCCGAGTTGTACGGCAAGACCATTCGCCAGCGGGCGCGGGCACTCATCAACATCGCGCACCCGGATTTCCGCGAAGAGCTGGAACGACAGGCCCGGGAGTTGAAGTATTTGTAGTTGACCAATTACGCGGTTGCCGATACAATCACGTCACGGGCCGGTGGCGAAATGGCAGCCGCAGGAGACTTAAAATCTCCCGTTCGCAAGAACGTGAAGGTTCGAATCCTTTCCGGCCCATGGAGCGATCTGCCGCAGATCGCTCTTTTTGTTGCGCCGCCGGCGCCGCCTTTTGCAAATTCGAGTTTTGGTGTAACCTTTAGTTGTACGCTGCGACTATTCTGACAGACGACGAGTCTTCCCCATGAAAATAGCCATTGCCGCCGATCACGGCGGTTTTCCGCTGAAGGCCGAACTGATTGACGTTGTGCGCGAGGCCGGCCACACGCCGATCGATCTGGGCGCACACGAGTACCTGCCCACCGACGACTATCCCGACTATGCGGAAGCGGTGGGCCGCGCCATCCAATCGGGCGAGGCCGAGCGCGGCATTGTGTTGTGCGGCAGCGGAGTGGGGGCGTGCATCGCCGCCAACAAGATGATCGGCATCCGCGCGGGCGTCTGCCACGACACGTATTCGGCGCATCAGGGCGTGGAGCACGACGATATGAACGTGCTGTGCCTGGGCGCGCGCATCGTGGGCGCAGAACTGGCGCGCGAACTGGTGCTGGCCTTCGTCAATGCCCGCTTCAAGACCGGCGAGAAGTATCAGCGGCGGTTGAACAAGGTGCTGAAGATCGAGCGAGGGGAATGAGTCTGTCGCTTTATCTGCCATTCCGCTGCTTCAAGGAGCCTACCTCATCATGAATCGCGTTCAACAACTTTCCCAACTGGGCCAGAGCATCTGGCTGGACAACATTCAACGCAAGATGATCACGTCCGGCGAACTGAAGCGCCTGATCGACGCCGGCTTGCTGGGCATGACCTCCAATCCGACGATCTTCGAGAAGGCGATCGGCGGCAGCGGCGATTACGACGACGCCATCCAGCGGCTGATCGGGCAGGGCGCGGACACGGCGCAGATCTACGACGCGCTGACGATCGAAGACGTGGGCCTGGCCGCCGACGAATTCCGCCCGGTCTTTGAGCGCACGGGCGGTCTGGACGGCTACGTCAGCATCGAAGTGTCGCCGCTGCTGGCCCACGACACGCAGGGCACCCTGGACGACGCCCGCCGCCTGTGGGAGACGCTGAAGCGCCCCAACGTCATGATCAAGATTCCGGCGACAAAAGAGGGCCTGCCCGCCATCGAGCAGGCGTTGTTCGAGGGCATCAACGTCAACGTCACGCTGATGTTCTCCATGCAGCACTACCTTGACGTGGCCGAGGCGTACCTGCGCGCGCTGGAAGAGCGTGCCGGCGAGGGCCTGCCGATCGACCACGTGGCCTCGGTGGCCTCGTTCTTTGTCAGCCGCGTCGATACGCTGATCGATGCACGGCTGGCACAGATCGTCAAGCAGGAAGGCGCGCAGGCGGCGCTGGCCGCCTCGTTGATGGGCAAGGCGGCCGTGGCGAATTCGCAGCTGGTGTATGAGAAGTTTCGCGAACTGTTTGGCGGCGAGCGCTTTGCCAGATTGGCCGCGCGCGGCGCGAAGCTGCAGCGTGTGCTGTGGGCCAGCACCAGCACCAAGAACCCCGCCTACCCGGACGTGCTCTACGTAGATACCCTGATCGGCTCGGACACGGTGAACACCGTGCCGCCCGAAACGCTGGAGGCCATCCTCGATCACACGGTGGTGCGGCGCACGGTGGATGCGGACTTGAAGGCAGCCCGCCAGGTGGTGGCTGATCTGACCTCGCTCGGCCTCGACTTGAATGAGGCCGGCGAGCAGCTGTCAGTTGAAGGCGTGGACAAGTTCGCCAAGTCATTCAACGGTCTGCTGCGCGTGATCGACGACAAGCGGTTGAACCTGATCGCCGCGCAGCTCGATCGGGGGCAGGCGGCGCTGGGCGAGTATGCGTCCGCCGTCGAAGGCGTCCTCACTCAATTCGATCGCGATCGCGTGCCGGTGCGCATCTGGGGCAAAGACGCGCACCTGTGGTCGTCCCTGCAGAAGGACATCGATGAGATCAACATCCGTCTGGGTTGGCTGAACGTGGCCGACGACATGGCGGCGCGCGTGCCCGAACTGCGCGCCTTCGCCGATGAGGTGCGCGCGGCGGGCTTCACCGATGTGGTGGTGCTGGGCATGGGCGGCAGCAGCCTGGGCCCGGACGTGGCCCGCCTGACCTTTGGCCGCGCCAAAGGCTATCCGAAACTTCACGTATTGGATACAACGGATCCGGCGTCGGTGGCGGCGCTGGAGAAGAGCGTCAACCTGCCCCACACGCTGTTCATCGTCGCCAGCAAGTCCGGGACGACGGCGGAGATCGACGCTTTTCACCGCTATTTTCGCAGCCGCGTGCGCGCACAGCTGGGCGACGCGTATGGGCGCAACTTCATCGCCATCACCGATCCGGGCACTGCGCTAGAAACGGCCGCGCGCGGCGAGGGCTTTCGCCACGTGTTCGTGAATCCGCCCGACATCGGTGGCCGCTATTCGGTGCTGTCGTATTTCGGCCTGGTGCCGATGGCGCTGGCCGGTGTCGATGTGGCGCGGCTGCTCGATCGGGCGCGGGCCATGGCGCGGCGCTGCGGGCCCACCGTCAACGCCGCGGACAATCCCGGCGTGTATCTGGGCGCCATCATGGGTGAGCTGGCGCGTCAGGGCCGCGACAAGATTACGTTCCTGGTGTCGAAGCCGATCGCTTCGTTTGGTTACTGGGTCGAACAACTGATCGCGGAATCGACGGGCAAATCGGGCGTGGGCATCGTGCCGGTCGAAGGTGAAGCGCCCGGCGCGGCGCGCGTCTATGGCCCCGATCGGCTGTTTGCGGCCCTGCGGCTGCGCGGTGATCGATCGCTCGATGCGAAGATCGGAGCGCTGGCGGCAGCGGGTCACCCCGTCGTGCAGCTCGAACTGTCGGATGTGTACGATCTGGGGGCGGAGTTCTTCCGCTGGGAAATGGCGACCGTCGCGGCGTCGGCCGTGCTGCAGATCAATCCGCTCGATCAACCGAACGTCACTGAGAGCAAGAACAACACGGTGGCGCTGTTGAAGCAGTATCACGAACAGGGTCGGTTGCCCGACGGCGACTTCGTGCCGGCATCGGACAAGAAAGCGCTGACGACGGCGCTGGGCGGTCTGTTACAGCAGGTGCAGCCGGGCGATTACGTGGCGTTGATGGCCTACGTGCAGATGTCGCCCGCGCACGACACGCTGCTGCAAGCGATGCGGCGCAGCGTGCGCGACAAGTTGAAAGTGGCGACGACGGTGGGCTATGGGCCGCGCTTCCTGCACTCGACCGGGCAGCTGCACAAAGGCGGCGCAAACAAGGGCGTGTTTATCCAGCTGACGGCCGATGCGACGAAAGACCTTGAGATCGAAGGGCTGGGGCTGAGCTTTGGCACGTTGATCCGCGCGCAGGCGCTGGGCGACTTGCAGGCGCTGCAATCGCGCGGCTATCGTGTGGTGCGCGTGCACCTGGGCAGGAATGTGGCGGCCGGCTTGAAGGCGGTGCAGGCCGCCATCGACAGCGCCCTCGGCGTGAAGAAACCCGCGGGCGTGAAGAAACCGTCGAGTGCGAAGACAACCGCCAGGGCCGTGCCGGGCAAATCGAGCACGAAGAAGGCCGCCGTCAAGAAATCGACAAAGAAGAAAGCCGTCGTCAAGAAATCGACGCCGAAGAAGACGGTGAAGCCGACGAGGAAACCGGCCCGAAAGACGCGCTGAGCCGGCGGACCATCCGGCCGGCTATCCACCAATTGACACGCCTTTCGCGTCTGATATAATTGCCACTGACAACGAGGCGGCCTCGCGAGGTCGCCTCGTTGATTGACAGCAGCGGGACGAGCATGGAACTTCTGGAAAAACTGGCGGGCATCGAGACCCGCTATGAAGAACTGAATCAATTGATGTCTGATCCGGCCGTGCTGGGCGATTACACTCGTCTGCGCGAGGTGGGGCAGGAGCGCACGAATCTGCAGCCGATCGTGGAGGCGTACCGCGAGTACCGCGACGCGCTGCGCAAGCTGGACGAGGCGCGGCACCTGGCCGCCGACGAGACGGACGCGGACATGGCGGCGCTGGCGCAGGATGAGATTGCCAGCCTTGAAGAGCAGATTGCGCGGATGGAGGCCAATCTCAAAGTTCTGCTGGTGCCCAAGGATCCGCGCGACGATAAGAATGTGATCATGGAGATTCGCGCCGGCACCGGCGGCGACGAGGCCGGCATCTTTGCGGCGGATTTATACCGCATGTACACGCGCTACGCGGAAACTCACAATTGGAAGTCGGAGCTGCTGTCGAGCAACGAGACGGGCGTGGGCGGCTTTAAAGAAGTGATCTTCATGGTCAAGGGTAAGGGCGCGTATTCGCGCCTGAAGTACGAGAGCGGCGTGCACCGCGTGCAGCGCGTGCCCATCACCGAATCGCAGGGCCGCATTCACACTTCCACGGCCACCGTGGCGGTGCTGCCCGAAGTGGACGAAGTGGAGATCGCGATTCCCGAGAAGGATATTGAGATCGACGTGTACAAGTCGGCGGGGGCGGGCGGCCAGAACGTGCAGAAGAACGCCACCGCCGTGCGCATTCACCATTTGCCCACCGGCATCGTGGTGCAGTGTCAGGACGAGCGCTCGCAGCTGCAGAACCGCCTGCGCGCCATGTCGATTTTGCGCGCGCGGCTGTATGAGATCGAAGAAGAAAAACGCCGCAGCGAAGAAACGGCCGCGCGCCGCTCGCAGGTGGGCACGGGCGAGCGCAGCGAGAAGATCCGCACGTACAACTTTCCGCAGAATCGCGTCACCGATCACCGTATCAATCTCACGTCGTACCAGCTGGAATCGGTGCTGAACGGCGCTCTGGACGAATTCATCGACGAGCTGGCGACGCGCGATCAGGCGGAGAAGCTGCAGGCGGCGGGGTTGTAGTGATGAGTGATGAGTGATGCGTAATGCGTAATGGGTGGGGCGGTGTTTAATGGCTGTTACTGAACTTTGTAATCTGTGGTTATGACTGAACTCGAGGCAACCATTCAGCAGTTGCGCCAGCAGGCGGCCGAGCAGTTGGCGGCGGCGGATGTGGATGCGCCGCAGCTCACCGCCGAGGTGCTGCTGGCGCATGCGTTGGGCAGCTCGCGCACCCAGCTGCTGGCGCGGCTCGATCGCTCGCTCGCGCCCGATGAGCTGGCGCGTTTCCAGGCCGCGCTCGCTCAGGTGTTGCGCGACGAGCCGCTGGCTTACGTGGTGGGCCACCGCGAGTTCTACGATCTCGATCTGATCACCGATCGGCGGGCGCTGATCCCGCGCCCGGAAAC
>CAZKBQ010000059.1:0-29215 GCA_964550855.1 uncultured Anaerolineae bacterium
GACGCGTGCGCATTCGCCTCCTGCCACGGCATGCCGGCATCGAGCCAGCCACGCAGCCACCGGCACCAGCAGCAGCACATAGCGATCCCAGATCGGAAAATCGATCAGCCAGTGCAGCGCCAGAATCCCCAACAGCCAGCCGCACAGCGCAAAGTCCAAGCGGGCCGTTCGGGTGCGGAACCCCGATCGAAGGTGCGCGGCGATCAAGGCAATGACGCCGATGACGCCGATCGCGCCCACAATCGGCCCGAAGAAATCGGGCAAAAATGCCAGCCAGCCCGTCAGTCGCGGGCCAAGTTCGCTGCTCGAGATCAGGCGCAGCTCGCCGTAATTGATCGTCTGCTGCTGCCAGAACGGCACACCGCCGCGCAGCCGATCCCACGCCAGCACGGCCAGCCATACACCCAGCCAGCCGATCGCCAGGCGCCGCCACGCCGGCCACCCGCGCGGCGGCCGCACCATGATCACGAGCGGCGCAAAAAACAGGCCCTGCACTTTGGTCGCAAAACTCAAGCCCAGTAACACCCCCGCCCAGCCCGCGCGTCCGCGCGCCGCCGCTGCCAGTGCAGCCAGGCCCAGCATGATCATCATCGGGTCGAGAAAAGCGGTCGGGGCAAACAAAATGGCGAAGGGCGAGAGCGCCAGCAGCCAGGCCGGCACGATCGCCCATTTACGGCGCAGCGAGACGCGCGCCGTTTGAAAGATCAGCGCCACGCTGATGACACTGGCCAGCAGGTTGGGCACGCGCCCGGCCAGTTCCGATCGGCCGAAGACGAAGAAACTCAGCGCAGAAAGATACAGCAGCAACGGCGGCTTGTCCACCGACAGGCCGCTTAACCAGACGTTGTTGCCGTGCGCGATGCTCAGCGCCCAGGTGCTGAACAGCGCTTCATCGGGATGAAAGCGGTTGTCGAACAACGGGCCAAGGCGCAGCGCCAGCGCCACCGCGCAGGCCGCCACAACCAGCCATTGAGTGCGAGTCCACATTCGGGGAAGTCTACCACAACCCCGCGGCCGCCACCCGGCCGGTTATGGCACGGCGTTGAATTCGACCTGATTGGCCGGGATTTCCGGCTGGCGCAGTTTTACGATGAGATACGGATAAGTCAGCACGGCCGCCGCCCCGCCTTCGGGCGCGGTAATCTTGTAGGTCACTTGCAGCCGCCCGTTTTGCAGCCCGATCGATTCGATCTTGATGGCGTAGCCGTTGCCGGGCTGCCGGCCGCCGTAGATCACCAGCAGCAGTGCCGACGGATCACGCGCCAGTTCGGCCTGCAATTGCGCCTGCGCGTCGGGCGGCAACGCCGTCATCGTCGCCGCTTCAGGCGCGTCGCCGCGCACCGCCAGCGTCATCGAGTCCACGCTGCCGCCTATCATCGGATCGCCCTGGGCGACGACGGCGTATTTCACTTCGGCGTCGGCGGCGGCACGCGCCGGGGTGTTGGCCGGGACGGCCGGCCCCGCCGCTGCGCTGCACGCCGATCCGATCAGTAAGATGAAGCTGAGCCACATTAGCCTTCGCATCGCTTCGCCTCCATTAGATCGACGTGCCGGCGCGGCGGCGGGTTCCCGTCGATTACTTGAACACCGCCGGTGCAAAGGCGCGCACTCGCACCAGCACGTAAAACTGTGCGCTAAGGTTCTGCTTGCCGTACACCACCAATCCCAGATAATCGGTGATGGTGGCCGGACTGCGGTAAATCAAATGCTCAATGGCGGCCGGCGCGGTCGAGGCATCGGCTGAGGCCACGCCCGCGAAGCGCGCCCGCGTCCAGGTGGCGGGCGTCGCCGCCACCGATCGGAACAGCTCCATGCCCAGATCGTTCTGGCTGCCCCCCGCCGGTATCAGGCTGATGTCCAGCTCTTGATGCGCCCTGAAGTACACGTCGAAGACTTTGACCACTTCACTGCTGCCCATCGCAAACGGCCCGTACAGGCCCGGCCCGGCCAGCAGCTGACCCTGGTTGGACCAGTTGATGCGATAGCCGCCCTCGCCCTGATAGTTGTAGACCACGTATTGCTCCTGATTACTTGCCGGCCAGTGATTGCCGTCCACCGCGATGAAGTCCACGGTGCCGCTCAGCGCGTACGAGCCGTTCAGGTACGTGCGCGCGCCCGGATCATCCACCCACGATCGCGAGTACAACTCCAGATCGTGATCCGAAGCGATCGGGCGGATGCCGAACGCCCGCCAGTAGTTCGTCGGCGACCAGTCGGTGGGATACACAGCCAGGTGCGTGCCCAGCGGCGTCGCTTTGGGATCGGTATAACTAGTGTCCGGCGAAATCCGGTACACGCCGCGCCACCAGCCCACACCCAGCCAACTGTTGCTGCCGGTATAGGTGCCAAACTTGCTGATGCGGAAAATGTAGGTTTCCGACGCCGGTGCGATGAAGTCCACAATCTCAAAACTGTTGGCGGCGCTGGTCGAGGCGCCCATCACCGTCACGCCGTCCGCGCGGAAGGCGGTCAGGTCCAGATCCACCGGCAGGGGATCGCTGGTGTAATCCGCCGTCGGGTTTGACTGCCAGTTGATGACGAAGCGCACGCGCTCGCCCTTGTAGGCAAACTGGGCGTACGTGATGGGGAACGTGGTCGCGCCGTCAATGGCGCGATCGTCGCTGTGCCCGCGTTCCACGCTCATCAGCGCCGCCGTCAGGTCGATCGCGCCCACGCCGTCCTTGTCGCTCAGCCGCGCGTCGCCTTCGATATTGTGCAGCGCCGTCGCCATCATGATCGACTTGATGCGCTCCGGCTCAGTCGCCAGCGCCGGCTGCGCCTGAATCATATCGGCCGCCAGCGCTGCCGCCATCGGCGAAGCGTAGCTGGTGCCGCTGCCGATGCCACCAATGGCCTGCGTGATCAGCGTCGAGGCCGACATCACCGTGCTGCTGATGCCCGCCCCCACCGCCGCCACCTCCGGCTTGGCGTGGATGTGCCCGGCCGTGTCCGCATCGGGATCGCCGAAACTGCTGCACGCATCCATCGTATCGTCCGACCAGCCCAGCGTGTCGTGATCGTCGAAGTTGCCCACGCTCAGCACGTTATAGCCTTTGGCCGGCGACACCACATAGGTCGAAAAATTGCTGCCGCAGCCGTTGCCGAAGTTGCCCGCCGCCACCGCCACAAAATCGTAGTTGTACCGCGCCAGGTAGTCCTGCCGCCGATCGGCCTCCCAGAAATAAGGGTTATTACTGTTATCCCAGTACCAGCTGTTGTTCAGCACCGTGGCGTTGGCCGAGCCCCAATCCATGGCCGCCGCCATGATGTTCCACTCGGCGCCGCTGTAGCTGCCGTTGGCGCCGTACAATTGCACGCCGTTCGCCAGCCCGTTAAAGCCCGACGCCGTACTCTTGATGATGCCGCCCACCCCGGTCGGATGCGGCTGCGCCGGCTTTGTCGGGCTGAAGAAAGCCGTCCACGTCAGATACGGATTCAACGCGTAACCCTTTTCACCCTCCGTCACCGATACCTTCACGCCGTTGCCGTTGTAACCCGCCCACTGGATCAGCGGCAGGTTCTGTGTCGGCCCGGCCACCGACAGCGACGGCCCGGCCTGTTTGGGCACGGCGTAGATCGCGTCGATCTCCGGCAGCCGCGCCAGCTCGTCGAGCTGCGCGCGCGTCACGCCCGCCACCACCGCCGACGGTACGAGATCGCTCGCATACGTCACCTTCAGGCCGCGCTCGGCCATCAGCGCCCGAAAGCGCGCCTGCACCGGCGCCACCTGCGCCCGCATCACGGCGTCGTTGCGCGCCTTAAACGCCTCCACCGCCGCCAGCTCCGCCGATCGATCCGGCACACCGGCCGCCGACTTCGATCCGCGCGGCTTGGTCGCGGCCGTTTCATCACCCGTCGCGCCATCAACTGTCACCTGCGCCCGCACTTCAGGCGGCGCCTGATCGATCGGCACAGTCGGCGCGGGAATTTTCAATTGCGCGCGCGCCTGATCCAAGATCGATTTGTCGGCGGTTGTCGTTGCCCCGATCGAGCCAGCTGTCTCAAAAGTCTCCGTCGCCGGCGGCGCGGCCGGCCTCGGCAGCGGCTCGATGTCGGCCTTCAGCCACACCGCGATATCCAACGCCTCATCCGCGCGCAGACCGTTCAACGCCGACAACAGCTGCGGCGTCATCGCGCCATATTGCGACCGCCACTGTGCGCCCGCCGCCGCCCGCGCCGCTGCCAGGTCCACCACGCGCGCGCCCTCAAACGCCGCGCCCACGATCTCGCCGGTCGAGCGATCCAGCGCCTTCAATTGCGTCACGCGCCGCCCATCTGCCAACATCACGGCGCTCTCATCGAGCAGTTCCAGATCAGCGGCCGCCCGTTTGGTGGCCGCCGCCAATCGATCGAGTGGCGTATCCGCTGCCGCGCGGCGGGCAGGCGCCGTGGTCTGCATCACCAGGAGCACCGCCGCCAACCAGCCAACCATGACGCCAGCTATCCACCGGGAACGTACTGCCATGCGAGACCTCCTCGTGGTATTGAAGCCGCGCCAGGCGGCGCTGCTTATGATTTATAATACACCTGCTGCGTTCATCGAGCGTGTTTCAAATGCGGCCGCCAAAATTCTTACCTTATTTTGACGCCGCGTGCGTTGCCCGTGTTCCGCGCCGCGGCCCGGTGCGTCCAAAGATAAGACACTCACAATAGGATCAATCGCTATGACCGAATTTAGCTTTCAGACCACACTCGTCGGCAGTTTTCCGCACCTCGACGCCGAGGCCATTGCCGCCCGCATTGCGCACGCCGCCGACATCCCCGTGTGGCCGCAGCTGCCGCGCCGCACTTTCCGCGAGAACATGTACGCGCAGTACAGCGCCGGTCTGCCCGGCCTGGTCATCGACGATGCGCAGCAGAAGGTGTACTTCGACGTGTCCGGCGATCTGACGCCCGCGCTGGAAGCGTTCTACGAGCGCGTGCTGGCCGACGATGTCGATTCGTTTGCGCTGCCGGCCGATCACGCGCGCGGCTTCTACGCCATGCTCGATCAGCTGCGGGCCACTCCCGGCGAATGGGCTAAGGGTCAGGTCACTGGCCCGGTCAGCTTTGGTCTGACCGTCACCGATCACACGCTGCGCGCCAGTCTGTATCACGATCAGCTGATCGATCCGATCGTGAAACAGCTGGCCTTCAACGCCCGCTGGCAAATTCGCCAACTCAAAGCGCAGCGATCCAACGTCATCATCTTCGTGGACGAACCGTACATGGCCTCGTTCGGCTCCGCCTTCATCAGCCTCAGCCGCGAGCAGGCCGTGGCCTACCTGGACGAAATCTTTGAGGCCATCCACGCCGAAGGCGCGCTGGCGGGCGTGCACTGCTGCGGCAACACCGACTGGTCGGTGCTGCTGGCGACGGGCGTGGACATTCTGAATCTGGATGCGTTCGGCTTTCTCGAAAATCTGGCGCTCTATCCCGCCGAATTGCGCGCCTTTCTCGATCGAGGCGGCGTCATCGCCTGGGGGCTGATCCCCAACAACGAGATCATTCACGAAGTCACGCCGGTTTTACTGGCCGATCGACTGCGCGCCGGTTTTGATCTGATCAGCCGCAAAGCAGCCGCGCGTGGCGTGACCATCCGATCGGCTGAGCTGGCCGATCGGAGTTTGATCGTGCCCAGCTGCGGGCTGGGGCCGGCCACCATCGACATCGCCGAAAGAGTCATCGACACGCTGATCGCCGTCGGCGTGGAGCTGCGGCGCGGTTAGGTGCGAACGATCGCCGCGGCGCTGGCCGTTATGATGTTACTGGCGGGCTGCCGGTCTATCGTCGATGGGCTGTTCGCGCCGGTCGAGCCGCCGTCTATTCCGAATATTGTCGCATTACCGTCGGCGCCGACCGCCGCGCCGCTGTCTTTTTGGGGCGAGCCGCAAGTCATCGGCGTGTCGGCGCTCGGTCGGCCGCTGATCGCCTATCGGGCGGGCACCGGGCCGATCACGCGTGCGCTTATCGGCGGTTTGCACGGCGGCTACGAAGCCAACACCACGCAGCTGCTGTCGGCCACGCTGGCGCATCTCCGCGAACAGCCTGAATTGATCCCGCCGGACATTACGCTGTTCATCATACCATTGGCCAATCCCGACGGTTACGCGGCCGGCACAGACGCCGTTGTCGGCCGCATGAATGGACGCGGCGTTGATCTCAATCGCAACTGGGACTATCAATGGCAGTTGACGGCCACGCACGGCACGCGGCCGGTGTTCGCCGGCGAGGCGGCCTTCTCCGAACCGGAAACGCGCGCCCTGCGCGACTTCATTTTGTCGCAGCAAATGGACGCGGTGATTTTTTACCACAGCGTGTTTGCGGCCGTCTTTCACGGGGCGGGTGAGGCGCAATCGCACACGGTGGAACTGGCACAGCGCGTGGCGGCGGCCACCGGCTACACGCTGCGGCCCGAGGGCGTGCCCGGCCAGATCACCACTGGCAATGCCATCGACTGGCTCAGCGTCAACGGCATCGCCGCCATCGAAGTGGAACTGTCCGCGCGTGATGACATCGATTGGGCACAGAATCTGCTGGGACTGCAGGCCTTTTTGAGCTGGCGGCCGCCCGCTGTCGAGCCGGCGCGCTGAAGACGGCGGCAAGCGGTTGACTTACCTCCATTCTTCGCTACAATGATGACTGCGCGGAGGCATATCCTATGAGTCATTCAGCACGCGTAGAGACGGGCATCACTGGCCTAGACAAAATGCTGTCCGGTGGTTTCATTCCCGGCTCGGCCAATTTGCTGCGCGGCGCGCCCGGCACCGGCAAGACGCTGCTGGCGCTGCAGTTCTTGCTGCACGGCGCGGCCCTGGGCGAGCCGGGCCTGTTGATCTCGTTTGAGGAATTTCCGCAATCCATTCAGACGGACGCGCAGGCGCTGGGCTGGAACCTGCGCCCGCTGGAAGAGCTGGGCCTGCTGCACCTGTACTTCACTTCGCCGCAGGTGCTGCTCAAGAGCTTGGAAACGCCCACCGGCCGGCTGAGCGAACTATTTCTGGAAAAAGGTGTGCAGCGGGTGGTGGTGGACAGCGTGACCCATTTTACGCGCCTGACCAACGATCAGGCGCAGCTGCGCCGCATCTATCACAGCCTCATCAACGCGCTCAAGCGCGAAGGCGCCACGTCGCTGCTGCTGGCCGAAGAAGGCCGCATGGACTCGCAGCGGGCCGAGCGCGGCCAGCTGTCGTTCGTCGTCGATTCGATCACGCTGCTGCGCTACGTCGAGATTGAAAGCACCATCCAGCGCGCCATCGCCGTGATGAAGATGCGCGGCAGCGATCACGTCAAGGAAATCCGGCGCTATGAAATCCGGCGCGGCGGGCTGGTGGTCACCGGCGTCTTTGAGAATCGCGAAAACATCCTGACCGGCATCTCGCACCGGGTAGGCCGATGAAGGGAACAGAGGCGCGGTAGACACGAGGCGGAGCAAGGTAGGGGCGAGGTACGGGCAAGGCGGGCGAAGTAGGGGCGAGGTAACCTCGCCCCTACTTCGCCCTACCGCCCCTATTTCACCCTCCCTCGCCCCGGGCCTCCCTCCGCTGACATCATGGGCACGCTCTACATCGTCCCCACGCCCATCGGCCACCTGGCAGACATCACCTACCGCGCCGTCAACACTCTGCGCGCTGTCAGCCTGATCGCCGCCGAAGACACGCGCCGCGCCGCCATCCTGCTGGCACGCTACGACATTCACACACCGGTCACGTCGTACTTTGAGCACAACAAACTCAGCAAACTCGATCGCATTCTGGACGCGCTGGCCGCCGGCGACGTAGCGCTGATCTCCGAAGCCGGCACACCCGGCCTGTCCGATCCGGGCTACGAGTTAATCCGCGCCGCGATCGATCGCGGCCACCCGATCGTCTCCCTGCCCGGCCCGACGGCCGCCGTCACCGCGCTGGTGGCCTCGGGGCTGCCCACCGATGCGTTTGTCTTCCTCGGCTTTCTGCCGCGCAAGGCCGGCGAGCGGCGGCGCGCGCTGGCCGAGGTGCAGGCCGAACGGCGCACGCTGATCTTTTACGAAGCGCCGCATCGTCTGGCCGACACGCTGGCCGATCTGCTGGAGGTGCTGGGTGATCGATCGATCTGTGTGGCGCGTGAACTGACCAAAATCCACGAAGAACTGTGGCGCGGCTCAATCCGCGCGGCGATTGAGCATTTCGCCGACCGCGCGCTGGGCGAATTCGTGCTGGTCGTGGCGGGCGCAAGCGCGGCTGAGCGCTGGACCGAAGATCAGGTTCGCGCCGCACTGCGGGCCGAGATCAGCCGCGGCCAGTCCGCAGCGGAAGCTGCCAAAGTCGTTGCCGCCCAATCGGGTTGGAACAAGCGCGCCGTATATGAATTGGCCCATCAGCCCTGATCCCGATCCGGCCGGTCGCTTCAGCCCGGTCGCATCGAACCGAAGGAGTCGTCATGTTTGATCTCAACAACCCCGAAGCCATCCGTGCCGCCGATCCCGACGGCATGCTGGGCCACATTCTGCATCTGCCGCAGCAGCTGCTGGACGGCTGGGAGGCGGCGCAGGCGGTGGATCTGCCGGCCACCTTCGCGCAGGCCGATCGGCTGATCATTGCCGGCATGGGCGGCTCGGCCATCGCCGGGTCACTGCTGGCTTCGCTCATGTCGCCGGTGAGCGGCGTGCCCGTCACCGTCGTCCGCGACTACGATCTGCCGGCGTTTGCCCGCGGCCCGCGGACGCTGGTGGTGGCCTCGTCCAATTCCGGCAACACCGAAGAGACGCTGTCGGCCTTTGAGCAGGCGCGCGAGCGCGGCTGTCAGCTGCTGGTCACGACCACCGGCGGCCGGCTGGGGCAGCTGGCCGCGCAATACGGGCTTCCCCTTATTCCCCTCAACTATCACTCGCAGCCGCGCGCCGCGCTGGGCTGGTCGCTGGCGCCGCTGCTCAACGTGGTGGCGCGCCTGGGCTGGTTGCCCGACGCGCGCGCCGATCTGGACGAAGCGGTGAGCGTGATGCGCGACTGGAGCGCCGAGCTGACCGCCGACTCGCCGGTGTCGGCCAACCTGGCCAAGCGTGAAGCGGGGCAGCTGCTGGGGCGCACGGTGGTCGTGTTTGGCGCGGGCTATTTTGCGGAAGTAGCCCGCCGCTGGAAGGGGCAATTCAACGAAAACGCCAAGGCCTGGGCCGCGTGGGAAACTCTGCCCGAAGCCGATCACAATGCGCTGGCCGGCAAAGAGTGGCCGGCCGACGCCGCGCAGCGCGTGATGGCGCTGTTCCTGACCGGCGACGCCGAGCACCCGCGCAACGCCAAACGCCTGGCCCTGACCCGCACCGCCTTTATGCTGGCCGGCTGCAACACCGACATCATGCGAGCACGCGGCCGCAGCCCGCTGGCGCAGATGCTGTCGCTGGTGCTGCTGGGCGACTTTATGAGTTTCTACTTGGCGCTGCTGTACGGGGCCGATCCCACGCCCATCGACGCGCTGGTCGATTTCAAGCAGGCCATGAGCGATTGACTCATCAATCGGCGGCGAAACACAAAAAAACCAGGCTGCTGCTTAAGCCTGGTTTTTGTGGGTGTACGCCGCCCGATCGGGCCGGTGGCAGCCCGATCAGCTGTCGTCGTCTTCTTCGTCTGTCAGGCCGTGCATATCTAGCCCGCGGATCAGGTCCTGAAAGGCGCTGGGCACATCGCCCGGCTGATCCTTCTTGCGGCGGCGGCTGCGGCGGCGCGACGACGATTCCTCGCGCAGCAATACGATCATCCGGCCCTGCCACCACGCCCGCAACGCCACGCGGCCCTGATCACCCAGGATCGACATGAGTTCCAGCAGCCAGTGCGCAGTGTTGATGGACATCTCGCGGAACAGCTCGGCCACATCGCCCATGTCGCCCGCCGCCTCGCCCAGCATTTCCTCCAGCGTCTGCTGCATCTGCTCCTTCAACTGCTCGTCGAGGTGCGGCATGTCCATGATCATGCCCAGCAGATCCTGCACGTGATCCATCGGATCGGTCAGCCAGCACAGGGGGATGCCCACCCGGGCGATGGCGCCCTCCAGCGGCTCAAACTCTTCCATCACCTCAATCAGCTCGTCCACATCCACACCCGCGTCAAACAACACAAACGCAATAGACATCCCGTCTTCCTGACTCATCGGCTCCGACTGGTGATAACCGATCCAGTGATCGTTGAGCATGACCATTTCACGGATCTTCTCGCCCCAGAATGACAGGTGCTCATACGGCACCATGCGCGGGCCTTCCAGCTCCTCGGCAAAGCGCTCATTCCACTGGTCATACCAGCTATCCCAGCCATTGCGTGCCCGGCTCATAGCCTTTCCTCCTCGTCCCTACGGGGTGCGCGTCACATTCTGCGGCGGCCGAAAATCCGCCCCCAGAATCAACCGAATGTCGTAGCCGACCGCCGTGGATGTGACCGTCATCACCGACGTGATGGGCAGGCCCAGCGTCTGCGCCAGCTGTTGCGCCGCCGCGCCATGATCGGCGTAGCTAATGATGCTGGACTGCTCGTAATCAAACCGATCGGCTGAAGTGAATTCGACGACATTGTACCCCAGCGCGCTGAGCTGATCGGCGGTGCGCGCCGCCAGCCCATCGGTGTCCGTGCCGTTTTCCACGCGCACCCGCACGGCTGCCGGTTGATTCGTCCCGGCCGGCGCAATGTTCAACAGCCGTTCCCGCAGTTCGCGAATCTTGTCGCGCAGCGGCACCAGCACCGCCTGCGGTGGATCGGTCGGGGCCATGTAGCCCACCACCATATTCTCGTCAATCAACGCCTGCTGAATGTTGTCCGGTTTGATCTGCGTCGCCAGATTCGCCAGCTGAATCAACTGATCCAGCGACAGGTTGGTCTGCACCGAATCCTTCAGCGTGTCCAGCAGCGGCCCGGCCTTGGTCACCAGCGTGGGCAGCATGTTGGCCTGCACCACCTTGTCACGCACCGCCAGAATCACCTGCTGCTGGCGCTTGGCGCGATCGAAATCGCCCAGTCCGCTGTGCCGCGTGCGCGCATATTTCAGCGCCAGCCGGCCGTCCATCTTCTGACAGCCCGCCTCGATGTGCAGCGGCTCGTAGCCGTAGCCCGAATCGGGATATTCGGGATCGTCGATCGTCTCCGGCACGCAAATGTTGACGCCGCCGATCAGATCGATCAACTTCTCAAAGCCGGTAAAATTGAGGCGCACATAGTATTGAACCGGGATGCCCAGATTGTATTGCACCGTGGCCATGGCCAGGCCCGGCCCGCCGCCCGGATATTTGCGCAGATCGCCGATGAAGTGCGCGGTGTTGATCTTGCCGTCGATGTCATAACCGGGAATCGGCACCCACAAATCGCGCGGTATCGACAGCATGCCCGCCGTCTTGGAGGCCGGATCGATCGTCAGCAGGATCATCGTGTCGGTGCGCCACGGGCCGAACTCCTGCTCGCGTTCATCGATCCCCAGCAGCAGGACGTTGACCCGTTCCACACCCTGCCATTCGGGCAGCGTCACGGCCGGCTCGCCCGTCACCGGATCGGTCACCGGCGCCGCTGCGGCCGGCCGCACCAGCGCGGTGGTATTCCAGTTCTTGACGATCTCACGAACCAGATTGAAGAAAGTGAGTGACGCCAGCGCGCCCACCACCAGGAAGCCGACCACCCAGATGATGAGCAGCCGGCTGGGCGCGTTGGCACTGCGCGGTGAAGTCATGACAGCCTGTGCTTTTCCAGAAAGATATAAGTATGACTACTGAACAGGCGGCAGCGCCGCCGTAAACAGCCTGCCGCCGTGCGTCACCACAAACAGGCGGCTGTTCTGCTCGTCCACGATCAGGTCTTCCACTCCGACAAAGGCGTCGCCGGCGGCGCGGAACTGGCGCACAAACTGCCCGTCCGGGCGCAGCTGCACAATCCGGCCGGCCCCCTGATCATACACGTACAGGGCCGTGTCGCCGCCGTTCACATCCACCGCCAGAATCGACGGCAGCTGCAGCGGCGCCGGCAGCCCCTTTATCTCAAACGCGGCCGCTTCGCCGCCCAGGAACTTCCTGATGACGCCGTCGTTGGTCAGCAGGTACACACTGCCGTCGATGGCCATATCCACTGCCCGGGCTGCATCGGGCTGCGCCTGTGCAAAGTAATTGGTCGGCGCGCTGGAATAGGCGTCACCTTTTGGCTCGTACTTCAAAATCTGGCTCACGCTTGGATCCAGCACGTACAGATTGCCGATAAACGTCCGCAGCCGCTTCAGTCCGGTCGGCGCCGGGTTCGTGCCAAAGTCCAGCGCCTTCAACCCGAAGGATAAATTGTACTCAAACAACCCGCCTTGATGCAAGACGATTAAGCTGCTGGTCTGCCGTCGGTCGCTGGAATTCATCCAGGCCATGTCCAGCAGCGGGCCGGGCAGCTGCCCGTCGATGGATGTGCCGGCCGCAAACACTGTCTCCGGCCCGTCGCCTTCAATGCCGTCGCCAGCCGCATTCAGCGTCAGCCGGTCAATGCTGCTCGTGCCGCGATCCAGCACAAACAGCGAGAAGCCCTGCATCGCCAGCCGGTGCTGCCCGATTGATTGGAAATCGTACAGCTTCACCGGCTGCAAGCGCACTACATTGTCGATTTGATCGATGGCGGCCTGCGACTGCGTGATGATGGTCGCCGCCGTCAGGTTGGCGGGATCGCGTGCCAACACCTCGCCGGCCTGCGCCGCCGCCTCCTGCCAGTGACCACGCGCTTCGGCGCCGCTGCTTTGCGCGGCCTGCGTGGCGGCGTTCTGCGCGCCCACCAGATATGCTCCCACCTCGGCCGCGGCGCGGCCCTGCACATAGGCCGTCACCACAAACAGCGAGACGATGATGGGAATGGCGATGGCGATGCCGGCCATCAACGGCGCGGCATATGGGCTGCCTGCTCTCGATGGTCGTCGGCGGCCCGATCGGGCCAGCTCGTGTTCGGGCAAAGTGCGCTGCACCACAGCCTGCCCCGCCGTGCCCACCGACCGCGCGCCGCGGCGCAGGCCGGCACTCAGCGCGCCAAGCCAGGCCTTGGCCGCAGCACCGGGCTGTTCACCCGCCGGCTCGTCGGTGCGCTCAGCAGGGCGAGATGCGGTCGCCGGAGTGGGTGCCGTCGGGGCAGCCGAGACCGATCGGGGTTGGGGCACAACCGGTACAACCTCCGCCGGCCGTGCGCCCGCTTCCTCTGGCGCCGCCACCGGCATCGCTGCCTGAATCGCCAAGGCGATCAAATCGCCTGTGCCGGATAGTCGTTCCAGGTTCTTCAGCGCCTGCTCAACATCCACGCCCACTACGGCGCTGGCCAGCACTTCCACCGGCCAGCGGACCGCAGCATCGCTATTCACGAGCAGGATTGTATCGCCGGGCGCGAGTTCCGCATGGCCGAAGCGCACTGCCACCGCACGCGATGCGCCCAGCGGCGTGCTCGGATCCGAATCGGGTGGCGGCGTCTGCAATAGACGGCCGTGCTGTCCCACGAAGACGCCGGCCGTGCCCGCCACCGCCACATACACTTGCGAGCCGCGCAGCACCACACAGGCTGCGCTGCCCTGCTGACGTTCGGCCACCGGCGAAACGGTGTTGCGATCCATCAGCCACTCGCCCGCCGCAGCCAGGCCCGCGCGCAGAGCCGCGGTGACGCTGCCCGGTGTGGCCCAGTACGCCTCGGTGAGGCGCTGCATCAACTCAGCCAGCGGGCCGGAGGCGCTGCCGCCTTCCAGATCGAGCAAAACGTACAGCGTGTCCTCCACCCGACCACGCGCGGCGCGACGCGGCGCAGTAAACGCTCCAGTCGCCGGCGTCGACGATTGGCGTGCTCCAGCCAGCAGGTGTATCTCGCCAACGAGGGAATCGAGTGCAGACATAGGCACCAACTTGCAGCTGCAGATTACGCACTATTGTAGCACAACCGTGGAGGAGGAGTGAGTGCTTCGGGGCGGCGCCGTGGTCAATTGTTGAACCGCTGAACGGTTATTTGAAGCCGCGATAGGCCACCGTCCACATGACGGTGACGTAGGTCGTGGCCAAAGCATACAGGGCCAGCAGCGCCGCGCCCACCAGCAGGCCCAGTGGCGAACTCAACAACAGCGGCGTCAGGTCGGCGCCGACCGGCACTGCCTGCGCCAGCTCGCCCAGCTTCTCGGCCAGCAGCATCGCCAGCGGGCAGGCGATGAGCAACACGATCAGCAGGCCGGTGGAGACGAAGATGCCGGTCACCGCCACATATTTGCCAATGTTCTGGCGCAGCTTCTGCCAGCCGTGATCGAGCGCGGGCAGAAGGCCCAGCCCTTCCAGCACGATGCCGCGATCGGCGCCGACGCCGATGCCGCCCACGACCAGGCCAAAGACCAGCCCCATAAGGAGCAGGATGGGCAGCAGCCCCACGGCCTGCAGCGCCAGCAGCGTCTGCGAATAGCCCAGCACGAATTGGCCGTCAACCAGTCGGCTGAGCACCAGAAACGTGGCGATGGACAGAATCACAGCCGGGATGTGAAAGATCAATCGCAGGCCCACCAGCGGGGCGGCGTATCGCGCGCCCAACTTCACGCCCGATCGGAGATCGATCGGCTCACCGCGCTCTGCGGCCTGCGTCAGACCGATGAGGGCGGCCGTCGCCGCGCAGCCGACGGCCAACAGGATGAGGCCGCCCACCAGCATGGCCACCCCCAGCAGCGCGCCCGCCGTCGTCGGGATCAGCGCGCGCAACACGTTGGCCGTGCTCAACGGCAGGTTGACCAGCGCCTCGGTCAGCGGCTGCAGGCGCAGCGCGCCGCGCAGGTTCCACAGCGCGTCCTGCCCGGCCAGCACGGCGATGAAGCCGAACAGCCACAGAAATTTGTGGCGCACCATGATTTGCCAGCTGCGCTGGATCAGGAGGATGTAGTCCATGCCACTCGCCTCAGGAGTAATACTTAGCGCGCGCGGGTCACGCCGCAGAGCCGCCTCGCCGCTAGGACCCGCCGACGACCAGGGTCTGAAGCATGGCGCGCAGACGCGGCTGCCAGTCGGCCCAGACGCTCTGCGGCGCTTCGAGCAGCACGCCGTAGTTGACGCCGTCGTGCACCAGCCCGATAATTTCACCCTGCACGCCGCAGCTGTCGAGGTAGCCCATGTACCGGGCGGCCTCACCGCCGACCGTGATGGCGCCGCCGCTGGTCAGCGCCACCGGGCAGACCTTGATCGCCAGTGAAGCCACCGCGAAAGCTTGCTCCCACGCCGTGTCATTATCGATGGCGCCGGCTGCGGGCCAGCCATAAAAGATCAGCACGGCGGGCTGCGGCGGCGTGCCCGGCGAAGTCAGGCTCAAGTATTGCATCTGCTGCGACCGTCGGTTGATGAGCTGCAGCTGCCCGGCTCGGATTTCCCAATTGGCCGGCACCGCCAATCGCAGCGCGCCATCGGTGGACGTATAAACCTGCGACGCCGCCGGCGTGGCGATGGGCGAAAGCGTGCTCGTCGGACGCGGAGTAACGGTCGGGCTTTGAGTGCCGCCGCGCCGCCCCAGCGTCGGTGTCCACGTCGGCGGAAATGTCGGCGCCCCGCCGGTCGCCGTCGGCACGATGGACACGGTCGGGGCCGCGCACGCTGCCAACAATATCAACACGCACCACCAAAGGTTCATTCGTTTCGGCATGTCCACATCATAACACAGGGCGAGGCTTCAACCACGCGGCACGGGTTGAAGCCTCGATTCGGAGAAACTCAATCGCTGTTACGCTGAAGCGAGCTCATCGGGCCGCGCGGCGCGCCTGAGCACATATGGCGCGCGCCACTGGCGGTAGGCCAGCGTCCATACGCTGGTGTTGAAGATGGTACCCAGCGTGCCAAAGATCAGCCCCACCACCAAAGCCAGGATCGCCGTGGAACCGGTGATGTTCGCTTGCAGGCTGAGCTCACCGGACAGGCCGGTGCCGAAGCTGGCGCTGGCCAGCACCAGCGGGATCAGCGCGCAGGCAAAGATCAGCCCCAGCGCCACGGCCACGACGACGAACAACACGCCGATGATGATGAAGTCGACGAGCTGCGTGAAGAGCAATTTGAAGCCAAGTCCGATCGAGGCGAAGATCGGCTGCTCTTCGATCACGACCGCGCGCTCGGCGCCCACGCCGGCCCCGCCGAGGAGGACGCCCAGCAGCAGCGCCAGGCCGGCCAGTCCCAGCAGGCGGCTCATATCGCCAAAGCTGAACAACTGCTCGGTCTCGCTCTGCGTGAACACACCCGAAAACGCGGCCAACGCCGAACCGGCCGCCAGTGCTCCGACGACCAACAGCGGCAGCGCCAGCAGCACTTTGACCGCCAGCAGATGCAAGAAACGCCGACCGCCGTCGTCGAGGCCCAGCCCCAGCGAGATACGCTCGCCATTCTCGCTGCGATTGATCAGGCTGATCAATGCCGCCTGCCCGAAGGTGCCAAAGATCAGCAGTACCACTGAGATCATCACGCCGGCGGCGATGACCGCCGGCGTGTTGGCCGCAAGCCAGTTGCCCAGCAGCGCCCGTGCACCCGGCGGCAGATCGGTGAGCGGTCGGGCGCCGTTGAGGTTGAACCGATAATCAAAGCCGCCGCTCAACGCCGCCAACAGTCCGAACGCCCACAACACTGGATGCAGCAGTTTGCCGAACGATTCGCGAAACAGCCCCCAATACCCCATCCGCCTACTTCCCCTGCCACTGGCGATATGCCAGCGTCCACACCGCGGAGAAGAGCACCTGCGTCACCACGCCGATGACGACGCCCAGCAGCGTGGTCACGATGACGGTCGTGCCGAAGCCGGTCACGGATCCATTCGGGCCCAGCTGGCTGATGGCTGCGGGCACGGCCACCACGCTGACCGCGCAGCCGATCAGAATGCCCACCGCCAGGCCGAGGACGATCATCAGCAGGCCGATCACGATGAAATCGCCCAGATGCACCGTCAGCAGATTCCAGCCGCGCTTGAACGCTTCGATCACCGGCGCGTCCTCCAGGACGATGGCCCGTTCCGCACCCACGCCGACGGCGGCCAGCGCGATGCCGACGAGAGTGATGGCAATGCCCAGCCCCACTGCGCCGGCCAGTCCGCCGGACACCAGCGAAGAGGTCGAGCCAAAACCGTCGCTGTTGCGCGCCGCGCTGATCAGCGCCACCGCCAGCGAGCCCGACAAGACGAAAGCGATGATCCACAGCGGCAGGGCCAGCAGAAACCGCAGCGCGATCAGCGGCACAATCTTTTGCCCGCCCGCCTGCAGGCCGTCATTCACCGTCTGCGGCTTCCCGTCGGCGATGGCGTTGACCATGCTGATCAACGCCCCGGTCAGGAAGGCCGAGATGACCAGGCTGATGAGGGCGTTGAGGATCACCACGATCAGATCGCCGCTGCTGAGGACCAGGCTTACGATCGCGCCCACGGCCAGCACGATCAGCGCCACAATCCAGAGTGCGCTGTTGCGAACCATCATTTGCCAGGCGTCGTTAAACAACTGCGTGCGGTTCATGCAAGGCCTCCTGTGATCAAGCTGTGGTCTATTCCCACTCGATGGTTGCGGGCGGCTTGGAAGAGATGTCGTAGACCACCCGGTTGACACCCGGCACTTCATTGACGATGCGACGGCTGATGGCGGCCAGCACGTCGTAGGGCAGGCGCGCCCAATCGGCGGTCATGAAATCGTCGGTTGTCACGGCGCGCACGGCGACGACATGACCGTAGGTGCGGCCATCGCCCATCACGCCCACACTGCGGATGGGCGTCAGCACTGCGAACGACTGGCCGATATCGCGGCCCAGCCCCGCCCGATCGATCTCCTCGCGCACGATGGCGTCCGCCGCGCGCAGGGTTTCCAGCCGTTCCCAGGTAATCTCGCCGATGATGCGCACCGCCAGCCCCGGCCCGGGAAACGGCTGCCGCCACACCATGGAGTCGGGCAGGCCTAGCGCCGAACCAATGGCACGCGCTTCATCCTTGAACAAATAACGCAGCGGCTCAATCAACTCAAACGGCATGTCGGCCGGCAGACCGCCCACGTTGTGATGCGTCTTGATCTTGGCGGCGGCCTGTCGCTCCGGGCCGCGCGATTCGATCACGTCGGGGTATAGCGTGCCCTGCGCCAGGAACTTCGGGGCGACGCCGCCGATCTTGATGGCATTGGCCTCGCGTTCGAAAATGCGGATGAACTTCTCGCCGATGATGCGGCGCTTCTGTTCGGGGTCGGTCACCCCGTCGAGCGCGGTGAGGAAATCTTCAATCGCGTTCACGGCGAAGAGGCGGATGCCGAGATGCTGCTGGAACGTCTCGACGACCTGCTCCGGCTCGCCCCGGCGCAGCATGCCGGTATCGATGAAGATGCACGTCAGCTGATCGCCGATGGCGCGGTGAATGAGGGCCGCCGCCACCGAGGAATCCACCCCGCCCGACAGGCCGCAGATCACTTGCTCGCCGCCGACGCGCGATCGGATGTGCGCGATCGATTCTTCGATGAACGAGGCCGGCGTCCACGTCGGTTCACAGCGCGCAATTTCAAACAGGAAATTGCGGATAAGGTGCGTGCCCTGCGGCGTGTGTTTGACTTCCGGGTGAAACTGGATGCCGTACAGGCTGCGATCGACATCGGCCATGGCCGCGATGGGCGAATTGGCCGATCGGGCGATGACGCGGAAGCCGGGCGGCGCGGCGTCAAGGCGGTCGCCGTGGGACATCCAGACGGGCATGGCCGGTGGCTGATCGCTGATCACCGATTTGAACAGCGGCGAGTTGTGATCGATCACTTCAAGAAGGGCCGGGCCGTATTCACGCTGAGCCGAGGGCGCGACTTTGCCGCCGAGGTTGTGGGCCAGCAGCTGCATGCCGTAGCAGATGCCCAATACGGGCACGTGCTGATTGAGCACGTAGCCGGGCAGCGTCGGCGCGCCGTCGTCATAGACGCTGTTCGGCCCGCCGGACAGAATGAAGGCGCGCGGCGAGAGCGCCAGAACCTTGTCGGCAGGCGCGTTCCACGGGAAAATCTCACAATACACGTTGGCCTCGCGTACGCGCCGCGCGATGAGCTGCGTGTATTGTGAACCGAAGTCGAGGATGGCGATTGCCTGGCGCATGGTGTGTGGCCCGTTCCAAGCACTGAGCGGCGCAGCGCGAAGAGTGCCGTTCGTGTCCTCAGCGAATCACTTTATTCTGCAAAGACAATGCGGTCGTCGGTCATGGAGACGATGCGCGCCAGCGCTTCCACCTTCAAGCCGGCGGCCTCCAGCACCTCGCGCCCGCCCTCAAACGTCTTTTCGATCAGCGCGCCCACGCCGATGACGCGCGCGCCGGCCGCCTGCGCCAGCCGCATCAGGCCGAGGATGGTCTGGCCGCTCGCCAGAAAATCGTCGATGATCAGCACCCGCTCGGTCGCGCCCAGATATTCCGGCGACACCATCAGATTCACGTCCACGCCTTTGGTGTGCGAGGGCGCGGTCGTAAGAAACACTGTGTCCGGCATGGTGATGGGCTTGTGCTTGCGCGCGTAGACCACCGGCACGCCCAGTTCTAGCGCCGTCAACAGCGCGGGCGCGATGCCGCTGATCTCAGCCGTCAGGACTTTGGTCGGTCGATCGGGCGCAAAGCGGCGCGCAAATTCCTTGGCGCAGGCGTGTGTCAACAGCGGATCGACTTGATGGTTGACGAAGGAATCGACTTTCAGGATGCCGCGACCGAGGTTGCGGCCCTCGGTCAAAATGCGATCTTCAAGGGCTTTCATGGGTGAAACTCCATGAACGGGGATAGCCCATTGTACACCCGCCGGCGCGAATGCACAAAAGTTTCTTGATTCTCGACGAGCGAATAGGTATAATGAACACACGTTCGATGGACGGGGCAAAGCGATGACGCTCGAACTGAACAAGGTCACGCACCAGGTGGCGCGGCTGGGCGAACAGGCCGCGCAGCGCAAGCGCGAATTCGACGCGTTGACGCCGCAGGTGCGCGAGACACTACACGCCCATCGCGACGACGCGGAGCTGTTTGAGTTGGCGCGGCGCGCGACCGAGACCAAACGCTGGCGCGGCGCCATCCCCATCGGCGAGCCGCTCGACAGCGCGATCGATCCGCCGCCCCACCCCGATCGGTTGTCCATCGTCGCTGGCGACGGCTCACAGATTTATCCCGACGCGCACGGGCTGGCGCTGTACTACGTAATCAATATCGGCACGATCGTGTTTCGGCACGGCTCCGGCCAGGCCCCGATCGTCAATACCTATCCGACGGTCTCCAGCGATGTGGAAGACGGCGATGATGAGATCATCGCCGGCCCGGTGGTGAATGCGCGCCGCGATGTGGGCGAGTTGACGCGCATCGCCGAGCTGGCGCTGGCCGAAAACCAGACGACGCCGACTGTGGCGTTGATGGATGGCGCGCTGGCCCTGTGGGTGCAGACCGCCGCGATCCCTCAGGACGAGCAGGATCGCGTGCAGCGCGATTACGTGCAGCAGCTTGATCGGCTGCGCGAAGCCCGGCTGCCCATCGGCGCGTTTCTCTCACGGCCGCGCAGCACCAACCTCACGCAGTTGGCGCATCTCGCCACTTTTGATGATGCCGATCGAGCGTTGTCGAGCGTAATGAACGATCGCGGCCCCGCCTTCAAGGGCCTGCGCGATACCACGGTGATGGCCGCGCTGCTCAAGGCCGGCCAGCGCAGCGCCTTGTTTGAAGTCGCGCCGGCGTGGAATACGGTCTATCGCGATCGCGGCCACAGCATCCACTTCTTCTACGTCAACGTCGGCACATCGGCGGAGCCCAAACTCGCCCGCGTCGAAGTGCCGGTGTGGATCGCGCAGGATCGATCGGCGGTGGGGGTGCTGCACGCGGCCATCGTCGAGCAGTGCAAGGTCTCGCCAGGCTATCCGTACGTGCTGGCGCGCGCGCATGAGATCGCCGTTGTGACCAACACCGAACGCGCCGAGTTCGAGCGCATGATCGCCACGCAGTTGACGCGGCAGGGCGTCGAAGCCCGGCCGTCCGAGAAGCAATTCCAGAAGTCGCTGCTGGCGACGAAGCGCCATTGAATCGCAACCGGTGAAGGGCCATGCACCCACATTCAATTGCAACGAGGCTGGCAGGCGCGATCGCGTTCGGCTTGGCAAGTGTGCTGCTGGCGCTGGCGGTGACAGGCGGCCGCGCGCAACCGGCGGCCGGACAGCCGCGTCATGATCAATCGAGACCGGCTGCGCTGCCCAATGTGATCTTGATCGTGGCCGATGCCGTGCGCGCCGATCACGTTTCGGCGTATGGCTACGGTCGATCGACCACGCCCAACCTTGACGCGCAGATCGCTGCGCAGGGCGCACGTTTCGCAGACGCCAGCGCGGCCGCCGCGTGGACGTTTCCATCGAATGTGGCGATGTTGACGGCCAAAGTCCGGCGCGTTTTGGCGTGGCCTGGTCGGCCGCCAACGCCGTCCTGCCAGACAGCGCCACGCTGTTGTCCGAGTATCTGCATCAGGCCGGCTATCATACGGCCGGTTTCGTGGCGGCCAATTACCTGCAAAGCCGCTACGGCTTTGCGCAGGGTTACGATACGTACAGCGCCACGGTCCGATCAGATCCCAATTCGCCGCGCGCCGCCGAAGTGAATCAACTGATCACGACGTGGCTGGATCACGATTGGCTGCCAATCAGTTTGACGCAGCCGCTCTTCATGCTGGTGTACTATTTTGATCCGCTATCTCAATCTGCCGCTGACGGCTCGTTAACGATCGCCATTCGGGCGCGAGGAAAGGTTTAGTCATGACGGATACAGCATTACCCGTGGGCCGCGTGCTGCGATCAAGCACCGCCAGTTTCACCATCGGCACCAGGACGCTGGCCGCCGACGTGCCGCGCTTCGGCGCATTCGTCACCGCGCCCGCGCCGGACGGCTGCACGATTATGGGACTGATCTACGACGTACTGATCGACGACGATCTGTTCGCGCGGCAATTGATCGGCGCAGAAGTCGGCGGCGAATACCTCGCCGATCAGCGGCAGAATCGACAAGTGCCGATCGAGATCAGCGTGCTCGTCGTGGGCCATGCACGCGACGGCGTGTGGCATCCGTACCTGCCGCCGCAGCCGCCCATTTCACTTGATCAGATCATGACCTGCCCGATGAGTGTTGTTGCGGCATTCAGTGAAGACTTCACCTTCTTCCGCACGGTGCTCAATGCCAAGGACGCGCCCGCCGATGAATTGCTGGCCGCCGCGCTGCGCATCGCCGCCGACGCACGCGGCGCGGGCCGGCGCGATTATCTGGTGCGCGCCGGACGCGAACTGTCGCGCCTGTTGGCCTTCGACGCCGTGCGGCTTGAAGGGCTGCTGCGCCGCATCAAGCCCTAAACCTGATCCACGAAGCACGCTAAGGCTTTTGTCGTGAGCTGCGTGCCCTTCGTGGATCACTCTTCAGTGAGCCTATCATGACCGATTCCACACCACCCGTTCCACATTCCGAACTGGATGAGTTCTTTGGCCCGCGCAAGTGGGACATGACTGAAGAACCCGCGGCCCGCCCGCTGGGCATCGTCGTGGGCGGATCATTGAGCAAAGGGTTGGAGGTCAAACTCGATCGCGAGACGCCGATCGAGACGACGGCGGTGGGGCGCTACGTCGTGATCGAGGGCCAGGGCCGCCGCTTCTTCTCCATGGTGACGGACGTGCAGCTGGATGCAACCGATCCGCGGCTGGCCAAGTCCGCGCCCGACATGACCGACGACTTCATGCGCGAGGTGATGATCGGCACGAGCACGTTTGGGCTGCTGCACGTTTCGCCGATGCTGGTGTTGGAAGACGGCGCCGACGAGCCGAAGCCCGTCAAGAGCGTGCCCGGCCACTTCGCCAAAGTGGTGGAGGCCACGCCCGACGACGTGAACAAGATCTTCGGCGAGGAGAGCGAACCCGGCTACTTCCACGTGGGCGAGCCGCTGGACATGGACGGCATCCGCATCTACCTGAATCTGAAGCGCTTCGTAGAACGATCGAGCGGGGTCTTCGGCAAGAGCGGGACGGGCAAGACCTTCCTCACGCGGATGCTGCTGGCGGGCATCGTCAAAGAGAACGTCGCCGTCAACCTGGTCTTCGATATGCACAACGAGTACGGCTGGAAGAGTCAGGACGAAAGCCGCAGCGAGGTCAAGGGCTTGCGGCAGTTGTTCCCCTCGGGCAAGGTGGCGGTCGTCACGCTCGATCCCGACAGCAGCCGACGGCGTGGCAGCAAAGTCGATTTTGACGTAACCATCGGCTACGATCAACTAGAACCCGAAGACGTGGAGATGCTGCAAGGTTTGATGGGCCTATCGGATGTGCAGGTGGGCGCGCTGTACAGCATCCGCCGCAAACTGGGCAAGAATTGGATCGCGCGGCTATTGGATGATCAATTGCCAGAAGAGATGCAGCAGATGGTCGAGGCGGGGCAAATTCACGAAAGCACACTCGGCGCGATTCAGCGCAAACTAAGCATGTTCCAGCGCTTCGGCTTTCTGCGCCCCTACGTGCAGGACAACGTCGTTGAGAAATTGCTCGATCACATCAATCAGGGAACGCACGTGGTGCTGGAATTTGGCCGCTATGGCAGTTCGCTGGAGGCGTATCTGCTGGTCGCCAACTTCCTCACGCGCCGCATCCACCATGCCTACGTCGAGCGCAAGGAAGCGGCCCAGGGCGGCGGACGCGACGAGCCGAAGCCGCTGGTCATCACCATCGAGGAGGCGCACAAATTCCTCGATCCGGCCATCGCTTCGCAGACGATCTTCGGCACCATCGCGCGCGAACTGCGCAAGTACAACGTGACTTTACTCATCGTCGATCAGCGCCCCAGCGGCATCGACCCCGAAGTGATGTCGCAGATCGGCACGCGGGTCACGTGTTTGCTGGACGACGAGAGCGACATCCGCGCGGTATTCAGCGGCGTGTCCGGTGGCGCAGAACTGCGGCAGGTGCTGGCGCGGCTCGACACGCGCCAGCAGGCGTTGATCTTGGGTCACGCCGTGCCGATGCCGGTCGTCATCCGCACGCGCGATACCACCACGGCCGATTACTACGCCACGCTGGGCTACAAAGAGGGCGACGACCTGCAGGCACAGTTGCAGAAGAACAGGCGGGCGCTGGGTCGGGACGATAGCGGCTTGGGGTGAATGGACTCCCGCTAACTACATGCGGGAGTGACGCTGCCTGTAATGGGTGGACGTTGGGTCGGGATGACAGCGGGTTGGGGTGAGTGGACTCCCGCTAACAGCATGCTGGAGTGACGCTGCCGCGTAATGGGCGGGCGTTGGGTCGGGATGACAGCGGCTTGGGGTGAATGGACTCCCGCTAACTGCATGCGGGAGTGACGCTGCCTGTAATGGGTGGACGTTGGGCCGGGATGATAGCGGGTTGGGGTGAGTGGACTCCCGCTAACAGCATGCGGGAGTGACGCTGCCTGTAATGGGTGGACGTTGGGCCGGGATGACAGCGGGTTGGGGTGAGTGGACTCCCGCTAACAGCATGCTGGAGTGACGCTGCCGCGTAATGGGCGGGCGTTGGGTCGGGATGACAGCGGCTTGGGGTGAATGGACTCCCGCTAACTGCATGCGGGAGTGACGCTGCCTGTAATGGGTGGACGTTGGGCCGGGATGATAGCGGGTTGGGGTGAGTGGACTCCCGCTAACAGCATGCGGGAGTGACGCTGCCTGTAATGGGTGGACGTTGGGTCGGGATGACAGGAGTGGACTCCCGTCATGCCTGAGTGCCCGCTTCGCGTCGGGCAGCCAGGCGATGATTTTACAACTCTTGCCTACAGAGCAGTGGACTCCCGCTAACAGCATGCGGGAGTGACGTGGGGCACACTAACACGGTCACTCCCGCTGACTGCATGCGGGAGTGACGCTGCCCGTAATGGTCGGGCGCTGGGCCGAGACGATAGCGGGTTGGGCTGACCTCGCAGCTATTAGCCACAGTCGGCTTAAGCCGACTTCCACTACCAGCCATCGAATGAATTCGATGGCTGCTTTTCGCCCGGCCCGCACATAAGTCCCGGCTTGGACGGACATTAACCCCGCATGAAAGCACCGCCCGTCCCCCTGAATCTAACACTAACTTCATGGTTATTTCATGTCCATTGGTTAAACTCCAGCCATCAGTCAATGGGAGGTCATACCATGAAACGCTTTCAGGGCTTAATCGCCGCCGCTGTCATCACGCTCGTCGTGGCACTGGGCATGGTGGTCATCGGCGTCGACGCGGCCTCCAACACCAACGTCGCGCCCATCGTGTCGTCACCGGCGCAGGCCTCGCTGGCCGCCGCCGGCGGCTCAAGTCAGACGCAGGCCGACCAGAGTCAGGCGCAGATCGCTCAACTGCAAAGTTTGATCAAACAGTATCAGGATCGCGAAAAGCAGTACCAGAGCGAGATCCAGTCGCTGTCGCAGAAGCTCAGCGACGCCTCGTCACAGGCCGATCAGCTGCAGCAGATCCTCATGGCGCTGCAGCAGCGCGGCGTCATCCAGATCACGCGCGACGGCCGCATCTTCGTCAACGGCGGCTAAACTTAACGGAGGCACACTTAGATGGACAAATTTCAAAGCAAGTTACGGTTGCTCATCGTCACCGGCAGCGCCGTCGGCTTCATCGGCGGCTGGGGGCTGCTGGCGCGGGCCGGCAAGCCGGCCACCGGCGGTGACACAGCGATCGATGTTGTCAACGATCCGGCACCCGTCGTGGTGCCCACGCTGCCGCCCATCGACTTCCGGGCATTGGAATCAGGCCGCGGCTCTAGCAATCCCAATTTGCAGCTGGCGCCCGACACGCAGAGCGCACCTCAAAGCGCGCCCATGTTTCGGCCGCGCTTCCGCACGCGCACGTCATAAGGGGGCATCATGAGCACTACCGGAGCCATCAAGGCCGGCACCACTCGATCGGGCGGGGCGGAAACGCCCGGTCGGTGGTCGGTCACATCCATCGTCGCCCTCATCGGCGCACTGCTGCTGATGACGGTGAGCGGGCTGCTGATGGTGGCGGCGCTGCTGGGCCTGTCGCCGCTCGATCTGATCAACGGTGTGCTTGATCGGGCGCTGGTCATCAGCAGCGCGCAGACCACCTGGTTCATCACGCGCGCGGCCGGCCTCACCGCCTATCTGCTGGTGTGGCTGTCCACGGTGTGGGGGCTGGCCGTCTCCAGCAAAGTGCTGGACGGCGCGCTGCACCGCACGTTCACGTATGACTTTCACCAGTTCATCTCGCTGCTGTCCATCGTCTTCTTGATCGTTCACATCGCCATCCTGCTGATCGATCAATATCAGCCGTTCACCGTGGCGCAGCTGCTTATCCCGTTCATCGCGCCCTACCGGCCGGTCTGGGTGGGGGTGGGCGTCATCGCCTTTTATCTCACGTTGATCGTGTCGGCCACGTTTTACATCCGCAAATGGATCGGGATGCGCACCTTCCGGCTGATCCACCTGGCCAGCTATCTGGCCTTTGCAGGCGGAGCCGCGCACGGCCTGCTGTCCGGCACCGATTCGCCGCTGGCCAGCGTGCAGCTGATGTATCTGGTCACCGCCTTCAGCGTCATCTTCCTCACCGCTTATCGGATCATCATGAGCGCGCAGGCCAAACGCCAACGGGCCGCGCTCGGTCATCGCGTCTGAGGCGTCGCCGCGATCTGATCCGTTGGTGTTACCGCCCGCGCTCAAGGGCTGAGCGCGGGTTTTGCGTTGGGGCCGGCATCGCAGTTGATTCAACCGCGATTTTGCAGTTAGAACAACCATTTCTTTCCTGCGCTATTACGGGCGGCCGGCATCGCAGTTGATTCAACCGCGATTTTGCAGTAGACTCGCACTCAATCTGTCATGCGGAGTTGTCCCGATGCGCGCATCCGACCCGGCGGCTTATCTGTTTGATCTCGACGGCGTCTTCTACGCCGACACGCAGCCCATTACCGGCGGCGCGGACGTCATCGCTCAGTTACGGCGGCGCAGCGTGCCCTTTCGCTTCATCACCAACACCACCAGCAAGGGCCGCGCGGCGCTGGCCCGCAAGTTGCAAAGCTTTGGCGTGGACGCGCAGCCGCGCGACATCTTTGTGCCCGCCGTGGCCGCCGCGCAATTCCTGATCGAGCGTCAGGCGAGCGGCGTGTTCTTCACCACCGACGACACCCGCGCCGAACTGGCGGCCGTACACGAAGACCGCCTTCATCCCGATTATCTGGTGCTGGGCGATCTGGGCGACGACTGGACGTTTGACAGGTTGAACCGGGCGCTGCGCTATCTGTTGGGCGGTGCACAACTCATCGCGCTGGGGATGAGCCGCTACTGGCACGCCGACGACGGCCCACGACTGGACGTCGGCCCGATCGCGTCGGCGCTGGCTTTTGCGGTCGGCCAACAACCGATCGTGCTGGGCAAACCCGCGCGCGATTTCTTCCTCCTCGCCGCGCGTGATCTGGCGGTCGAGCCCGCTCAGTGCATCATGGTCGGCGACGACATCGTGACCGACATCGGCGGGGCGCAGGCGGTGGGCATGCGCGGCCTGCTCGTGCGCACCGGCAAGTTCCGGCCCGCCGATCTGGCCGGCGAGGTGAAGCCGGACAAGATAGTCGATTCGATAGCGGATCTGATAAGCGACGAGTGAAGCGTAAAACGTAAGACACCTATTACGTTTTACGCTTCACGTGTTACGATGTAGAATTGCGCCGATGTCCGACCCAAACGACGAACTCATCGAACCGCCCGCCAGCGCCGAGTTGAGCGAGCGCGAACTGGAAATATTGCAGCTGTTGGCCACCGGCTTGAGCAACAAGGAAATTGCCGGGCAGTTGTTCCTCAGCGTCAACACCATCAAGGTTCACCTGCGCAACATCTTTGCCAAGCTCAACGTGCAGTCGCGCACCGAGGCCACGCTGGTGGCCATTCAGCGCGGGCTGGTCAGCGTGCCCGGCGCAGCCAACGGCGAAGCGGCCACGGCGCCGTCCGCCGGGTCAGATCAGCCGATCGGGCCGGCGATCACCGTTGAGCCGCCGCTGCCGATGCGGCGCCGCCTCGCCTTAATCGGCCTGCCCCTGATCGCGCTGCTGCTGGTCGTCGTCAGCGCGCCGCGCGGCGCGGGCCAGGCCAGCGGCGCTTCACAGGAATTCAGCAACGTGCAATCGTCGGGCAGTGCGAGTGTGGTCAAGGCCAGCGATACGGTCTGGCAGGCGCAGCCGTCGATGTCGGCGGCGCGCGGGCGGCTGGCCGTGGCGGCGCTGGGCCGCGACATCATCGTCATCGGCGGTGAGACAGCCGGCGGCGTGACCGGCGCGGTGGACATTCTGGACACTGCGACGCAGCGCTGGCGCACCGGCCAGAGCAAACCCACGCCCGTATCCAACATCGGCGCGGCGGTGATCAGCGGCACCGTCATCGTGCCCGGCGGCTTCAGCGCGGCCGGCCTGCCGGTGGCCGGCGTGGAAGCGTACGACGCAGCCGGCGATAAGTGGCGCTCCTTAGCCCCCCTGCCCGGTCCGCGCTTCGCGTACGCCATCGCCGCGCAGGCCGATCGGGTGTATGTATTTGGCGGCTGGGACGGCCGAGAGTACGTGAACTCCGTCTTTGAATATGATCCGACGACGGATCGGTGGGCCGCCCGATCGGCCATGCCCATCCCGCGCGGTTTTGCCGCCGCCGGCGTCATCGGCGACAGCGTGTATGTAGTGGGCGGCTATGCCGACGGCGTGGAATTCGATCGCTGCGATCGCTACGTGCCCGATCGGGATGAGTGGCAGCCGTGCGCGCCAATGACCGTGGCGCGCGGCGGTCTGGGCGCGGCGGTGGTGGGCAATCGGCTGTACGCCATCGGCGGCGGCTGGACGGGCTATTTGTCGTTTAACGAACGTTATGATCCGGCCACCGATTCGTGGAGCGTGGTGCCCACGCCGTTTACGGGCCAGTGGCGCGGCCTGGGCGTGGCCAATCTGGGCAACGATATTTTTGCGGTGGGCGGATACAACGGGCAGTATCAGGCCGTCGTCGAGAAGTACAACCCCTTCCCCTTCAACATCTTCATGCCGGCCACCACGCGTTAAGCCGGTTCTCCCTCAAGTCCGACCGCGGTCTCTCCGCTCGACGTCCGGTGGAACTTAACGCCGGGCGCAAACGTTATATCGATGATTCCAAACATCCTTTCGGCCGGTGACTTCACCGGCTGAAAGGCCGATGTCGAGCGAGGAGCGACTACAGTGAACCAGCGTCTGGCAGTACCCATCATATTAGTATTGATGTTGATTCTGGCGGCCTGTGCGCCGGTGGCGACGCCGCAGCCCGCGCCGCAGCC
>CAZKBQ010000060.1:0-29164 GCA_964550855.1 uncultured Anaerolineae bacterium
CGGCCAAGAAGCGGCGGCTCAAATCGCTGCGCAAGCTGTTTGCCGAGATTCCGCGGCTGATCACGGAACTCAAGCCGTGCCTGCTGATGTCGCCCGTCACCGTCAGCATGCTGCTGGATCCGGCCGTGTACACCTTCGATCTGGTGGTGTTCGACGAGGCGTCGCAAATTGCGCCGGAGGAAGCGGCCGGGGCCATCATGCGCGGCGTGCAGACCATCATCGTGGGCGACAAGATGCAGCTGCCGCCCACGCGATTTTTCGAAGTGGTGGGCGGCGAGTTGGATGATGAGACGGACAGCGAGGAAACCGGCCGCACGTTCGACAGCATCCTGGAAGAATGCGAAGGTCTGAATCTGCCGCAAAAGATGCTGCGCTGGCACTATCGCAGCCGCGATGAATCACTCATCGCCTTTTCCAACCGGCACTTTTATCACGATCGGTTATATACGTTTCCCAACGTCCGCTACGACGGCGATCAGCTGGGCATCGAGTTCGTGTTCGTGCCCGACGGGGTGTACCTGCGTGGACGCAACCTGCGCCGCAACGAAGTCGAAGCGCGGCGCGTGGTCGATCTGATCTTTGCGCACGCCGCCAGCACGCCCCAACGCTCGCTGGGCGTCATTGCCTTCAGTTACGCGCAGCGGGATGCCATCCGGATCGAGTGGGAACGGCGGCGGCGCGAGCGGCCGGAATTCGAGGCGTTTTTCGACGAGGACGCGCCCGAGCCGTTCTTCATCAAGAACCTGGAGATGGTGCAGGGCGACGAACGCGATGCCGTCATTTTCAGCGTGGGCTACGGCAAGGATGAAACCGGCAAGCTGATCTACAACTTTGGCCCGCTGAACCAGGCCGGCGGCGAGCGGCGCCTGAATGTGGCCGTCAGCCGCGCGCGCTATCACGTACAGCTGGTGGCGTCGATCCAGCCGGAGGACATCGATCTGACGCGCACGACCAGCCAGGGTGCGCGACTGCTCAAGGACTACATGCTGCTGGCGCGCGACGGCCTGGGGACGTTGAGTGCAGCTGATGGCGTCGCCAGTACGCAGCCGGCGGCAGAATCGCTTATGGAGCAGGCCGTGGCTCAGGCCCTGACTGCGCGCGGCCTGCAGCTGCACCGGCAGGTGGGTGCTTCGGCGTACAAGATCGATCTGGCCGTGATCGATCCCGATCAGGCGGGCCGTTATCGATTGGGGATCGAAACCGATGGGCCGACGTATGCGTCGGCGCAGACGGCGCGCGATCGCGATCGGTTGCGTCGGCAGGTGCTGGAGTCGCTGGGCTGGCAGCTGGTGCGCGTGTGGTCGCGCGATTGGGTGGGCGATCCCGATCGGGAAGCGGCCAAGATCATGGAGATACTCGATCCTTCGGAAGACGCACCCGCGCCAACGCCGATCGATCCGCCCGCGCCGACAGCGTCGGCCGATCACTATCTGGCGGCCGCGCAGCGCGTCGAAGCGCCGCAGGCGCTGCCCACGTTTGTCTGGCCCTACAAGCGCGCGCAGCTCGCGCCGCACAGCTCAGGCGAGGAACTGGGCCAGGCCGATCCGGCGCTGGTGGCCGGCGAGGTGGCGCGGGTGGTGAAGCTGGAAGGTCCGGTGCACGTGGACGAAGTGACCGATCGCATCACGGCCGCGTGGGGGGTAACGCGCGCCGGGCGGCGCATTCAGGCGGTGCTGACGCGCGCTGTGGAAGTGGCCGTGTTATCGGGGGCCGTGATCAAACGCGAGGACTTCCTGTGGCCGATCGGGTTGGAAAAACCGATCGTGCGGACGCCCGATACCGATGATCAACCGCGCCCGATCGAGCATATCGCGCCCGAGGAGATCGCGGAAGCGGCGTATCTGTGCGTGGCGGAGGCGCGTCGTCTGCAGGCCGACGACGTGATACGTGAAACTGCGCAATTGCTGGGCTACAGCCGCGCTGCGCCCAGACTTGAGGCGCTGGTGAATCTGGCGCTGTCGCAGCTGCAGGCGGCGGGCCGCATCGACATGAGCGACAACGTGGTGCGGGCGCTCGAGTTGCCTTATTCGCGGTAGTGGCAGCCCATGCTTTGTTTGTTTTCCCACGCGGCCGCGGCCACGATGACGGCGGTGCGCACGGCGTTGCGCAAGCCGAGCAGACTGTCGGTGAGGGCCGTGGCGCGATAGAAGTTCTCGATCTCCGTTTCCAGCTGACGCAGTTCGCGCAGGGCGCGCTGCAGACGGCGCGTGGTGCGCACCAACCCCACGTAGTTCCACATCATGTGCTTGATGACGCTCATGTCCTGCCAGATCAGGGCCGGGTCGGGCACTTCGGTGCTGTGTTCCTGCCACGGCGGGATGAGGGCAGCTTCGGGTGCGGTGCGCTCCGCGCGCTGGGCGATGATGTGCCGCGCGGCCCGATCGCCCCAGACGACGCCTTCAAGCAGGGAGGTGCTGGCCAGGCGGTTGGCGCCGTGCAGGCCGGTGCAGGCCACTTCGCCGATGGCGTACAGGTTCTCAATGGTGCTCTGACCCCACATATCCACCCAGATGCCGCCGCACGAATAGTGCGCGCCGGGCACCACCGGCACCAGGTCTTTGGTGATGTCCACGCCGTATTGCAGGCAATTCTTGTAGATGTTGGGAAAATGTTCGCGGATGCGGTCGGCGGGGATGTACGAGCGCAGATCGAGATAGACGTTGGGCACATCGCGCGTCAGCAGCTCATGATAAATGCTGCGCGACACCACATCGCGCGGGGCCAGGTCCTTCCACTGCGCGTCATAGTTTTGCATGAAGGGCTGGCCGTTGGCATGCACCAGCCGCGCGCCTTCGCCGCGCACCGCTTCGCTGATGAGAAAGCGCGGCGCGAGCGGGTGATAGAACGTGGTGGGGTGAAACTGCACGAATTCCATGTTGATGGTGCGCGCGCCCGCCCGATAGGCCATGGCAATGCCGTCGCCGCGCGCGCCGGCCGGGTTGGTGTTGTGCAGGTAAATCTGGCCCAGCCCGCCCGTCGCCAGAATGGTCTGGTTGGCCAGGGCGCGGATGACTTTGCCCGAAGACTGCTCCAACAAGTAGGCGCCCACGCACGATTGCCGGTTGTAAACCACCAGCCGATTGGTGGAATGGTGCGACGGCGTCAGCAGATCGATGGCGGTATAGCCGGTGAGCAGCCGGATGTTGGCTTGGGCTTTGACGGCCTGCATCAGCGCCACTTCAATGGCCTTGCCGGTGGCGTCCACGGCGTGGACGATGCGCGGAAGGCTGTGGCCGCCCTCGCGGGCCAGCGACAGTTCCTCGTCCAGATCGCCGTGGTTGTGATCGAAGCGCACGCCCACTTTGTCCATGAGGATCTGCTTGACCAGGGTGGGGCCTTCTTCCGACAGAATCTTGACGGCGGCCGGATTGCTGTGACCCGCGCCCGCGCGCAAGATGTCCTGCGCCAGCAGCTCGGGCGAATCATCTTTGCCTTTGTAGATGATGCCGCCCTGCGCGTAATACGTGTTGGATTCAACCGGCTCGACGGCGCGCGTGACCACCGTCACCGGCACGCCGGCATCGGCCAGCTGCAGTGCGGCGACTGCGCCCGCCACGCCGCAGCCAATGATCAAGACCTCGGTTTGCAGTAGTTCGTCCATGTTTGCCTTGTGGAGAATGGTGTAGGGCCGGGATGTGTGAAACGTGAAACGTGAAGCGTAAAACGTGAAGTGTCGGTTACGTTTTGCGTTTGACGTATTAGTCTTTCTTGCCGATGCTGCCGATCTGGATCATGCGCTCGACGGCGCGGTAGGCCCGCATGCGGATGTCTTCGGGCACATCCACGACGTACTGCGTCTTCAACAGGGCGTCACGCGTGTCTTCCATGGTGATGGTGTTCATGTGCGGGCAGCGCACCATGCACAGGCGCAGCATCTCTTTTTCCGGGTGCGCGGCTATGATGTTGTCGCCCATTGAGCATTCGGTCAGCAGCAGGTAGCGTGGCGCATTAGTCTGCTCCACGTACTTGATCATGGCGGTGGTGCTGCCCGAGAAGTCGGATTCGGCCACCACGTCCGGGCTGCATTCGGGATGCGACAGGATCGTCACGTCGGGAAACTGCGCGCGGATGGTGCGGATGTCCTGCACGGTGAACTGCTCGTGCACCTCGCAGCGGCCGTGCCAGCCGATCAGCTGGTAGTCCAGATCGGTGCCGGCCTTCGGCTCCTTGGTGGGAAAGATGATGTGCTTGCCCGTTTCGGCGGCCACGTTGCGCGCCAGGTATTCATCGGGCAGGAAGATCACCGTATCGGCGTGCAGCGACTCGACGACGGCTTTGGCGTTGCTGCTGGTGCAGCAGATGTCGGTCTCGGCCTTCACGTCGGCGTAGGTGTTGACGTAGGTGACCACCGGCACGCCGGGGTAGCGGGCCTTGAGCTGGCGCACATCTTCGGCGGTGATGGAGGCCGCCAGCGAGCAGCCGGCCTTTTGCGACGGAATGAGCACGGTCTTGCCGGGGTTCAAAATCTTGGCGGTCTCGGCCATGAACTTGACGCCGCAAAATACGATGATGTCGGCATCGGTCTTGGCGGCCACGCGGCTGAGTTCGAGCGAGTCACCGGTAAAGTCGGGGATGGAGTGATACAGCGCCGGCTCCATGTAGTTGTGCCCCAGAATCACGGCGTTGCGTTCTTTCTTCAGCCGATTGATTTCCTCGGCCAATCCGGCCTTGATCCGCAGTTCGGGATCGGGCACGACATCGTGCAGTTTGGCTTTCAGTTGTTGATAGACCTGTTCGGCAGACATGTGATCTCCCTTCAAATGGCCGGAGCTAGAGGGTCAGCGAAATATCCAGCGCTCTTACGGAATGTGTCAGCGCCCCGCTGGAGATGTAATCGACGCCGGTGGCGGCGATGGCGTTGACGGTGTCCAGCGTCACATTGCCGGACGCTTCGAGCGGCACGCGCCCGGCTGCGAGGCGCACGGCCTCGTGCATCTGATCGAGGCTCATGTTGTCGAGCAGGATCCGATCGGGCTGCAGACTCAACGCTTCACGCAGTTCGTCCAGCGTACGCACTTCCACTTCGATGGGGCGGTGTCGATCATCGCACGCGCGCACCCGCTCAATCGCGGCCGTAATCGAACCGACGGCGGTGATGTGGTTGTTCTTGATCAGCACCATGTCGAACAAGCCGACGCGATGATTCTGCCCGCCGCCCAACGCCACCGCCCACTTATCCAACACGCGCAGCCCCGGCGCGGTCTTGCGCGTGTCCAATATGATAGCACGATATGGCTTGACGGCGTCCACGAACCGCCGCGTGGTCGTGGCGATGCCCGACATGCGCTGCATGAAGTTCAGCGCGGTCCGTTCGGCGGTGAGGAGCGATCGGGTGGGGCCGCTGACCGTGCCAAAGACCTGGCCGGCGATCACGGCTTCGCCATCGCGGACGGTGAAGGTCACTTGCGTGCGCTCGTCGATCAGCGCAAAGGTGAGCGCCGCCACTTCCAGCCCGGCGATGATGCCGTCGGCCTTGGCGATGAACTCGCCGCGGCTGACCGCCTCAGCGGGGATGGTGCAGAGCGTGGTCACATCGCCGTCGGCAATGTCTTCGTCGAGGGCGCTCTGAACAATCGGGGCCAGCTGAGCGCGGGTGGGTGTGGACATTGTGTCTCCTTGTTATTAGTGTACAACAAACACTAATTGGCGTCAAGATCGATTCGGGCACTTTTTTCCTGCCACAAACGTCTAATATCGTGATAGACTAAACGAAGTGAGGTGTCACCATGTCCCAACCAACTTCTCAGACCGGGCCCGTCTTGTCGCGGGGCATCAAAATCGCCATCGGGCTGCTGGCCGCGGCCACCATCCTGTTGTGCACTGTCACCATCGGCCTGACACTGGGGCGGGGCGTGGTGTCTGATCTGCCCACTGTCACGCCGCTGGCCGGTACGCAGGTGCCGACCGGCGCGCCGGGCACACCGGTCGCCATGGGCACGGCCACGCCGCAGCCGGGCGCGCCGCAGATTGTCACCGCGCCCGGCATCATCAGCCCCGGCGCGGCGTTCGCCGTGTTTGGCTCCCGATGGACGCCCGGCGATCAAGTTACGGTCTTTCTGCGCGATCCCAATGCGCCCGGCGATCCGATTTTGCCGCTGGATTCCGGCCCGGTGGGCGCCGATGGCACGTTTGCGCTGACGGTGATCTATCCCACGGAGCCGCGCTGGGCAATGTTGACCGAAGGCGAAGTGATCGTCCAGTCGGGCAGCAATGGGGCGTATTATACCGCCCCGATCGGCGTCCAGCCCGGAACGGCCACGTTGCCGCCCACGCCCACCGCTACGCTACCGTCAGTGCCGACCCAGGCGCCGCCCACGTGGACGCCGCTGCCAAGCTTCCCGACGGCGACGCCGACCCGCCGGCCGCCTACGGTCACGCCGGTGGCGTTCAACGACTGGAAAGGCGAATACTTCACCAACGTCAATCTCACCGGCTCGCCGGCGGTGGTGCGTAACGATGTCGATGTCAATTTCAACTGGGGCGCGGGTTCGCCGTCGCAGTTCATCCCGGTCGATTCGTTCTCGGCGCGGTGGACGCGGCAGTTGTGGTTCCCGGCCACGCAGACCTATCGCTTCGTCATCCGCGCCGATGACGGTGTGCGGCTGTGGATCGACAATGCGCTGATCCTGGACGAGTGGCACCTGGCCTCGCCCAATCCCTACACGCGCGATGTGGCGCTATCGGCCGGCTGGCACGCTTTCCGCATCGACTACTTTGAGGCCACCGGCAATGCGCAGATCCAATTCCGTATCGAGAACGCGCCAGTGGCGATAACGGATTGGAAGGGCGAGTACTTCGCCAACACCGGGTTGAGCGGCGCTCCCGCGCTCACGCGCAATGATGTGGCCGTGGCCTTTGATTGGGGCCGCAATGCGCCCGACGGCCGGCTGCCCGCCGACAAGTTCAGCGCGCGCTGGACGCGCAGCGTGGCGCTGGACGGCGGCACGTATCGCTTCATCCTGCGCGCCGACGATGGGGTGCGCTTCTACGTGGACGGCTTCCTGTTCATCAACGAATGGCACGACAACGACGGCTCACCCTACAGCGTGGAAGTGCCGCTGGGTGCGGGCACGCACACGTTCGTCATCGAATACTATGAGAACGAAGGCAATGCGTCCATCTGGTTCACTGCGCAGCAGCTGGGCGACAATACCCGCTGGCGCGGCGAATACTACGCCACCGATCGGGTGACCGGCTTCCCGACACTCGTCCGCTTCGATGAGCGGTTGGACTTCGATTGGGGCAATGGTGCGCCGCACGGCCTGATCCCGGCCGATCGGTTCTCGGCGCGCTGGACGCGATCGATCACGCTGGACGCGGGCTACTATCGCTTCGACATGACCGTGGACGACGCCGTGCGATTCTGGATCGACGACGTGCTGGCGCTGGATCAATGGCGCAGCGCCAACAATGCCGGCTATTCGGTGACGGTGCCGCTGACGGCCGGTGCGCACACCTTCAAAATTGAATACGCCGACTTTGGCGGACGGGCGCGCTTCAGCTGGACGCGCACCTATCTGGGCGCGTTTACGCCCACACCGACGAAGACGCTGGTGCCGTCGCCGACGGCCACGCCCATCGTGCCGACGGTGACGTCGACGCCGACCGCGACGCCGCAGCCGCCTACGGCCACATGGACGCCGTCGGCCACGCCGACGGCCACCGAGACGCCGCCGTCGACGGGCGGGCAGCCGCAGAAGACCGCCACGCCGCCGCCGACCAAGGTGCCGCCTACGTCCACATGGACACCGGAGCCGCCGCCGACCAAGGTGCCGCCTACGTCCACATGGACACCGGAGCCGCCGGCGACTGCCAAGCCGACTGAGACGCCGGCGCCCTCGGCGACGCCGAATCCGACGCACACGCCTACGAGCACCGCGACGCCGCCGCCGACCTGGCTGGGTGAATACTTTGACAACCCCCGGTTGAACGGCAAACCGGTGCTGCTGCGCCAGGATGCACGGATCAACTTTAACTGGGGCGAAGGCTCGCCCGCGCCCGAGGTCCCCGCCGATCAATTTTCGGTGCGCTGGACGCGCCCCATCACGGTCGAAGCCGGCATCTACCAGTTCAGTGTGAAGGTCAGCGATGGTGTGCGCGTCTATGTGGATGGAACGCTGCTGATTGACGAGTGGCACACCAGCGGCGGCGACGGCTATCAGGCCTTTACGCAGCTCTCGGCGGGGCGCCACGCGCTGAAGGTGGAGTACTTTGAGGATACCGGCGAGGCGTTTGTCAGCCTAGCTATTCAATCCGCCAAGAACCTGCCGGCGCGCCAGCGACCGCCGCTGAGCGTGCCCACCCTGCGGCCCCGGCCGGGCCGTTAGGTACTCAGTAGACCTCCGAAGTCAAGCCGGCTTCGGAGGTTTTTTGCGCGGGTGGATCAGGCCAGCGGGTGGCTCATGCGCCCCATGAAGAGGAGGCTGCCTGTGGCGTTGTCGCGAATCACGAAGATGAATGGATGATCAGCGCGAAAGGTCGGCGTAAGCGACAGCCCCCGCGCCTTCATGACCACAGCCGTGGCTGCTGCCGCTTCGGTGCCGGCCTCGTTCATGTCGATGAAGGCCTTGTGCAGGACGTAGCCGATATACAGCCAGATGAAACCGTCCATGCCGGAGAAATCGGCGGCGTTCATGTCAAAGGCGGCCGGCATACCCATCTCTTTCAACGTCTCGTTGAGCGTGACAGCGAACTCCGTTTTGAATCTTGGCAGCAGAACCTTGACTTCGCCGGTGTCGAGATGCCGCGTCCAGATGTCGAGCTGTTCGACGGTCAAGACTGCCTGAAGTCGATCCACGCCCTCCGTGTCGTCCGGCAGCAGTATCAGCATCGACAGATCGCCCCCGGCATACGGCAACTCCAGCACTTGCACACCATCAAAGCGGCCATGTCGCAGCGCGGCGGTTTGCTGCATCATCGGCACGATCACCGATTCGCCGGGCGCGATCCAGAATGGCGCGTCGGCAGTATCTGCCGGATCGAACTGCGCGGCCCAGTTGCCCTTGAAGTAGACGGCGTTGACGAGCACCAGCCTCACCAGCGAATCGAGGACGCCTTCCGGGATCAGCTCGACGATCTGCTGATCTGTCTTGTCCTCAACCCAGGTGTTGATGATCAAACGCGCTTCTTCGCCGGCCGCGACGTAATCCAGCGGCGTAATCTCGACACCATAGTTTTCTTGCAACAGGGTGATAAATTCCGACAGGAAAGGATAGCGCGCCTGCGGCCAGATTGAGCTGGCGACGCCCAGCTTGACGTGCCCGGTTTGCTGCACGGCACTCAATCGATCTTGCAGCGCGGCGAAAGCGGGGTGCAGCTGCGCCGCTTCGAGCGCAAAGTGCAGCGTCTGCGCCAGCTGTCGTGCGGTTTCGGCGCGTGCGCCCGCGTACGTCATGGCCAGCGCCGCCGAGATACTGTAATGGCGAGAACAGCAGATTGCCCGGTGTATTCGACAGCCGACGATAGAGGTCGATCGCAAACGCGGTATTGCCGTTGACGATGCTCGCAAGTTCGGCGTCAGCAGACATGGCATTAGCCTCCACGTTGCGCAGATGTTATCCCGGGTCGGCCGTTCACATCGCCGGGTTGATGGCTCATCGGCATGTCGGGCAGCCTCGGCGCGATGACGGCCAGCATGATGGCGGCCATCAGCGCTGCCGCAACTTGCATGCGCCGGCGGCGCGTGGCCGCCCACCCGATGAGCAGCCCCGCGCCCAACGTGATCAGCGTGAACCACCACTGGCCCTCCAGCAGCAGCGGGCGATTGAGGGCGACGAGCATGTAGCGATTCTGCCACTCCTGCCACAGCGAGAAGAATGGAATCGGCAGCACCTGTGGCGACATCCAGAAGGTGATGAAGCCTAGCGCCAGTACCGCGCCCGCGATCCGGCCGTCGAGCGGGGAGGACAATCGGGCCAGCCGCCGGCCGCCAAAAAACAGGACTGCTGCCCAGCTGATCGGCGCGATGAAGAAATGCGGCCCGGCATACGGATCGATCCCCAGCACGAGGCTGGCGCTCAACGCGCCGATGACAAACAGGGCCAGCAGCCGCCACATCGACAGCGGCTCATAACCCTCGCGTTCGCTGATGAAGTCGTAGACGACCAGCGGCAGGCCCAGATAGATTACGCCGAAGAACGAGTAGAGCGTGTATTCGATGACGAGCTCGGGCAGGCCCGCACCCAGCATCGCCGCTGAGAGGCTGAGCATGATCAGCAGAAACGCGATCATGCCGTAGCTGCGCCAGCGGGAGGCTTTCAGCCAGTTGGCGTCATTGGTGGCGAATTCCCACAACAGGCCGCCGATGAGCGTGAGGCCAGTATAGAATGTCAGCGGCGCGGCGGCGTCGGTTTCCAGCGTGCCAAAGGCTTCAAAGTTGGCGAAGAAGCCCACCACGCCGATGTACGCCGCCAGCCACAGGCCGCTGAGCCAGGCCAGCCGGTCGTTGGTCCAGCGCCGCCGCGCCAACAGGACGCCCATGACGATGACGGCGACAACGCTGGCGTAGAGTTGGTAGTACACGCCCCAGTAATCGGGGTTGTTCCACGTGTTAACCCATGCGCTCAAGCCGGTGTTGTGCGCGAAGACGGCGGTCTCCAGCGAGAGATCGTGCGTGGCGATCCAGCTAAAGACGCCCACACCAATCCACAGCAGCGGGAAAATGAGGCGAGTCACGCGCGGTGTGAGGAACGACGCGCTTTCTTTGGTGATCCATTTGCCCAGCCCGATGGCGCCCTGAAATAAGCCTGCGCCCAGCCACAGCCAGAAGAGATCGACCACGCCCAACAGTCCGCGCATCGCCAGCAGCGTATTGCTCGACACGACAGCCTGATCGCGCCACACAGCCGCGGCAAAGAAAACAGCGGCGACGACGAGCGTGCCAGCAAAAACCCGATCGGGCCGGGGCAGCCGATCGGGCGGGGGAAACAACCGCAGGCTGTGTCGATTGACCAGCAGCGCGTAGTAGATCAACCCCAACGCACAGACGATCAGGATTTCCCCGTAATCATCGAACAGCCGGTGCAGACCGAATGCGCCGTAGGTGAGATAACTCGCGCCCAGGCACATCGACAACAACCACAGGCGCCAGCGGCCCGGCGCGGCGCGCGCCACGCGCCAGCCGATGAGCAGCATCCACAGCACGGGCAGGGCGAAGAGCGGCGTGCCGGCCAGGCTGCCGCCGATAAGCAGGGTATACCAGCTTAGATAGGCGGTGATGATAAAGTAGCCCCATGCCGTCCAGCGCGAGGCGGCTGTGAGCGCAAAGGCCCAGCCCAGGGCGACGAGCGCCAGGCTGAGCGCCATGATCTCCGGCGGCAGGCTCACGTCGGCGTAGAGCGCGCGGGCGGGACGAGCTTCGATGTTGACGGCCGTGATGATCGCGCCGAGGCCAATGGTCAGCAGGCCCAGCCGACTCAACTTGCCGGCGTTCCACGCATGCCATACCAGCCGCCAGCGGGTCGCTTCGCCGGAGAACTGATACTTCTTCCAGTAGCGAAAGCGGATGATGGCGGCTTGCGAGAGTTTGTTGAAGAGGCGGCGGCCAAGCGACGGACGCTGGCTCATGGCGGCTACCGGACAAGCCTACTTCAGCAGATCGCGCACCACTTCGTTGATCAGTTTGCCGTCGGCCCTGCCTTTGAGCTGCGGCATGAGTTTGCCCATGACCGCGCCCATGGCTTGCGGCCCGGCCGCGCCCACTTCGGCGATGACGGCCTGGGCGGCCGCGGTGATCTCCTCGCGGCTCATTTGTTGAGGCACGTACGTCAACAGGATGTCGAGCTGGGCCTGCGCTTCCGGCAGCAAGTCCAGCCGGTTGGCGCGCTGCATTTCGTCCAGCGCATCGCGGCGTTTCTTGATCTCCGACTGGATCACACCCTGTTGCTCGGCTTCGGTGAGCGCGCCGATTTTGGCGATCTCGGCGTTCTTGATCTCCGCCAGGATGACGCGCACCACCGTTTTCCGCCGCTCGTCTTTGTTGAGCATGGCCTGTTTCAAATCGGCCTGGAGTTGATCTTTGAGGCCCATGATTATTCTCCTGCGCCCGTCTCCGACTTACTCCGTTGGAAACGGGCCATCCTGTCCCAGCAAGTAGCGCTGCACCGCCAGAAACATCAGTGCGGCCGGCGCGGTGACCAGCGCCGCACCCGCCATTAACAACGGCCAGTTGCTGCGATCGAGCTGCTGCAGCTGCCGCAGGCCCGCCGGCAGAGTGTACAACGTCGGCGATTTCACGTACAGCAGCGGCGAGATGAAATCGCCCCAGTAGAACAGAAAGGCCAGCGCTCCAACTGCGCCGATGGTTGGTGCGGCCAGCGGCAGCGCCACGCGCCACCAGACCCCCAGGGCGCTCGCGCCGTCAAGTCGTGCCGACTCGAAGACTTCTCCAGAGACGCGGTGAAACGCCCGGTAGAATAATAGCACAAACAACGGACTGGTCCCCATTAAGGCGGGCGCGATCAGTGCAGCGTAGGAGTTAATCCAGCCGAGCTGGGCAAAGAGCACATAGCGTGGCAGCCACAGCGCGGTCAGCGGGATCATCAGAAGGCCGATCGAGATCACGACGAGCCGGCGCCGCGCCCGATCGGCCAGCTGCGCCATGGCAAAGCCCGCCCATGAGGCGGTGACGACGGTGAGCGGCACGGCCACGGCGGCCACGATCAGCGAATTGAGCGCGTAGCGGCCCAACGGCAGCAATTCGAACAGTTTCGGATAGTTGCCGAGGACGATCGGATCGGGCAGCCACTCGATGGTGCGGGGCGGGGGCAGGCCGGGCTGCCGCAGCGACGCGGCGATCAGCCAGATCAGCGGCAGGCTAAAGATCGCGGCCGCCCCGATCGAGATCATGGCCCGCAGGTTAGGTTTCATCGACGTAGCCCCAGTATTTGCCCAGCGTGTACAGCGCGTACAACAAGAACGCCGTCACGACGAAAGTCAGCAGCATCAGCACCGCGCCCTGGCCGAAGCGAAATCGATCGAAGGCCTCTTCGTAGATCAGCAGGGGCGCAAACAATGTGGCGTAATAGGGATCGCCGCCGGTCATGACGATCGACGGGGTGAAGGTGTATTGAAAGCTCAGGATCACATCGCGCACGATGACCAGCGCCAGCCACGGCCTGAGCAGCGGCAGGGTCAGGTGGCGCAGGCGCTGCCACGGCGAGGCGCCGTCGACGGCGGCGGCTTCGTGCGCCTCGCGCGGCTGGCTGCGCAGGCCGGCCAGCAGGATGACGAACGCCTCGCCGATCTGGAACAACGACATCATGACGAAGGGCCATTTGGCCGCGTTAAAATCGATCAACCAGTCGGGCGCGGGCATACCGATCGAGCGCAACAGCAGATTGAGCGGCCCGTAGAATGGATTGACGATCCACAGCCAGATCAACGCGTAGGCGACTTCGGGAATCGTCGTCGGTAGATAGATCGCCGCGCGCAGCAGGGTGCCGCCGCGCTGCCGCGTCTGCAGCAGCAGCGCCAGGCCCAGCGTCAGCAGCGCGCGCAGCGGCACCGCCAGAAAAATGAAGTACAACGTGTTTTGCAGCGCAATCCAGACTTGCGGCTCGCCGAAGACATCGGCAAAATTCCGCGTGCCCGCGAAGACCGGCGGTGAGACAGCATCGTACGTAAAGAACGACAGCGCCAGCATTAGCAGTGCGGGCATGCCCACCAGCACGGCGGCGCCGATCAAATACGGCGTCAGCAGCCAGTGCAGCTCGCGCCGATAGGCGGCGGTGGCAGAGCGGCTCATGCGCTGGCGCTCACTCGCTGTCGGTAAAGTACACGGCCGAACGTTCGATGATGGCCCTGGCCACCTCGGCCACGGGCGCGCCGTGATAGAAAGCGCGCTCGAATTCCGCGCCGAACACGTCTTCGATGTCAATCCAGTTGGCGAGGGCGGGTGTCGCGCGCAGCGACGGCAGCACGTTCAAAAACACGTCGCTGTGCGCGGGTTTCTGATCGGGTTCCAGGAAGGCAGCTGATTTGGCCACACTCTTGAGCGACGGCACGGTGCGGCCGGTCCGGGCGATGAGCGTCTGCCCTTCCGGCGAGTTGGCGAATTCGATGAACTGCCACGCCGCTGCTTTGTCGGCAGTGGCGGCGGTGAGGCAGTAACCGTCGGTGTGCAAGATCGATGCGGGCGACTGGCTCTGCGGCAGTGCGGCCACATCCCAGTCAAATGACGTGATTTCCCGGAACGTGGGTGTGACACGCCGGCTGTCGAAGTACATGGCCAGGCGGCCGTTCATAAAGCGCGTTTCGCTGTCTTCCGATTTTTCGGCGGCGGCGTCCGGCACCACGTGATGCTTCACCTGTAAATCGACCAACCACTGCAGCGCCGCCAGAGCGGCCGGTGTATCGATGGTGAGTTGTCTCGCCATCGGCGTGTCAACCAGTTCGCCGCCGTTCTGCCAGATAAAGGGTGCTGCCCGAATCAACGACGGTTCGATGCCCGCGCCATATTGATCGGGTCGGCCGTCGCCGTCGGTGTCTTTGGTCAGCGCCTGCGCGGCGCGCAAAAAGTCGTCCCACGTCCAACCGTCGGCGGGCCGGGGCACACCGGCCGCCACAAACAGATCGACGTTGTAGTACACCACCAGGCTGGAGACGTTTTGTGGCAGACACTGCAGCTGGCCGCGCCAGACAAACGGCTGAATGGCCTCGGCGTAAAAATCACTTTCCTTGATCACCGAACTGCGCTTCAAATAAGGATCGAGCGGTTCAAGCGCACCCCTGGCCGCCAGGCTGGCGTAACGCCGGTAGTTGATCAGCACGACGTTGGCTGGCGTGCCCGCCGCGAAATCGGCGGCCAGGCGGGCACGATAATCGACTTGCGACGGAATGTGGATCAGGTCGATCTTGACGCCGGCTTGTTTTTGCTGGAAAGCATCCACCAACGCCTGATACGCCTTCAACTCGGCGGGATCGCCAAAGACCATAAACGACACCCTGGCAGGCGGGGCCGGCGCGGCGCAGGCTGCCAGCAGGCCGACCACGACCAGCAGTGTCATCAAGCGTTTGATCGGCATGGCATCCTTCCAAAAAGAAAACCCTTCGGGTCACGGTGATCCAAAGGGTTTTAAGTTGCTTGCTGCCAGATGGGGCGAGCTACATGCTGTTGGTGCGCTGGAACTTCAACGTCTGGCGGCGGCTCTTGCGAACCTTGGCCGCCTTCTTGCGCTTGCGCACGATGCTGGGCTTCTCGAAGAACCGGCGGCGGCGCACCTCACTGAGGATGCGATCGCCCTGCACGATCTTGTTGAAGCGCTTGAGCGCCTGCTCAAACGACTCGTTGTCATCAACGACTACACGCGTCAAACCACTCACCCCACTCTCTGCTGTGATTCCGATGACGGCCGGCACATTCAAGGCACCATGACAACCGGCGGCCATCTGTAAGCGAACACGATTATAACTGCGCGGCACTGCCTTGTCAACCGGCATTTCTGGATTGCGACCCGACGGTGGCGCGCGACTCATTGACCGAATGCGAGTTTTCACCTATGATTCAGCCGCGATGAGCCACGTCCACCCGACCGAGCCAGCTGCCCCGACGATCGATCTGGCGCCATACGCCGGCCGTTGGATCGCGCTGGTACGCGACCGGGTGACAGGCAGCGGCCTCACACCGCGCGCCGCGCTGTTGCAGGCCAAAGCCACCCGGCCGAAAGACGAGCCGCTGATCGTCTTTGTGCCGGCCGACATCAAATCTTACAGGGAACACCCATGAACGCGCCAGCCTTTGCGAGTGATGACCCACTGCTATCTGCAGCGCGGAGCGTCTGCGCGCGGCAGGGCGTGCGCGTCTGGCTGGTGGGCGGTGCGGTGCGCGACCTGTGGTTGGGAGCGCCCGTACGTGACTGGGACCTGGCCGTGGAACGCGACGCCATCGGCGCAGCGCGCGCCATCGCCAATGTCTTGCGCGCCGATGTGTACGTCTTGGATGCCGAGCATGACACCGCGCGCGTCATCTACGGCGACGCGCACCTGGACCTGGCGGGCCTGCGCGGTCGGTCGATTGAAGAGGATCTCAAAGCCCGCGATTTCACCATCAACGCGCTGGCGATCGATCTGCAGCAACCCGACCGGCTGATCGACCTCGTCGGCGGCGAACGCGATCTGGCGGACGGTGTGATCCGCGCGCTGGGCGAGCAGTCGCTGACCGGCGATCCCATCCGTCTGCTGCGCGCCGTGCGGCAGGCGATCGTCCTGAAATTCGAGATCGATCTTCAGACTGCGCGCTGGCTCGCGCAGCACGCGGCGCTCATCACCACGGCCTCCGCCGAGCGGGTGCGCGACGAATTGATCAAACTCCTCAGCGCGCCGGGCCTGGCCGATGGTTTGCTGCTGCTCAACGCGTATGGCCTGCTCGGTCACATCCTGCCCGAAGTTGAGGCGCTGCAGGGTGTCACGCAGTCGTTGCCCCATCACTGGGATGTGTACGAGCACACGCGCCGCGTGATCGACGCGCTGGAACTGATCGGCACGCGGCTGCTGGGCTTCGAGCAATCCGATGAAACCGCCGTCATGGGCGCGGTCGCACCAGACTGGGTATGGGACAGCCTGCTGCTGACGCTATCGCCGTTTGCCGACGCGCTGCGCGCGCATCTGCGCGTCTTCGACATCGATCCGGATCGGAGCCGCTGGCACACACTGAAGTGGGCGGCGCTGTTGCACGATGCCGGCAAACCGGACACGCGCACGCTGGACGAGAACGGGCGCACGCGCTTCTTTGGACATGAAGAGTTAAGTGCGCGGCTGGCGGAAGATCGCCTGCGCGCCCTGAAGTTCAGCAGCGCCGAGATCGAGCGGGTGTGCGGCATCATCGGTGGGCACATGCGCCCGCACTGGCTGGCCGAGTCGCCGCTCACGCGCCGGGCGATGTATCGCTTCTTTCGGGATACGCGCGATTACGGCGTGGACATCCTGCTGCTGTCGCTGGCCGATCATCTGGCGACGCACGGTCCGGAGTTAGAGCGCGAACGGTGGGTCAAACGGCTGGAGTTGATCGAGGCCATGCTAATGGCGTATTTTGAGCGCCGCGCGGAAGTGGTTGCCCCGCCGCCGCTGATTAACGGCACGGAACTGATGGCGGCGTTGAATCTTAAGCCCGGCAGGCAAATCGGCGTGCTGCTGGAGGCCATCCGCGAGGCGCAGGCGGCCGGCGAAGTGACGACAAAGGAGGAGGCGGTGAGGCTGGCGAGGGAGGTGATGGGTAACGAGTAATGAGTAATGCGTGATGAGTGATGAGTAACGAGTAATGAGTGATGAGTGATCTGGCCCGTTATCAACCCCACCAGGGGCGCCCGGCGATCTTCTCAAACATCCACAGAAATCCCCACAGGTTGATTGCTATCGAGGCAAGGATCAGGCTGCGATCGAACCGGCTCATACGGCGCGCGCCGTAAGCCAGCAGTATGATCCACAGCGGCGCGGCATCAAACAGGTAACGCCAGCCAAACTGCAACGAGCCGGTGTTGTGATACAGCCACAACGGTATCAGTGTGCACACCAGACCCAGCCACGCGGCGACGAGCAGCGGGTCGCGCTTGATCGATCGGAAGACCAGCAGCAGCGCGGGTGTTACGAGGAAGATGCTCATCCCCAGCGGATTGGGCGCGACAACCGATCGCCGATCCGCAATGTCCACCTCCAGCAGATAACCGCACGCCTGCGTCACAAAGTCGGGAATCCGGCCGCGCACTTGCGGCGGAGTAACCAGCGACACGGCCAGGTTGCACGGCACAAAGCGTGGGCTGAATCCGCCGTAGCGCGCATAAACTGAAGTGATATTGGCCGCGCCATACACATACTCATAGCCAAAATCAGCAGGCCGGCCGAAGCGCACCGTATTGTACACGGCGTGCGCGCCGACGCCGATCAACAGCGCCGCGATGAACGGCAAACTCTTGCGCAGCCGGGCGGGCAGCGAGCGAGACAGGTGGAAGCCGGGCAGCAGGCTAAGCGCCAGAAAGAACGGCGCCATGCCCAGGGCGGTCGGTCGGGCCAGGCCGGCCGCCGCCAGCCATAGTCCAGCCAGAAACCAGCGCTGATGCGTCAGGGCTTCGCGCACGGCCAGCAGCGCGAAGAAGACGGCGACGATGTGGGCGGTGTACCAGTACGTGCCCAACGCGGCCAGATACCAGAAGGGCGTACCGATGGCGAAGAGCAGCGTCAGCCAGCGCCGGGTCGATTCGGTGATTGCGAAGGTGCGCCTCACCGGCGGCGAGGCGTGCGCCGTGGTGTCCGGCGCTTCGACGAGCAGCCCCAGCAGCTGATAAACCAGCGCCACATTGATCGCGCCGATGACGTTGGTAAAGGCAACGTCGCTGAAGGTGACGCCGAAGACTGCGACGAAAGGCAGCATCAGGATCGCCGGCAGAGGCGAGCCGGCGACGAACCATTGCCCTTGGAAAGACAGCAGATCATAGATGGTCGGCGGCAGCTGGATCAGATCGATGTGGCCCTGCAGCAGCGCGTGCGCCAGGTACACATAGTGCGGGGCGATGGAGATGGGCACGGCCCACACCTGCGCGCTGACGGCATAGCCGAGCAGCGCCAGAACGAAGACTTTGGTCGTCGTCGGCAGGCGCATCATGTGGCTCAGGGGCGCGGCCGGCGCGGCCGCAGCCAGATCAGCGCCACGACGACAGCCAGCCCGATCGCCAGCAGGCCGATGAGGGAGGCGAATGAGAACTCGCCGGCGGCCGACGGGGCGCCAGCGGCCTGTGCGGCGGCGGGCGGCGGGGCCGCAATGGCGATCGCTGTTGCGGTGGGCGTCGCAGCGGGCAGCGCGGTGGGCGACGCGGTGCGTGTCGCGGTAAGTGGCGCGGTGCGCGTCGGCGACGGTGTCCAGGTTGCCGTGGCGGTGGGTGTCTCAGTAGAGATACTGATTGGCCGGCGCGTCGGCGTGGCGGCGGGCGCGGGGGTGCAATCGTTGCAGACCGGCATGGCGGTCGGGGTGACGGTGCCGGCCTGGATGGCGGCGGCAACGGCCAGATCAGCCGGCGCATCTTCCACGAGAATCGTCGGGCGGCCGCCCAGCCGGCAGCCGTAGTTCGGATCATCGCAGCGGGCGGCCGGCAGGGTGAGCTGATACTGGCGGTTGACGGCCTCGACGGTTCGGGTGATGCCGTCCGGGGCGACCAGCGTGGCCGAGGGGGCGAAGGCGGGCAGGGTCAGCTGCGTGTCGGCTGCATCACGTGCCCAGGCGATGCGCGTGGTCTGCGCGCCGCGATCGAGCGTGACGACTTCGGCGGCGCCGCTGCGCACCAGCTTGGTCGCGCGCATGTCGCGGAAATAGGTGGTGATGACCTTGATCGCGTCGTAGGCCGGTCGGCGAGTGGCATCGGCGCGCACCAGGCCATAGGCTTCAAAGCCCGGCTCATAGGCCGGGAAATCGATCAATTTATACACGGCGATGCGCTGCGCGCCGGCGGCCAATCCCAGCGCAAAGGCCTGCACCATGAAGTCGGCCTGTTGATCGAGCGAGGTGACGAACAAGGGATTGGCCCACGGGTTGAGCGGATCGATCGAGGGCGGCGAGTTGGTTTCGTTGATCCAGATCGGCTGCGACAGGCCGTTGTGTCGCAAAATGCCGTATTGCAGCTGCGTGATGTCGTAGACCGAGTCGGTGGTGAAATAGATGTGCAGCGTGGCGACGTCAAAGTAGAAATGATTATCGCGCGCCGATGGGTCTTTCTTCGCCTCGTCGATGAAGCGCTGCAAGTAAGGCGTCCGTTTGTTGACAACGTCGTGGTGGTGCGTGAGACCCGCCAGGTGGATGACGGCGTTGGGGTTCTCCTGTTTGGCGACGAGATAGGCCACCTTGACCAGTTGATAGTAGTCGGCAACGCTGCCTTCAAATTGCAGACCGTAATCGGGCGGCTGGATGTCGGGCTCATTCCAGATAATCCAGTGATCGATGCGGCCCACATAGCGGCTCACGAGTTGACGCACAAACGTCGCCCACAGGTTGCCAGGATCATCAATCGGGAGGTAGAGGCCGCGCGGCACGCCGATGTTGGGCGAGCCGTCGGTGGCCCAGGCCGGCGTGTTTTCAATCAACCCCACCACCTGCCGCCCGTGCGCGGCCGCGTCCGCAATCCAGTTGTCCTGCACGTGGTAGATGTTCCACGCGTCGTCGGGGCTGTTGCGCTGCAGCTGTGACCAGTAGAAGAGGATGCGTTCCCAGCCCAGGTTGAGGTCGGCAGCGGCGGCCGGATCACGGAAAGCTTCCACCGCGCCAAAGCGAACATCGGGTGAAGACTGCGCCTGCACTAACGGTGACGTGGGCGGCAAGAGACAGACGACCAATAAAACGCATGTGATAACCGTGAGACGTCTTGTCTGGCGCGATCTGCTTATGCGTTGTCTATCCGTTGCCACGTTGGTACCACTCATAAAATCGGGTCAGCCCGTCTTCGATGGACGTGTGCGGCTGATAATGAAGCAGGCGGCGCGCTTTGTCGATGTTGGCATAGGTGATGGGCGGTTCCGTGGGCGGCAGCGGCGCGTGCTCGATAAGCGCCGGGCGCCCGACCAGCCGCTCGATGATCTCGATGAAACGCGACAGTGCCACCGGCTGGCCGCGCCCCAGATTGATGATCTCGTACTCGAAGTTGCCGTCCAGCGCGGCCAGCACGCCGCTCAGAATGTCGTCGATGTACGTCCAATCGCGTTGAGGGCGGCCCGCGTCGAACACGCGGATCGGTTCGCCGGCGGCGATCTTGCGCGTAAACTCGTAAGGCATCATGTCGGGGCGGCCGCGCGGGCCGTACACGTTGAAGAAGCGCAAGCCCACGCACTGCAGGCCAAACGCCACATGATACGCGTGCGCCAGCACTTCATCGGCGATCTTGGTGGCCGGGTAGGGCGCCAGCGGCTGCGCCACCGGCACGGTCTCCACAAACGGCACGTCGGCGCGACCGTACACGGATGAGGTTGACGCGAATACGAAATGGCGCGTACCGCTGAGCCGCGCGGCTTCCAGCAGATTGACCGTGCCGGCGATATTGACGTCCACGTATTCGGGCGCGTGCTCGATGGAGTAGCGGACGTTGCCCATGGCGGCCAGGTGCAGCACCCGATCAAACCGGTGGCGGCTGAAGAGCTCGCGCATGTAACCGGCATCGCGGATGTCGGCGTGGATGAATTCGCAGCGCGAGTCATGGGCAAACTCGGCCAGGTTGGCCTCTTTGCGCGCGCGGCTGTAATTGGGCGCGAAGTTGTCGAGCGCGACAACCTCATCGCCGCGCGCCAGCAAGTGCTGCGCCGCGTGACTGCCAATGAAGCCGGCCGCGCCGGTGACGAGGATTTTCACAGTCAGCCTTTCTACGCCGCCAGTCGGATGTCTTTCACATTCAATTGAAAACGCTTCTCGCCCAGCCACTCGTTTTCCTCGAACGTGTAGGCCAGATCGATTTTGTCGCCGCGCTTGAGGCTGCCGGCCCACGCGCCTTGCCGGAAGGCAATGGCCTCCAGCGGCTGGCCGCCGTCGGTGACGCGCAGTTTCAGGTGGCTGTTGTCCGCGCCCACCGTACGGATTTCCACAATGCTCAGCTTGCGCGATGCAAAGATCGGCTGCGGATTGGCGTAACCGTGCGGCTCCAGCTGGCGCAGGGCTTCAAACAGATCCGGCTTGAGTTTGTGCAGCGGCACCACTGCGTCGATGGCCAGCGTCGGTTCCAGTTCGGCCACGTTCAGCTCGCGGCCGGCGATGTCGGTCAGGCGGCGCGTCAGCTCGTCGAGCCGGGCAGTCTCAATCGTGAAACCCGCCGCCGCCGCATGGCCGCCGTGTCGCACGAACAGATCGGCACATTGATCGAGCGCGCGCGTGATGTGAAATTCCGGGATGCTGCGGCACGAGCCGCGACTTTCGACGGGGCCTTGCTCGATGACCACGGCGGGGCGATAAAATTCTTCTGTCAGGCGGCTGGCGACCAGGCCGACGACGCCCGCTTTGAATTCGGGGGCGGCGACGATCAGGATGGGGGCGTCTTTGGCCCGATCGATCACCCTGGCCCGGGCGGTTTCAAACAGCTCTTTGGTCAGCGCCTGCCGCTCGCGATTGCGGATGTCCAGGTCCAGCGCCAGCCGATCGGCCTCGGCGGGGTTGTCCGTCATCAACAGGTGATAGGCGTTCAGGGCGTGATCGAGCCGGCCCACGGCGTTGAGGCGTGGCCCCAGTGCAAAACCGATGGCGGCCGTGTCGATGGCAGTGGTGCGGCTGACGGCGATGAGCGCCTGCAGGCCGGGACGCGAAGTCGATCGGATGCGGGGCAGGCCGCGCGCCACCAGCGATCGATTTTCACCCAGCAACGGGGCCAGATCGGCCACCGTGCCGAGCGCCACCAGGTCCAGCAAATCGTCCTCGGTCAGATTGACCTGTGCGCCATTGTGGCGCGCGTTGACGGTGAGCAGCCCCTGTGCGATCTTGAAGGCCAGCCCCACGCCGGCCAATTCTTTGAAGGGGTAAGCGCAATCGGGTTGTTTGGGGTTGATCACCGCCAGGGCCGGCGGCAGCTGATCGCCCGGCACGTGATGATCGCTGATGATCAGATCGAGTCCGATGGCGCGGGCGTGCTCAGCTTCAGGGATGGAACGCACGCCGCAATCCACGGTGATGACCAGCCGCACGCCTTCACTTTTCAGCAGGTCCAGCGCTTCGACGTTGAGGCCATAGCCTTCGTCGGCGCGATGCGGGATATAGGGGCGCACGTTGGCGCCGAAGGCGGCCAGCGTCTGCACCAGCAGGGCCGTGGCCGTGACGCCATCCACGTCGTAGTCGCCGTAGATCGCAATCGGTTCGCGGCCCCGGATCGCTGCGCCGATCCGGTCGAGGGCGCGGTTAAGCCCCTTCATGCGGAACAAATCCGCGGATGAGCCGGCGCCGTCGAGCTTCAAGAACGCCTCCACTTCGGCCGGCTCGGTCAGTCCTCGATTGTACAGGACTTGCACCACGGTAGGCGACAACCAGGCGAATTGTTTGAGATGATCTTCAGGTGCGGCGTGGCTGATCAGCCAGTGTTTGCTGCGGGGCCGAAGCCGGAGAGATGGATTGACGGACACAGCTGACTCCTGCTGGAAGTGGGCGTTATCTTAGCATACAATCTACGAATCAGCGAGTGAATGGTCAAGTGATGAGCCGCCGGCACAGCGCAGCGCGCGCGGTTGTGTCGAGCGTCTGATCCATGTATAATGCGCTTGGCGCGGCCTGAAAAGATATGCTATAGTCACCTCACCTTGCGCCCAGGATTTGAACGCATGAAGCGTTTCACCATCATCGGGTTGCTGTTTGCCGGGCTGGCCGTGCTGCTGGCTGCAACAGTGTTTACCGCGGCCCGCGGCGCGCAGGCCGCTCCGGTTCCGGCTAACCGACTGGGTATGGCGCTTGACGTTGGGCGATTCGCACAGGACCCGCTGGCAACCAGTCAGACGATTACGTGCACGGTCAATGTCACGACCACCGACGCCATTCCCAACAACCAAACAGTCGATACGGCAGCCACGGTTGCCAATTACTCCGGACTGGCGCTGGTGCCCAGCCCCACCTATCCCTTTCCGCCAGGCAACCAGGTTCAGGCGCTGGACGACTGGTTTGTGTTGGGCAACACCACGCCGGGCTTCACCTATTCGTTTGAGGCCACGCCAGACGCCGGCGGCAACTATAACCTGGGCATGGAGATATACTCCAGCAATGTCATCAACTCCAGCACATTGTATAAAGCGGACATTAACACCGGTGACGGCAACTCGGCCATGATCATCACGGATTTTCCCGGGCTGGGGCCGTATTACATTCGCATCTTCCAGATCAGCAACTTCTGTTCGGGCGGCACGTACAATCTGCGCTACTCGTCCACCGGGCCGACTGCGACACCCACCCCTACGGTGACGCCGACCCGCACGCCCACCGGCACGCCCGCGCCGTTTGCCTGCACCACCGGCGCCGACAAATTTGAGCCTAACGATAGCCTTGATACCGCCACGACGGTGGGGCTGGGGGTCAAATACGACAACCTGAACTTTGTACAGTGCATTCAGGACAGGGGCACCTGGGACAATGACTTCTTCAAGGTGCGGGTCAAACCCGGCATGCTGGTGACGTGCCGCACGTTGGACCTGTCGCCCGGCACGGACACCAACTTGATCTTGTATGACATGTACGGTAACGGGATCAACGGCGATGATGACGTCAATCGCGCCGCGGGCGATCTGAGCAGCAGCGTCACGTATTTTTCGACGTACGAAGGCTGGCTGTACGGGTTGGTCGGCGAGGGCTTCCATCGGCCGCAGAGTGAGCAGGCCGCGGCCAGCTACAGCTACGAGTGCTTCATCGGCGTTCAGACAACGCCGACGCCTGCGCCCACACCCACCGATGCGCCGGGCGTGCCGACGCGCACGCCCGTGCCGCCCACGCCCACTGAGACGCTGATCCCCACGCCCACCCTGTCGCCGACGCCGCCGTTCATCCGCATTGTGCCGCTGCCCACGCCGACGCCGGTCGGGTTGCCCACCACCAACATTCCGGTGAGTCTGCTGGTTTACTACGACGCCAACAACAACAACAAAGCCGATCCCGGCGAAGGCGTGATCGGCGTGTCGGCGCGCGTGTACGATTTGAGTAACGGCAAATTGCTGGCGCAAGGTCTGACCGATCAAACCGGGCGCGTCACCTTCACCGTCACCGCGCCGGGCGCGGTGCAGCTGGTGGTACCCTATTTCAACTTCAGTACCATCATTCTGCCGTCGGGCGGCTCGGCCGTCATCCGCGTCAGCGCCAGCGACCTGCCGGGCGCCATCCCATAGGACAGGAGACTCCATCGGCCGGGGCCGCCGCTGGATGCGACTGCTGAACCTTGCCGGTATGCTCAACCATGCGCGAACGACTTAAACTTGCCTGGAAAGATCCGGCCAAGCGTCCAGCGCTGGCCATTGGCTTTGGCGCGGTGGGCCTGGCGCTGATTCTGTTGGTCATCGCCGTCGCCCAGATCAACCCGCCCGCGCCGCCGCCCACCCCCACGGCCACCAGCGCCTGCCGCATCAACTGCGGCCCCGGTCAGCAAACCGAACCGGTCACCCCCAAAATTCTGAACTTGCGCGGGCGTTCCATTTTCATCGAACCCGTATCGGTGGCCCGTGGAGGCAGCTGGGTGCCCGCGGCCGATCCGGACAAGGCGCAGTGGGTGTTTGGCACGCTGGTCAATTACGTCATCGGCCTGTCGGCCACGCAGGCAAACAACGACATGCTGCAGGCTCTCAGTCCGGCCGACGAGATGACGATCGATCTGTCCAATGGACAGACGCTCAAGTTCAACTACGCGGGACGGCAGTTTGTGTCGCCGGGCAGCGTGGATATTTTCTCGCAGCAGCGGCCCGGCCTGACGCTGGTGCTGCTGGGCGACAACGACAATCAGCGGCTGGTCGTGACGGCCGATTACGCTGCCGATAGCGAAGTCGGGCAGGCTGTGCCCAGCACGCTGGCGCAGATCGGCACCCCGATCGATATCGGCGGCGTGCGCGTCACAGTCTTGGGCGGCAGGCTGGTGTACAATGCGCCGGGCGTACCGGTGGGCAGCGCCTTCTATCTGGTGGATTTCACCGCTGAGAACATCGGCAGCGACGTGCTGGATGCCGGGCAATTTGCCATGACGCTGCAAGACTATGCCAACCAGAAATATCCGCTGTCAGAGACCGCCAGTTCGCTTGGCCCCAACTCAGCGCCCAAAGGACAGCTACTGCCCGGCCTGACCGCCACGTTCATGGCCGGCTTCGAAGTGCCCACCAACGTTACCGGGCCGGTGCTGGTCTGGTCGTTCAAGCCCATGGCCACTTTCCGGGCACAGGCCGATGTCGCCGTGCCCCTCATCGGGCCGACGCCCACGCCTGATCCGCGTTCTCAGATCAGCGTACAGGTCACACAGGCTTACTTCAATTCCGATCAGACCGAGATGATCGTGGTAGCCGGTGTGGGCAATCCTACCAACGCGCCCGTCACCATCACGTCGTCTGACATCAGCCTTAGCACTCCCGACGGCGTCTTCGCGGCGTTGCTGGGCGCCGAGCCGGGCCTGCCCACCACGCTGCAGCCCGGCCAGAATCAGGCGCTTACGTTGCGCTTCAGCCGGTTGCCCAACAACTCCTCCAATTTGCGCATCTTCCTGGCTGAGTTCCAGTTGAACTGGTAACCCGCTCACGTGCTCGATGAATAGGTGACACCGCAGACCCGCCCAACCGGGTCGTGCTATACTGGTGCGTCGGGAGCGTGCCATGCCTCATCGACTGCGCCTTGCCGTTGTCGCCGGCTGGATGCTGTTGACTGCCGCCTGCAGCGCCGACGTCAGGCTCGCGACCACGCCGGCGATTGTCACCGCCTCGCCTGCGACCTCGACGCCGGAGTCGGCGGTCAGCGCGACGCCGCACGCCATCGGCACCATTGTGGTCGCCGTTGCGCCAACGCTGCCGCCCATCATCGTCACCAATCCACTGCCCAGCGTCACCCCGTGGCCCACTGTGTCGCCGCCCACCGACAACCCGATTGCCTTCGCCACGTCGACGGTGGTCGCCGCCGTGCCGCGCACACCGCTTGCCGCGGCTGCTTCGCCGACGCCCTGCGCCTTGTCGCTGCCGGGATCAATCGGAGAGCAGACCGCCGCCGCCATTCAGTACTTCGAACACGGGTTGATGTTTTGGCTTCAAACGCGCAACGAAATTTGGGTGCTGATCGATTCGTCCACGGCGGGGCAGTTCTACTGGCACATCTATCCAAACGAGTGGATCGAAGGCCAACCGGAATCCGATCCGACGATTAATCCGCCGCGCGGACGCTATCAACCGGTGCGCGGCTTTGGCGTTACGTGGCGCACCCGATCGGGTGTGCGTGACGATCTGGGCTGGGCGGTCGCCGAAGAGCGCGGCTTCAGCACCACGCTCACCTACTATCCACAGGGTTTCTACAGCCCCGATTGCGTCTGGGTGCCAAAGTCGGGCATCTACGAGTTAAGCGATGCGCAGGGGAAGGTGTACCGCTTTACGGGTGAGGGCGGCGTGGCAAGTATCGTGACGAATAGTGAGTGACGCCGGGGCGACGATTACAGCGGCGGGCGGCGTTGATGCCACGTGGTGGCTGCCTCGTAACGCCGCGCGATGTCCAACAACTGCCTCTCACCCCAGCGCGGCCCCACGATTTGCAGACCCACCGGCAGTCCCTGCGAAGTGAAGCCGCCCGGCAGCACGATGGCCGGATGCCCGGTCAGATTGAACATGCGCGTGAAGCGCGTGAGATTGCCCTTCGATAACGCCAGCGGATCGCTGTCGTCGATGGGTGTGGCCGGGAAGGGCGTCGCGGGCAAGATCAGCGCCCCGATTGTCTCAAAAACCCGATCGAGTTTTCTGCGCCAGTCCGTCTGGGTGTGGCACGCCAGCGCATATTCCACGCCGGTGACTTCCAGCCCCCAGCGCAGCCGCGTCAGCACATCCTCGCCGATGCGATCCGGGTGCTGCTCGATCCGTTCGCGATGATAAGCTGCCGCATCGGCCAGCAGGATTTTGGCCGACGCCTTTTCCGAGACCTCAAAACCGGACAAGTCCACCGACTGCAATTCAAAGCCCAGATCGCGCAGCGTATCGATCGCGCTGCGGTAGGCCGCTTCGGTGGCCGGGTGCAGATCGGAGAAGAAGTAAGCGTCGGGCACGCCGATGCGTGACGAGTGCTGAGTAATGGTTGAAGGAGGACGGCCGGCGTATGGCTCGATGTCATCGTAGGCGTCCATGATCTGGAAGAGCTGCGCCACATCGTCGACGCAGCGGCCCAGCGGCCCCACATGATCGAGCGACCACGACAGCGGAATCACACCGCGCGTGCTGAGGCGGCCATAGGTGGGCTTGAGGCCGACCACGCCGCACAGCGATGCCGGGATGCGAATGGAACCGCCCGTGTCGGTGCCAAGCGCGCCCGGGCACAGACCGGCCGCCAGCGCCGCCGCCGAGCCGCCGCTGGAACCGCCGGTGATGTGCGCCGTATTCCATGGATTGCGCGCCGGGCCATAATGCGGATTCATATTCGTGACGCCCAGCGCCCACTCGTGCAGATTGGTCTTGCCCAGGATGATCGCACCCGCGTCACGCAGCCGCCTGATCACGAAGGCGTCTTCGCGCGCGACGTTATCCGCCAGCAGCGGGCTGCCCGCCGAGGTGATCACACCCTGCACGTCGAACAGATCTTTGATCGCCAGTGGAATGCCGTGCAGGGGGCCAAGTTCGTCGCCGCGCATTATCGCATCGGTGGTGGCCTGGGCCTGCGCCAGCGCGCGATCTGCCGTGAGGGTGATGAAGGTGTTCAGCCTGGGATTGAGCGCTTCGATGCGCGCGAGAAAAGCACGCGTGAGTTCAAGCGGCGAGACGTGCTTCGCGCGGATGGCGCGTTGTAATTCGGCGATGGGCTGATCGATCAGGGAGTTGGTGTCACTCACAGTTCATCACTTCGCAAAATATGCCAGCGCCCGGCGTATCTTCTCTTCCACATCCAGCTCCTCGTCACGCGGCAGGGCGGCCAGCGCACGCTGCGCCTCAACCACGCTGTAGCCCAGGGTGGTGAGCGCACCGATCACCTCGGTATCCTGATCGGTAAGGTATTGAATCTCTGCACCGGGTGTGACGATGCCAACTTTGTCCTTGAGGTGGAAGACGATGCTCTTGGCGGTCTTGGGGCCGATGCCGGGCACGCGCGTCAGCACCTCGGCTTGCTCGTGCGCGATGGCTTCGCGCAGCCGTTCGGGTGGGGCAGCGTTGAGCACGGCCAGTGCGGTGCGCGCGCCGACGCCGGTCACGCCCAGCAGCAATTCAAACAGTTCCAGCTCGGCCTGCGTGGTAAAACCAAAGAGCACCCAGGCATCTTCGCGGATCTGCAGGTGGGTGGCCAGCTCGATGAGGCGGCCGGTCTGTGCGGCGTCGCGCACGGCCGCCGGCACGTACACCCGATAGCCCACGCCGTTCACATCCACGATGAGATGATCTTTGCCGATGAAGTCGATGACGCCGCGCAGGTGTGCGATCATAGTGGTGAGTGGGCCGTGGTTGATGGTCAGGTCAGTGTTGTCAGGCGGGCGGAGTGCAGGTGGCACAGCGCAATCGCCAGGGCGTCGGCGGCGTCGTCGGGTTTGGGAATCTT
>CAZKBQ010000061.1:0-28244 GCA_964550855.1 uncultured Anaerolineae bacterium
GGCCGTGTCGCGCCGGGCGATCAGCCCCCAGATCACGGCGGCCGCGTCGTAGCCGATCAGCACCGGCCACCACGCTAAGTATTTGCCCGTAGGCACGTTCTTGACCAGCAGCCAGACCTTGTTGCGGCCGAGCAGGTAATTCTTAAAGCGCGAGCCTTCGCCGGCGGTGGCCGACGTGACGTGATGGACGCGCGCCGCCGGCGCGTACAGGCATTGCCAGCCGGCGCGCAGCGCGCGCCAGTTCAGGTCGGCGTCTTCCGCGTAAGCGAAGAAGTCTTCGTCAAACAGGCCGATCTCGTCGAGCATGGCGCGGCGGTACAGCGCGGCCGCCCCGCTGGGGCCGAAGCACTCGACCACTTCCGATTCGGCCGGATCGTCCAGCTCGCCGCCGCGCCATTCCCAGCAGAAACCGGCCCAGTCCAGCGCCAACCCGCCCGCGTTGATGCGGGTCGGATCGCGGGCGAATACCAGCTTGGCGGCCACGGCGCCGGCGGCCGGATGCTGTTCGGCCACCTCGATTGACTTGGTCAGCCACTCCGGCTCGGCGTACGCGTCGTTGTTGATCAGGGCCACGTAATCGCTGCGCGTGGCGCGGATGCCGGCGTTGTTGGCCGCCGCAAAACCGGCATTGTGATCGAGTTGAATCACGGTGACTTCGGGAAATGCCGCTCGCACCCAGGCGACCGAATCATCCGTCGAAGCATTATCGACCAGCACGATCTCAAACCACCGATAGGTCTGCACCCGCAACGCGGCCAAGCACTTCTCCAGATACGCGCGCCCGTTCCAGTTGACGACGATCACGGCGACGGTCGGTTGATCCATCAGCGCAAACCATCCACCAGGGCGCGTACACGCGCGTCAAAGGCGGCGCGGCTGAAGGCGCGGCTGCGCTCGACCGCGCCGCGGCTCAACCTGGCCCACAGCGCGTCGTCCGCGATCACGCGCCGCGTCTGAGCTTCCAGCTCTTTGAGCGTGCGCCAGTGCAGGCCGCTCGTCTCCGGTTCAATCACCTCGCGCTGGCCGGCTTTGCCGATGACCACCGGCACCGCGCCGGCCGCCATCGCTTCCACCGTGGTGATGCCGAAGTGCTCGAACTTGATCGGATCGCGCTGCTCATCTTCGCCGTAGCCGCTGGCGTGCCAGTAGATTTTGGCGGCGCCATACAGCGCCTTCAATTCATCGGCGCTGGCGTTGGGGTGCAGCACGATCGGATAGCCGCGCGCCGCCGCCTGCACCTGCCGGAAATAATCGCGATCGACGCGCTCCACGCCCACGTTGCCCGCAATGTGAAACTCCCAATCGCGCAGACCGCCATCGACCAGCTGCTTGAAGGCGACGATCATCGGGATGTGCTTCTTGTTGTGCCCGCCCGCAAACAGGCGGCCCGCCGTCAGGATGAGGTTGCGCTTGGCGCGCGGCGCAAACGCTTCCACGGCCACCGGCGGATACAGCAGCTCGCTGTCGCGCGACCAGTAGCGTCTGATCCAGTAGCGCGTGAATTCCGAAATCGCCAGTATGTGGGTGTAAGTCCGCAGGGCGGCCGCGCCGCGATCGGACGGGACGTTGAGCAGGCGCAGCCCCCAGTGCTTGAAGCGCTCTTCAAACACCTGCTGATACACCTGATAACGCGGATGATCGATCAGCAGCTCGCGCACGGCCACCCCCACCGATCGGCGATCACGCCCGATCGGCTGATCGCCGGGCGCGTTGATCAGCTCCAGCGTGGCAGACTGATCGGCGCCGGGCGTCAGCGTGGCCGCGATGGGCGTGAAGCCCTGTTCGGGCCGCAGATCGATCGCGTAGTGGGCGATGCCGTTGACACGCACTTCCAGCGTGGTCGGCTCCGGCGTGGCAACGGCCAGCGTAATGTCGACGGCCTCATTGGCCAGCGGCACGCGCAGCACCCCGTGGCCGTCGGTCCAACGCACGCCGTCTTCGCGCCCGTAAAAGCCGCGCAGATATTCGGGCACGTGCAGTTCGCGCCGCAGCCACTCGCCCACCCGGCGGCGGAGACGTGCAGCCGCCGACAGATCGATCGGGTACGGGAAGAACGTGAGCAGCCAGTTGTGGCGGGCCTGCGCGGGGATGAACGTCGATTGTGAGGCGGCGATGAACAGCTCGTAGTCGCGCGTCAGCGGCGCATAGTCTTCGTCGCGCAGCCGTTCGGGCAGGCAGCGCAGGCGCACGCGCCGCAGATCAAGATTGAGCCTGGCCGCGGCCCAATCGAGATCGATGGCGTGATGAGCGATGAAGTCCACCGGGTGATCGGCGGCCAGGCATTCGGCCAGCGCCAGCGCCATGCGCTCGCCGCCGCCCAGGGCGGGATACCAGCGATCGTAGATACCGACTTTCATGCGTCGGGCTTGCGCTGCAGCGCGGTCAGCTGGGCGCGCAGCGCGCTAATCTCCTGCTGCTGGAGCGCGGCCAGCTGGCTGAGCTGATTGAGCCGCTCGCCGTAAACCTGGTTGATGGCGGCCTGTTTGCGGGCGAGCTGATCCAGATAAAACAACGTCAGATTGTGGAAGGCGGCGCGAAAGCGACGGATCAGCCCACCGATCAGCGGCAGGGTCGAAGCGCGCACGTCCGGCTTGAGTTTCAGCGCGTCGGGCCGCATCGCCTGCTCGATCGGTTCGCTGTTAAAACCGATCGGCCCGTCGTCGCCCGCCCACTCCTCAAACGCCGGCGCGGCGGCCGGCTCCGACGAAACTAAGGAGGTCTCCTGAGTCGCAGTCGGTGCCGCCGGGACGTGGACGACCCGTGGCGGCAGCTGGCCCACCCGGCGCACGTCCAGCGTCAGTGATTGAAGCGCGGCGGCCATTTCCTGCAGCAGCGTCAGGTGCATGTCGTTGATCTGCAGCTGCTGGTTGATCAGCGCGCGGACGTCGGCCGCGCCGGGCGCTTCAAACAGCGTGGTGCGCGCCTTGTTCTGAAACTCGCGCACAGCCTGCACGCCGGCGCCCAGTTCGTCGCGGCGGATGGCGCCCTGCGCCAGTTCAAACTCGATGCTGTGCAAAATGTCGTCGATGGTGGGCGTGAGCTTCATGGTTGAGTTCCTGTGTCAGCCGCGGCGGCGATGACGCGCCGGTACACGCGCTCAAAGTTGCGCGCCATGGTCAGGTAATGGAAGCGCTGCATAATCTGGGCGCGGCCGGCCAGACCATAATCGCGCAGTTTTTGCGGCGACTTGAGCAGCGACACGATGGCCTCGGCCAGCTGCGGCGCGGCCTCCGGTTCGACCAGCAGGCCGGACGATTCGTGATCGATCACCTCGGGGATGCCGCCCGCCCGGCAGCCGATGACGGGCTTGGCGTAGTTCATCGCCTCCAGGTAGATCAGGCCAAACGACTCGTACAGTGACGGCGCGACGAACAGATCGCACGCGGCGTAGAGTTTTTGCAGCTCCTCATCGCTGACGCTGCCGGTGAAGGTGACGCGCGCGGCCAGTTCCGGGTGCTGCCGCGCAAAATACGTGGGATAGTCCAGACCCGTGCGCTTGAGGAAGCCGTCCCAGTAGCTGTTGTCGCTGCCCGCGATGATGAATCTGGCGCGGGGCACGCGCTGCAGCACGCTCGGAATGGCGCTGAACAAGTCTTGAATGCCCTTGCGCTTTTCGAGGCGGCCGACAAACAGCACGGTCAGCTCGTCGTCGCGGCGCGACACATCGAAAGGCCGCACGGCCTCATCGGGCGCGGGCACGATGCCGTAGGGCACGATGGTGTAGCGTTCGGGCCGCAGCTGCAGGCCATACGTTTTTTCCACGGCGTTCAGCGTGGCCCGCGTGTTGGGCAACACGTGCGCCGATCGCTCGATGAGCAGCTTCTCCATCTCGCCCACCAGCCGGTGATCGTCGGCGTGCTGGCCGTGCAGCGCGGTGACCTGTCGGTGGGCGGTGACCAATCGGACGACGACGGGCACCAGCCCGCTGATCGCGGTGATCAGCCCTTCGTACAGCCACAGCGCCGAATCGACCAGCTGAATATCGTCGTTGAGCTTCAGTCGCTTCACCGTCTCGTACACCGCGTGGTTGCGGTTGAGCGTGTGGAACAGGTTCACGTAGCGCTTGTACTCCGGGAAGCGGTCGAGCGTGTAGGGCATGGTGTGCACGTACGCGCCGTCGTAAAAGGTCACGCGCTCGGTCTCGCCGCCGGTGATGACGTGCACGGTGTGGCCCAGCTCAAACAGGCCACGCGCCATCAGGTTGGTCAAACGTCCCACGCCGTCGTACTGGTTGGGCGGGTACGTGCTGCTGAGCAAACACAGGCGCAGCGGCGGATCGGGCAGGGTGATGGTCGCCTGCGCGCCGCTCACCGGATCGACCGCCGGCTCGCGACTGGATCGATCGGTCTGGAAAGGCACAATCGGTTCTGAAGTTGACATCGTTTCTTTATCGACTGAGTTAATCAATTGGCGTTTTCGGAACAGGCCGCTGCCCACCCCCTCGATCGCGCCGGGAATTTCGGCCAGGCCCAGCCTAAGCTGCTGCGCCAGATTGATGCGCCCGTGACGACGGTAGGCGTTGAACATCAGCCAGTGGCCGTGACTCAAATGCAGGCAGCGCAGCGCGATGGCGCGCCGGCTGTCGCCTGAGGTCGGCCCGTTCTTGATGGTGTAATACGTCTGCGCGCGCGTCGCCAGCCGCCAGAAGCGGCCCACATCTGACGCGATGACGCGATTGCGGCTGGACGCGGGCACGTGATACACCGCGGCCTCGCGCACCGGCATCACGCATCGACCTGCCTGCGCCAGCCGCAAGGCCACATCGGCTTCTTCGCTAATGTAAATGTAAAACTCGTCAAAACCGCCGATGTCCAACAGCGCCTGTCGCCGAAAGGCCATGTTGGCGCCCATCGGACGCGGCACCCACTGTGCCGCTGCGCCCGGCGGCACCACGTGCTGCACGCCCGACTCGCGCACATCGATCTGCTCGGCCAGCGACGACACGATGCCGATACGCTGCTGGATGACCGGCGCGTTGGGATGGACATTGTAAACGATGCCGCCCGTCCCGGCGATGTCGGGGTTGTCAAACAGGCGCGCCAGCTGCGCCAACCAGGTGCGGCACGGCACCGCGTCATCGTCGATGTAAGCCACGATCTCGCCGCGCGCCGCCAGCAGGCCGATGTTGCGCGACCGGCTGAGATTGGCCGTGGGGCAGCGCAGCACCCGCACCCGATCGGCATACGCCGCCAGCACGTCCAGCGTGTGATCCTTCGTCGGGCCGACCACGACGATGACTTCAAACTGCGGATACGACTGCTGCTCCAGCGCGCGCAGCAGCGTGCGCAGCGGCTCGGCCCGATCGACCGTATTCACGATTACGGAAAAAGTCAGATCAGCGGTAGTCATAGTCCGCCAGAATTTCCAGCACGCTCAGCCGCTGATCCAGTTCGATTTTCAACTCAGCCAGTTGCTGTCTCAATTGATCGATCTCGCGGTCGGGCGAAGTCTTCTTGAACAAGTTCGAAATCTGCGCGGCCAGCCCGCGCCCCGATCGGTCTGCCGCGCCCCGACGGCCCGCCCCGCGCATCGTCTGCGCTCGCGCCAGCGCGCCGCGCAGAATGGCCGTAAAACCCACTTGAAGTTGAAGCCGCACCTCGGGCGAGAGCGCCGCGCCGCCGTCAAGCCGACGCCGCTCCACGATGTCGGGCAGCGCCCGCAGCGTATCGCGCGCGCCCAGCACCGAGCCGATGGCGCGCTCAAAGCTGGCCTCGGTCGCCAGCGCGTCCGTCTCAAACGCGATGAACGCGCCGATCTCATCGGGCGAAAACTGCTTGATCACAAAGCGATAACGCGCCTTCTGCTGATTGGCCCAATGCTTGATCCAGTCAGCCTGCGCCTCGCGGCTGCTGCGCAAATGCGTGATCTCGGCTGCGGGCACATAGCCAATCTCAAAACCGTGCGCGCGGGCGCGAAAGCAAAAATCGCACTCTTCGTAATACGCAGGATAGAAGCCTTCGTCGAACAGGCCGATCGCGTCCAGGACGCTGCGCCGGATCGCCATGGCCGCGCCGGTGACATATTCGACAGTGCGCGGCTCACGGCCCACTTCGGTCAGGTGCTCGCCAAATGCTGCAGGCCGCGTCATCGTTGCCCCGGCGTGATCAAGCCGGCCGTCGGCAAAATAGATGGTGCAGCCCGCCACGCCAAACTCCGGGTGACGCTCAAAGGCCGCGGACAGCGCCCTGAGCCAGCCGGCCCGCGGCAGGCAATCCTGATTCAACAGCACCACCGCTTCGCCGCCGGCCGCGCGGATGCCGGCATTGACGCCGCCCGCAAAGCCCAGATTCACCGGCTGGCGCAGCAGCCTCACGTATGGATAGCGCCCCGCGATGATCGCGGCCGAATCGTCGCGCGAGGCGTTATCGACGCAGATGATCTCAAACGGTTGGCCTGCGGCCACGTCGTCCCGATGCGAAGCGATCGCGTCGAGGCATGACGCAATCACGTCCGCGCCGTTCCACACCGGAATGACCACGCTGAACGTCATCATCGGTAATCGTAATCCATCAGCGTTTCCAGCACGGCCAGCCGCCGGTCAAATCGCCGCCGCAGATCATCGTACCGGGCCTGCGCCAGCTGCTCCAGCGCTTCCAGCCGCTGCGCGTGCAGCACGTTCAACTCAGTCAGCAGGCGATGTTCGCGGCCGGTGAGCAGGCTGGCCAAACGCTTAAGCACACGCGTGACGGTGGATGTCTCGGCCGTAAAAAAGGCTTGCGCCAGAATGGCTTGCTCGCGCAGCGCGAGCGCTTGCAGGCGATCGGTCAGCGACTGCTGTTCGGCGGGCGCGGCCTCCGCGTCCAGCCACCGCGGCGCGACGTAGGCGTCGGTGCGCGCCTGTCGCTCGGCGGCGGCAAAGGCCAACCGCGCAATCCTTGTGAAGCCGGTCTGCAGCAGACGGACCTGATCGGGGTTGAGACCGTCGCCCAGATCGGCCTGCCGCCGCTGCACGATGCCGGGCAGCTGACGCAGCGTGTCGCGCGCCCCCAGCACACGGGCGGCGTTCATTTCGAACGACGGCTCGGCTTCGATCTCGCCCGCTTCGATGTCAAAGAACGCGGCCAGTTCCGCTTCGGCAAAATGCTTGCACACAAAGCGGTAGCGGCTGTGCTGGTGCGTGGTCCAACTGCGGATTGGATCCCGCTGCCACTCACGGCTGGAAAACAGATGCTGAACTTCGGCGGTGGGCACGTAGGCGACTTCAAAGCCGGCGTGCCGCGCCCGATAACAATAGTCCACTTCTTCGTAGTAGGCGGGATAAAAGTCTGCATCGAACGGGCCGACGGTGTCCCAGGCGGCGCGGCGGATGGCCATGGCCGCGCCGGTCACGTAGTCCACGGCGCGCGGCTCATCGCCGCCCCGATCGGTGAAGTGCTGGCCCAACGCGATGGGCCGGCGCAGCTGCGCCCCCGCGTGGTTGATCGAGCCGTCGGCGTTGAGGATGGTGCAGCCGGCGATGCCCAGGCGCGGGTTGACGGCCAGCACGTCCAGCAATGCGTCCAACCAGCCGGGCTGCACGATGCAGTCTTGGTTGAGCAGGATCAGCACGTCGCCGCGCCCGGCGCGCAGCCCGGCATTGACCCCACCCGCGAAGCCGAGATTGACGGGCTGGCGAAGCAATCGGGTTTGAGGAAACCGCTCTTGAATGATCGCCGCGGATCGATCCGGCGAGGCGTTATCGACGCCGATGACTTCGCGCAGCCGATCGCCGGAGTGGGCGTACAGCGCGGCCAGGCACGCTTCGATGACGGCTTCGCCGTTCCAGACGGGGATGATGACACTGGCTTGCATCAGGCCTGCTTTTCAGCGTAAAGATAGAAGCGGTTGGCGCGCGCGTAGGGCTGTGTGGTCAATCGGACGGGATGAAACAATGCTTTGGAATTCCAGTCCACGTAGCGCTTGATCCACGAGTTATTCCGCTGCAAGATCAGGCGCTCCAGGTTGCGGCACTGCCACACGAAATCACCGGCAAAGTAGAGCGTGACGTTCTTGAGCGGCAACGGCGCGATGAGGGCTTGAATGTCCGCCTGATTGGGAATGCCATAGCGGACGTGCTCATTGAGATAGGTGTGGACCGACCCGAAGGTTTGCGTGTAAAGCGCGTCGAGCTTCTGCTCGTAGGCGCGGTGTGCGTCGCTGCCGTAGGGCGCGGACACGACCAGATAGCGGCGGGCCACGCGCACGCACTCTTGAAGGAAGCCGGGCCGATCGGGCGCGGGGATGTGCTCCAGCGTGTCGAGCGAAGCGACCGCGTCGAAATGATCAGCCTCAAACGGGATGGTGCGGCCATCGTAGTAAAGGTCGGCGTTTTCGCCCACGTTGAGCGTGAGAACGTCGGCATGTAGAAATTGCCGCAGCACGCCCAGATTGCCGCCCACGTCCAGCACAGTCTGCACGTCGCGGCGGCGCAGCAGTTGGGCCACGACGTGGTGGCGTTCATAGAGATCGTATGGCATCAGTAACTTAGGCATATCCAACCCATGCGGCCGGCTGACGCAGCCCGACCGATTCAACGCCGCACGCGCAGCAGCCGCAGCCCGGCCCAGTGCTGCACGCGGCCGTCGGGCCCAGGCTCGATGGTGAATTCACGCGACAAGGTGCCGGCGTCGGCCACCTGGCCCGGATGGCGTCTGAGGAGGGCGTTGATGGCGCGGCCAACTTCGTCGTTGTGGCTGTCGTGAAACAGCAGATGCGCGTCGTCGGCGAGCAACGGCCATACGCCTTCGGCATCGGCCAGCACGCTGGCATAGGTGTGCGCGCCGTCGATCAGCACCAGATCAAACGGTGCGCCGGCGGCTTCGGCGGCGGCCGGCAGGCTGCCGGGTGACCGGCCCTTCAGCAGCGTCATGCGCGGTTCCAGAATCTGCCAGACCTCGGGCATGATCTGCGGCTCAGGATCGATGCCGACCAACCGGCCGGGCGACTGAAGCGCGTTCATGGCCGAGGCCACAATCAGGGCCGAGCCGCCATACTGCACGCCAATTTCCAGATACCGATCGGGGCGCAGCGCCAGCGCCAGCGCGTACAGCAACAACCGCTCGCTGCCCGTCATGGACACTGGTGCCCAGCGCGCCACATCGGCCGCGATCATATCGACGCTGTATTTATCCGTTGTGACATCCATCCCACGCGGCACGGTCGCGGGCCGGGACGCCGACCTTCCTCGCAATCCGGCCAGTAGTTCCCTCATGGCACGTTCGGGCCAACGGGCATTCACCATCGATCGGACCTTGATGCTTGCACGATCACGGCTAGAGCCGCCGATAGTCCAGGCGCGACTGTTCGTTCTTAGCCGCGATCAACAGGATGCGGCCCGGCGTGTGATAGACCGGCCGCGAGAAATACTGGAAGCCAGCCGCGCCCTGCAGATCGTCGGGGAACACCGGCTTGATCAACGCCCAGACGCGATCGGGAAACGTGGGCGGCATGGTATAGATGCCGTTGCCCAGATAGATGCGATGATACCAGAAGGGCTGCTTCTGGATGAAGGCCTCGGCTTCCTCGCGCGAAGGCGGATTGGGCGGCTCCATCGACCACTGTTCCTCGATGACGACGGCCGGCGGCACGTTCAAAGCGCCGGCGAGCGCGCCCGTCACGATCGGCTTCTTCAAGCCGAGGGCCTGTCGCACGCTGTCAAGAATCGGCATGATGTCTCCTGAACGGACAAAAGATCATTTGATGGCTGACAAATCCAGCCGGGAGGCGCGCTGCTTGCTGGCCGCCAACACCAGCCGGTTGGGCGTCTGATAAACCGGCGTGGAAAACTGCGTGAAACCGGCGATGCGCAGCATGCCCATCACGCACTCGGCGTCGGGCACCCACCAGTTGGAACCGTCGCCGTCCAACTCGTCGGCTTCGATCAACTTCATAAAGCCGCCGCGCACCGGCGTCGGTTTGGCCCGGCCGCGCGGCCCCTGCCGCACCACCACCACATTGCGCGGATCGGCCGGGATGCACTCCGTCTCGATCAGCACCGCGTCGGCGCACACCCGCCCCACCTGCTCCAGCACATACAGCGGATTCTTCAGGTGATAGAGAATGCCGGCAAACACCACCAGATCAAACTTCTCCTCCAGCCGATCGATCGCCTGCGCGTCTCCGGCCCGGTTTTCGATATCGTCAACCCCCCACCAGTGTTTGATGGTGTCAGCCTGCTGCAAATACATATCGATCAGTTCGATGCCCAGCACGCGGCCCGCGCCCAGCAGTTTGGCCTGCAGCGAGAAGAAGCCCGCATTTGAGCCGACATCCAGCACGCTGGCCCCCTGCAGATTGGCTGGAAAAGCCGGACGAAACCGCTGCCAGACCAATTCATGATAAGCTGTATCCGGCATGGTGTACACGCCGTTGCCCAGATAAATGCGGTGATACCAGAAAGCCTGCGCCTTCACAAACGCCTCGGCTTCTTCGCGCGACGGCGCGCGCGGCGGCTCACCCGGCCACAACGCGGCTGCCGCCATGTTCGCTGCCGGATTCGTCCGCTTGATCAAATTGTTGATGATGGACATCTTATGCTCCACGCGGCGCGCCACACTGCGCGCAAAATGCGGCGCTATTGTACCCCAGACCGGCGGAATCGGCAGGGAGCGTGAGGCGTGCTAAACTTGAGGCATGCTCAAATACCCGATTAGCCTGCTGCGCCCGGCGGCCGCCCTGGGGCTGGCCGCCGCCGTCCTGCTGGCGGTGCAATTCGCCGTTACTCAGGCTGCCGCCGCGCTCGAAGATCACGGGGCCGCGCTCGCCGCAACCGACCCGCGCCCTGCCCGGCCGATCAGCGACACCGCGATCTATTCCACCTACCTGCCGCTGATCGCCCGCGACACATCCACCATGACCGAATTTCGCGGCCTGTGGGTCACACGCTTCGACTGGACCTTCTTCGGCCGACCGGTCACCACCGCCGATCTGGACCTCATCGTGGACAACGCCGCGGCCGCGCACTTCAACGCGCTGCTCTTTCAAATCCGCGGCACCGCCGATGCCTACTACTCATCCACGCTGGAGCCGTGGGCGGCGCGCCTGACGGGCCAGACCACCAAAACGCTGGGCGTCGATCCCGGCTGGGATCCGCTGGCCTATTTAATCACTCGCGCCCACGCCAGCGGCCTGCAGGTGCACGCCTATCTCAACGTCTATCCTACATGGCTGTGCCAGCTGGGCGAGCCGCCGCACACCACGCCCGAGCACCTCTTCTGGACGCTGTCCCACTCGACCACGTGGAATGCCTGGCGCGTCTTCGACGCCAGCGGTCAGGCCATGCTTATCAGTAGTTGCACTGATTACCTGTGGGCCACGCCCGCGCTGTCGCTGACACGCGATCACGTCGCCGCTGTGGCCGCCGACCTCGTGCACCGCTACCCCGTGGACGGCCTGCACCTCGACTTGATCCGCTATCCGGGCGCGGGCTACTCCTACGATCCTTACACGCTGCAGGCCTTCACCGCCGCCCTTCAGATCACACCTTCGCTGACGATCACCGCGTGGCGGCCCGGCTTCCAGCGCGCGCAAGTTGATGCGCTGGTCGCGCAGGTGCATGCCGCTGTCATCAGTATCAACCCTGAGGTGCTGGTGAGCGCGGCGGTGTGGCCCAACTACGCCGACGGTTATGCGGGGTACTATCAGGACAGCCAGGGCTGGCTGGCCGGCGGCTTCATCGACGCGAACCTGCCGATGCTCTACGCCGGCGACATCCTGCACGATCTGGCCGCGTGGACCGATCGGGCGCGCGGCTTTATCGAGGGCGCGCACGGCCGCTGGGTGATGCCCGGCCTCAGCGGCGCGTATGACAACTTCGCCGAGCTGGCCGATCGGATTGCGGCGGCACGCAGCCTGGGCGCGCCCGGTGTCGCCATCTTCTCGTACAGCGCGCTCAACGCACGCGCTTACTGGGACGATCTGGCGAACGGGCCGTTTGCCGTGCCCGCGGTGATGCCCCGTCCCGATTGGAAACCCTGACTGATCGGCATTACTTCAGGCACGGCGTTGGCGCGCCCGCACCGCTGCGATAGCCGCACCACTGATTGGATCCGCCGCCGTTGCCATTGAACTGCACGCCGTTGATCAGATACCACGTAAACGGGCCGGAAGTGCCGTCGGTTTTGCGCCACGTCCCGGTCGCCGTCACGCCGTCGATGACGCCGTCCAGCGTGCCGTTGACGAACGAGCCGCTGATCTGCCGTCCGTCCTGAGTGATCTTCATTCCGCCATCGCAGCCCACGCACAACACAAACCAATCGCCCGCAAAGGTGCCCACGCCGCACGGCGCCGGATCGGTTTCACCCTCGCGATGTCCGCACCAACCTTCGGTACCGTTGTAGTTGCCGCGCCATTTCAAGCCGGTGCCGCCCATCCACCAGTCGATGGAGCCGGCCGCGCCGCCGCGCTGCCACGTGCCGCTGAGCCGGTTGCCAATGACGACCGCGTTGAGCGTGCCGCCGCCGGAAAAAGTGCCGGTGACCACATTGCCGGTCTGCGTCAGGCGCACTGTGCCGCAGTCAGGTGCGCCGCAGTTGCTGATCCATTTGCCGTTCCACACCCCTGCGCTGGCCGTGGGGACGGGCGTGGACGTTGAAGTGGGGGTGGGCGTGGCCGGCACCACGATGACGGCCGTGAAGCCGCCAAAGATCACGCCGTTGGTCGCGCGCAGCCGCCAGCGGCCGGTGTAGCTGCCGGGCGCTGCCGGCGCGACGAGGTTGATCGAGAGATCGGTGGTGGCGCCGGGCGCAACAGCGCCGATAGCGGTCGCCGCCGGGCCGCTCAGCTGGTTGCCGTCGGCGAACACTAGCTGATACGCATCCCACGCGCAGGTGCCCGCATTTCTCACGCGCCACGTTTTGACGAACGCCGTGCCGGGGGCCAGCACCGTATTATCGGGGATGGTGACATCGGCCAGGAATTCGGCCTTCAAGATGCAGCCGCCCGGCCCATCACCCGATGGCGTCTCAGTCGGCCCGACGGTGGGGCTGACGGTCGCGGCCAGTGAGGGCGTCACCATCGCCACGGGCGGCAGAGTCTGAACGGGTTGTGGATTGGCGGTCGCGTCTGGCGTCGGTGTGGCGCTGGTACTCAACGAACAGGCCAGGCTGGCGATCAACATCAGCCCGGCGGCGATCAACCCTAGGCGCGAAGATTTTGGCATCATGGCACTCCGTTGAACGGGCCGCGTGGCGGCTGGTTTGAGCGATGACTGATTTTACCATCGGCCCGGCTTGCCCGGCGTGCGTCACATGGAGGAGCGAGGCAGGGTGCTTCCCGCAAAAATGCGCCAGGCCGCGCAGTGGATGCTGCGGCCTGGCGCGAGAGAGCTGCAAGAACGACCAGGATCAGGCTGTTTTAGCCCGCACTTCGGCGGCCGTGCGACACTTCAGCGCGGCCTGCGCCAACTGCTGCGCGTCCGCATAATTCAACGCCCGCACCTGCGCCTTGACCGACGGTATGGCGGGCATACTCACGCTGAGTTCATCGACACCCAGGCCAACGAGGATCGGCACGGCGTGTGGATCAGCGCCCAGTTCGCCGCAAATGCCCACCCATTTGCCCGCCGCGTGCGCGGCTTCAACGGTCTTCGCAATCAATCGCAACACAGCGGGATGCAGTCCGTCTGATTTGGTCGCCAGCGTGGGGTGCATGCGATCCATCGCCAGCGTGTACTGTGTGAGATCGTTCGTGCCGATCGAGAAGAAATCGACTTCGGGCGCGAAGGCGTCGGCCATCAGCGCGGCGGCGGGCACTTCGATCATGATGCCGACTTCAATGGGCGGCAGATACAACTCGGCGCGAATCTCGTCGATCATGGCACGGGCGGCGCGCACTTCCGATAGATCGGCCACCATCGGGAACATGATGCGCAGCCGACCGAACTCACTGGCTTTCAAGATCGCGCGCAGTTGTTCACGCAGCAACTGTGGGCGTTCGAGGCACAATCGGATGCCGCGCACACCCAGAAACGGATTATCTTCGTGCAGCATCTGAATATACGGCAGCGGCTTGTCGCCGCCGATGTCGAGCGTGCGAATGATCACCGGCTTGTTCTCAAGCGCCAGCGCCACATCGCGATAAACTTCAAACTGCTCTTGCTCGGTGGGCGCGACGGTTCGATCGAGAAACAGGAATTCCGTGCGCAATAGCCCCACACCTTCCGCGCCAGACGCATTAGCCTTTTGCGCATCCTTCACGCCGCCGATGTTCGCCACGATTTCGACTTGATGTCCATCGGTCGTAATCGCCGGATCAGCCGATCGGGCCTGATCGGCCGCGCGTTTTGCCTGAAAGCGCTGCTGCGCTTCGCGGGCGCGCGTCAACGTCGGTTCGTCCGGCTCGACGACGATCGTGCCGGCCTGCCCATCGACGATGACGACCGTGCCGTTGGCGATTGTCATCACCGCCTCGCCCGCACCGACGATGGCGGGGATGCCTAGCGCGCGTGCGATGATGGCGGTGTGCGCCGTGGGGCCGCCGCCGGCCGTGCAGAAACCCAGCACGCGATCGCGCGGCAGCGCCGCCGTATCCGATGGGGATAGATCGCGCCCGATGACGACCACCGGCTGATCGGGCCACGCGGGTACATCCGCCGTTTTGGAGTTGACCAGCAAGCGCAGCACGCGATAACCCACATCGTGGATGTCGGTGGCGCGTGCGGCCAACAATGGATCGCTGAGGGCGGCCAGCGCTTTAGCGCGTTCTTCGATGCTGGCCTGCCACGCCCGCGACACGCTGGCCTGTCCATCGATGCGCTGCTGAACCGATTCGAGCAGATCAGGATCGTCGAGGATTTCAAGATGCGCGTCGAAGATGGCGGCTTCGCTGGCCGCGGTCTTTTTCATCTGATCGTGCAAGGCCGTCAGTTGGACCTTTGCTTGCTCGAGCGCTTCGTCGAGACGGGCGCGTTCGTTGGCCGCAGTGGTGAAGGTTTCATCGACGGTGAGGGTGGCGTGTTGCAGTAAATACGTCGGCCCAATACCGATGCCGGGCGCGGCCGGAATGCCTTTGATCAAACTGCTACCGTCGGGATGTTCAGGTGTGGTCGCTGGCGCGGCCACCGTGGGCGCGGGCCCAGCCAGTGCAGGCGTGGTCGTCTCTTCGCCAAGACCGCTGCTGACCAACGCTTCAATGACTTGCGCGGCCAGGTCTTCGTCCTCGCCGTTGATCTCAAAGCGCACGGTCGTGCCGGGTTCGACGCCCAGCGTTAAAATCGAGACCATGCTTTTGGCGTTGGCTTTCTTCGCGCCGTTGAACACGGCGATATCGGCTTTGTGTTGCTTGGCGGTGTTCGCCAGGATTTTAGCCGGTCGGGCGTGCAGGCCGGTCGGGTTGTGAATCAACAGCGTGAGTTCTTTCATGCGACGACCTCCAATGAACAATCAATCTCACGCAAAGCCGCAAAGAGGCAAAGATTTAGAGGTTTTTCTTTGTTGCTTGGCGGCTTTGCGTGAGATCAAGCCCACAACGCCTTCACTTCGACGCGCTCAACCAGCGCCGACACCAGCGCGTAATCGCCGACAGTGGTGCCCGCCAGGCTGGCCGCCGCCGAGCCGGACGCAACACCCCAGCGCAGCGCTTCGGCTGCCGATAGATTGCGGCTCAAGCCCCACGTCAAACCGGCTACCGCGCAATCGCCCGCCCCGATCGGATTTTTCTCCTCGATGGTTGGCGCGGCGGCGAACCACGCCCGTTCGCCATCGAACAACAGCGCGCCGAGTTTACCGAACGACATGAAGACGTTTTGTGTGCCGAGCCGCGTGATGGCGCGCACCGCCTCGCGCGCCGTGTCCGGTGTCGAAATGGACAAGCCCGTAAGCTCGGCGGCCTCCTCGGCGTTGGGCTTGACCAGAAATGGCCCGGCCTCGCAGCCATGCTTCAACGGTTCGCCACTCGTGTCGAGGATCACGCGGGCGCCGGCCGCCTGCACCAGATCGATTATCTGCGCGTAAAAGTCAGCGGGCACGCCGCGCGGCAGGTTGCCGGACAGCACCCACCAATCGCCAGACTTCGTCAGGGCCGCGATCTTCTCTAACAACGCGGCTTGTTCAAACGACGAAATCTCCGGGCCGGGTTCGTTGACTTTGAGATAACGCGATCGATTGGTGGTGACGATGCTGATGTTGGTGCGCGTCTCATCTTTGATCTCGACGAAATCGACCGCGATGCCAAGATTGGGCAGACCTTCGACAAAGCGCCGGCCCGTCACCCCGCCCAGAAAACCCAGCGCCACACTCCGCTCGCCGAGCGCGCACAACGCCCGCGACACATTGAAGCCCTTGCCGCCGTAATCGATCCGCACTTCAGTGGCGCGCAGCACAGCATCGTATTCGATCGCCGGGACGGTGAGTTCTCGATCGAGTGCGGGGTTGAGCGTTACGGTGTAGATCATGGTGTCGTCCAGAATTTTTCGATCAAACGGCGTTCGGCTTCGGCCGTCCATACGTCGCCGGGGCCGAGCGCTTCCGCAATGTCGGGATACTTGTCCTTAAGTTCAGACAGGCCGATCAACGGCAGGCCGCTCAACTGCGGGAAGATGACGATCTTGCCCGCGTACCGACCGGCCATCATCGCTTCCATGCCGTCGGTCGCAGCTTCCAGCCCGCCGATCGCGGCGACCGAGCGATTGGGCGATAGTTGACGCGCCAGCGCTTTGTTGATCACCAGTTCTTGATCGGACACGCGCGAACCCGACGTGCCCGTGTACTGCGCGTTGTGCAAGTAGATCAGGCTCATGTCCAGCGGCGCGAAGGTGCCGTTGGGCACGCCCGCGAAAAAGACCAACATGCCGTCGGGATTCAGCAAGGTGGCGGCTTCGGCCATCACCGCGGCAACCGGCACCGAAACGATCACATCATCCGCGCCGCACCCGTCGGTCTGACGCAGCACGAAGTCGCGCAATGATTCGGTGGATTCAGACGGATTGATCAAGATCAATTCTTTGTCGTTGACTTCAGCGAGTGAGTTGAACATCGCGCCCAGGGTTGCCAGTCGCTCGGCATTCAGATCGGTGGCGATGATGCGGCGCGGCCCGGCCTTCAGTTCGATGGCGCGCTGGACGTGCATCTGACCCATCGGCCCACCCGCGCCCACGAAGACGGCCACACCGCCCGGCTTTAAATCAGCGCGATTGTGCGCTTCGCCATACGAGGCGGCAATATCCGGCCCGCGATTGCCCAGATAAGCGGTGTAATCGTAGTGGATGCGGCCCACATCGATCTGCACCAAACCAGCCAGTGGATGCTGCCCGACCAGGTTGAAGGTGCCGCGTCGCGCGATTAACTTCGCCGCTTCGCCGACATCAGCCGCGGATCGCGGATCAAGCACGATGATGTCGTCAAAGCCAGCGCCCCCGGTTAAGTCACGTAATTGCGGATAGTCTGCGGCCGACAGGCTGTTGCGCTCGATCACGGTGACGTGACGTGTCGAGGCTTCCAGTTCCACGCGCTCTTTGAGGCTGGCTGGCACATCGGTGAGGACGATGGTGGACGGAGCATCCAACCCTTTGGAGAAGGTGTAAGGTGTGGTGTCGCCGGCGTGACCCACCATCCACATCGTGCCGCCCGCCAGCGGATCAAGTCGTCGTCGCTGGGTGTACGCGCCTTCGACGCACGCCCACGGTTCAGTGAGCGCGGCCGCCGCATAACCCAGATCGCCTTCGACAGGAATGACGTATGATGTTTTGCCATCCGGTCCCGCCGATAGCACTTCCGGCCCGATGACGTGATATTGAATCAAGCCGCCGGGGATGGTGTAGCCGTAAGCGGTGCTGCGCCCGTCACGATCGTAAATGTCGGGCTGCAAGGCGAGCCGCTGACCAACGTGGTATTTGCCCTGCAAATTCCTGCCGACCTTCATCACGGTCAAGGTCGCTTCGTGACCCAATCGGGTGGGGTTGGTCTTTAGATCGCGGTGATACAACTTGGGGTGCTCGCCCCCCTGCTTGATCAGCTTCACATCGGAGAAGCACATCCCCACGGCATCGACCCGCACCAAGAGTTGATCGTCGTTGGGTTCGGGCACGGGCAAAAGTTCGGGCTTGCCGTCCCGGCCCATGCTCTCGACGCCCGCGCCGTACATATTCCACGCCCACGTCTGCGCGGGGATGGGCGCATCGGGCGATACAAATCGATCAAAACGAGATGACATGACATGCTCCTGAATTGCCACGAGAGAACGCAAAGAACACGAGAGAAAATCAGATTCTTTGTGATCTTTGTGTTCCTTTGTGGCTGAGAAAGCGTTCCTTAGCGGCTTGTCATTCCCGCGTGCTTCTGGCGGGAATCCAAGTGATCGACCAACGTAAATTGTCCATCGTCAGTCTGAATGCCCGATAAAAACATTCGGGCATGACGAGACACGCAACTTATTCTTCTGCCATTTCCGCCGGGCGACCCAGGCGCTCCACAATCAGCATTGGATCGTCGGCGTGGATCAGCTGCTGCGCGTCGGCCTCTTCTTCGATCACTTGCGATAGATTCGCCAACACGCCGATGTGCTCGTCGGCGGTGGCCGCAATGCCGATAACGAGATAGGCCCGCTCGCCGTCTTCCCATTCGATGCCGGCCGGAAATTGAATCACGGAGATGCCCGTTCGCAAGATCTCGGCGCGGTTGTCAAATTGACCGTGTGGAATGGCGATGCCATTGCCCAGATAGGTGGACATCGTTTGCTCGCGGGCCAGCATGCCGTCCACATACGACGCGGTGACGCAGCCATTCTCAACCAACAACGCGCCGGCCTGTTTAATCGCGTCTTCTTTACCGTCGGCCTGCGCGTGGAGGCGGACGAGTTCGCGTGTGATGATAGCCATGGGACTAATCAGCCGTGACATCCGCGCCGGACTTCAGCGCGTTGACGATCTTGTCGAAGGCGGGGATGTTGGCGAAGTTCTTGAACGAGAAGCACACCGCCCACGTCGCGCGCTCGCTCGCCATTTTATACAGTTGCTCGTGGCATACGACGACCTGCGCGTCTTCGGGAATGCTGCGCACCGGGCTGTGCGTCACTTTCACATCGAGATTGGCTTTCTTCAGCATCTGCTTCAACTTGTTGGCCGCCATCAGGCTGGAGCCCATGCCCGCTTCGCAGGCAATGATGATCTTCTTGACGCTGGCGGCTGCGACGGATGTTGCCATCTTGACCTCCCAGGAGCGTGAGTGGGGCGGATCGATCGGGCCGGCGAAGAATAATCGGGCGGAGACTTCTTTCCGCGTGCCGCGCGTGGTGAGAAAACGCCGCCCGATCGATCCATGCTCTTTCAAAGCCCGTTATCGGCTACCCTATCCGGTGGAGCCGGGGCTAGGCGGTGGCGGGCATGGGCACGCCCGAGGCTGCCGCCTCGTCCGCTTCGGCCTTCATCGGGAAGGCCTTCAGCAGGAACGACCCGACCAGGAAGGAGGCCACTGCGCCGACGGCGACACCGCCCAACACCGGCAACAGCTGGCCGGGCGGCGTCACGGCGAGGTAGGCGAAGATCGAGCCGGGTGACGGCGTTGCCACAAGGCCAGCGCCGGTGATGACGAACCACAGGTCGGCCAGGATGCCGCCCGCCCACATCGCCACGATCATGATCGGGTGCGCCAGCACGTAAGGGAAGTATACTTCGTGAATGCCGCCGAGGAAGTGGATGACGATGGCTCCCGGCGCGGTTGCCTTGGACATGCCCTTGCCCGCCACCCAGAATGCCAGCAGCAGCCCCAGCCCGGGGCCGGGGTTCGACTCGAGCATAAACAATACCGAGCGACCCGTCTCTTGAACCTGCGCGACGCCCAACGGCGCAAGGATGCCGTGATTGATGGCGTTGTTCAGGAACAGCACCTTGCCGGGTTCGATGACAAGGTCCACCAGCGGCAGCAGACGCGCATCGACCAGGAACTGCACGATACCGCTTAACACGCTGCTGATGCCCTGCACTACCGGCCCAATTAACAGATTGCCCACAATCGCCAAAATCGCGCCCAGGATGCCGGCCGAGAAATTGTTGAACAACATCTCGAAGCCGCTGGGCGTCCGGTCTTCCAGGAAGCCATCGATTTTCTTCATCAGCCAGCCGGCCAGCGGCCCCATCACCATCGCCGCCAGCATCATGGGGATGTCCGCACCGACGATGACGCCCATCGTGGCCGCCGCGCCGACGACGCCGCCGCGCAGCCCGTACACCAGCCGCCCGCCCGAAAAGCCAATCAACAGCGGCAGCAGGTAGGTAATCATCGGGCCGACCAACTTGGCGAGCTGTTCATTGGGTGTCCAGCCCGTCGGAATAAACAGAGCCGTAATCAGGCCCCACGCGAGAAACGCGCCGATGTTGGGAATCACCATCTGCGCCATGAAACTGCCGTACTGCTGCAACTTTGCACGCATTGGAACTCTCCTTGGATAGGGTTTGGCTTTCAAGAACAGCAAGCAAGCGAAATTCGTCGAAGAGCGTTGCGGGGCATTACAGTTTCTCGATAGGCGTTCCTCCCTTACAACTTCTCAGCAAGCCATGACTGCAGAGGTATGTAATCGATTTCAATGAAAGTATTGTAATCGATTTCATCAAGTTGTCAACAACTTACAAATTCTTTTAAGGAAAACGTGAAGATAAACACATAAGACCAGAGATTTGTGTCAAATTTACACTATCTTAACTTGGTCTTCTTAGAATACTCTGTAAAAACTTGAAACATGGTATAATCACGCCTGTAATTTACAGAGCCACTGCGTTCATTAGGGTCAATTCTCAGGCGGCGGACGAAGCGAACGCAAACGACTGAGCAATTATCAGAAAGGACTTGTATGGTCAAAATCAAAGATGTGGCAAAAGAAGCCGGGGTTTCAACGGCGACCGTATCGCGCGTGTTATCACGAAAGCCTTACGTTACCGCCGAAGTCCAGGCGCGGGTGATGGCGGCCGTGGGTAAGCTAGGCTACCGACCTAATCGCATCGCGCGCAGCCTGCGCGCGCAGCAGTCCAACACCATTGGGCTTATCGTGTCAGACATCCGCAACCCCTACTTCACCGATGTCAGCCGGGCGGTCGAGGACTACGCCTACGCCCATGGTTATGCTGTCTTTTTGTGCAACTCCGATGAAGACCCGGCCAAAGAGGCACTCTACCTCAATCAGTTGCGCGACGAAAATGTCTCCGGCGTGATCCTGTCGCCGACCAAACAGACCTCGGATGATTTTGACGCGATCAATCTCACCATCCCGACCGTGATCGTCGACCGCGCCATCAAGAACGGCGAAGTGGACGTGGTCATGATCGACAACGTCGAGGCTGCTTATCGGCTGACATGCCACCTGATCGAGAACGGCTACCGCCGCATTGGGGCGCTATTTGGAGAGGCCAGCACGACCGGGCGCGAGCGTCGGCAGGGCTTTGAGAAAGCGCTGCGAGAACACGACTTAACGCCTGTAGCGATGCGATATTTGCCGCCGCGCATTCAGGCCGGGCATGAGGCGACCCTGGCGATCCTCAATGCACCCGATCGGCCGGAGGCGATCCTGGCGACCAACAGTTTGCTATCGGCCGGCGCGCTGGAAGCCATCCGCGAACTCAACCTCGCGATTCCCGACGACATCGCGCTGGCGGGCTTCGACGAAACGACCTGGTCGACGCTGATTCAGCCGCCGCTCACCGTCATCGCGCAGCCCACCTACGAAATCGGCCAGACGGCGATGGAACTGCTCCTTAAGCGCATCCAGCAACCCGCCGCTCCGGCTCGCCAGGTCATCCTCAAGGGGCAGCTCTTGACGCGAGATTCAAGCAGGGCGCGGAATCCCTTGGCCTGAACCGGCAAGACTTCAAATCTTGCTGCTGCGAGGCCCACGGCGAGCATACGTCAGTCCCGCAGGGACACCACCAGAACAGTTGTCAAAATTGACACATTCCGATCCGTTATATTAACAAATGGCTCGCAGAGAGTCATACAGCTTTCATGACCTTTGTCACTAGGTCATTCGTCGTTGTCGTTGTAATATTACGCACGAAGCAACCGCAACAAGTCTGACGCTAACCCCAAAGGTTAGCAACGAGACTGAGTCTCCTCCCTTGGCTGCCGCCCCCTGTGCACCCCCCCGCTGCACAGGGGGCTGGCCGTTATTATGGCCGTCGCCGCGTTTATGCGGCACGGCATCAAAAAACCCGATGGGCTGCACAGGCCCATCGGGTTTTAGTTTGCCAGCGCCCGCAGCAGCCGCAGCGTCAGCGCCTTCACATCGGGCAGATCAGAGTCGCCTGCCTCGTTGACTGGCATCGGCCCCACACAGGCCGGGCAACCCGACTCGCACGGACAACCTGCCACCACGTCGCGCGCCGCCGCCAATAATTGATCGTGCAAATCGAATAACTCCTGGCTGAAGCCGATGCCGGCCGGCACGCGGTCGTAGATGGTGAGCGTGGGCAACTCGGTGAAGGTCGAGCGCGCTTCAGCAATAACGCCAATGTCGCGCGGATCGCACATTAGATACAGCGGCGCGATCTCCCCCAGCACGTGTCCCAGCCCGCTCAGCGCGCCGCGCACGCCCACCGCCGTTTCGGCGCGATGATGGCAGCGGCGGCACAACGTGATCAGATTGTCGGGCGAATGAGCGATGAGGTCGTTGCGGTTCACGCCGCGCCGGTAGCCGAATTCGCGAAACGGGCGCAGGTGATGCACGTCGTGCACACGACCGGGCGGCTCGGCGGCGCCGCACTTGCGGCAGCGGTGCTCATCGCGCTCCAGAATCTCGCTGCGGATGCGATCCCAGTCCGGGCCGTAGTCGTTGGGCGCGAAGATCACGCCCTCCTCCAACAACCGATCGGCCATTTCCGGCTCGATGCAGAACCAGTATGCGGTGGTGTGCATCTCCTGTTCCGGCAGATCGATCTCGCCCCAGCCCAGCGTCTCGTGCGTGTACAACTTGATCTTGCGAAAGCCGGCGGTCAGCCATGACACGCGCACTTCGCCCACGCTCTTAAGCGTCGCGCCGGCCGCCTGCCGCTCGTGCTCTTCTTCCACCTCCACGCCGGTGCTGGTGCTGGCCTCGGTGTAATAATCGACGTGCGCGGGCGTCACAAAAGCCTGCCCGTTCTCCCAATCGAGCTTCTCCACCAGAAACGACTGGCCTTCGTGAATATAGATCGCGCCGGCGTGGACGTGCGTGGGCGCCGACTCCCGATCGATCTGTCCGATCGATTGGGCTTTGCCGGCCGATCGATCGAGGATCACCACCGTATCGGCCGTGCCCGTTCGCAACGACAACCCGTTGGCCGGATACTGATCGGCCAGCCAGAAATACCGATCGGGTAACGCCGGCTTAGCGGCCGACTGTTTGTGCAGGATGCCTTCCTCCACCAGGGCATCCAGCAGCTCCGCCGTCTGCTCGAAGCGGCCAAACTTTTCGCCCGCGTCAAAAGGCAATTCAAACGCCGCGCATTTCAGGTGATTGGTGAGAATGATCAAGTTATCGGGCGCAATCAGGCCGTGCTCAGGCGAGCGCTCGAAGAAGTAGCGCGGATGCGTGATGACAAACTGATCGAGCGGAGCGGCGCTGGCGACGAGGAAAGCGGCCGAAACGTTGGCCCGCCGGCCCGCGCGGCCGGCCTGCTGCAGCGTGGAGGCGATGGTGCCGGGATAGCCCGCCAACACCGCCGCGTCCAGTTGGCCGATGTCCACGCCCAGTTCCAGCGCATTGGTCGAGACCACGCCGCGAATGGAGCCGTCGCGCAGGCCCGCTTCGATGGCGCGCCGCTCCGTGGCGAGGTAGCCGCCGCGATAGCCGTGGATGATCGCCGGGTCGCCGCCGTCGGCCGCAAAGCCCTCACGCAGGTAGGTCAACAGCACTTCGGTGGTTGCGCGGGCGCGCGCAAACACGATGGTCTGCACGTCGGCCTGCAGCAATCTGACGGCGAGATCTTTGGAGTGCAGCACAACCGATCGGCGCAGCCCCAGCGCCGGATCGATCAACGGCGGGTTGAGCAGAATCCAGTGTTTTTCGCCGCGCGGCGCGCCGTCGTCGTCGATCAACGTCACGTCTTCTTCGATCAGTCGTTCGGCCAGCTGGCGCGGATTGGCGATGGTGGCCGAGGTGAGGATGAACTGCGGCGTTGATCCATAAAAGCGGCAGATGCGCTTGAGGCGGCGCAGCACATTGGCAAAGTGGCTGCCGAAGATGCCGCGATAGGTGTGCAGTTCATCAATCACGATGTAGCGCAGCGACTGGAAGAAGCCCGCCCACTGTGTGTGATGGGGCAGGACGCCGGTGTGCAGCATGTCGGGATTGGTGATCAGGATACCGCCCGCGCCGCGCGCCGATTTGCGTTTGTCGCGCGGCGTGTCGCCGTCGTAGGCCTGGGCCGCGATCGGCCGGCTGAGATCGCCGATCAGGTCGTTCAACGCGGCCAGCTGATCGTGCGCCAGCGCCTTGGTCGGAAAGAGATACAACGCCGTCGCCCGGTTATCACGCAGTAGCGTGTTGAGCACGGGCAGGTTGTAGCACAGCGTTTTGCCGGAGGCGGTGGCCGTGACAACGACGAGATGCCGGCCTCGCGCGGCGGCTTCAACGGCGGCGGCCTGGTGCGTATAAAGTTGATCGAGGCCGCGCCCGCGCAGCGCCTGCCGCAGCCGCTCGTCGAGGGCGGACGGGAACGGCGCATAGCGCGCGGGCCGGCCGGGCACACGCTCCCAGGCGGCCACATCGCGCATGAAGGCGCGATCGGAACGCAGTTGGACAAGCAGGGCTTCCAGAGACATGGTGCAGGCTGCGGGCATTATAGCACGCCTGTTCCTGGTTTCTCACGGCTGTTGCCGCCTGCGTCCTGCCTCCTCTAACACATCGCTAACACTTCGTCAGCGTGGCTCTAACACAAGTCCGCTATGCTATAGCCAGTTTCGAGCGGGAAACAGACATCAAAATCATTCCGAAAGGACAAGTGGAGGCAAGCAAGATGGCACGCAATTTGATCGTTCGGACCAGCCCGATGGTTACGCCGCTGAGCGAAGCGATGGATCGGTTGTTCAATGACGCCTGGGTCAGCCCGATGTCGCGCGACTGGGCGACGGTATGGGGTGTAGGCACACGCCTGCCGGTGAACATCTACACCGACGCGGACGGCTATACCTTTGTGGCGATGGTGCCCGGTGTCAAGGCCGACGAGCTGAACATCGAGGCCGAGGGCAGTGTGGTGAAGATCAGCGGCGAGTTGATCGCCCCGGCGCAGTCGGCCGACGAGAAGGTCCGCACCCTGCGCAACGAGATCGCTTTCGGCAAGTTCAGCCGCGCCTTTGATCTGGGCGACGAGATCGACGCCGACAAGATTGAAGCCCATCTGGAAAGCGGCGTCCTGACGGTGCGCGTTCCCAAGGCCGAGGCCGTGAAGCCGCGCACGATTAAGGTGCAGGCGAAGTAGTTGTTGACGGTTGGAAGTTGACGATTAGAAGTCAAAAAGCCGCCCGAGTCGGGGCGGCTTTTTGATTTGAGACAAGCAAAACCCGAAAGGCCCGGGCGGCCCTTCGGGTTTTGGCGTTACATATACGCCGCGTTGATCTTGTCCAGCAGCTCGCGGGCGGGGCGCAGTTTTGATTCGGGCAGATGCACCAGCGGCGTTTCGCTCAGGTGCTCGCGTTCCACCAGGTTGGGCCGCTGCTGATCGATGTAGATCAGCCCGGTGATGAATTGCTGTTTTTCGCGGGCCTCTTCCAGCAGGCGCATGGCGGCGAACTTGTCGGTGGGATCGTAATCCTTGGCGAGCTTCTTCAGCCGGATCAACGAGCCGTCGTGCATCTCCACGTCCTTCACCTCGCCCTCGGCGTATTCCACCGTAATCTCCTCGGCGGGTGGAACGTAGCGCACTTCGTGCAGGGCCTCTTCGTGCTCTTTGCCCCAGTTATAACCTTTGGTCGAGAGCTCGCTGTTGTTGAACGTCACGCACGGGCTGATGATGTCCAGCACCGAGGTGCCGTGATAGCTGATGGCGGCCTTGAGCAGCTGCTGCACCTGTTTGGGGTCGCCGGCAAACGAGCGGGCCACGAAGCCTGCGCCGGAAGCGATCGCTTCGAGGCACAGATCGATCGGGGGCAGCTCGTTCTTGCCCGCGTATTTCAATTCCTGGCCGATGTCGGCCGTGGCCGAGAACTGGCCTTTGGTCAGGCCGTACACGCCGTTGTTCTCGATGATATAGACCATATCGACGTTGCGGCGCAGCATGTGTTTGAACTGGCCGAAACCGATGCTGCCGGTGTCGCCGTCGCCGCTGACGCCGATGCCGATCAACTCGCGGTTGACGGTCAGTGCGCCGGTGGCCAGCGACGGCATGCGGCCGTGCAGGCCGTTGATGCTGTGCGAGCGGCCCAGGAAGTAGGCCGGGCTTTTGCTGCTGCAGCCGATGCCGCTGAATTTGGCCAGGCGATGGGGCTCCAGCGACATCTCATACGCCACCGCGATGATCTGGCTGGCGATGGAGTCGTGGCCGCAGCCGTTGCAGAGCGTGGAGGGCGCGCCCTTATAATCGGTTTTGCTGAGGCCGACGAGGTTGAGGCCCGCGGCCGGTTTGTTGGGAATGGTTGTGGTGGTCATCGTTCTTGTTCCTGTATGGCTTCGGTAATCCAGCGCGCGCTCAGCGGCAGGCCGTCGCACTTGGCGATGGGGATCAGTCGGGTGGCATATTCGGGCGCGTGCAGTTGAATGAGCGAATGCATCTGCGCGTCGAAGTTGTTTTCGATCACGTACACGCGCGGGTGCTTCTTGATGAATTCGATCAGGGTCGATTCGAGCGGCAGCGCGCGCAGCCGCAGGTACGAGGTTTTGATCCCGGCCTTCTCCAGCCGATCGCGCGCCTCGACGACGGCGGGATCGTTGGTGCCGTATGAGATCAGGCCGACCTCGGCGTCGCCCACCGCGTCGATGACGGGTGCCGGCACGATGGTGCGCGCGTAGTCGTGCTTGCGCGCCAACCGCTCCAGATTGGCCTGCCAGTCTTCCGGCCGCTCGCTGTAGCGGGCGGCTTCGTCGTGGCCGGTGCCGCGCGTGAAGTACGCGGCCAGCGGATGATTGGTGCCGGGCAGGGTGCGCCAGCCGATGCCGTCGCCATCCACGTCGGCGTAGCGCCGCCAGTTCTTGATCTTGGTCAAGTCCTCGGCCGATAGCACTTTGCCGCGATCCAGCCGCTGCTCCGGGTATTTGAACGGCGGCGTGGGCCATAGGTTCATGCCCAGATCGAGATCGCTCAACACGAAGACCGGTGTTTGCAGCCGCTCGGCCAGGTCCAGCGCCAGTCCGCCAAAGTCGAAGCATTCCTGCGGATTGGACGGCAGCAGACAGACGTGGCGGCAGTCGCCGTGGCCCAGGTAATAGATCTTCAGCACGTCGCCTTGGGAGACGCGCGTCGGCAGGCCGGTGCTCGGCCCCATGCGCTGCACATCCACGATCACGGCCGGAATCTCCGCGAAGTAGGCAAAGCCGGCGAATTCGCTCATCAACGAGATGCCGGGGCCGGAGGTGGAGGTCATGGAGCGCGCGCCGGCCCAGCCCGCACCGATGACCATGCCGATGGCGGCCAGTTCATCCTCGGCTTGAATGATGGCGTAGTTGCGGCGGCCGTCCGGCTCGCTGCGCAGGCGCGGCAGGTATTCGCTCAGGCCGTCGGCCAGCGAAGTGGCCGGAGTGATGGGATACCACGCCACAAATTGCACGCCGCCGAAGATCGCACCCAGCGCCGAAGCGGTGTTGCCGTCAATCAGGAATGTGCCTTCGGTCAGGTTCATCCGCTCCACGCGGAAGGGATCGGTCTTGGTGAGGTTGGCCTGCGACCACGCATAGGCGGCTTTGACCACGCCCATGTTCAGATCGATGGGTTTCTTCTTGCCGCCGAAGTGGAAGGTCACGGCCGACTCGATCTCGTCCAACTCAATGCCCAGGATGAAGGCCAGCGCGCCGACGTACACCATGTTGGCGACGTAGCCTTTGAGCTTGGCTTCCGCGCCCGATTTGCGCACCAGTTCGTTGACGGGCATGGGATAAAAGGTCACGTCGTCGCGCTTGATGGGCAGCGGATCGTCGATCGGGTGCAGGCAGATGCCGCCTGATTCCAGTTTCTGGATGTCTTCCACGCTGGTCGCTTTGTTCATCGCCACCAGAATTTCGGCGCGCTCGCGGCGGGCGTAGTAGCCGTCTTTGCTGACGCGGATGGTGAACCACGTGGGCAGACCCTGAATGTTGGATGGAAACAGGTTTTTGCCGTTGGTGGGGATGCCCATCTTGTGGATGGCGCGGATCAGCGTGTTGTTGGCCGTCTGGCTGCC
>CAZKBQ010000062.1:0-27290 GCA_964550855.1 uncultured Anaerolineae bacterium
GAACGCGTGTATCCTCTCTGGCGTTCTGGATTCCCGCTTGCGCGGGAATGACGGGGGGCTCTGTGTCCTCCGTGCCCTCCGTGGTGAATCTCTGACAATCTTCGGCCTGCTGGATTCCCGCTTGCGCGGGAATGACGGGGACGTAAAAGGCCAGTCGGCAGGCACAAAATAGCGATTTGAGGACAAAACTTCCCTGAAATTGCTTAAAATTCCGTCTTCGGCGCTGTTTTCAGGGCAAACTGCGCCCTTTTTTGCAAAGTTTTGGCACAAAAGTTTAATTGAATCGCATGTCAGATTAACTGAATCGCATGTCAGATTAACTGAATCGCGTGTCGGATTGATTGAATCGCATGTCAGTTTGATTGAATCGCGTATCGGATTAATTGAATCGCATTTCAGGTTAACTGAATCGCGTGTCGGATTGATTGAATCGCATTTCAGGTTAATTGAATCGCACAAAAGATTAATTGAATCGCATGTCAGATTGATTGAATCGCATGGAAGATTGATCGGAAGGTAAAAAAGTTCAGTCGGCAGGGATGACGTGCAGCCGGCGCGGGAACCGCCTTGCTGGACATAAGTGATCTAGACAGTTCCAGCATCCCTTCACCCAAACGGACACTGACCGCGCCTTTGTTTGAAATCGGTTTGTATTCCTTGACGTATCATATTACTTCACACATGACATTTTTCGTTACTTTCATTACTTTTCACGTCACGGCGTTTTATATTATAACAAGCGCATCCTATTTACGCAAAGGAGCGTAACGAAATGACCAGGCTATTTCCTACCGACGTTGTCGCACAGACGCAGGCCGTGCTGGAGGCGTGGAAGAAAATCGACGCCACGTCCCAGTTCGGCTCGTTGACGCCGCAGGTGATGGCGGCCGATCTGGATCGGGCCCGCGCCCTGCAGGTGGAATTGGACGCCATGGATGCGCAGCTGGTGGACCTGCGTAACAAGCGTGACGAAGTCCATGCCGAGTTGTGGGACAAGATCAAACGCGTCCGCAACAGCGTCAAGGGCATCTATGGCGACGATTCGTCAGAGTATGAGATGGTGGGCGGCACGCGCCGCAGCGAGCGCAAGTCACCCATCCGCCGGCCCGCGGCCGTGGCGAACGGGCAATGACTCATCGCGCCCGGGGCCTGATGGCTCAGGCCCCGGGCGGTTTGTTGAAGTTTGGGAAAAATAAGTAAAAACGCGTATTGACTTCGGACGGAGACGGGCATAGACTGGAGGGAGTTGGGGGGGACATTGTCTGATTTTAACAAAGATATGCCCGATTCAGCGAGTATCATACAAAACCAATTAGCGGCCTGAGAGTCTGGCTCAAAATCAGCCCTGCAGACATTCCGGCGTGGGCCACGTTTGTCCGCGATGTCTCATATGTTGGTCATTGGGGCGTCGGCGATGTTGAACTCGCGATTGAAAACGCAGAGACTCTTCGAAAGGCCGAAGAGATGATTCGGGCCTCATATGCTATTGAGATTAATCGAAAACGAAGAGTAATATGACATGCTAAAACTGAGTTTTGCATAAGCCCGAACAGATTACGTTGCTTGAAAATGCAACTTAGGGCACGGGCGACCAACCAGCATTGGCAACCGGATAAAGGCGGCAGCGGATAAATGTGGGGCGTTGGGCGCTCCATTAACATTTAAGGAAACGGTTATGCCTACGAACCCGAATCTGATTTACAAGCGAGTATTTAATGCTCAAAAACTGGTAACCGAGTATCCTCCGCGTTTTCTTCACCCCTACAAACAACTTGTTTATGATATAGCTTGCCCGCCCGGTTGTACTCATGCCGGTGATATTGTCTTTTCGAGATGGAACAGTTTCCCTTTACCGCAAATCCTGTCTCCCCAAAAACGCGGCACGACGCTTGACGTGCGGGAAGATTTCTTCGGATATGAACCTTCAGATGACAACTCAATAACCGAATGGTATCTTAATTTTGCTCATCACTATCTCTTTGTCGCCTACGGGTCGCCGCTATTTGCTCAGGACGAGCTACAGGTTGCCGAACATCCCGCCCTGGGGTCTTTACGCGAAGCTTTGGTCAAGTTACAGATCAAGCCATTTACTGTTGAAGATGGAAAACCTACGCCGATATTGATTAAAGGGGTTGAACGTCGTTGCCGGGTTGCCACAGACCCTAATCCGGCGCAATTACGCCCTGTTGGTTTGTATGGCAATGAATTTGCCCGTGCCGATATAAAGGCTATCGAGTTGGCAACGACTCCTATCAATCCCCCCACCCTTACCAATTTGATTGCAATGGAAGCGCCTGCCGGCGGAGAAGGATTTTATACCGAGGAACAAATACTTTATATTCTCGAAACCGCCTTTACGGGTTTTTCGGCGGCCAAACTTGAATCACAGTCTATGGAAAATGGACAAACCTTAACTGTTATTCATACCGGGTTTTGGGGCTGTGGAGCCTATGGCGGCAATCGGATACTCATGACCTTGTTGCAGTTGTTGGCAGCCAATATGGCAGAAGTAGATCGCCTTGTGTTTCACACTGCTAATAATGCAGGCTCCCGGGCAATTGAAAAAGCCAAAGAAATTCTGGAAGACAAATTGTTGCCACTAAACAGCTTGCGAGCCGTTATTGACAAGATTGATCAAATGAACTTTGAATGGGGAGTGAGCGACGGCAATTAATCGCGCCAGTGTTCGCGGGTTGTGGCTGGGCGGCAAGGAATTGACTATGAAAAACTGACTATCTCGCCCATTCAATCCTCGCTCTTTACTTGCCCTCTTGATGCTTGGCTCATTTGTCCTCTTGCCGTCTGTGGGTCTTGTTCTGCACTTCTCCTCCAAGGCGCTATTCCAACCAACGCGGCACACCCTTTTAACCATCCACAATATCGCTGGTATAATCTTCATGATCTCGCTTGTTTTACATTTGAACTTGGCGGATAAGCACACAAAATGACAATAAGCGGCCCAACACTGGCTCCGCCGGACGGCTGAAACGCAAACGTTAGGCCACGCAACTCGCAACGGTTCAGTCATCGACGATGTTCAAAACTGCGCGGATGTGCCGCCGAGGAAAGGGAGCGACATGGCCAGGCTCGTGTTTGGAATGAACCAATCTCTGGACGGCTACGTTGACCATACGGCGTTTTCGCCCGGCCCCGCACTCTTCCGCCACTTCATCGAGGAGGCTCAGGGGCAGGCAGGGAGTGTCTATGGCCGCCAGATGTATGAGATCATGCGGTACTGGGACGACGATCAGCCTGAATGGAGTGCCGACGAACACGCCTTCGCGGCGGCGTGGCGCGCTCAGCCCAAATGGGTCGTCTCGCGCTCGTTGAAGTCGGTCGGCCCCAACGCCACGCTTATTGAGGATGATCTTGAGGGCGCGATCCGCCAGTTGAAGGCCGAGCACAACGGGGAGATCGAAGTGGCCGGCCCGAACCTCGCGCACACCCTCACCCAACTTGGCCTGATCGATGAATATCGAATCTACCTGCACCCTGTCGTGCTTGGTCACGGCCAACCCTATTTTGCCGGCCCCCGGCCGCGGCTCCGCCTCGTGACTCATGACCGAATTGACGAAGATGTGATCCGGTTGACCTACGTTCCTGCCTGATCTCGCGACTCGTGCGCGCCCGACTGGTCGGCGGCGGTTGAAACGCGGAGTCGTGGTGCGGCAAGTTCAGTCGGATCAAATCTGATCTGGGGGGAGATCATGAAGATGAAAATAGCAGTCGCCGGTTCAACCGGCGTTCTGGGACGCGCCGTCATTCCCTTGCTGGTGCAACAGGGTCATGAAGTGCGCGCGTTGGCGCGGTCAGTCGAAAAAGCCCAAGAATTACTCCCTCAAAATATCGAGATAGTGGCCTGCGATTTGCTGTCGCCAGATCTCGACGAAAAGATTACAACCTATATTCAGGGTTGCGAAGCGGTAATGCACCTGGCCACCTCCATACCGCAAAACTTCGCGCTGCCCCACGCCTGGGATGCCAATACCCGTTTGCGCACAGATGTGGTCCGCACGTTGCTCAAAGCATCAGCGGAAGTCGGGGTAAAACGCTATATCCAGCAAAGCATCACCATGGCTTATCCCGATTGCGGCGAAAATTGGATTACGGAAGAGATGCCTCTGGATACCTCGCCGGAACGCGCCTCGGTCTGTGCGCCCGTAATCGCCATGGAAGGGATGATACGCCATATCCCGACGCAGCAGCTGCACTGGTGCATTCTGCGCGGGGGTACGTTTGTTGGCCCTGATACTTTTCAGGACAGGACTATTGAAAACATGCGCGCCGGCAAGGAAATCATCCCCTGCGACGGAAGGAACTTTATCTCGTTGATTCATGTCGCAGACATGGCAACCGCCACAGTGGCGGCGCTCAATCACGCTCCCGCCGGCTCGATTTTTAATATTGTTGACGAACCCCTGCGGCAGCACGAATACAGTGACCGTCTGGCCAGTTCAATCGGAGCGAACAAGCCACAGCGCGACCTGAATTCAGTCTGTCCGCCCTCGTGGCGTTGCAGCAATCAACTGGCAAAATCAACTTTGAATTGGCGCCCCCATCATGATATTATTCCAAAATAGGATTCCGGGATCTATTACTGATCAAGTTTTGGGAGAGAGGAGCGTTTTATGAGCAGCGAACAGGCAGTACCTGAGACGAAGGGTGTCACGGTGCAGTTACTGGCGACGGTTGATCTTGGCCCGGAGATCGAGGGTCTGGCCGGGCGCCAACTTCGCATGCGGATGGTGACCATGGAGCCGGGCGGTGTCTTCGGCCCGCTTCACGACCATAAAGGTAGGCCGGGCCTCGTCTACATCTTGCAGGGAACGATCACCGACTATCGAGATGGAGTCGCCACGGATTATGGGCCGGGAGCGGGTTGGCCCGAGGACAGAAACACTCTGCACTGGCTTGAGAACAGGGGAACCATTCCGGCGGTGGAGATCTCGGTCGATATTGTCAGACAAGCATAGGCTCAGATCCGCGTTGGCACAGCCAAATTTCACCTGAGACTCAATCAGTAAGACTGACTACACCAGAGGTTCGTTGCCATGCGTCATACTCGCCAGGAAGTCATCAGGCGTACCATTCAGGAGTTCAAGCGTCTCGATCGGCTGGTTGGCAACCTGACCGATGAAGATTGGAACAGGTTGGTCCCCAGACCCGAGACCAAAGACCCCTGGACGGTGAAAGATGCGCTAGCTCATATTACTCATTTCAAAGCCGACGTGGTCAGAAAAATCAAGAAACAACCCATACCAGTAGAGGTGAAAGGGTTAAGCGAGGCTGATGAAAACCATCTCATCTACGCGCGTTGGCGAGACCGCTCCCCGCAGGAAGTCTTAGCCTGGCACAGACAAGTTCATGCGGATGTGCTGGCGGCGCTTCATGCAGCGCCTGAAGAATGGTTCAGCGGTCGGGAACGCCGCCCCGACTGGCCTTATGATCTTGACGCCCACTCCAGTTACCATCGCGTGCAGGACATCGAATCCGCCCTGAAGCACTTGCCGGCGACTGGCCATCGCACCTCGCGAAACGTTGATTGATCGTCCACCGGCCTGGGCGAGGCTTCGTCGTCCTCCGCCGACGATCGGCGGCACGTCCGGCAGGCGCGATTTCAATCGCCGGCGGGCCTGCAGGCGAAGACGCGAATCATCGGGCGTCGCCCTCACTGAATCAGCGGCCGTCCTCTTCCTGCTCCAACTGCCGACGGGCTTCGTCCAGCGCCGCCTTCGCCTCCTCGCCGACCTGCGGATACTTCAGCCCCAGCCGGTTGATGGCATCTGTGATGATCATCGCCACCATGGCGCGGGCCGCCCACTTCTGATCGGCGGGGATGATGTACCACGGCGCGTGCTTGGTGCTGGTGGCCGACAGCATGTCTTCGTAGGCGGCCATGTAATCGTCCCACCGCGCGCGCTCGGCCAGATCGCCCGCCGAAAATTTCCAGTGCTTGGTCGGGTCGTTCAGCCGATCGAGAAAGCGTTTCTTCTGCTCGGACTTGGACACATTGAGGAAGAACTTGAGCACGATGGTGCCGTTGCGAACCAGATGTTTCTCAAAGGCGTTGATGTCCTTGTAGCGCCGCCGCCAGAATTTGTCGTCGTAGTCGTCGACCGGCAGCCGCTGCGCGTCGAGGAATTTGGGATGGACTTTGACGACGAGCACTTCTTCGTAATACGATCGGTTGAAAATGCCGATGCGGCCGCGTTCCGGCAGCGCCTTCATGCAGCGCCATAAAAAGGTGTGATCCAGTTCCTCGGCCGACGGCGCCTTGAACGAAAAGACCTGGCAGCCCTGCGGATTGATGCCCGACATCACGTGCTTGATGGTGCCGTCCTTGCCTGCCGCGTCCATCGCCTGAAAAATGATCAGCAGCGAATAAGAATCACTGGCGTACAGCAGTTCCTGCGCGCGCGCCAGCGCTTTGCGATTCTCCTCCAACAGCTGCCGGGCGTGGTCTTTGACGACTTCCTCGCCCAGATCGCGCAGTTCGTCGGTGACGGCCCAATCGGTTTCAAAGTCCTTGAGTTTGACCTCGCGGCCCGGCTTGACCCGGACGCGGTCGAGAAGTTCTTCAGGATCGATGACGGGAGATTCATCGGCGGCGTCGGTCATGAGGTTGGCTCCTTCGCGTGAAATGATCGTCGGCTGGGCTTCATCTTACCACGTCCGACCCGCGCGAGGCAATGCGCGTCTAATGACCCGGATCGATCCGACAAAAAACGGCGGGCCGTTGAGCTCGCCGTTTTCTCGATCGGATGGATACAGCCCGATGGTTAAGCGTCGTAGTACAGGTAAAACTCGTACGGATGCGGCCGCAGTCGAATCGGATCGATCTCGCGATTGCGCTTGTAGTCGATCCACGTTTCGATCACGTCCGACGTAAACACATTGCCCGCCAGCAGGAACTTATGATCGGCTTCCAGCGCGGCCAGCGCCTCCGGCAGTGAACCCGGCACCTGCTTCACGCTCCGGCCGTTGCCGTTGTGATGTTCGAACAGATCGTAGTCGGCCGGCTCGCCCGGATCGATCTTGTTCTGGATGCCGTCCAGGCCCGCCAGCAGCATCGCCGAAAAAGCCAGATACGGATTGGCCGCCGGATCGGGACAGCGGAACTCAAGGCGCTTGGTCTTGGGATTCTCTGAGTACATCGGGATGCGCACCGCCGCCGACCGATTGCGCCGCGAGTACACCAGGTTGACCGGCGCTTCGAAGCCGGGCACCAGCCGGTGATACGAGTTGACCGTGGGCGAGGTAATGGCCAGCAGCGCCGGCGCGTGTTTGAGCAGCCCGCCGATGTAATACTTGGCCAGCTGGCTCAGGCCCGCGTAACCCGCCGGATCGGCCATCAGCGTCTGGCCGTCCTTCCACAACGATTGATGGACGTGCATGCCGGAGCCGTTGTCGCCCCAGATGGGCTTGGGCATGAAGGTCGCGGTCTTGCCGTAGGCGCGCGCCAGGTTCTTGATCACATACTTGTACATCAGCAGATGATCGGCCATCTTGACCAGGCTGCTGAAGCGCAGATCGATCTCGCACTGGCCGGCGGTGGCTACTTCGTGGTGATGGACTTCCACCGGCACGCCCGCTTCGATCAACTTCAGGATCACCTCCGAGCGGAAGTCCTGCAATTGATCGGCCGGCGCCACCGGGAAGTAGCCTTCCTTCCAGCGCGGACGATGACCCAGGTTGGGCGCGCCGCCGTCGCGGCCGCTGTTCCAGATGCCCTCGTCCGAATCGATGTAATAGTAGCCGTGATACTGGGTCTGCTCAAAGCGCACGCTATCAAAGATGAAGAACTCGGCTTCCGGCCCCCAGTACGACGTGTCGGCGATGCCCGTCGCCTTCAAATACGCCTCGGCCTTGCGCGCAATGAAGCGTGGATCGCGGGGATACGGCTGGTGCGTCAGCGGATCGACCACATCGCAGACGATGCTCAACGTCGGCACGCCGCACACCGGGTCGGCCACGGCCGTCGTCGGATCGGGCACCAGCAGCATGTCGCTCTCATGAATCTGCTGGAAGCCCCGGATGCTCGAACCGTCGAAGCCCACGCCCTCGGCAAAGACCGATTCGTCCAGTTCCTCGATCGGGGAACTGAAATGCTGCCACGTGCCGGGCAAATCGACAAACTTGTAATCGACGATCTTCAAGCCCAGTTCTTTGGCATACGCGATGACTTCTTTGGCCGAGGTCAAGGTTCGCGCTTTGCCGCCCGCCGCTGTCGCTTCCAGCGTTGCCGCCTCTGCGGTGGAAGTTGTTGGTGACATGTTATCTTTCTCCTTTCAAAATGAATGCTCACATCAGCGTCCCATCAACGCCGCGCGCTCATCAGCGTTCCAGGACGGTCCGGCCAAATGCGTCCGGCTAGCTCAGCATCTGCGAAGCCAGCGTCAAACCAAAGATCAACAAAGCTGCGCCGCACGCCAGATTGACAAATCGAAACAGCGTTGGATTGATCAAGCGTTGGCTCCAACGCACGCCCGCCGCCATGATGAAGGCCCAGGCCAGCGTGCCGGTTACGAAGCCCAGCGCAAATAGCATCGTCTGCCCCGGCGTCGCGCCCGCCAGGCCCGTCGCCATCAGCGTGCTGCCGATGGACAGCCAGTAACCGACCGCCAGTGGATTCGCCAGCGAGATCGCCATCCCCGATCGGAAGGCGCCCTGCCCCACGCGGCCGTCATCGCTAAACGACGTTGGCGCACTCTTAAACGCATCGCGGATGCCGCTCGCGCCCAGATACAACAGAACGAGCACACCGGCCACCGCCAGCGGTGCGCGCACCCATTCGATCTGCACCAGCGGCCCCAACCCGATCAGCGCCGCCAGAAACCACGCGCTGTCGCCGATGATCGAGCCCAGCTGCACGTTAAGCGCCGGACGGAAACCGCCGCGCAGCCCGCGCCGCACCGTCTCCATCGCCACCGGCCCCGGCGGCGCACTGAACGAAATGGCGATAAACGCTCCAGTTAACAATGTGGCAAACATGGCTCTCTCCGGATAAAACAGAAACGCCTCCGAGCCACAAAGGTGGTTCTCGGAGGCGTCATGGCCTCAATGGGTATTTGATTATCAATCGGACTGCCGCCCGATTACGCGCTGACTATACCCGCATTTGGCGCGGCTGTCAAGCCGGAAATGGTCTGAACTTCATGACGGCGCTTCGGCCAAAATCGCTTCGGCCACCTGCCGCATCGACACCTGCGCGCTGCGCGCCTGCTGCTGAATGAGTTGATACGCCGCGTCCTCGCTCATTCCGCGCTGCATCAAAATCCCCTTGGCCCGATCGATCAGCTTGCGGCTTTCCAGGCTCTCTCGCAACTTGGCCGTCTCCCGCGCCGCGATTTGCGCTTCTTCAAAACGCGCCAGCGCCACGCCGATGGCGGCCGCCAGGTCCTTCTCGCCCACCGGTTTGATCAAATACCCATGGATGGGTAATTGTACCGCCCGCTCGATCAACTCTTGCTGCCCGTAGGCCGTCAAGATCACGATCGGCATCGGATGCTTCCGCGCGATCACTTTGGCCGCCTCCAACCCGTCGGTCAGCGGCATCTGAATGTCCAGCAGCGCCAGGTCGGCGTCGATGGTGCGCGCCAGCGTCAGCGCTTCGCGGCCATTGGCCGCCAGAAACACCTCGTGGCCCAGCGCCGTCAACATCGTCTTCAGGCCCAGCCGGATGATCGATTCATCATCGGCCACGATGATCTTCAAGCGTCGCATCAGTCCCCACACTCGGCTACGCGGCCATGGCTGGCGGCAGCGTGATGATCACCCGCGTGCCGGCCGGCCCGCTCTTGAACGTCAGCTTGCCGCGCAAATCGTCACGCACCAGCGTTTCCACGATCTCCAGCCCGATGCTCGAGCGCCGCTCGCGGGGCAGCCCCACGCCGTCGTCGCTCACTTCCACCGCGTACTCTTTGGCGCGGCGGCCCAGTTGAATGATCACGCGGCCGCGCTCGTGGCCCACAAAAGCGTGCTCCAGCGCATTTTGCAGCAGTTCGTTGATCACCAGCGCCAGCGAGGTGGCCGGCTTCGACGGCAGCACGATCGCCTCGCCCGTCACTTCAATCGTGATCTGCCGATCGGGCCGCAGCATGTTCTGCGCCACCAGCTGCGCGATGCGCTCGGCCACGTCCTTCACATCGACCGAGCGGAAGCCCTCTTCCGACAGAATTTCGTGCACCGCCGCGATGCTCAAAATGCGATTGACGCTGACCTGCAGCACGTCCTTCGCCACCGACTCGCCGCTGTCGGCGGCCTGCAGCTGCAGCAGCATCGCCACTGTCTGCAGATTATTCTTGATGCGATGGTGCATCTCGCGCACCACCGCCGCATTGGTCACCAGCCGCGCATTCTCAATCGCCAGCGCGGTCTGATTCGCCAGCGTGGAAAACAGCGCGATCTGCTCGGTCGTAAACGGCTGCGGCCGCGTCGTGTAACAGCTCAGCGTGCCGATGGCCTTTTCACGCACGATCAACGGCGCGGCCAGCAGCGACACAAGTCCGGCCTCTCGCACCAGATCGGCCGCGCGGCCCGGCTGCTCGATCGGCACGGGCGAGATCGTCAACGGCTTGCGCGCCGCCAGCACCTGCGCCGCCACGGCGGCATTGTTCCGCCACAACGACTTGGACCAGAATGGCGGAATCGTCGAATCGGCCTGCACCACCATCTCGCCGCGCGTATCGTCCAGCAGCCGCAGCGAACAGACCGGCGTATCCATCACCTTGGCCGCCATCTCCACGACGAGGTTCAACATCTCGTCCAGATACAGCGGCGAGGTGACCGTTTCGCTCACCTTCGCCAGCGTCGTCAACTCGCCGATCTGACGGTGCATCTGTTCGTACAGGATCGCCCGATCGAGCGCGCCCGCCGCCAGATCGCCGATCAGCGACGCCAGTTCGATCTCGTCGGCGGTAAAATCGTGCAGCGCCACCGTCTGCACATTCATCGCGCCGATGACGCGCTCGCGGTTGACCAGCGGCACCGCCAGCAGCGAGCGCAGTTCCTTCTCGCGCGTTTCCGGCAGAAACTTGAAGCGCGGATCGTCCTGGGCGTCGCGCACCGCCACTGGCTGACCGTGCTGCGCCGCCCAACCGGTCAGCCCTTCGCCCAGGTGCAGCAACGCGCGCCCCAGCGAACTGCGCGCCAGCCGCGTTGAGGCCCGCAAAATCAGGCGCTGGCCGTCGGCGTCCAGCAGATAGATCGAGCACGAATCGACCTGCATCACCTGCTGCGTGCGCCGCGCGATCAGATCGAGCGTCGTATCCAGATCCCACGCCGCCGACAGCGCCTGCGCGATCTCGCGCAGGCTCGCCATCACGCGCGATGGTTCTACGTCGGTGGTCAGCGTCGCAGCCATGCGGCCATTTTACCGCATTCAGCCTTATGCCCCCAGCCCGCGCATCACGTACACGCGCTGCGCCTCGCGCCGCGGCGCCAGCAAAATGGGCTGCGCTTGCGCGGTCTGATCCTTTGGCGCGATCTTGAGAAAACGCGGCGGCCGGGTACGCCATTCGCGCAGCATCGCCTGCGCCTGGCTGCTCAACGTGAGCTGCGCGTGATGAGCGATCCATTCGTGCAGATAATCCATCTCAAAAGCCGACGGGGTTTCAATGTTGACCAGCTGCGCATTGATCCGGCTCGCTGCCCGATTGTCCTCGGCGGCCACAAAGGCCAGCCCGCCCGTCATGCCCGCCGCAAAGTTGTAGCCGATGCCGCCCAGCACGATCACCAGTCCGCCCGTCATGTATTCGCAACCGTGATCGCCCACGCCTTCCACCATCGCGATCGCGCCGCTGTTGCGCACCGCAAAGCGCTCGCCCGCGCGCCCGGCGATGTACAATTCGCCGCCCGTCGCGCCGTACAGAATTGTGTTGCCGGCGAGTACCTGCGAGCCATCCGTCCCCGGCGCGCCCATGATGACGATGCGACCGCCCGCCAGCCCCTTGCCCACGTAATCGTTGGCTTCGCCCACCAGCGTCAGGTTCAGGCCGTTCACGCCGAACGCGCCAAACGACTGGCCCGCGCTGCCATACAACGTCACCTCCAGCGCGCCATCGGCCAGGCCGGCTGCACCACGCTGCTCCACGATGGCGCGCGCCAACTTCGCGCCAAACGTCCGATCGCGATTGGTGATGCGATAGCTCAGCGCCGTCGGCTGATCGATCTCCAGCGTCGGCCACGCCTCGCCCAGCAGTCGATCATTGAGCGGCGACTGCGCCGAAACCCGATTGGCCTCACCCACATAGCGGCGAGGCTGGCCGGGCGGGGGCGGGATCAACAATCGGTTGAGATCCAGCGCGACCGCGCGGGCCAGTTTCACTTCGCGCTGCTGCAGCAGATCGACGCGGCCGATCGCTTCGTCCATCGATCGCAAACCCAGTTCGGCCAGCACCTCGCGCGCCTCCTGCGCCACGAAGATCATGAACGCCATCACCTGTTCGGGCGTGCCGTCGAATTTGGCGCGCAGTTCCGGCTGCTGCGTGGCGATGCCGACCGGGCACGTGTTCAGGTGACAGGCCCGCGCCATCTTGCAGCCCTCGGCCACCACCGCCGCCGTGCCAAACGAAAACTCGTCCGCACCCAGCAGCGCCGCCAGCACCACATCGCGCCCGGTGCGCAGACCGCCGTCCACGCGCAGACGCACGCGCCCGCGCAGCCCGCTCTTCGCCAGCACATACTGCGCTTCGGCCAGACCGATCTCCCACGGCACGCCCGCGTACTTGATGCTGCTCAACGGCGAAGCCCCCGTGCCGCCGGAATTGCCGCTGATCAAGATCACGTCCGCGCCGGCTTTGGCCACGCCCGCCGCGATGGTGCCCACGCCCGACTGCGCCACCAGCTTCACCGAGATGACGGCGCGCGGATTGATCTGCCGCAGATCGTAGATCAGCTGCGCCAGGTCTTCGATGCTGTAGATGTCGTGATGCGGCGGCGGCGAGATCAACGTCACACCCGGCGTCGAATGGCGAATCGCCGCGATCTCGGCGGTGACTTTGTGGCCGGGCAGCTGGCCGCCTTCGCCGGGCTTGGAGCCCTGCGCCATCTTGATCTGCAATTCGTCAGCCGCCATCAAATACGCCGGCGTCACACCGAAGCGGCCCGACGCCACCTGCTTGATGCGATCGTTGCCCTCGGAGTTGAAACGCGCCGGATGCTCGCCGCCTTCGCCGGAGTTGCTCAGCGCGTTCAGGCGATTCATCGCCACGGCCAGCGTCTCGTGCGCCTCGGCCGAGACCGCGCCGTGCGACATCGCCGCCGTGGAAAAACGCCACATGATCGTATGGATGGATTCCACTGCGGCTGTCGGCACGCTGCGCGTGGCGCGCTTGAATTCCAGAAAGTCGCGAATGTCGATCGGGGCGCGGTTGTGCTGCAGCGCGCTGTATTCTTTGTAGGCCGCATAACCCGCGCGCCAGTCGCCGCTCAGCACTTCCGGCGACTTGACCGCGGCGTGCAGCGCCTGCACGGCGGCCGGGCTGAAGGCGTGGACTTCGCCATCGCGCTTGAATTTGTAGAAACCGGGACTATCTAGTTCGACCTGATCGCCAAACGCGAGGCCGTGCCAGTCCAGCGCGATCTGCGCGATGTCTGCCAGTTGCAGTCCGCCCAGATGCGCGGGCGTGCCCGCAAAACAACGCTCGATCACGTCGTCGCTCAAACCGATCGCTTCAAAGATCTGCGCGCCGCCATACGCGTCGATCGTGCTGATGCCCATCTTGGACATGATCTTCAGCAGGCCGTGTTCCACCGCGTGCCGATAGCGCCCCTGCGCCTGATCGCTCGTCACGTCGCGGCCCAGCGTCGTCACAGAGGCCAGCGCCAGGTATGGATTGATCGCCGCCGCGCCATAGCTGATGAGCGCCGCAAAATGATGCACTTCGCGCGGTTCGCCGCTCTCCACGATCAGGTCGGCCTGCGCGCGCAGATCGACGCGCAGCAAGTGATGATGCACCGCGCCCAGCGCCAGCAAGGATGGAATGAACGATCGATCCCGATCGACGCCGCGATCGCTCAAAATGATCAGCTGCGCTCCCAGACGAACGGCGGCTTCGGCGGTCTCACACACCCGATCGAGCGCGACGGCGAACCCGTTCGATCCCGCTGCGGCCGGGAACAAGGTGGACACTGTCACCGCGCGCAGTTCGGGATCAGCTTTGAGCGCCAGTAACTCACCGTCGGTCAGCAGCGGCGAGGTCAGTTCCAGCAGCCGCGCCTGCTCCGGCGTCTCGGCCAGGAAGTTGCCGCGCGCCCCAAGCCGCACCCGCAGCGACATCACCAAATCTTCACGCAGCGGATCGATGGGCGGATTGGTCACTTCGGCGAAGCGTTGCCGGAGGTAGCCGAACAGCGGGCGCGGCTTGTGCGACAACACCGCCGACGGCGTATCGTCGCCCATCGAGCCGATCGGCTCGGCCTGATTCTCGACCATCGGCTTGAGCACCAGGTTCAACTCTTCGCGCGTGTAACCGAAGGCGGCCTGCAATTGAACGTCGGCTTTCTGCAGAGCGGCGTCAGCTTCGACGTGAAGTTGCCGCAGGTGCTGTTTGAGCCACTGACCGTAGGGCCGGCGCGCCGCCAGTTCGTGCTTGATCTGCGCGTCTTCCATTACCACACCGCGCTGCGTATCGACGGCCAGCATGTGACCCGGCCCCAGTCGCCCACGGGCCACGACGCGCCGGTCGCCGATGGGGACAGCACCCGCCTCGGACGCCGCCGCGATCAGGCCGTCGTCGGTGACCAGATACCGGCAGGGCCGCAGCCCGTTGCGATCGAGCGCCGCGCCCACCGTGCGTCCGTCGGTGAAGATCAACGCCGCCGGGCCGTCCCACGGCTCGGTGAGACAGGCGTGATAGGCGTAGAAGTCGCGCACGTCTTCGGGCAGATCGGGCAGCTTTTCCCACGCGGGCGGGACCAGCATGGTCAGCGCATGACGGATGTCGCGCCCGCCGCGCAGCAGCAGTTCCGCCACATTGTCCAGCATGGCCGAATCGCTGCCGTTCGTATCGACGACGGGACGCAAAAGACCCGAAGGGCTGTGAAAGCCCATCGGGTCTGAGAGATCGAGCAGCGGCTCGCGCGTCCGCATCCAGTTGAGGTTGCCCTGCAGCGTGTTGATCTCGCCGTTGTGACACAGCACGCGAAACGGCTGCGCGCGCTGCCACGTGGGAAAGGTGTTGGTGCTGTAGCGTTGGTGAAAGACGACGTGCGAGACGGCAAAATCGGGATCGTTCAGATCGAGGAAAAACGCGGGCAACTGGGGCGCCAGCAACAGTCCTTTGTAAACGATCGTACACGCCGACATCGACGGGACGTAGGCGTCGAGCTGCGCGGCGCGCGCGGCCCCCTCAAACTGCTTGCGCGCCAGATACAGGCGCAGTTCAAATTGCGCCGCATCGTCTGCAGCGCGCCGGCCGATGATGGCCTGCACGATGCGGGGCATGGTCAGCATGGCGCGCTCGCCGATGGCGTTCGGCTCGATCGGCACGTCGCGCCACGCGATCAAGTCGAGATCATGCTCGGCCAGGGCAGCTTCGGCCAGCGAGATGGCCGCCGCTTCGGCGTGCGGTTCCAGGAAGAAGACGCCCACCGCCAGGCGCAGTGGATCGATCGGGTGTTGAGTGAGCCGCTCGGCTTCACGCGCGAAGAACGTTTTGGGCAGCGGTGTCAACACGCCCGCGCCGTCGCCCGTCTTCGCATCGGCATCCAGCGCGCCGCGATGCTGCAGGTTGATCAGTGAGTCGAGGCCAAGCCGCAGGATCGCGTGACTGGCGCGACCAAATTGATCGGCGACGAAGCCGATGCCGCAGTTACCACGATCGAATTGAGGCTGGTAGGGCTGCTCCTCGGATTGATGATCCATCGCTCGTCCCCCTGTGCTGGTCCTGCACACAGTTTATGACGAGCGACTGGTTTTGTCGTCCCGCAACCAGGCCATTTGCCGCTTACCCCAATTGGGTCATGGCAAAGGGCGTGTTTTCTCGTGGGAAAATGCACATTCAGCAGGTTGACCAAGCGCTGCTTGATGAGGCTGTTCAGATTGACTGAAAACGAGTTCGCAGTTGCCGGCCGAACTCGTTTTCAGTCCAACATCCATCTCTTTGGGCATGCGCGTTTACTTGCCGGCTGCGGCCCCGGCCCCCATCGGCGCGCGCGTGCCGGTCTTGCGGGTGTAAATCACGGCATCCGGGCCGGGTTCGAAATCTTTCGGATAACCCAGCGCGCCCATCTCCGGCATATCCAGCCCGGCCAGTTCCACTTCGCGCGAGACACGCAGCATCTTCAGCGCGGCCAGCACTTTGAAGAACACGAATGACGAGACCGCCACCGTGCCCGCAATCGCGATCACTTCAAACAACTGCGCCACGAGTTGTCCGCTGCCGCCATACAACAGGCCGGTGACGGGTGTGGCTACGCCGTTCCACAAAGCCGTATCGGGATTGCCGTTGGCGAAGATGCCCACTGCCAGCACGCCCCAAATACCATTGGCCAGGTGAACGGGCGACGCGCCGACGGCATCATCAATCTTCAACCTCTCCAGCAGCAGCGTGACGACGCACACCAGCACACCGCCCACCATGCCGATGATGACCGCCGACGTCACATCGACAAAGGCGCACGGCGCGGTGATGGCAACCAGTCCGGCCAAAATGCCGTTGACAGACAGCCCCGCATCGGGCTTCTTGGTGGGGCCGAAGAGCCACATGACCAGCATCGCCGTGCCGCCGCCGGCCGCGCCGGCCATCAGGGTGTTGACGGCCGCCAGCACCGCCAGATTGCGCAGCGCGCCCGTGAAGCCCAGCGCCGAGCCGGCGTTGAAGCCAAACCAGCCAAAGAACAGAATGATCGTGCCGAGTACACCCATCGGGATGTTGTGGGCCGGAATGGTGTTAGGCGAACCATCTTTATTGAATCGGCCAATTCGCGGCCCCAACACGATCGCCCCCACCAGCGCGATCATCCCGCCCACCAGATGCACCACACCCGATCCGGCGAAGTCAACCGCGCCGTTGCCCAAGCCTGCCGATCGGCCCAGGTTGGCCAGCCAGCCGCCGCCCCACACCCAGCCGCCGACGAGCGGATAAAGGAACATGCTGATGAACATGCCCATCACCACGAAGCCGCTGAATTTAAGGCGTTCGGCCATTGAGCCGGTGGGGATGGTGGCGGCGGTGTCCATAAACACCATCTGGAACAGGAAGAACACCAATACCCCAAAGTTCGCACCCAGTCCGCCCAGCATCAAACCCGATAGACCCATCACGCCCGATTGGCCGATCAACAGCGGCTGGTTCAACAGCGTGCCCCAGTTGCCCAGCGCCACCGGCGCAAAGTTCCATTCAGGGTTGCCGTTGACGGCGGGATAGGTGTAATTGACGCCGCCAAATTGCAGCGCAAAGCCCACCAGCCAGTAGCCCAGCGCGCCGATGCAGAACACCATCATGTTCATCATCATGGTGTGAACCACATTCTTGTTGCGCGTGAAGCCCGTCTCAACCAGCGCAAAGCCCGCCTGCATAAAGAACACCAGTGCGCCCGCGATCAGCACCCACAACACATTCAAGCTGGTGACGGTGTCGCTGGCCGTGTCGGCCACGGCCTGCACATCGGGCGGCTGCGCCTCTTGCGCCAGCGCCGTGCCCGCTGCCGAGAAGGCCAGCAGCAGCACGGCCACCACAACCACCCAGCGCAACCAGCGCAATGAGTTGAGCCTTAGCGTCTTGGACATGATCTCCCCCTTGGATCGTTTGATGATCGATGACGGCTGTGAAAATTCGCTCTGCTTCTGCCATTCCAAATACCGGCGTCCGAAATCGAAATTCTCAGTACCACCCGATCTGACTCTTCAACATCATCAAGCCCGTCGCCAGCAGCATCGTCATCATGGTGGGCAGCGCGGCGATGAGCACCCAGCGCTTCCACCCCACCGGCCCGTGGTGATGTTCCAGGTATGAATACGCCACCACATTGGCCGAGGCGCCGATGGGCGTGAGATTGCCGCCCATGTTCAGGCCCAACGCCAGCGACCAGACCATCAGTGCCAGCGCCGGCATGCCCGGCGTGTGCGCCAGATCGCGCAGCACGTAACTCATCGCCAGCGCCAGCGGCACATTGTCCACCACCCCGCTCATCATGCCCGGCCCCCAGTGCAGCGCCACGACCAGGCTCGCCGGATTTGAGGTGGTGGCGCGCGCCAGCGTATCGGCCAGCAGCTCAAAGACGTGCGCCTTCTCCAGCCCGCCGATCAGCACAAACAGGCCCGCGAAGAACAACAGGCTCTTCGCATCAACCTTGAGGATCACGCCTTTGCGCTCGAAGCGCGGCAGCGCAAGCAAAGCCATCGCCGCCGGAACCAGCGCCGCGCCCGCCGCCGAGATGGTCACCCCCGTCCAGTGCGACAGCGGATGATGCAGCACCAGCAGCGCCACCGCCGCCCCAAAGCCGATCAGGCCCACGCGCGTCAATTGCACGCGCAGCGGATCGTGCTGCAGTGCTTCAATATCGCGGATGATGGCCGGCGTCAGCGCCGCGTGCGCATCGCGCAGCGCCCGACGATTGATCAGGTAGAACACCACCGCCAGCACGATGGCCGCCGACGCCGAGATCGGCCCGGTGTGCTGCGCGAAGTCCGCAAAGTTAAAGCCCAGCGTCGTGCCCAGAATCACGTTGGGCGGATCGCCCACCAGCGTGGCCGAACCGCCGGTGTTGGCAGCGCACACCTGCGCCACGATGAACGGCACCGGATCGATCTTGAGCAGGCGGCACAACTGCAGCGTCAGCGCCGAGAGAAACAACATCACCGTGATGCTGTCCATGAACATCGCCAACAGCGCCGCCAGCAGCAGCAGCACGACGAAGAGATAGGCGGGGTGATAGTTGACCCGGCGCACCGCCGCCATCGCCAGCCAGCGAAAGAAGCCCGCCTCCTGCAAGATCGACACCAGCACGAACATGCCGGCCAGCAGACCCAACGTTTCCCAGTTGATGTAATTCACGGCTTCAAGCGGCGTAAGCACCCCCAACCCGATCAACACCGCGCCGCCCAGCAGTGCCACCCAGTGACGCGGAAAACGTTCTGACGCGATCAACACGTAAGCCAGCGCAAACACACTCACGGCGGTCAACATACGTTCCCCCAACGCGAAGATGCCCCCGGCGTAAACACCGGGGGCATCCAGGCCCCACCCCTCCCCAGAGGAGTCTATTCCATTCAACGGCCACCCACCAGCCGTTGTGTACGGGTGACACTATATCAAAACCGGCTCGCGTTCACAACCCCCAAATGGGGTATTTTGCACCAGCGGCCCGTTTCGCGCCGACGCCGCTCTGCCATGAGTGAAGAAAGACCGGCCTCGCAGCTAATCGGCGGGGAGTTATCACTGATCAATTTGTCCAAAATGCCGCTGCAAACTTCGCACTCTCAAATGCTTCGTCCTCAGCGCCGCGATGCCGTTCACGGCGGCGGCGGCGGCACTCAGCGTGGTCAACAATGGAACGTTGTGCATCACGGCCGCGCCGCGCATGATCTGTGTATCGTCGTGCGCGCCCGCGCCCAACGGCGTGTTGATGATCAACTGCAATTCACCCTGCTCGATCATATCCTGAATATTCGGATGACCTTCGCTCACCCGATTGACCTGCGTGACCGGCAGACCCGCGCGCACCAGCCATTCCGCCGTGCCCTTCGTCGCGCATAGCGTGAAACCCAGACGATGCAGATCGCGCGCGATCTTCAACGCAGCGCCTTTGTCGAAATCGTTGACGGTGATCAACACCGTGCCCGATTGCGGCAGGGGCGTCCCGGCGGCGATCTCCGCTTTGGCAAACGCGTGCCCGAAGTGTGAGGCGTGCCCCATCACTTCGCCGGTCGAGCGCATCTCCGGCCCCAGCCGCACCATCGCCCCCGGAAACTTCTTGAAGGGCAGCACCACTTCTTTCACGAAAAAGCCATCGACTGCGGGCGTTTCACTGAAATTCAACTCGCTCAACGTCTTACCCGCCATCACTTGCGCCGCGAGTTTCGCGACCGAAACGCCGGTGGCTTTGCTGACAAACGGCACGGTGCGCGACGCGCGCGGATTCACTTCCAGCACGTAGACCACGTCATCCTTGATCGCATATTGCACGTTCATCAAACCGACGACGCCCAACGCCAGTCCCAGTCTTTCCGTGTAATCGTGGATGATGCTCAGGTGGTACTGGCTGATCTTGTAGGGCGGCAGCACGCAGGCGCTGTCGCCGGAATGCACGCCCGCTTCCTCAATGTGCTGCATCACGCCCGCAACCACGATCCGCTCGCCGTCGCCGATCGCATCCACATCGACCTCGAACGCATCTTCCAGATAGTGATCGATCAACACCGGCCCATCCGGCGACGCGGCGGCGGCTTCGGCCAGATATTGCGCTAACGACACATCATCATAAGCGATTTCCATCGCGCGCCCGCCCAGTACATACGACGGCCGCACCAGCACCGGATAACCAATGCGCTGCGCTACACGCCTGGCCGCGTCAAACGATTGCGCCGTGCCCCACTCAGGATGCGGAATATCCAGATCGCGCAGCAGTTGCCCAAAGCGCACGCGATCTTCGGCCAGATCGATTGAATCCGGCGGCGTGCCCCAGATCGGCGCACCGGCTTCGGCCAATCCGCGCGTCAGGTTAATAGGCGTCTGTCCGCCGAACTGCACGATCACGCCGTCGGGTTGTTCTTCATCAATCACGTTCAGCACATCTTCCAACGTCAACGGCTCGAAGTACAACCGATCGGCGGTGTCGTAATCGGTGCTCACCGTCTCCGGGTTGCAGTTGATCAGGATCGTTTCGTAGTTCAGTTCTTTCAGCGCAAAACACGCTTGCACGCAGCAATAATCAAATTCGATGCCCTGCCCGATGCGATTCGGCCCGCCGCCCAAAACGATCACTTTGCGCCGATGAGTCGGCCCGGCTTCATCGTGCGATTCGTAGGTCGAATACAGATACGGTGTAAAGGCCTCAAACTCCGCCGCGCAAGTATCGACGCGATAGTAGACAGGGCGGATAGCATGGGCGAGTCGATGTACGCGAATTGCTGATTGTTGAATGCTGATTGCTGATTGAGAAGCAAGACACGTCGCAATTTGTCTGTCCGAGAAGCCGTGCCGCTTCGCTTCACGCAGCAAATCTGCTGGTAATGATTCGATTGTATGTTGACTCAAGACCTCTTCAAGATCGATCAGTTCGATCAACTGCGCGATGAACCACGGATCATATTGCGGCGTAACCGCCTCGCCCGATCGAACCCGTGTGGCGACGTCGTACAGGCGCTGCACGGTGGGCATGCGCAGAGCCGCGCTGTCGGCCGATTGGCCTGCGCGCAGCAACTCGCGGCTGAAGCCGCTCACGCCGATGTCGAGGCCGCGAATGGCCTTGTTCAGCGCTTCGGGAAACGTGCGCCCGATCGCCATCACTTCGCCGATCGATTTCATCTGCGGCCCCAGCGTCACGTCCGCGCCCGGAAACTTCTCGAAGTTCCAGCGCGGAATCTTGACCACGCAATAATCGATCGACGGCTCGAACGAGGCCGGCGTGACGCGCGTGATGTCGTTGGGAATCTCGTCGAGGGTGTAGCCCACCGCCAGTAGCGCCGCAATCTTGGCGATGGGAAAGCCCGTTGCTTTCGAGGCCAGCGCCGATGATCGACTGACGCGCGGATTCATCTCAATTACGAGCACTTCGCCATTTTTCGGGTTCACCGCAAACTGCACATTCGAGCCGCCCGTCTCCACGCCGACGGTTTGGATCACCGTGCGGGCCATGTCGCGCAGGCGCTGATACTCGCGATCGGTCAATGTCATCGCGGGTGCCACGGTGATACTGTCGCCGGTGTGCACGCCCATCGGGTCGATGTTTTCGATCGCGCACACCACCACGAAGTTGTCGGCGCGATCGCGCATCACTTCCAGTTCGTACTCTTTCCAGCCCAGCACCGATTGTTCGATCAACACTTCGGTCACCGGCGATTCGCGCAGGCCGTGTTCGACGAGGCGCGTGAATTCATCCGGCGTGTAGGCCACGCCCGCGCCCGATCCGCCCAGCGTGAACGACGGTCGAATGAGACACGGAAAGCCCACCCGGGCCGCGATGGTCGCCGCTTCCTCGATCGTGTGCGCGAGGCCCGATTGTGCCACGGGCAACCCTACGGCCAGCATCGCCTCTTTGAATTTCAAGCGATCTTCCGCGAGATCGATCGCTGCCGGCTGCGCGCCAATCAACTGCACGCCGTATTTTTCAAGTACGCCGGCGCGATGCAGGTCCATCGCCAGGTTCAAGCCGGTTTGTCCGCCTACCGTGGGCAGGATCGCATCAGGCTGTTCGATGGCGATGATCTTCTCGACGATCTCGACGGTGAGCGGCTCGATGTACGTCGCATCGGCGAACTCTGGATCAGTCATGATCGTCGCGGGATTGGAGTTGACGAGGATGATGCGATAGCCGTCGCGGCGCAGGGCCTTGCACGCCTGCACGCCGGAATAATCGAACTCGCAGCCTTGACCGATGACGATTGGCCCGGCGCCGAGGATGAGAATGGACTGAATATCAGTTCGTTTGGGCATGAGATTCACTTTGTGGCGTCATTCCCGCACGTTGTAAGCGGCATCCACTCGATGGACAAGAAGTCATTCCCGCACGCTGCAAGCGGCATCCACTCGATGGACAAGAAGTCATTCCCGCACGCTGCAAGCGGCATCCACTCGATGGACAAGAAGTCATTCCCGCATGCTATAAGCGGGAATCCACTCGATGGACGTTGACAGGTTCATCGCATTTTTGCGGCGTCATTCCCGCACGCTGCAAGCGGCATCCACTCGATGGACAAGGAGTCATTCCCGCACGCTGCAAGCGGCATCCACTCGATGGACAAGGAGTCATTCCCGCACGCTGCAAGCGGCATCCACTCGATGGACAAGGAGTCATTCCCGCATGCTGTAAGCGGGAATCCACTCGATGGACGTTGACAGGTTCATCGCATTTTTGCGGCGTCATTCCCGCACGCTGTAAGCGGCATCCACTCGATGGACAAGAAGTCATTCCCGCACGCTGCAAGCGGCATCCACTCGATGGACGTTGACAGGTTCATCGCATTTTTGCGGCGCCATTCCCGCACGCTGCAAGCGGCATCCACTCGATGGACAAGGTTAAGTTACGTCATATTCGCCGCAATCAACTTCTCGACGATCACTACATCGCGCCACGCGCCGTCGAGTTGGCCATGCTTCTCGTACACGCCCACTTCGCGGAAGCCAAGTTTTTGCATGAGGGCGCGGCTAGCCGTGTTTTCGACGAAAATGCGCGAGACCAACTTCCAGAAGCCGCGCTGTTCCGCTGCTGACAACAATGCGCGCATTGCCAATCGGCCTGCACCGCGGCCGCGCGCGTCGCGGTCGACATAGACCGAGAATTCGGCAATGCCCGCGTAACACTCCCGCGGGCGATATGTCGAAGTCGATGCAAATGCGATCACGCCACGTTCGTCTTCGACCACCACGATTGGATGGCCATCATCGAACCACGCGCGTACGTCGTCAGGGGAGCGATGGCGTGTTTCAAATGTCGCAACGCGATCGTCGATGCCCTGATTGTAGATCGCGGCAATGACGGTTGAATCATCCGGTGTGGCTAAACGAGCGTTCACCGCATCAAGCCTTCAGCAACCCAATGAATTGATCGAAGAGATACCGCGCATCATGCGGGCCGGGCGCGGCTTCGGGATGGTACTGCACCGAGAAGGCGCGCAGGGCCGGCGCGCTCAACCCTTCCACGCAGCCGTCGTTGAGATTGACGTGCGTGACTTCCACGCCGGCGGGCAAACTCTCGGCGCGCACGGCAAAGCCGTGATTGTGGCTGGAAATCTCGACGTGCCCGGATGACAAGTGTTTGACGGGTTGGTTGCCGCCGCGATGCCCGAATTTCAATTTGTAGGTTGAGCCGCCCAGCGCCAGGCCCAGCAGTTGATGGCCGAGGCAGATGCCAAAGATCGGCACGCGGCCCAACAAATGCTTAATCGCCTCGATGGCATACGTTACAGCCGCCGGATCGCCGGGGCCGTTGGACAGGAACACGCCGTCGGGTTTGAGATCAAGCACGTCCTGCGCCGAAGTTGTCGCGGGCACAACCGTCACCCGACAGCCGCGTTCAGTCAGCAAGCGCAGAATGTTGTGCTTGAGGCCGAAGTCGTAAGCGACGACGTGATGCGTGACGAGTGACGCCCGATCTGATTCCTGCCACACATAGCGCTCAGGACACGTCACGTCCTTCGCCAGATCGAGCCCGTTCATGTCGGGCGCAGAGCGGGCCAGTGCAAGCACGTGTTCAGGCGTGGGATCGACGCTGGACATGGCGGCGTTCATCGCGCCGTGCGTGCGGATGTGACGCACCAACGCCCGCGTATCGACCTCGCTGATGGCGACGATGGCGCGCTCGCGCAAATAGTCGTCGAGCGTGCAGGTTGCCCGCCAGTTGCTGCTGATGGGACTCGCGTCGCGCACGACCAACCCGGCCGCCCACGCCCGCTCGGATTCGTCGTCGTCGGCGTTCGCGCCATAGTTGCCGATGTGCGGCTGCGTCATCACGACGATCTGGCCGTGATACGATGGGTCGGTGAGGATTTCCTGATAGCCGGTCAGTGAGGTGTTGAAGACGACTTCGCCGGTGCGCTCGCCGATTGCGCCGTATGCGCGGCCCGGCCAGAGCGAACCGTCAGCCAGAGCGAGCAGACACGGCTCAATGGCTGATTGCTGATTTTTGATTGCTGATGGCAAAGTCAAGCTGGCTCCCCCCGTCATTCCGAAGGAGTGAGGAATGACCCTCATTGGCGATTCTTCTCCTCATGCACCACGCCTTACGTTTTACGCAATACTCGTTACTTGTTACTCATCACTCGTCACTCGTCACTCACCACTCATCACCCCGTATTCCTCAGCCCCGCCGCAATCCCGTTGATCGTCACCACGATCACCTCGCGCAGCGCCTGCGCCTCGGCGCCGTCTTGATCCGACAAACGGCGTAAGCGGCGCAGCCCGTCCACCTGCAGGTAATTCAACGGATCGACGTAAGGGTTGCGCAGCTGGATCGAGCGCTGGATGATCGGATCGGCGTCCATCAACTGCGTGTGGCCGGTCGCGCGCAAGATCGCCTCGACCGTTCGATCATACTCGGCGCGCACCCGATCGAAGATCGCTTCCCGCATGGCTCGATCCGGCACCAGCTCAGAATACAGCGCCGCAATGCCCATATCCGCCTTCAGCAGCGACATCTCGGCGTTGTCCAGCAGCGCGCCGAAGAACGGCCAGCCTGAGTACATCTCCTGATTCAGCGCCGCCGGCGAAGCCGCCAGCGCCGCGCCCAGTCCGTACCAGCCCGGCAGGTTGAAGCGGCTCTGCATCCACGAAAACACCCACGGGATGGCGCGGATGTGCGTCACCTGCAGATCGCCGCCGCGCCGAGTGGTGGGCCGCGAGCCGATGTGCAGCCGGCTGATTTCGTCGATGGGCGTGGCCGCGCGCCAGTAGGCCATGAAACCCGGCGTCTCGTACACCAGCGATCGAAATGCCGCCCGCGCCGCCGCCGACATCGACTGCATCGCCGCGCGCCACGCGCTCATCGCCACGGCTTGATCGGCGCCGTCCGGCCGCGAAGTCAAAGGCCGCCCGGCCGCCGGCATCGACGCCAGCAGCACCGCGTGCACGATCTGCTCCAAATGCCGGTGTGCCAGCTCGGGATTAAAGTAGCGCGCCGCAATCGTCTCGCCCTGCTCCGTCACGCGGAAGCGGCCGTTGACGGTGCCCGCCGGCTGGGCGCGGATGGCGCGATTAGCCGGCCCGCCGCCGCGCGCCACCGTGCCGCCGCGTCCGTGAAACAGCGTCAGCTTTACGCCGAAGCGACGGCAGACCTCAGCCACATTCTCCTGCGCGCGATACAGCGCCCAGTTCGCCGCCAGATAGCCGCCGTCCTTGTTGCTGTCCGAATAGCCAATCATCACCAGCTGTTCGCCGCCGCACGTCGCCAGATGCTGCCGATACGGAGCCAGCTCAAAGAGCTCGGTCAAGATGCGCGGTGCGGCGTCAAGATCGGCCAGCGTCTCGAACAAGGGCACGATCGGCAGGCCGTCAGCGCAGCCCGCCCAGCGCGCCAGCAGCAGTACCGCCAGCACATCGGCCCGACCGCGCGTCATGCTGATGATGAACGGCCCCAGCAGTTCACGGCCATACACCTGCTGCACGCGGGCGATCAACTGGAACAGCGCCCACGTTTCCGCCGTCTCCGGCGTGACGCCGGGTTGCGGAGCCAGTCGCGGCGCAGGCTGCGCCAGCAGACGTTCCAGCGCAGCCGCGCGCGCTGCATCATCGCCGTCCTCGAAGCCCAGCTCCACGTTCAACGCGCGCAGCAATTCGCCCAGCGCCGCATTCAGCCGGGCCGCGTCTTCGCGCAGATCGAGCCGCGCGGCGTGCAGCCCGAACAGATCGAATTGGCGGCGCACGTGCTTCAGGCGGAAATCCACCAGCGCGGGCGGCGCGGCCTGCGCGATCAAATCCAGCGGGCGCGTAAAATCGATCGGGTGGGCGCGGGCCGTGTGCGGCGTGCGTGCCAGCAGCCGCGCCGTCATGTCATCGTGCGAAGCCGCTTCGAGATCGGCCGCCAGCAGCGACAAAGCCAGGCGGTACGGTTCGTGGGCATAGCGCGTCTCAAGATAAGCGGCGTGCGGGGGCAGCGGCCGCCGCGCGTCCAGCCAGGCCTGCAATTCCGGCGGCGGTGCGATGCGCCGGTCGCTGATGGTGAAGCGCCGCGCCAGATCGTTCAGGGCGTGGCGGTAATGCTCCACCGCCAGTCCGCGATGCAGGCGCAGCGCCTCGGCTGTCACCGCCGCCGTGACGTTGGGATTGCCGTCGCGGTCGCCGCCGATCCACGAGGCCAGCGTCAGCCAATCGGGCGGCGCGCTCAAGCCCGGATAATACTCGTCCAGCGCCGCATCCAGTTGATCGCAGATGACGGGCAGCGCGTTCCACATCACCTCGTCGATGAAGTACAGCCCCACGCGCACCTCGTCGGTGACAGCGGGGCGCGAAGTGCGCGCGCGATCCGTGAGCCAGATGGCCGTGATCTCGGCGCGCAGCGCGGCGGTCACCTCCATCATCTCGCGCGGCAGCAGATCGTCGGCGTGCAGCCGGCGCAGGCTCGCGCCGATGCGCTGCAGTTTGGAGAGGATGGTGCGGCGGCGCGCTTCGGTGGGGTGCGCGGTGAAGACCAGC
>CAZKBQ010000062.1:27300-28088 GCA_964550855.1 uncultured Anaerolineae bacterium
TCGTTCATCAGCGCGGCCAGTTCGTCGCGCGTGACGCCGCGCGCTTTGAGCAGCGCGATCGCCTCGGCGATTGATTCGCGGCGCGGCGCCGTTTGATCTTCGCGCGTCTGTTCGCGTTCGCGCGCGCGCAGCGTCTGCACCCGATAGTCTTCCTCGGCCAGATTGACCAGATCGAAGTACACGGCAAATGCCGACGCCACGGCGCGGGCCTCGTCGGGCGACAGCGCGGCGACCTCTTGCGCCAGCCGGCGTGCGGCTTCCGCTTCATCGGCGCGCCGTCCCTTTGCCAGAGCGCGGATGCGTTCTTCGACTTCGAACAACGCCGGCGATTCCTGCTCACTCAACACTTCGCCCAGCAGCCGGCCCAGCAAGTGGATGGTGGCGGAGAGATCCATCACGTCAGTCCGCCCTTCACGGCGATCGCCACTGCCCCCGCGCGGCTGCTGACCTGCAATTTTTGCAAGATGTGATCGACGTGCTTCTTCACCGTGTTCGGCGTGATGCCCAGCTGTTCCGAGATTTCGCGGTTGGTACGGCCGGCCACCAGCTGCGCCAGCACATCGCGCTCGCGGTCGGTCAGGTCGCGCAGCAGCGCCGCGCCCGCCGCCTCGGGCGTGGATTGGTCAGCGGCCAACCGCTGCGTCGAACGACGCGCCTCGTCCACCAGCCGCGCAAACGCTCGCCGATCAAAGCCCTCTTTCTCGATGAACGCGAACACGCCGTATTCTTCGTAAGCCCGATCGATATCATCCGGCTCACCCAGCGCGCTGCTCACAATCGTCGGCAGT
>CAZKBQ010000063.1:0-28033 GCA_964550855.1 uncultured Anaerolineae bacterium
CGGCATCTGCCAGGAGAAGTGCCCCAAGAAGATCATCGACGAGGTCTATGAGGCGGGCCTGGGCTATCGGAAGGCCGTGTACACGCCGTTCCCGCAGGCCGTGCCCAAATATCCGGTGATCGATCGGCCCAACTGCACATACTTCCTGAAAGGCACGTGCAAGGCGTGTGAGAAGTTCTGCCCGACCAACGCCATCGACTTCACTCAGAAAGACGAGTTGATCACAGTTCAGGTGGGCAACATCATCCTGGCGACGGGCTACGATCTGTTTGATCCGCGCCGCATTCCGCACTACGGCTATGGCCGCCTGGCCAACGTGTACACCAGCCTGGAATTCGAGCGGTTGAGCAACGCTGCCGGCCCGACCAACGGCGAAATCGTGCTGCGCGATGGCAAGACGAAGCCGCGGGCGGTGGGCATCGTTCACTGCGTGGGGAGCCGCGATCGCAACTACAACAACTACTGTTCGGCCATCTGCTGCATGCAAAGTCTGAAATTCGCGCACTTGGTGCATGAGCGAACGGGCGCGACGGTTTACAACTTCTACATCGACATGCGCACGCCGGCCAAGGCCTACGACGAGTTCTATCAGCGCGTGTTGGAGGAGGGCACGTTGTTTGTGCGCGGGCGCGTGGCCGAAGTCACCGATGCGGCTCGCAAACCGACCGAGGAAGGCCGCCTGATCATTCAGGTTGAAGACACGCTGGCGGGCAAGCAGCGCCGCATTCCGGTGGACATGGTCATCCTGTCGGCAGGCCTGGAGCCGCGCAAAGACGCCAAGCAGACGGCGAAACTATTCGGCATCTCGTGCAGCGCCGACGGCTGGTTCACCGAGAAGCACCCCAAGCTCGATCCGGTGGCGACCATGACGGAAGGCGTTTACATTGCCGGCTGCGTCACCGGCCCCAAGGACATTCCGAATACCGTGTCGCAGGGGGCGGCGGCGGCGGCGCGTGTGCTGGGCAAGATTCAGCAGAAGGAAGTGTTGATCGAGCCGGTGCGCGCCTCGGTCGATCAGGACAAATGCTCGGGCTGCCGTATCTGCAACAACCTGTGCCCGTTTAATGCGATCACGTTCCTCGAAGACCGCATGGTCACCGAGATCAATCCGGCGTTGTGCCAGGGCTGCGGCACGTGCGTGGCGGCCTGTCCGGCCGGCGCGATTTCCGGCACGGGCTTCAGCAATGAGCAGATCCTCAAGCAGATCGACGGGCTGCTGATGCTGAACCTGGAATACGCCCAGCCGGAATATGCCCTTGCGTAACGAGTAATGAGTAACGAGTAACCGGCTCATTCATTACTCGTTACTCGTTAGACTCAAGGAGATCACTATGAGCGATAAAGAACAGTTTGAGCCGGTCATCATCGGCTTTACCTGCAACTGGTGCAGTTATCGCGCCGCCGATCTGGCCGGCACCGCGCGGGTGAAGTATCCGCCCAACGTGCGGTTGATCCGCTTGATGTGCAGCGGCCGGCTGGACCCGACGTTTGTGCTCAAGGCGCTGGCTGGCGGCGCCGACGGCGTGCTGATTACGGGCTGCCACCCCGGCGAATGCCACTACCTGGAACAGAATTACAAGGCGTTGCGGCGTTACATGCTGCTGAAGCGCACCCTGGCCGGCCTGGGCATGGAGCCGGGCCGTGTGAAGCTGGTGTGGGCCAGTGCCGCCGAAGGGGTGAGACTGGCGCATGAGATCGAGGCGATGGTGGAGGAAGTGCGCGCGCTGGGGCCTTTGCACTGGGGCCAGCGGCTCAACGGCGGAGATCATCAGTTGCAGGAACAGGCGGCGTTTGAGGTGAAGGAGGAGGTGGCGGCATGAGCGATAAGCCTAAATTTGCCATGTACTGGGCAGCCTCATGCGGCGGCTGTGAGATTGCCGTGCTTAACATCGGCGAGAAAATTCTGGATGTCGACGCGAATTTTGACGTGGTTTTCTGGCCGGTGGCGATGGATGCCAAGTACAAAGACGTGGAGGCGATGGAGGACGGCTCGATCTTGCTGACGCTGTTCAACGGCGGCATTCGCAATCACGAGAATGAAGAGCTGGCAAAGCTGCTCCGCCGCAAGAGCAAGCTGCTGGTCGCTTTCGGCTCGTGCGCCACCGAGGGCTGCATTCCGGGCCTGGCCAACCTCTGCCCGCCCAACGAGATCTTCGAGACGGCCTATCACACCGTCAGCACCGATAACCCATCAGGGATTTACCCGCAGCCGGTGACGATTGTGCCTGAAGGTGAGTTGCACATCCCGCAGTTTTATCCGGTCCTAAAGACGCTGGCGCAGGTCGTGCCGGTTGATTACTTCATGCCCGGCTGCCCGCCCGAATCGCACCAGATCGCCGCCGTGATCGATCTGGTGATCAAAGTGCTGCACGGCGAGGCCGAACTTCCGCCGGTCGGGTCGGTCATCGGCGCGGGCGGCTCCACCGTGTGCGACGATTGTCCGCGCGAGCGCAACGTCAAGAAGATTGACAAATTCGTGCGGATTCAGAATGTCGAGCACATCGATCCGAAGCTGTGCCTGTTGGAACAGGGCATTCCGTGCAACGGCCCGGCCACGCGCCAGGGCTGCGGGGCATTGTGTCCGCAGGCCGGCGCGCAGTGCATCGGCTGCTACGGCCCGGCAGAGGGCGTCATCGACTACGGCGCGCGCCTCATCACCGCCTTCGCGTCCGTAATCGACGCCAACGAGCCGGCGGAGATCGATCGGATCCTGGATGGCATTCCCGATCCGACCGGGCAGTTCTATCGCTTCAATCTGGCCGATTCACTGCTGCGCGCCGCGAAACCCGCGTGGTCGGCGAAGTCGCCGCATTAACGGGAGGACAACATGCAACGCATTACGATTGATCCGATTACCCGTCTGGAAGGTCACGGCAAGATCGAAATCTTCTTGAACGAAGAGGGCGATGTTGCCAACACCTACTTTCAGATTCCCGAACTGCGCGGCTTCGAACGCTTCTGTGTGGGGCGGCCGGTGGAAGAGATGCCGCTGTTGACCAACCGCATCTGCGGCGTGTGCCCGGAAGCCCACCACATGGCGGCGGCCAAGGCCGCCGACGCGGTGTATCACGTCGAGCCGCCGCGCACGGGCAAGATGCTGCGCGAGTTGTTGTACAGCGGCTTTTACTTCACCGATCACACCACGCACTTCTACGCGCTGGCCGGTCCTGATTTCGTGATGGGGCCGGACGCGCCGGTGGCCGAGCGCAACATCCTCGGCGTGATCCACAAGGTCGGGTTGGAGATCGGCGGCAAGGTGATCCAGGCGCGCAAGTACGGTCACCACATCGTCGAGATGATCGGCGGGCGCAAGGTGCATCCCGCCACGTCGATCCCGGGCGGCCTGACCAAGGGCATCACCAAAGAGCAGGCGGCCGAGATCGCCGAGATGGGGCGCTGGGGTATCGAGTTTGCGCAGTTCAGCCTGCAGTTGTTCACCGATCTCGTGCTGGGCAACAAGACTTATCTCGATCTGATCCTCGGCGACATTTACCGGCACGAAACCTATTATATGGGCATGGTCGATGCCAACAACAAAGTCAATTTCTACGACGGCCATGTCAGTGTCGTGGGGCCCGATGGGACTCGTCACGCCCGCTATGCCCCGCACGAGTACACCGAGTGGGTGGCCGAGCACGTGGAGCCGTGGACGTATCTCAAGTTCCCGTATCTCAAGAAGGTCGGTTGGAAGGGCTTTGTGGATGGCAAGGATTCCGGCGTCTATTGCGCCACGCCGCTGTCGCGGCTGAATGCCTCCGAAGGCATGGCCACGCCGCTGGCGCAGGAGCAATACGAAAAGTTCTACAGCACGCTCGGCGGCAAACCGGTGCATCAGCGCCTGGCCACGCACTGGGCGCGATTGATCGAGCTGCTGTACGCGGCCGAGCGCATTGTCGAACTGGCGACCGATCCGGAAATCTACGGCGACAACTTCCACACCGTCCCCACAGAGAAGCCGACCGAGGGCGTGGGCATCGTCGAAGCACCGCGCGGCACGCTGACGCATCATTACTGGACCGACGAGCGCGGCGTGTTGACCAGGGTCAACCTCATCGTCGGCACCACCAACAACTACGCGCCGATCCAGATGAGCACCAAGAAGGCCGCGCAGAACCTGATCAAGAAAGGCACCGTGGTCACCGAGGGCCTGACCAACATGATCGAGATGGCCTTCCGCCTGTACGATCCCTGCTTCGGCTGCGCCACGCACTCGCTGCCCGGCCAGATGCCGCTGGAAGTCGTCGTCCGCGCGCCCGACGGCGAAGTGCTGCGCGAGTTCAAGCAGAATTGTTAATGCGATGGTTGATTAGTCGATCGGCGACAGTTGTGACGCAGTGCCGATCGGCTAATCAACGACCATCGGTTGCTAACCACTGTCATGAAAACGCTCGTCATTGGCTTGGGTAATCCCATTCTCGGCGATGATGGCGTCGGCTGGAAAGTGGCCGAGGCGGTGTCGGCGCGACTCTCCAGCGGCCGACTTCCAGCTGCCAACGTCGAAGTTGATTGCGCCGCGCTGGGCGGTCTGAGCCTGATGGAGCGCATGGTCGGCTACGATCGCGCGATCGTGATCGACGCGATCGGCACGGGGCAGCATACGCCGGGCGAGGTCTATCACTTCGACCTCGACGATCTGTACGATCCATCGGCGGGGCACACAACGGCTGTGCACGACGTCTCGCTGATGACGGCTGTACAGCTGGGACGCTCGATGGGGGCCGCGCTGCCCCGTTGGATCACGGTGGTGGCGGTCGAGTCGCCGTACACCTATGACTTCACCGAAGAACTGACGCTGCCCGTGCAAGCCGCCGTGCCCGTGGCCGCGCAGACCGTCATTGACCTGCTGAACGATCAGTCAGCTGCAAAGGTCGCTCAGGAGCGCGAAGTCGCTTATTAGGGTGCCTGGGCGCCCTTCGCAGTTCACCGGAGACTATCATGATTTCACCTGAGTTGCTGCGCCGCTTCCCGTTCTTTGGTTTTCTCGATGAGACGCAGTTGAAGGCCGTGGCGATGCTGGCGGAAGAGGTTGAAGTGGCGGCGGGGACCGCCATCTTTGAAAGCGAGCAGCGCGCCGCGGCTCTGTACGTGATGGTGGACGGCAGCATCGACCTGAATTACAAAGTCGTCGATCGCGACGATCCCCGCATCGTCAAGGAGTTCTTCATCAGCGAGCTGAATCCGGGTGACATCTTTGGCCTGTCCGCCATCATCGAGCCGTTCATACACACCATGACGGCCAAAGTGAACGCGCCGAGCACCGTAATCAAGATCGATGCGCAGGGCCTGCGGGCGCTGAGCGAGCTCGACGTGAAACTGCAGGCCGGCCTGATGAAAGCCGCGGCCAAAGCGGCCATGGAGCGCCTGCATGATACGCGGGTGCAGCTGGCAGCGGCGCGCGCCTGACTCATCGCAAACGCCGGCGATCTAAAACGCCCCGATCAGCCTTGATCGGGGCGTTTGCGTGTTGAGCGCCGTTATGAGGTGGGTTTGCCCGGTTTGGCCTGCCGGGCCGGAGTCGGGGCGCGGCTCGATCGGCTGAAACGGGCCGCGATGTTGTTGAAAACGGTCGCCGGCGAATTGCCCGTTCGGCGCGTCCCGACATCGTCGTAGTAGTAATATCCGTAGCCCTTCGCTTTGGCATCCACCCGATTGAGCATCACGCCCAACAGGTGCGCGTTCACCGCCTGCAGCGCCTCGGCGGCGCGCCGCGCCAGTGGCCGGCGCGTGTGACCGGCGTCCACCACCAGCAGCACCCCGTCCAGGCGCGTCGCCAGCACGCTGGCATCCGCCACCGCCAATACCGGCGGGCTGTCGAACACAATCAAATCGCTCTGCTTTTGCAGCGCTTCAATCAGATACCCCATGCGTTTGGAGCCTAGCAGCTCCGACGGATTGGGGGGCACCGGCCCGGAGGTCATCACCTTCAGGTTTTCAATGGGCGTGTTTTGCACCACGTCGGCCAGTGTGACCGCCGTGTCCAGCAGGATCGTCGTCAGGCCGCGCGCATTGTTCAGCTTGAAGATCGTATCCTGGGTGGGCCGCCGCAGATCGGCGTCGACCAGCGTGACGTGTCGACCGGCCTGCGCCAGCACCACCGCCACATTGGCTGCGGTCAGGCTTTTGCCCTCTTCCGGGTTGGCGCTGGTCACCAGCAGCGTCTGCAGCGGATGGTCAACCTCGCTGAACTGCAGGTTCGTGCGCAGCATGCGATACGCTTCCGAGGTGGGCGAGCGCGGCTGTGTCACCGTGATCAGTTTGCTGGTGTAGTCATCGCCGTCGATGCGCGCCACGCCGCCCAGCGTCGTCAGGCCCATGACCTGCTGCACATCTTCAGCCGATTTGATCGTGTCGTCCAGGTATTCCAGTGCAAACGCGGCGCCGCCGGCTAACACCAACCCGATGGCCGCCGCCAGCAGCACGTTCGTCATCGTGCCGCTGCCCACCGGACTGGTGGGCGTCTGCGCCTCCTCGACCACCTGCAGGAAGTTGGTTGAGCTTTGCTGCAAATTGGTCAGCAGCTGCGCGTAAGTGGATTGCCAGGTGGTGATTTGCTGCTGCAGCGACTCCTGCCGCGCGCGCGCATCCTGAATCTGGCGCGCGCTCGTCGCCTGCGCGATGGTCTGATCGAGCTGCCGGATCTCGCCATTGGCATTCTTGATGTTGGTCTGCAGCTCATCGATCTGCTGGCGGATGAATTGTTGCTGCGCGTCCTTCTCTGGATTTGTGCCCGACGGACTTTGCTTGATGAGCTGATTCGCCACTTCCTCCGCCAGCACCTTGGCGCGCTGCGGATCGGTGTCCAGCACGGCAATCTCAATCAATTGCGTGCCCGGCACCACGCGGCTCGACACCATGTTTTGCAGCACAGCCCAGTCCCACGGCAAATTCAGCGAGGTCAGCACCGCGCGCATGATCGGCTCGCGCCGCACCAGATCGCTGTAACTCTGCGCCAGCGCCTGCCCGGTATAAATTTCGGCCTGATTGGGATTGGGGTTCTGCAGCACCGTGCCGACCATCAGCGTCGTGCGCGACTGGTAGGTCTTGGGCGTTGCCAGCGAGCCGAGATAACTGGACACCACGGCCACCGCTACCGCTGCCGCGATCAGCCACCACCACTTGAGCAGCACATTTGTGTAATGGCGAAGTTCCATACAGCCCCGCTATCTCGAAGATGCTCGTATCATACCAGATTTCACCCCGGTCACCAACATCAAAATTAACCGTGGATCGATCTCTGCGGTCGGTTGACAGCCGATCGGTTTTTCACCCGTTCAACGGCCCAGCGCGCCGCCAGGCTCAGCGCCAGCGCCGCAAACGGCAGCACCGCCGCATCCACCGGCAGCCGATAACGCGGCATCGCCCAGGTCAGGATGTGCATCAGGGCATACACCGTTGCGAACAGCGCCAGCAGCGTCAACGGACTGGCGATGAACCTGCGCCAGCCCAGCGCAGCCGGTCCGCCCGCTGCCATCAGCGCCCAGATCAGGCCGGCCACCATGAACGGCAGCAACAGCCCAAACGAGCCGACGCGCCCCACGTTGTTGAGTGTGCTGGTGTCGGCCGTCGGCCAGAACTCAAAATACGCAAACACCCGGCTCCACGACAGCCGCAGATAACGCACCGGATCATCCGTTACAAACTTGATGCCGCGCGCCATCAACTCTTTGTCCAGCTGCGCCTCGTTCAGCCCCGGCGGCAGATCGGCGGGCAGGGGCATGCCCGTAAACGCTTGAAAATCCACGCCGTGATTGGGGTGCTGCGCCGAGTACATGGCATAGCCGGCATTCGAATTCAACAGTAGAAACTGGCCGTACACCAGATAATTGCGCAGCGTAAACGGCGCGATCATCGCCGCGATGATGGCCGCGATGACGGCCAGCGCGCCCGCCATCTTTTTCAGCGCGCCGTTCATCGCCGCCGTCCAGAGCAACCACACGCCCAGCACGGCCACCCACGGCAAAATCGACTGGCGCAGCAGCGTCGCCACGCCCAGGCTCAATCCCAGCCAGATCGCATTTTTCACCGATGCCCGTTCGGCCAAAGCCAGCGCCCGCTCCAAGGACCATAACAGCGCGGAGATGAAGAACGTTTCGGTCATCACCGTGGCTGCGTACAAAATGAAGTAGAAATACACGGCGGCCAGCGCGGCTGACAACAGCGCCAGCTGATCGATCTGCAGGCCGCGCTCTTCAATCTTCCGACGAATCGTCCCGGTCCCAAACAGCCGCCTCGCCAGCCTGAACACCAGCCACGGCAGCAGCAAGCCGCCCAGCAGCGCCTGCACCAATCGCGCCGCCAGAATATACGGCCCGAAAACAGCATAGACCGCGGCCACAAACAGCGAATACAAAAACGACCAGTGCGCCGTGGGCGTGTTGGGCTGCGTAAATGGATACCAGCCCGTGTCAAAGCTAAAGCCGTGGCCCTCAATCAGCCGCTGACCCAGCGCGTGATACGAGCGCTGATCGGTCAACAGCGGCGGCGCATCCACCACGTTGCCCAGATACAGCGCCACGCCCACTCGCGCCAGCACCGACAACGCCAGAATCGCAATCAGCAGCTTGTTCGTTTTCGTCATAATCACAACCAGTCCATCGCGCTCAAACAAGGCCGGCGTACACGCGATCCCAGGCCGTGTACACCTTCAGCCAGTCGTAACGCTCTTCCACCCACTGCCGCCCATTGCGGCGCAGGCAGTCGTTCAACCGCGCATCGCTCAGCAACCGCGAGACCGCCGCGCCGAAATCGGCCGGCGCATCTGCGATCAGGATGTTCTCGCCGTCGCGAATATCGATGCCTTCCGCGCCGATGCTCGTCGAAACGATCGGCAGGCCCCAGCACCACGTATCCAGAATCTTCACGCGCATGCCGCCGCCCGCGCGCAGCGGCACGATGAACACCGCCGTCTCCGCCAGGATGCGCTTCACGTCCGGCACGAAGCCGGTCACCTCGATGCCGTCATGCCCGTTCAGCCGCGTCAGATAATCGGGCGGATTCTTGCCCACGATCGTCAGCACGGCCTGTGGTTGAGCCGCCCGCACCTGCGGCCAGATCTCATCCGCAAACCACGCCACGCCTTCTGCATTGGGCGGCCAAAACATCACGCCCAACGCCGTCACGCGAAACGGCTGCGCGACCGGCTCGACGACGGGTTTGTCGGTCGGATCAATGCAGATCGGGATCGTCGTGAAGTGCGATCGATCGGCCGGCACGCCAAACCGATCGATCTGCCGCTCGATCAGTGTTCGATCCTCGTCGGTGACAAACACCACCCGATCGAACTTCGCGCACAATTCCGCTTCGTACTGCGCCAGCGCCCGCGTCTCGCGCTGCGCCACGGCGTGCTTGAGCGGATTCCGTTGATTGCGTGCCAGCCGCTCGGTGACCAGATACATCGCGTTGTGCAGGTCAAGGACGCGCCGCACGCCGCGGCCGCGCAGACCATACTGCGCCATCGCCACCTGATCGGCCTGCACCACATCGTAGCGGCCGTCGGCCAGCAAACCATCCACCAGCTGCTGCATCGCCGCGATCTCGTCGCGCACGATGACGAACGACTGGCCGGTGAGCAGGCCCCGGATGACGGCGCGCGCGTCGCGCACTTTGGAGCGCGCCATGGGCACCGTGTACACTTCGGCGCACAGGCCCTTCAAGTGCGATACATGCTCCGGCCGATCATCGTCGCGCACGAACGAGGCCAGCGTAACCTCGTGCCGGCGCGACAGCTGCCGCAGCACGTAATACTGCCGCACGCGCGCCCCGGTGTTGAGCGGATAGGGCAGCACCTGCGTCAGATACAGAACTCGCGCCACGCTACAACCCTTTGCCCGACGCCATCACCGGCAGAGTCTGCAGCATGATCATCGTGTCCAGCAGCGGGCTGGCGTGTTTGACGTAGTACAGATCGTGCTCCAGCTTGATGCGCGCATCCTGATGCGTGTTGCCGTAACTGAACTTGATCTGCGCCCAGCCGGTAATCCCCGGCTTCACGGCGTGCCGCGCGCGATAGTACGGCACCATCAGCGCCAGCGCATTGACAAACTCCGGCCGCTCCGGCCGCGGCCCTACCAGGCTCATCTCGCCCTTGAGCACGTTGACGAACTGCGGCAGCTCATCCACGCGCGTCTTGCGGATGAACTTGCCCGCCGGCGTGATGCGGTCGTCGTTCTTCTGCGCCCAGACGGCGCCCGTGCCCTTCTCGGCGTCGGGCCGCATGGAGCGGAACTTGTACATCTCGAAGATGCGGCCGCCCTGGCCGACGCGGCGCTGCTTGTAGAACAGCGGGCCGGGGCTGGTCAGCAGGTTCAGAATCCAGATGGGCACAATCGCCACGGCCATGATCGACAGCCCGACCAGCGCCGACACGATGTCGATGCCGCGTTTGAACGCCTGATAAAGGCGCTCGCCGACGTTGTCGTCCATGGGCAGCACGGTCTGCAGGTCGCGGCCCACGTACTCAATTGGCACGCGGCCGGTCAGTCGCTCATACACCGTCGCCATGGTCACCACGCGCATGTTCTGCTCGCGGCAGTTCAGCAGCGCCGTCATCATCTCGTCCGAGATGGCGTGCGTGTTGCTGATCGCCAGAATGATCTCATTGACGTGCAGCACCTTGGCCAGTTCCAGCAGGTTGTGATGATCGCCGATGACGGGCACGCCCGAGATCGTCTCGCCGCGCAGCGCCAGATCATCGTCGATGAAGCCGACGGCCTCGTAGCCCGTGCCGCGAAACGGATTGGCATCGGTGCGCGGCGCGGCCTGCATGGCGGCGGCCAGCGCCTTCCCGACCGTGCCCGCGCCGACGATCAAGGCCCGGCGTCCGAACCACGGTTGCACGAACACGCGCGCGTAGAACACGCGCCAGCTCACCACCATCACATAGGCTAGCACGAACATCACAAACGCCGGGCCGCGGCTGTCCAGCATCGGCGTGAAGTAGGGCAGGAACGCATAGATCAGGCTGGCCGTAATCAGCGCCAGGCTGATGGCGCGCACGCTGGCCGTGACACTGGCCGAGCGGGCCAGGTCATAACAATCGAAGAACACCGCCGTCCCCAGCCAGACGATCGTCAACGATACAAACCACTTTAAGTTGCCCGTCAGGGCGTCGGGCATGGGCGTCAGATTGCCCGCCAGTGTGTGGGCGATGATCAATGCCAGATTTACCAACAAGGTATCGACGACCATCAACATCAGCCGGCGCTCAGATACGCGCAGACCCAGGCTGGGCACGCGCAGCCGGCGGCCGGCAGTCTGCCCGATTGTGTCTGGCGCGGCTGCAGGGTTGGCGGCCGCACCGGTCGGCGGCGTTACCACGCTCGTCGGGCGTGGCCATGCGCCGTTGATGGGTTTGATGGGAGTCTTGGGTTGAGTCGTGTGTTCAATCATGGCTATATTCCCCTCTAGTCGCTTGCTCAGTAAGCACAACTTGAAGTCGCCCCTGGCTTGAGACGGTTTCATACATGCGTCGCAGCGTGCGGCGTTCCTCCGCGCGCTTGTCGTGATACCAGCTGCGTCCAGCCGCGCCCATCTCGGCCAGACGTGCCGCATCGCGATTGGCGGCGTGCAGCGCTTCGGCCAGCGCAGCCGCATCGCCCGGCGGCACGATCCAGCCGGTTTCGTTGTCCAGCACGTATTCGGGCAAGGCCCCGGCCCGCGTCACGATGACGGGCTTGCCGAAGAAATACGCGGCCGCGATGAGCGCGGTCTGCGTCGCGTCGCGATACGGCAGCACGACTACGCGGCATTGGCTGAACAGTTCCAGCGCTTCTTGATCCTCGATGAGTCGATTGCGGACTTCCACGTTGGCGGGCAGGGGGCCGGAACCCAGCGCGGCCAGATCGCCGCTGCCCGCGATGATGGCGCGCAAGTCCGGCTCGCGCCCGGCGGCCTGCAATTGGCGCATGGCTTCGACCAGCACATCCACGCCTTTGTATGCTTCCAGCCGCGCAAAGAACAGGGCCACCGGTTGAGCGGCTGCGATCGGCGGCTGGCCGTGCAGTGCCCGCTCGGTGTCGTAGCCCACGCACAGGTGCAGCAGCGGCGTGTAGGTTACCGACTGGGCCGGCAGGCCGCGCACCAGCAATCGGGCGCGGTAGATCTGCCCGTGGACCAAAATATGATCGGCTTGCCGGAAGATCGCATCGTTCCACGCATAGAGCATTCGCCCGTAGCCGGTGCCGCTGTGCGGATCCAGATCGTGCACGGTGTGAATGGTGGGAATGTGCGCGCGGTGCAACCGCCACAGCAGGACCGGATTCCAGATGTGTGGGCCGGTGAAGTGCACCACGTCGGGCCGGGAGTCACGGATGGCGCGCAGCACGGCGTGCAGTCCGCGCCAGCTCAGGTTGGAGCGCTGCAAACCGGTGCCCGTAATGGTGGCCGCGGGCCGCACCTTGACGCGCGGTGCATATCGATCGACCGGCGCGCTGCGCGGCACGATGGCGGTCACTTCGGCGCGGGCTGCGGTTTCGTCGTCAAACGCGCCGACCTGCCGATTGGCCAGATCTGCGGCGTATTGATGCATGCCGAACGACGGTGATAGACAGACGTACGTGATGCGCACGACACCCAACCCGGTTTCAGACTTGTACCGTGCTTATTCTAGGTTGGAGCGGTTTGCGCGCTGTTTAAGAAGATGTGGGAATATGCGATCAAGTGTATGTCTTTGGTCAAAAAACTCTGCAAAGCACGCCCAACTCACCCGCGATGTGTCTGGCGGGTAAGATAGGTTAGAGTCTTAGACGCAAGCCGGGTTATTCGGCGGGGTTACGTATTCTTGCTTACATCGAGGGCAATTCGGCGAGGAGTTGGCGAAAGACCTGGGCTTGTTGGCGGGCGGTTGGTTTGATCGGCGCGAGCGCGCGCGCCGCCAGCCAGCGTGGCGCGTATGCCACCTGCACCAGACGTTTGTAGCGGCTCGCGCGCGACTCGCCGCCATACTTGCGATAGAATTGAATTTTGCTGCGATACAACTGCACATACATGCGATTGTAACTCTGGCGGCTGCTGGCCTCGCCAAAGTGCGTGACCACGGCCTGCGGCACCCAGTATAACGCCCAGCCCGCCTGCAGCAGGCGATAACACAAATCCACTTCTTCGGTGTACATGAAATAACGCTCGTCCAACACGGCCGCGGCGTCGGGCAGGGCGGCGCGCCGCACGCAGAGGCACGCGCCCTTGATCACTTCCACGCGACGCGGCGTCTGCGTGTCCCACTGCGCCATGCGATACGTCGCGCGCGGCCAGACTGCGTCCAGAAAGATCAAGCGCCAGAACTCGCGGCCCGGCGTCAGCATGGGCTGGCACGACGGCTGCAGCGAGCCGTCGGCATCGAGCAGCCGTGCGCCGGCCGCGCCGCAGTCGGGCTGCGCGTCCATGAAGTCGATCAGCGCCCGCACGGCCCCGGCGTGGACGACCGTATCGCTGTTAAGGAGCAATACATAGCGCCCCCGGCTGGTGGCGTAGGCCCGGTTGTTGCCGCCGGCGAAGCCCAGATTTGTTTCGGCTTCGATCACCTGCGCCCAGCCAAATTGATCGCGGATCAGGGCCGCACTGCCATCGGCCGAGGCGTTATCGACGACGATGACTTCGGCCCGATAAGGCCCATAATCCAGCGTCTGGCCGTCAACCCGATCGGCTGTTCCGGCCAGCGAGGCCAGACACTGCGCGGTCAGATCGCGCGTATTCCAGTTGACGATCAAAACAGACAGATCCATGTTTGGCGGTTTCAGCGCGTTTGCCTATGGACGGCCGCGTCGGCCTGGATTCGTTCCAGGCTCAGCAGACCCCCGAAGAACAGCCACACCAGCACGCTGGCCTGAAAGCCCGGAAAGCCGATGTTGTACACAAACGGCAGAAACCAGTCGGCCAGCGCCATGATGACCATGATGCCCACCCACACCGCCAGCATCGATGCGACGTAGCCGCCCGTAAACCCGGTGGTGTACACTTTGCGCAGCCGCCAGCCCAGCCAGCCCAGCTCGATCATGAACCACAGGAAGAGCAGCAGCCCCAGAATGCCGGTCTGCGAAAACAGATCGACGTAATTGTTGTGTGAGTTGATGCGCGGCTCGATCCACAGCGCGCCGTCGTAATACAGCGGCCGCGTGAAGCCATACGGGCGATAGGCCGCCGGGCCGATGCCGGTGATGGGATTGCGCATCGACAGTTCGATCACCCGTTCGATCAACACCCCGCGCGACGCGCCGCTTTCCGTCCACTTGGCGTCGCCGCCCGCGTAGTTGTAAATAAACGTGAACAGCACGCCGCTCACGGTCAGCGCGCCGACGGCGATGAGCACCGGCCAGCGGATGCGCGGAAAACGCAGCCAGATCAACACGGCCAGCACCACGGCGATGCCCAGCCAGTTGGACGTGCGCTCCTGCTGATCGCCGAACGCGTACAGCAGCACACCGACCAGCGCAGCCATCAAAAAGATGCGCCACGACCGCGACAGCGACCGGTTATACAGCAGCTGCCCCGCGGCCAGCCCGGCCAGCAGCAACCAGAACGGCGCGCGATTGACCGCAAATGTGCCCACCGTGTTCACCAATTCGGTGCCGCCGGGCAGTTCACGCCCGATCGCCAGTCCGCCCGCCATCAGCAGAAACGCGGCCATCAAGCGCTTCAGCCACACCTCTTCACGCGCCAGATTGCCCACCAGCCAGTAGATGGCCGCCGAAAACGCGAAGATCCCCCACTGCGCAAACTGCACAATGATGAACTTATCCGAACGCGGCACAGCCGGATCCCAGATGACGTTGCCGATGAAGATCGACAACAGCCCCAACACCAGGAACAAAATCAGCGGCCGATTGGTGCGCGACGGCGTAAAGTCCAGCCGACCGTTGTACATGCGGCTCAACAGCCACACTAGAAACAAAGCCGGCACGGTCAGCGCGGCCAGATTCAGACTGACCTCAGTGCCGGTGCTGATTGCCACCGGGATCAACAGCGCCACCGTAATCGTCGCCAGCAGGCCCAGCCGCGGAAAGCGCAGCAAGATCAGCAGCCCCGCCAGGCCGATGGGCGCCAGCAAATACAACGGCGACGGGCGGCGTCCCAGATAAAACGACGCGGCCAGCACGCCGATGACCACCAGCGCAAGCCAGACCCGCCTCGGGACGACGATATTTTTCGGAAGTGTAATCATGGCGTTTTCAGCCCGTACCCGATCGATCTTCGCGGCCACGGCGCTCGACCGCGCGCTCAATCACCTCGCGGAAGCGCCGGCCGATCTCAATCCAATTATACCGGCTCTCCACCAGCCGGCGCGCCTTATCGACGAGGGCGCGCCGCAGCGACACATCGTTCATCGCGCGCAGGGTTTGCGCCGCAAAGTCGCCCGGCTCATCGGCGATGAGCAAATGCTCGCCGTGGCGCACTGCCAGCCCCTCGGCGCCCTTCGACGTGGACACCACCGGCACGCCCAACGCCATCGCCTCCAGAATCTTCAAGCGCGTACCCGCTCCCTGTCGCAGCGGAATCACCGCCACATCGCTGCCGCCCACCGCCGCGCGGATGTCGTCCACGTAACCCGTCAGCGTGACGCTGTCGTCCAGCGCCAGCGCCGCCGTGTTGACATTGCGGGTCGAGCCGGTGATGGCCAGCGTGACCTGCGGCTGCTGCTGCTTGATCAGCGGGTATATGTCTCTGAGAAAGAACTGCATGGCGTCGTAGTTGGCGCTGTAGGTCAACGCGCCATTGTAGATCAGGCGGCCCGGCGTGCGCGCAAAACCGTTGGGGCGGTTGACCTCGCAATCGACGCCGTTGGCAATCACCTCGATCGGCGCGGCGCACCCCAATTCGGCTTGCAGGAATGCCACTTCGTGATCGGCCGCGATGGTGAGCGCGTCAAATTGTTTGAACAACCGCGCCTCATACCGGCGCGTTTTCTGCCAGCTCAGCCAGGTGCGCGGATCGCGCCGGCCGCGGAAACGTTCCCACATCTGATAACTGAACGCCGTGTCCACATCGATGATGCGCGGCGTGTGGGTGGCCTGCCGCGCGTAACCGCCCACCGGCGTCTGAATCGCCACGATCGCATCCCAGGGCTCGCGCTCGATCAGCCGCTGCACCTGCGTCTGCATGTCACGACTGGGCCAGAACGCCAGCGGGATTGGCGAGGCGTACTTGACGATCTGCGGCGCGTGCACGTGCCGAAACGGATCGACCTGAACGACGATCGCCTCGCTCAGCGGCAGCGTCCGATCGGCCGGTGTGGTCCCATCGGGATTGAAGGCGATCAAAGCCACGTCGTGCGCGCGGCACACTTCGCGCAGCAGATAATATGCCCTGATCTTCGAACCGTTGTCGGGCGGAAACGGATACCACGTCGATAACGCCAGTATCTTCATGACAACGGCCCCGATCGTCCCAGCGCAAAATCGCGCAGGCCGCGCAGCCGCGCTCGCGCCCGCTCGGCCTGTCCGTGCCGAAGGTCGCCGGTTGCATACCACACGGACTGCATCGTCGAGCGCAGGATCGGCCCCACGCTTTGCCGGCCCGGCAGATTGCGCCGCAAAAAGCGCAGCGCATTGCGCGTCATGTAATACGTGATGTACGGCGCCGTGCGTCCCCCGTGCGCAGCTGATTCATGCCAGATGCAGCTGCCCGGCACGGCCAGCAGCGCGACGCCGGCGCGCCGCGCCCGCACGCACCAGTCGGTTTCTTCGTAATACAGAAAATACGATTCTTCCAGTAAGCCCACTCGCTCCCACACGCGGCGCGGCGCGCCCAGGGCCACGCCCAGCGCGTAATCCACTTCAAACGGCGGGCGTGTCTGCCAGTCGGCGCGGCGCTCGCCGTGATGCAGATGCCGGGTCGTCGCCGTGCGCCAATCGATGTGGCCGCCCATGCCCCAGATGACGTCCGGGCGTTCCTGCTCGCACACCATCGGCGTCACGGCGGCGTTATCGTCGTGCGCCCGGCACGCCTCGATCAGCGGCTCCAGAAAGCCCGGCTCAAGCGTCACGTCGGGATTTAGTAGAACCACGTAGTCCGCGCCGTTCGCCAGCGCGTGTCGCAGGCCCAGGTTGTTGCCGCCCGCGTAACCCAGATTGGCGCCGCTTTGCAAGTATGTCACGTCGGGCCGCGCCCGCGCAATCGCCGCGCCGGAACCGTCGGGCGACGCATTGTCCACCACGACGATCTCGACGTTCGGATACGTCGCGCCCTTCAGCGCGTCGATCACGGCGATGGTTTCGGCCGCCTTTTGCCAGTTCAGCACGATTACGCCCACGCGCGGTGTCATGGTTCGATGCTCAAACGTCCGGCCTGTTTCCGACCGATCCCCTGCGCCCGCCCGGCCCATCGACGCCTGATCCATTCAGCGAGCCGCCTGCCGAAGGTGGTCTTCGATCGTTTCGACGGCGGCGTCCCACGTCCACTGCGTTGCCACGCGCTGTCGGCCGTTGCTTCCCAACCGATCGGCTTCGGCGGGCCGATCGAGCAGCGCGTTGATCGCGGCGGCCAGCTGCGCCGGATCGCGATCGACCAGCCGGCCGGTCTCCCCGTCGATCACGCTCTCGCGCACGCCCGCTTCGCGCACACCCACCACGGCCGTGCCGCAGGCCATCGCTTCCAGCGGCACAAAGCCGAACGGTTCCATGATCGGGGCATAGACCACCAATCGGGCCGTGTTGTACAGCCGCACCAGTTCTTCATCGCTGATCTGAGTTTTGATTTGCAGATCAATGCGAGAATCGCGCGCCAGATTTTCCAGATACGCGCGTTCACGTTGATCGGCGGCGTTGCCCACCAACACCAGGCGGGGTCGGCGCGCCGCATCGATCAACGCCAGGCTGCGGATGATGAAGTCGAAGCCCTTGGCCGGATTCAACATGCCCACGGATAACACGAAGTCTTGGCGCGGCAGCTTCAAGGGCGTGAAGCGCTCGATGTCCACGCCCAGATAACCAACGTGGGCAAACACGCCGTAGATGCGGTACAGCGCCTCGCGCGAATAGGCCGAGTTGGTGAGCACCAGATCGGCCGCGCGCAGTGCGCGCCGATCGAAGTGTTTGAGTGTAGCGCGGTACAGGCCCGGCAGCGGATCGAACCAGTTGCCGATCTGTTGCGCGCGGCTGAAGGTGTTGTATGGCCGCGCGATTGGAGGTTCGTACATCAACCGCGGCGGCTCGGCGCAATAGTACGCGCCGGGCGTGGACAGAAATTCAAGCACGGCGGGGCTTTGGGCGAACTGGCAGTTGTGCGCGAAGACGACATCGTAGCCGCCCGCGTCGATGCGCCGTGCCACGTCGCGCTGAACCTGCCGCACGCGGAACAAATCCAATGTGCGCAGGCCCTGATTCAGTCGGCCAAACGGCCGCCGCGCCAGTTTGAGCGGTGCGAACGGCGTCACGCTGTGCTGGTGTGACAGCGGACGCAGATCGCAGAAGTCGTGATTCGCCGTGGACAGCGTGTACACATCGACAGTATGCCGTTCGGCCAGACGGCGTGTCATTTCGTATAGAGCGCGCTTGCCGCCACCCGACGGCAGATTGTGGTAAACGGCGATCTTCACGTTGATGCTCCGCGTGTGCCCACAACGCGGGCCGGTACGCCCACCGCGATGGCGTACGGCGGGATCGATCGGGTGACCACTGCGCCCGCGCCGATGACGGCCCCGCGCCCGATGGTGACGCCGTCCACGATGGTGGCCTTTGAGCCGATCCAGACATCGTCTTCGATCACCACGCCCTCGTATGACAGACCCTGTTCGTCAATGCGTCGGCTCGCGTCGGCAAAGACGTGGCTTTCCGCGTGGATGTTGACGTTCTGGCCGATGAGCACGTGAGCGCCAATGCGGATGCCGCCGCCGGCGCCCAGTACGGCGTGCGCGCCAATATACGAATGTTCGCCCATCTCGAAGAAGCCGTGCGCGCTATCGCCGGGCCGGCCGCCGCAGTGCAGCCACACGTTGCGGTCAATGCTGCTGTGGGCGCCGATGCGCACGCCGCGCGTGGACAGGCAGTGCAGGTAGCCGAAGTCGTCGATGGTCACGTCGTCGTCCGCAAACAAACAGGCCGGATACAGCAGTCGCACTTGCCGGCCGAGGCCAAAGCGGACGCCGGCGTGCGCGCCGCGCCAGCGCGCCATCTGTCCGCGCCACAACTGCAGTTTGCGCTCCACTTTCTGTTCAAATTGATCGAGCGATCGGATCATGGTCATCAATTGCCCACCGGCCGCAGCGCCGACGGCACAGGCTTTGGTCCGCTGCGGCGGGCGCGCCGGATGCGATCCATTGCGTAGCGCGCAGCCTGCCAGCCGCGAATCAACGTCATCGCCGCGGGGCGTCCGCCCAGCCGCGCGGCCGTCATCACCAGCCGGCCCTTGCGATCGGCGGGATCGAGTTGTTGCGCGCGCGCCAGACACCGCACGGCAAAGTCATACGCTGCTGCCTGCGGCAGGTGATCGACGCCCACCTGCCGCCACAGGGCCGCCTGATCGGCCGCGGGCAGCGTCTGAAATGGCGCGCTGTCCAAAATGTGCGCTTGTTGATCGGGCGCATCTTTCAGCAGCCCCAGCAGCAGATCAAAGAAAAACTGGCGGCGTGTGCCCGCCGATAGTTCGACAAACCAATCGGAATTCATCACCTTCAATCGGCCGCGCACCAGATCGTCCACGCGGCGCTGGCGGCCCGAGGTGCGCGTGATGTTGGTCTGGTGCACGCGATATAGGCAGGTGACGGCGTCGATGTAACCGAAATTGGCTACGCGCGCCACGTGAATCCAGAAGTCCCAATCGGGGCCGATGACAAACTGTGGATCGAAACGCAGGTGATACTGCTCGATGATCGCCCGCTGCACGATGGTGCATACCGGCACGGTGATCACGCTGCCGCTTAAGACCACCTGTTCCAAAATGTGACCGGTATAAATGCCGGGGCGATGTTCGGACAGGCGCATCAACGGCGTGTTGTGCTCGTCGCAGAAATAACCGTCGGCAAAAGCCGCGTCACACTCCGGGTGGGCGCGCATAAACCCAACCATGTCGCTCAGGGCATTGGGCGTGTAGAGATCGTCGCTGTCCAGAAAGGCGATGAATTCGCCCGCCGCGTGATCGAGCGCGGTGTTGCGGGCGCGCGCCTCGCCGCCGTTGGCCTGCCGGATCACGCAGATACGTGGATCGACGTAACCCGCCAGGATGTCGGGCGTCGCGTCGGTGGAGCCGTCGTCCACCACGACGAGTTCCCAGTCGGCAAACGTCTGCGCCAGCAGGCTGTCGAGCGTTTGGGCAATATACCGGGCCGCGTTATACGCGGGCATCAGGACGCTGATCGTGGGCATTATGACGGGCCTCAACTGCGCGTTCGGACAAACAGCGCCCCCGCCACGCCGATCAGCAGGGCGACCACGGTGAGTGCGCCCAGTACGATCGGCAGCGCGGACTCCCCGGAATCGTAGCGCGGCTGCTGCAGGCTGATCGGGCTGAGGGTCGATTCGGTCGTGGCAGTGACAACGGGCACAACGGTGGGCGCGGCGGTAGCGGTTGGTTCCGGCGTCGGCTGGGGCAGCGGCTGCGCGGCGATGCGCGGCGTGTTCACCTGTTTCGTGGCATACCAGACTTCGGTTTCACCGGTGCGATCGTTATAGACCACGTGCAGGCGATTTCCTTCGCAAATGGCGAGACTTTGATTGTGCGGATCGATGAAGCGTCGATCGATGGCTTCCGGCGGGTTCCAGTTCTGGCCGTCCCACGTGGCGTGATAGACGCCGTCGCCCACCGCCGAGATGACGTGCAGCGTGCCTGCGCTGTCCTTGGCCAGCACGTTGAGGCCGCCAAACGCCGCGCCCAGCTCCATAATCGTGACCGGCTGGCTCCAGGTCTCGCCACCGTCGTATGACCATTGATGCCGGCGTTCGGGCTGATCCCAGGTCAGATGAACTTCGTCATTGCCGAACGTGAACACGCCGATCTGATCAACGCCGGGCGAGGTGTTGCCCGAGGCCAGCTCCAGGGGCGTGCTCCAGGTGACGCCGCGATCGAGCGAGCGCCGATAGCCCACGAATGAATAGACGCCGTATTGTAGCGAGCGGATTTGATAGACGAAATGAAAACGACCGCGGCCGTCCACGCGGATGCGCCCCGGGATGGCTGCCGGCACGGGCGCGCTGATGGTAAAGATATTGGTTGGTTCGTCCCACGTCTGCCCGCCGTCAAGCGAACGGATCAGGAAAAAGGCATGAATGGTGTTGTTGTCATCCGGCTGATCGTACACGACGTACAGGCCACCACGCTCGTCGGTAAACAGATTGCTGCCGCCCACCTGCGAGGCCAGTATGGTGGGCGGCTGCCAGGCCTTGGCGTCGGTGGCTTCGGCCAGTGGCGCCTGCGTGTAGTATACGTCGCCGCGATACGAGGTTTGCCAGATGACGTGCGCAGTGTTATCGTTGGTGAGCACGGCCGACATACCCAGCATCGGCCCGGCGATGACCACATCCAGCGGCGGCGTCCACGTCCCACCGACATTGTTGCGGTAATACAGCACGGATGTCGCGTTGTTGTCCAGACGTTCCATCCAGAAAACGTGCGCGTTTTGATACTGATCGCACATCACTGTCGGCGCTTCAGAATAGCCGTCGGGTTGTTGCGAAAAGTTCTCCGGCACGCTCCACGGCGTGCCGCCGGACTGCGCCAACCCGATCGGGGCGATCAGCCCCAGCGCGATCACCAGGGTGATGAGACCTATCAACCAGCGTAGTCGGATCACGTCACCTACTCGTGGTGGAAGGCTGCACGCCGCCTCGCAGTCGCTTCGAAAGCGCGCGCAGTTTCGCCATCAACCCCGGCCCGATCAGCCCTTCCAGCCCGATCGAAATCGCGCCGAGGTTGCGCAGATAAGACGGGTCGTAGTAAAAGCCGGCCGCCACATGGCGCGTCACGCTGAAACGCTCGCCGTGCTGATGACGCGCAAACGCTTCGTTCAGGTGAGCCCAGCCCATCTCTTTGCGATATTTGGCGCGCGACAGGCCGAACTTTTGGCGCTTGAACTGCGCGGCGATGCGATTGCGGCGATACATGGTGTACCCCATGAAGGTCAGGGCATCACGATGGAAGCGGTAGTAATACATCGGTTCGGGCAGGTCGGTGAAGTAGGCCAGCTTGAAGCGCTGGGCGATGCGCAGCCAGTACTCGTAATCTTCGGCCAGATACGTATTCACGTCGAAGCCGCCCACCGCCTCGGTGACGCGCCGCCGCCACAAGTGGTACATGCCCACGCAGTTGTGATCGATCAGGTCGTCCACCGGGGCGGTGTAACCATCGCCCAGCGGTTGCCCGTCTTCGTCCACGTTTGCGTAAGGCGCGTACACCAAGTCCACGTCGGCGTGCTTGTCCAGATACTGCACCAATAGTTCGATTGCGCGCGGCTGATACCAGCAGTCGGCCTGCATCCACGTCAGATACTCGCCGTGCGCGTTTTGCAGGCCCAGCGTCAGTGCGCCGGGCAGCTTGCCGGAATTGGCCGGCTGGTGGATCAACTTCACGCGCGGATCAGTATAACTACTGACGATCGCCAGCGTCCGGTCGGTGGAGCCGCCGTCCACGATGATCAACTCGAGCGCGGCGTGCGTCTGCGCCAGACAGCTGTCCATAGACTCGCGCAGAAACCGCTCGGCGTTGTAAGTGGGCAGCACAATACTGACCAGGGCCTGACGTTCGCTCATAGCAGCCACCCCGCTTTGAACCACAGCTGCACTTTGCCGCCGGCCGGTGCCGTGATCTCCATGCCGGTGAGGTGATGGCGCTGCGCCTTCCTGATTGTCACTGCTTGCCCACTCACCGCGCCTTGCCAGCCGGGATGATAATTGTGCTTGACGAAGATCGTCGTAGCCGCTGCGGCGGTGAACGACAGCGCGTTGGGCTGCCGCCGCAGATCAACCGGCGGTTCGGTCAGGCCGGTGTCCACCGGCATGCGGATCAGGCGCAGCGTCACGTCGGGCGCTTTCTCGCCCAGGCAGGTGCGCGTCAGCACCTCGCGCGGCAGCGTGCCCTGCAGCTTGCCGCCTTGATCGATCACATGTTGCGCGAAGGCGTCACTCGCAGCCAGCACGTACTGCGCGCCCACGTCGTCGCAGATTGCGGCCGCCTCGGCCATTGGCAGCGACTCGCGCAGGGTCGCCCAGCGCGCGGCGTACCATTCCGGCTGCAGGCCGCGTAGCCAATCGTCGGGATACAGCTCGATACCGCGCGGCGTGAGCAGCCAACCGGCCAGGTTGTTAAACGGGCGCAGCTCGGCGGGATTGTCCGTGTATGGATCGATCGCCTCCCACAGGATGCGCGCATTGTCGGGCACGGCTGCAAAGAAGTCTCGCACTTCGTCCACGCCCGCCTTGCCCAGGCGCACCGGCGTCGTGTGCGGATACCGATCGAGCCGATCCCAGTCCGGCAGGATGTCCTTTTGGTGCGCGCCGGCCTCGATCCACAGATGGGGCCTGAAGGCATATAAATAGATGATCAGGGCGGCTACGTATATCCACGTCGGCACGAACAAGGCAAACACCAGCGCAAACGCCGTGTACAGGCGAATGAAAGTTTGATGATCGGCCCAGCGGAACAGGCGGAAGTTGACGAGCTGCAACACGAGCGGCACGCTGAAGGCCAGCAGTGCGGCCAGCGGCGCGCCCGACAGGATCAACGCGGCGATCAAGAGCAGATACGCGGCGATGATGATCTGGTGCGCGGGCAGCACGGTGCGCCAGTAGCGCAGATATTCCGGCGAGGTGAGCGTGGCCTGCGTCTTGCCCGTGCCGCCGATGACGGCGGCGAATTGTTTGAAGCCGCCGTGCAGGCCAAAGCGCAGAAATTGCCAGCCCAGCTTGACGGCTGACGGGAGACCGATGAGAATGAGATCGCCGATCGGGAGGGCGCCGCCCACCCATAACGCGCCCGCCATCACCGCCGCCGGGATCACCATCGTGATGTTGGTGATCGACAGGATGAACAAAGCCGCCGCCGCCAGTCCGACTTCGCCGCGCAGCATGAAGCACAGCGTGACGGGCAGGAACGCCCAGCCGAAGTTTTCCGGCTTGCTCAGGTGCAGCAGCGGCATGAAGAACGGCGCGCTGCCCGCCGCCAGCAGCGCCACGACGACGCCCAGCCAGACTTGCCCCAGCAGCGCGCCGGCGGCGATCAATGATACGAGAAAGATCGTGCCAGACAGCAGGGCGTAGCGACGCGGCCCCAGCGCTCCGAACAACCAGCCGTAAGACAAGATGTGCTGGAAAAACCGATCGCCGATGGCGGCGCCCAGCGCATCGCCGTAGGCGTAGCCGTTTGGGCCGTACGTGCGGATGTCGCGCGCCACGCGGTCGTACCACAATACGTAGGAAGGCGTCGCATAGGCGTAGGCCAGCACCGGGTCGTCACGGTCGTCGCGCACGGCGATCACGTCGCGCCACAGGCGGTACAAGGTGCGCGGCAGCACCCACAGCAGATAGAATGGCGGCCACGCGACGTACACCGTGACGAAGTAGAAGAAGTTGCGGAGCGGCCGATAGCCCGGCAGCCCGCTCAGTGCCGCGCGCAGCCGGCCTCGCGCCGAGGATCGATCGGGTTGGATGTCAGACACCGACATAGCCTTATCCTGGAACTTTCTCCAATAAATCGCGCGATGCTTCGCCCAGCCCGCGCCAGCCGCCCAGTACCTGCGCGCCGCTGCCGTTGCGGGTCAGGCGCCACTCGCCTGACAGGATCGCCACGAACTGCGGGAAGTGAATGGGCAGCGCCGTCTCCACGCGGAACGATTCGCGCCCGTGAAAATAGTCGTAGATGAAGACGTGCTTGGCGCTGATGGCGACTTCCAGGGTATAGAGATTGGGCGTCAGCGTCAGGGCGTCGATGACGAATTCAAAGTAACCGCTGCCTTGCACCAGTCCCGGTTGCTGTTCGCACAACACCGTGGACGTGCCTTCGCACACCGTGCCGTCGGCGCGGATGAAGACCAGCGAAAACGTCGGGTCTTGCACGGGCTGGTGAGCCTCGTAGCCGATGCGCACCAGCATGCGTTGGCCGAACTGAAACGAGTCGGCCGGCTCGCCGTTTGCATCCAGGTACTGCACGCGCGTGATGCGAATCGGTGCGTCGTCGGCCTGGTCCATGGTGACAGCCGCGCCGGGCCGCGACCCGTCGGTCTGCTGCTCGATCACGGCGTGGTTCTTGTACGCCTGGATCACCTCGTCGGTGGCGCCGGCTGCGATGACCTGGCCCTGTGACAGAAACACGGCCTTGGTGCACAGATCGCGCACCGCAAACAGATTGTGCGAGATGAAGACAATGGCCCGGTCGCCGGTGCGCAGCTGCCGCATCCGGTCGTAGCAGCGGTTCTGAAAGTTCATGTCGCCCACGGCCAGCACTTCATCCACCAGCAGTACGTCGGGGTTCACGTGTACGGCCACGCTGAAGCCCAGGCGTGCATACATGCCCGATGAGTAGCGTTTGACGGGGGTGTCGATAAAGCGCTCCAACCCGGCGAATTCCACGATCTCGTCGAAGCGTGCGTCGATCTCCTTGCGCTTCAAGCCCAGAATTGTGCCGTTCAGGTAGATGTTCTCGCGCCCGGACAGTTCGGGGTGAAAACCCGCGCCCAGTTCGATCAGCGCGGCCGATCGGCCGGTCACCTCGACCTTGCCGTCTGTGGGATAAGTGATGCGCGACAGCAGCTTCAGCGTGGTCGTCTTGCCGGAACCGTTGGGCCCGATGATCCCCAGCGCTTCACCGGGGCCGACCTCAAAACTGAAGTCGCGCAGGGCCCACAGCACGCGGGCGCTCTCAGCCGCGCGCTGGCCGCGCAGCCGTCGCCCCACGTCGGTGGCCAGATCGCGTACGCTGCGGCGTTGTTCGCCCAGCGAATAGCGTTTGGATACGTGCTCGAATCGTACGAAAGGTTTCATCAGATAATGTCCGCGAAAGTGACTTCGACTTTCTTAAAGTAGGCGTAACCAGCCAGCATCATCACGATCGACATCGCCACCGACAGGAGCAGGCCCAGCCCGTCGGGCGCTTTGCCCAGCAGCAGCGCGTTGCGATAACCATCGATCAAGCCGGCCATGGGGTTGAGGTAGTAAAGCACGTGGAACCGATCGGGCACCAGACTGACCGGATAGATGACGGGCGAAGCATACATCCAGATCTGTGTCACCAGCGGGATCAACTGGCCCACGTCGCGATAGGCCACATTTAAGGCCGCGCCCAGCAGCACCACACCAATGGTTAACACCACCTGCAGCGCCAGCAGCAGCGGCAGCCACAGGATGGCGGGCGTGAGCGTCACCTGATAGATCAGCAGCATACCCAACAGCACCACCGACGCCCACATGAAATCGAACAGGCGGCCGATGACGGCGGCCAGCGGCAGCACTTCGCGCGGAAAATAGATCTTGGTGACCAGCCCCATGTTGGCCACCAGGCTGGGCACGCCCGTGCTGATGCTGGACGCCAGGAACGTCCACGGCAGCAGCGCGGTGTAGGCGAACAGCGGATACGGAATGCCGTCGCTGGGCACGCGCACAATGGCCGTGAAGACCACCACGTACACGATCGTCATCGCCAGCGGCTGCACAATGGCCCAGCCCATGCCGAGCATCGACTGCTTGTAGCGAGTGCGGATTTCGCGCCACGACCACATGTACAGCAGGTCGCGGGCGGTCAGAAGTTCGCGGATGTTGGCTATCATCATGCTACAGTCTGTTGACCCCCGTCACAATGGTGTCCAGATCAGCTGCCGTCAACTGCGGATGCACTGGCAGCGAGATCACTTCCTTCGCCAGCTGCTCGGCGGCGGGCAGGTGAACGTCGCCCACGATCTCGCGCATGTAGCCCTGCTGGTGCGCAGGCACCGGATAGAAGATGCCCGTGCCGATGCCGGCCTCGGTCAACTGCTTCACGGCTGCATCGCGGTCGCGTCCGCCGTCCACGCGGATGGTGTACTGGTGCCAGACGTGATCGTACCCATCCTTCACCTTGGGCGTGATTACGCTTTCGATCCTTGAATTCAGGTACGCGGCATTCGCCCGGCGCTTCTGCGTAAAATCCTCCAACCGATCGAGCTGTGCCAGCCCGATGGCGGCGCACAGATCCGTCATGCGGAAATTGAAGCCCAGCAGGTCATGATAATAGCGGCGCTGCATGCCGTGATTGCGCAGCATGCGGCATTTCTGCGCCAGGTCATCATCGCTGGTGGTGATCATGCCGCCTTCGCCCGACATCACGTTCTTCGTCGCGTACAGGCTGAAGCAGCCCGTGCCGAAGCTGCCGGCTTTGCGGCCGTGGTAACCCGCCCCCACGGCCTGGCAGGCATCTTCCACAATCACCAGGCCGTGCCGATCGGCGATGGCCTGCAGCGCGTCCATGTCGCACACGTAGCCGTACAGGTGCACCGGCATGATGGCTTTGGTGCGCGGCGTAATGGCCGCTTCGACGCACGCCGGATCGATGTTGAAGGTTTCGGGATCGACATCCACAAACACCGGTCTGGCGCCCGTGAACAGGATGCTGTTGGCCGAAGCGATGAAGGTGAACGGCGTCGTGATCACTTCGTCGCCGGGGCCGATGCCGTGTGCCAGCAGCGCGAGGTGCAGCGCCGTCGTGCCGCTGGACGTGGCAATGGCGTGCTTGACGCTGCACACCTCCGCAAAACGTTCCTCAAACCTGGCGGTGCGCGGCCCCTGCGCCAGCATGCCGCTGTCCAACACCTCCATCACCGCCTGTTTTTCGGTCTCGCCAATGAACGGCTTTGAAATGGGAATCATAATGGCTCCTTAGTGAATGAAAACTCAACGCGCCAGCCGCGCGTAGTCGACGGTTGGAATCGCCACTTCTCTCCCGCATTTGGGGCAGAGCATCAACACCGCCTCATCTCCCGCGCCCTGTTTCACCAGCTTTTCCCCGCACGCGCACACAAAACCGTGCAGCCGCGCCGGATTGCCGTAAACCAGACCGTGATCCGGCACGTCGCGCGTCACCACCGCGCCCGCCCCGATCATCGCCCAGCGGCCGATGGTGGTGCCGCACACGATGGTGGCGTGCGCGC